>CAYUMH010000042.1:0-32099 GCA_964445775.1 uncultured Terrimonas sp.
ACTTAAAGCAACCGGGACTTATTCAAAATCTGTCAACCTATTTTAGGACGATTCAACCCGCAGGTAATGACCGTTTATTTAAACTCGTAACCTATATCAGTACGATAGGTAATGCCTTCGTAGTTGATATTGGATAACACATCAAGGGAAGTGTTAACCGCTTCCTGGATATCATTGGCATAGGAAGTAATACACAGTACACGTCCGCCACTGGTCACTACTTCACCATCTTTCTCCGTAGTGCCGGCCTGGAAAACGATGGATTGTTTGCCATAGTTTTCATTGTGACCGGAAATAACAAATCCTTTTTCAAAATTACCGGGATAACCGGCACTTACGGCAACAATAGTAGCAGCAGCACGGGGGTCGGTGTTGATAGTTTGTGTGGCCAGTTGTTTATTGGCCGCGGCGGCTAACAGGTCAACCAGGTCGTTCTGTAAACGGGGCAACACCACTTCCGTTTCGGGGTCACCCATGCGGCAGTTATATTCAATAACATACGGGTTGTCGTTTACCGATATTAAACCGATAAATACAAAGCCGGTATAGTTGATCTTTTCGCTGTGCAGTCCTTTGATAGTGGGTTTAACAATCTGCTCTTCCACTTTTTGCATAAAGGCGGGTGTGGCCAGGGGAACGGGACTGATAGCGCCCATACCGCCGGTATTGAGGCCGGTATCACCTTCACCAATGCGTTTATAATCTTTTGCATTAGGCAGTAATACATAATGCTCACCATCGGTCAGGGCAAATACGCTCAGTTCAATACCGCTTAAAAACTCTTCTACCACTACCTTTTTACTGGCATCACCAAATTTGGCCTGCTGGATCATCAGTTCAAACTCCGCCATTGCTTCAATATGGGTTTGACAGATGACCACGCCTTTACCCGCTGCCAGGCCATCGGCCTTTAATACAATGGGTAAATTATGTTGTTGTATATATTGTACGCCTTCTGCGTAATTATCCAGGGTAAACTCTTTATAGGCCGCAGTAGGAATATTATGACGCTGCATAAAGGCTTTGGCAAAGGCCTTGCTGCCCTCCAGCTGGGCTCCGTATTGCGAAGGGCCGATGATTAAAAGCTGTTTTAATTCCGGGTTTACCCGCAGGTGATCGTAAATACCTTTTACCAGGGGTTCTTCGGGGCCTACAATCACCATATCTATCTTTTCATTGATACAGAAGGTAGTGATAGCATCGAAATCGGTAACGGAGAACGAAAGGTTTTTACCAAATTGCGCCGTACCGGGATTGCCCGGGGCGATGAAGAGCTGGGTACAGTTGGGGCTTTGAGACAGTTTCCAGGCAAGGGCATGCTCCCTTCCACCGGAGCCTAATAGTAAAATATTCATGGTTTAAACTAATATTGGCCTTAAAATGTGGCGAATATCGTAATGTTTAACAAAAGAAACTTAATTATTTCTTAGTGGCCAATTTTCTGTATTTTGAGCCCTTGCTTTTGACTTTTGGCCCGGGTAACAGGCCTTACTGCCAACAAGCAAAAACGATTAGGAGCCATTGCCCGGCAGCGGTTTGCCTGTATTGCCATTTTGTTAGCGAAAAATAAATTAACAGTTCTCCTGCAAAATGATACCGGCCCGATGTGTATTACACAACCGGAATGTTTTACCTTTTGGTTGCGTAGCGTGAGGGATAGCAGCGTATACCCCGGTGAGGCATGGTGCAGGGCTTTGTGCCGGAGTAGCAGCGGATAGCCCGGCCCGCAGGGACACGCCATAAAAAGTAACGGACCATAATTTTTATAAGCAGCTTTTTATTTTTTTAAAAACTTAATTGCATGAGCAAACACGAAGGAGAGATCCTGGGCCACCCCAAAGGGCTTTTTGTTTTGTTTTTTACCGAGATGTGGGAACGCTTTTCGTTCTATGGGATGAAAGGTTTGTTAATTTACTATTTAGTCCGGTACCACCTTTTTACTGATACAAATGGAAATTTACTGGTTGGCAGTTATGCCGCGTTAGTATATGCTATGCCCGTTTTAGGCGGTTATTTAGCCGATAAATACCTGGGCTTTAGAAAGGCAGTAACGTTTGGAGCTATATTATTGGTGTTGGGCCATTTAGGGATGGCCTATGAAGGTCATGCTGCCGAAATGGTTGATGGCGTAGTAAAAAGAGATAGCACGGCCTTACAGGTGTTTTATTTTTCTCTTTCTTTAATTGTAATGGGAGTTGGCTTTTTAAAAGCCAATATATCATCAATAGTAGGTGAGCTATACGAAAAGCAAGACCCGAGGAAAGAGTCGGGGTTTACCATTTTTTATATGGGCATTAACCTGGGTTCCTTATTAGCCACTATTGTATGCGTGTGGTTGGGTGAAGAATATGGCTGGGCATATGGTTTTGGATCGGCAGGCATAGGTATGTTGCTGGGCTTACTGGTTTTTATCTCTGGTAAAAAACATTTCATGGGTAAGGGAGAACCCAAGAACCCGGCTATACTACAGGAAAAAATCGCCGGCATTATTTCAAGGGAAAACCTGATCTACCTGTTGGGCTTTTTAGGAAGCTTTATTGTATGGCAAATGATACAGCGTCATAGTGTGGTGGGAAGCTTGTTGTTAGGATCGGGCGTAATATCCTTAATTTATATCGGGTGGGAAGCTACTAAGTTGGATAAGGTTGGAAGGGACCGATTGATTGCGCTTACTATACTCATTCTGTTCTCAGTAGTATTCTGGGCCTTGTTTGAACAGGCTTATACTTCGCTGAGTCTGTTCTCGGAGAGAGCGCTGGACAGGAATGTGTTTGGTATAGAGTTAAAACCGGGCCAGGTGAATTTGTTCAATGCTCTTTTCATTGTGTTGTTTGCACCCATATTTGCCTGGATATGGAATAAACTGTCAAAAGTGAATGCTAACCCAAATACCGTAATAAAATTCGGGTTGTCGTTAATATTTGCGGGTCTTGGTTTTGGCGCCCTGGTAATTGGAGGTAATGTGTCGGGTTCTGAAAAGGTTGCGTTTATCTGGATTATATTTATGTATATGCTGCATACATTCGGTGAGCTTTGCCTGTCGCCGGTGGGCTTGTCTTCGGTAACCAAACTATCACCCTCTAAAATTGTCGGTTTTATGATGGGGGTATGGTTCCTGGCAACTGCAGGATCAGAGTATATTGCAGCCTTACTGGCCAATATTGCCAGTATTGATCATTCGGGCGATGAAGCTACCAGCCTGGCTGTGGCCAAAGCCTCTTATATGAATTTGTTTGAGTTTTTACTTTATACAGGATTAATTGCAGGTGCTGTACTTTTATTACTTTCGCCCTTGGTTAAAAAGCTGATGCACGGGGTTAAATAAATTTATTTATCAAATAAGTTACCATGAGTTCAATTTCAGAAGAACAATTAAAAAAGGATTCGGAGTCATTTTTTCAGACACAGGTGATTGGTCACCCGGCCGGTTTGTTTGTGTTGTTTTTTACCGAAATGTGGGAAAGGTTTTCTTACTATGGCATGCGTGCCTTATTAGTGTTGTTTTTTACCGCCTCGCTGATGGACCATGGCTGGGGCTGGCCTAAAGAACATGCTTTGGCTATTTTTGGTTCCTATACCGCCCTGGTATATCTGTCAACAATGTTGGGTGGCTATTTTGCCGATAAAATAATAGGTTTCCGGTGGGCCGTGGTAGTGGGCGCCCTGCTCATGACCCTGGGCCATGCGGCCATGGCGGTGGAAACACCTTTTTCCATTTATACCGGTTTGGTATTATTGGTGTTTGGTAGCGGTTTCTTTAAGCCCAATATGACCTCCATTGTATCGGAAATGTATAAATACAAACCGGAGAAGAAAGACGGCGCCTATACCATTTTTTATATGGGTGTGAATGCCGGTGCCTTTTTTGGTATTATGCTTTGCGGTTACCTGGGTGAAAAGATCGGCTGGAGCTGGGGCTTTGGTGTTGCCGGTATTTTTATGTTGTTTGGCCTATTACAATTCTGGTTTGCACAAGGTATTTTCGGACATGTTGGCTTAAAACCACCTAAGAAAGATGCTGCTGCCGCTATTGCTGCTGCTGCTGATCAAACGGAGGGTAAAAGAAATCCGTTTACCACACTGCATTATGTATTAATTGCGGCCTGCGTAGTATTAGGCCTGGGCTGGATATTGAACGACCCTATTTCTAAAATATCAGAGGGTAGTACTAACCTGTTTAACTTTACAGTAGGCTCCATGAGTGGTTCAAGTTTTGTGATACTGCTGGCCCTGGTGCTGTTCCTTATTTTGTTAGCGGTTCGTTTGGTGAAGTATGATAAAATTGTCCGTGACCGTATGCTGGCTATTTTGTTCTTTGCCATTATTACCATGTTCTTCTGGTCCATCTTTGAACAGGCCCCGGGTTCACTTACCTTATTTGCCCGTGACTATACACAACGGATCATGGAAGGTACATCCGGCACTATCTTTAAAATTGCCAATGCGCTTATTACCATTGTACCACTATCGGTAATTACCTGGGTACTGATCAAGCTGTTTGGTAAAACCTTTAAAAAGTATTCGCTCTCCAATATCATTCTTTCCTGCAGCTTTATCATTATATGGGGTATTGCTATCTGGATGGTGATCAACGAATATAAATCAAGCTCGTACAATGTGGAGTACACCAATGTAAATGGCAATGCAACGCCGGCCAAAATTGTATCCTCCGATTCTTATAATGATAACCAGAGTGTAAACATCATGGATGATGAAAAATTATCCCTGTATGATGCGGCCAACCTGGAGAAAGAGAAAAAATCGGTGAAGGATTTTGCTATCTATGACAAGGACAATAATTCTTTAGGTGAATATTTTGACGGTACTATTACCGGTTTTGAAGAGCAGGAAAAAATAGGTGCTTTTGGTACGGTAATGACTTTTGCCAATATTGCTTTTACAAACGGCAAAGGCGAGCAACTTACTCGGAATGTAAAGTTGAGTAAAGACCAGAAAAAAACTTTTAAAGTTGGTGATAAAACCGGTTTGGTTATTAACCACGATATTAAACAAAGCAAGAAAGAAGGAACCGGTGTACCGGCTGTGGTAAAATCAAAAGTATCGGCTACGGAGATCGGGGCCAGCTGGTTCAATATCCTCAACTCTCTTTTCATTATTACCCTGGCGCCATTATTCTCAAGATGGTGGAGCAGTAAATACAATCCAAGGGCGCATTATAAATATGCCATTGGTATGTTGTTCCTGGGTATTGGTACCGCTTTTGTTGCCCTGGGTGCCAGCGATATTGCTCCCGGTGCTAAATCAGCATCGGCAAGTATTATCTGGCTGATACTCGTTTATCTCTTCCATACCATGGGTGAGCTCTGTGTATCGCCGGTGGCGCTGTCCTACGTGAGTAAGCTGGTGCCGGGCCGTATGATTGCCGTGATGTTTGGCGTATGGTACCTGGCTGTTGCCATAGGTATGAAACTGGCCGGTATGTTTGGTGAAATGTCGGAGAAAGTAGCAGAGGAACGTGGCTTCAGTTATTTCTTCTGGTTATTAACGGGCATCTCCATTGCCGCTTCGGTACTTTGTGTGTTGCTGGGACCGATACTGAAAAAGCTGATGCACGGCATACGATAAAAGAAAAGTTTTTAATAATACAAGGTTGCTCATAGCGGGCAACCTTTTGTTTTTCCCGGAGATTTTCGGAGAGATCTTCGCAGGTTCTCGCGGATAAAAATAGTGCAGAGGGGGTTAAAGTATTTTGCTGCGCCAATCAGCGGTGTCTTTAATCTGCGTGGATCAGCCGATAGCTTTTCCCGCAGATTTTCGCTGATATTTTCCGCAGATGAACACAGATAAGAAAGAGAAGGATGGTATGATATTTCTGCGCAAATAAGTGAGCCGTTCTTCCTGCAGGGAACATCAATCCAATTTCCAAATCACCCAATTATCTAATTACCAAATTGCTTAAACCTTTCTTTAAAAAACCTGGTGAACCGGCTATTGGTGGGGTATTTCCGGTGTTTGGTGATATTGTTAAATACCAGGGCAACGGCCAGTAAGATCAGCACACCCGTAAGTACCGGCGACCATACATAACCATAACCCAGGGCTTTAATGGTGGGGCTGCCGATGACCGCTATTAATGCTGTAGCGCCTCCCGGCGGGTGTAATGTTTTGGTGATCTGCATGCAGACAATGGATAAGGCAACGGCCATAGGCGCTGTAAGCCAGATGATATCGGGCATTATTTTATATACGGTAACGCCGATAAAGGCCGAGATAACATGGCCTCCCACCAGGTTACGTGGCTGTGCCAGCGGGCTTTGAATAGCACCATAGATCAATACACAGGTGGCGCCAAAGGAGCCGATGAGGAAAATATTCTCATCACGGGTTAAATAAAAAGATTGTAAAAAAGCGATCAGTCCAATGCCGGCGAACGCACCCAGGAAAGACCAGAAATGCTCCCGGTAATCCACCAGGGTTTCTTTATAAATAATATACCTCGATATTCTTAAATTCCGCTTTATCTTTTTTCTTACCATAACCAATGCGCCCTTCGCTTTAAAAATTACTCCGGTTCACTATACTTTAATACGGTTGTTAAAATGGCCCCCAGCCCTCTTTCCACATAATTAACCTTACCGGTGTTGAAGGCTATACCGCCAGTATTCATATTGGTGTAAGGGCTCATCGCAAATCCGCCGAGGTCTAAAAACCGGGCATTCTTATCAGCCTCGTAATCGATCATTACGGTCATACCGGTAAAGCCACCCTTATTAATTTTGATGGTTTCACCGGGTTTGTTATATAGTTTAATGAACTGCCCGTCTTTTATTTTCTTCTTCTCATTATTCAGTTTGAATGAATGATCCGATTTGCCGTTTAATTTATCAGACGCAAAAACATACACCACATTTTTCTCCCGCAGTTTATCCTGGTAATATAAAATGCTGTCACTGGCATAATAAGCGGTTAATGTCAGGGTATATTCTTTTACCGTATCGTTGATCACCATCTCGGTTATCTTAAAACTATTGGCATTTTGTTTTTTAGCCTGCTGCCTTATTTTATAATACATTTTACTGATGGCGCCACCCTCGGCTTTCATATTACACCGGTAACTGCCCACAAATGTAACGGAGGAATCGGCAATGGCATCGGTCAGTAGTTCAAACTCGGCTGACTTCGGGTGTTTCCGGCTTTCGTCCTCCTGCAGGATGGTCAGTTTCTGGCTGCGGGCAGTTTGACTGATAACCGCCAACAAGGTCAGCAGGGTAAAACGGTATATTGATCGCATAATCATTGTTTAGGCTATGAAAATATAATTTTTTCAATAATCCCGGTATTTATCCTTCCGGTTGGGCAAGCGCAGGGGCTTTATTTAAACAAAAGACCGGCTTATGAACCCGGTACTCAAAATTTATCTGGTTTAGCGGTAAACCTTCCATCTGCAAAACTGTTAACTTAGAGCCGTTTTTTATCACCGGGTGAAAAGTACCGGCCGGCGGGGGGTAGCGGCCAAAGTCCGCAAAACCGTAAAAACAACTAAATTAAAAGAATGAAAATAGGTATTGTTTGCTACCCCACTTTCGGCGGTAGCGGTGTTCTGGCAACCGAATTAGGCAAGGCTTTGGCACAACAGGGGCATCATGTACACTTTATTACCTACCAGCAGCCGGTAAGGCTCAGCGGTTTTATTCCCAATATATTTTACCACGAGGTGCAGGTTCCCAAGTACCCTTTGTTTGATTATCCGCCCTACGAAACGGCCCTGGCCAGCGCCATGGTGGATACCATTAAGAACCACGACCTGGACCTGTTGCACGTACACTATGCCATCCCCCATGCTTCTGCCGCCTATATGGCCAAGAAGATCTTGGAACAGGAAGGCCGTAATATACCGGTGATCACCACTTTACACGGTACCGATATCACCCTGGTGGGCAAGGACAAGACCTATGCTCCCGTAGTAGCTTTCTCCATTAACCAGAGTGATGTGATAACGGCCGTATCCAACAACCTGCGCGACGAAACCTACCAAAACTTCCCCATAGAAAAGAATATTGAAGTGATCTACAACTTTGTGGATGTGGAACGTTTCCGCCGCAAGCCTATTGATGCCTTCCGTAAAGTAATATCGCCCAACGGTGAACGTATCCTGTTACACGCTTCCAACTTCCGTAAGGTAAAAAGGGTACAGGATGTGGTAAAGATCTTTAACGAAGTACGCCGTGAGATGCCTGCCAAACTGTTGTTTGTAGGGGATGGTCCCGAGCGCCAGATGGCGGAGGAGCTGAGTCGTAACCTGGGTGTTAGCGAGGATGTACGTTTTGTGGGTAAACAGGAGCAGATGGAAGATATCCTGGCCATTGCCGACCTCTTCTTACTCACTTCCGATTATGAAAGCTTTGGACTTGCCGCCCTTGAAGCCATGGCCGCTGGCGTGCCCGTGGTATCTACCAATGCCGGCGGACTGGGTGAGATCAATATTAATGGCAAAACCGGCTTTATGGCCGATGTAGGCGATGTACAGACCATGAGCAGCCAGGCCATCCATATATTGAGTGATGACGCCATCCTGCAGACCTTCCGTGATAACGCAGCCGCCCATGCCCAGTTATTCGACATCAAGAACATCATTCCCCAGTACGAGATACTGTATAAAAGGTTTTGTAAGGAATACGTTACGGAAGCCTAGAGCGTTTACAGTTTAAGGTTTTAGGTTTAATGTTTGAGCCGCCCCTTTAGGGTATAAGGTTTAAGTTATAGGGTTTAAGGAGAATGATGTAAGGTTGGATACCAGTGCATAAAGGCGAAGCAGCCTGGTACAGGATAGACCCCCGTATTCATAACTCATCATTCCTCATTCATCTTTTAAGGTAGGGTTTAAGGCCGAAGGGGTAAGGTATTGGGCATAATCAAAGACCCCATTCATAATTCCTCATTCATAACTCATCATTCGATGGTGAGTCCCATTACAAAATTTGTCCCTTGTCCATTGTCCATTGTCAATTGCAAATTGTCCCTTCCCTCTTTGATTATCCCTGTTTTGATAGTACATTTGGCGGCTGGTTAAAAATAGCCGGGTTTAAACTAAAGTTCATGAAAGTTATCGACCATATTAACAATGCCAAGGATACCCTTATTTCTTTTGAAGTATTACCACCCCTCAAAGGCAAAGGCATTGATGCATTATACAACCATTTAGATCCCCTGATGGAGTTTAACCCCTCCTTTATCAATGTTACCTATCACCGCAGCGAGCACGTATTTAAAAAGAATCCCGATGGCAGCTTTGCCAAAGTGATCATACGCAAACGTCCCGGTACCGAGAGCATCTGTGCCGCTATCATGAATAAATACAATGTAGATACCGTGCCCCACCTGATCTGTGGCGGCTTCGATATCAATGAGACCGAAGATGCCCTGATTAACCTGCGTTACCTGGGTATTGATAATGTACTGGTACTGCGTGGCGATGCGGCCAAAAGCGAAACCTCCTTTGTACCCGAGCCAGGCGGCCATCATTATGCCAGCGACCTGTTAAGGCAGGTGGTGGACCTGAACAAAGGCATTTACCTGGAAGATGACCTGAAAGGCACCCAGAAAACCGACTTCTGTATTGGTGTGGCCGGTTATCCCGAAAAACATTTCGAGGCGCCCAATATGAACAGCGATATGTACTACCTCAAGGCCAAGATCGATGCCGGCGCCGACTATATCATCACCCAGATGTTCTTCGACAATGCCAAGTATTACGCATTTGTAAAAGCCTGTCGCGATAACGGCATTACCGTGCCCATCATCCCCGGCCTGAAACCTATTTATACCAAAAAGCAACTGACGGTATTACCCAAAACCTTCCATATAGACCTACCCAACGAGCTGTCCAACGAAATACTGAAATGTAAAACCGATGCGGACGTAGAAAAAGTTGGCGTGGAATGGTTACTGGCCCAGTCAAAAGACCTGAAGGCGAATGGCGTACCCGTATTACATTATTACACCCTGGGCCGCCCGAATATGGTGGTGGATGTGGTGAAGGAGTTGTAGGGGAAGGTGGAAGGATGAAGGTGTAGGGAGGAGGGCAGAAAGCTGAATGCTTAAAGCAGAACGCTAGTGACCGTTAATAGCTTATCTATTATCTAAATACTTTATACTACATACTATTAGGTTATTACCCCGCTATAATTTGGCGGGGTTTGTTTTGTTTACGGTAATCGGTAAAAGTTATTTTTTAAATATTAAATACTTGAAATATTTTTAGAAAAACAGAATCTCAATTCATTAACGGTTTATAGGTTACTCTTAATAACTTTATTTCTATATTGTTGTAAATAACTTTTTCTCCATTTTGTACAACATTTCTCAAAGTTATTTATGAGTATATTGTGCTTGAATTGAAGAGAAATGAACTCTTTATGCCAACATAAAAAGGAGAAATTCTATTATCAATATGAATGAATCTCAACTCATAGAACTATTAAACGAGCTGGTAAAACAATCCCATGAAAGTGAATGGGTAGAGTTTAAATTAAATTTTCATTCGGCTGAGGAAATTGGCGAACGTATTTCTGCATTGTCCAACGGAGCTTGTATCCACAATCAGCCATTTGGTTATTTGGTTTTTGGTGTTGAGGATAAAACTCAAATTATTAAAGGCACCTCATTCAATGCTAAATTAGCTAAAAAAGGAAATGAAGATTTAGAGCATTGGTTGCTTACTCGTTTAAACCCAAGAATTGATTTTACGGTATATGATTTCGATTACGATATTGCAAGACATATTTCTATTTATGTAATCCCTGCTACTAAAAATCAACCTGTGGAGTTTCTGCACCAGTCGTATATACGAGTTAGTAGTATAACAAGAAAATTGAACGAATTTCCTCAAAAGCAATCGAAAATTTGGAAGAAAGATAACCTTCCTTTTGAAAGGGAAATCGCAAAAGACAACTTGGGTGTATCAGACATTACCCGATATCTTAGTACAGAAACCTATTTTGACTTATTGAGCCTACCGTATCCATCAAATCAACAAGGTGTTATTGATAAATTTATTGAAGAGGGGCTAGTTGTGAAAAATAATGGCTACGCCATTACAAAATTAGGAGCATTACTTTTTGCAAAACAGCTTAAGGATTTTGAAAGTGTAGAAAGAAAATCGGTAAGAGTAATAGTCTATAAAGGTAAAAACAAAGTAGAAACGGAGAGAGAACAAATTGGAACAAAGGGATATGCCTTAGGATTTGAAGGTTTGGTAGATTGGATAAACAGTCAGTTACCTGCAAATGAAGAAATTGGCAAAGCATTAAGGAAAGAAACTCGGATGTATCCTGAGATCGCTATCAGAGAATTGGTTGCTAATGCACTTATCCATCAAGATTTGACCGAAAAGGGATTTCCAATGATTGAAATTTTTTCTGATAGAATTGAACTTTCTAACTCAGGTACTCCATTGGTTACACCAGAACGATTCATTGATGCGTATTTATCACGTAACGAAAGGTTAGCGGACCTCATGCGTAGAATTGGATTTTGTGAAGAAAAAGGAAGTGGTTTGGATAAGGTAATTTTCTATAATGAATTATACCAATTACCGCCTATAAATGTAATTGTAGCAGAAAACAGAACACGGGTTACAATGTATTCTTACAAAACGTTGAATGATTTAGATAAAAAAGAAAAGATAAGAGCTTGTTACCAACATGCTTGCTTAAAGTATGTGTCTAATGAAAAAATGACAAATCAAAGCTTAAGAGAGCGGTTTAAAATTGAAGATCATAACTACTCAATTGCATCACGAATTATTCGTGATGCAATTGATGATAAAGTAATCAAAGAGGACGATCCAGATAATAAGTCAAGGAAATATGCAAGTTATATTCCATTTTGGGCTTAAAATCATATTTTCAGTTGTTTGGTAACATGAAAATCTTATGTGATGGCCATGTGATAAAATAAGTCTGTCCCATTTGTAATTGATTGATAGTCAATGTTTTTTTATGTGACGGTTATGTGATTGAGCATTCAACTCAATTTGATAGGCTGAGATAATGAATCTGAAGAGGGAAGAACTATTGATTCGAACCTGCGCTCTTAAGTATCACATTTAACAGAAGCTCTAAAATGTTTTGTCAATTGTTAGAATCCCTGTAACTTTTTTTGCAGGGACTATAAATATAAATGACGTTAAAGGCAGTAATAGAAGATAAATCAATTAGTTTAAAATTAAGAACATATATTGCCCAAATACGGGTTACCATCAATGCGTTCTTCAATAATATAAAACGCGAATAACTATTTATTTAATATTCTCCCACTCCGCCTCATTCACCTTCACCGGGTAAATATCTTTTAACTCCTTTAACCAGGCCGCTTCCAGCTGGTTCTGGTAATCGCTTATTACCAGGCCACGGGCTTCGTTAAAGTTGCGGGGAGTGGGGGTATTGTATGTTTTAAATACATAACTGAAAGTTGTACTGTTATCCTGGCTATTGGTGGATAATGGCGAAAGATTTTTCTCCTTCACGCCTGTTTTAAAGCCGGGTATCTGGTCCAGTTCATAGCGGGCAGAGTCGGCCACCACTTTTTCATTTACGGCATTTACATAGGTGCGCCATTTGGCCGGGTTGGCTTTTATTTGTGCATATAAAGCTTTGGCAGTGGCAACATCATTGCAAAAGAATACTACCGCATCAGCACTCTTACCCCAGTTATACTTAGCCGGGTTGCTGTTGTATAATTCCAATAATTTGGTCGTATCGTTCTGTGATTTATTCCATACTTCCTGCTGCATGATCTCGAAAAAGAGATTGCCTTCGGTGAACTCCTCCATCTGGGCTTTAAAATCAGGATTAAAATCTTCCAGGTGCTCGCGGTAATAATTATACATGCTCTGCCTGGTATAATCCTGTAATAAAGCAGTATAAGCAGCTGCACCCTGCGATACCTGGTTGCGGTAGGCCTGCGCATAGTTGATCCAGTCCTGCGCCGTATACACTTTACCGTTAATACTGAACAAAGCTGTAGAGCCATGAATATCCCAGTTGGATACACCGGCCGGCTTTAAATACAAAGCACTGTCCGAATACTCCCATAAAGCCGTGGTATTATATTTGGCTTTTACATAATTGCCTTTTTGTTCTACGGCTGTGTAAATATGGTTGCGGGAGGTTTTCCAGCGGTCATCGTACAATACTTTTTGTTTCAGCTCCTCCTGGTATGCTGCGGTATTGGTAACCGGCACCGGTTTGGCGCCTACACGTTTTACAATATGCCAGCCATGTTCCGTTAAAAACGGTTTGCTCACTTCGCCATCTTTCTTCAGGCTGAACAATACATTTTCAAAAGCAGGACTATAATGCCCCACGCTGATATCGGGCATGGTACCACCGGCACTGGCGCTGATATAATCATTGCTGAATGTTCCGATCAGTTGTACAAAATCGCTGCCCTTACGGATGGCATTGTATAAAGAATCAGCAGTTTTGGCTATGATCGCTTTATCGGCTGCCGTAGCATCCGGCGGAAAAGCCAGTAGTATCTGCTGCGCCTTCATTTTGCCCAATGCTTTACGCTCGGCTATATTTTTTACAATATGGTAACCGGCAGTTGAAGTATATACAGCAGAGTACCTGCCAACAGGTGTGGTATAAATTAAACTCTCCAGGTTATAAGGCAGGGTGAACACGGTAATAAAACCCAGGTCGCCCTTATTGGTCTTGGCGGAGGGATCATCGGAATAAGTGGCTGCCACCGTACCAAAGTCCTGCCCGGCCTTTAACTGGCCCAACACCGTTAGCAGTTTTTTATAAGCCTGTGCCGTATCCATGTTTCCATTCACGGTATTAAAAGCAATAAAAATATGGGCGGCGTGAATATCCTTCTGGCTGCGGCTAAAAGCTTCGCTGGTCAGTTTATCAATTACTTTCTGGTCGGTCAGGTAATTATCAATCACCTGGCTGCGCAGGCTTACCAACTCGTTCTGTAAACCAGGCAGGCTGTCATAGCCACGGTCATAAGCCTGGCGGATCTTTAAACGGGAATTAATATACAGGTCTAAATATTCTTTCTTCGCATTGGCCTTATTCGGGCCGGCGGTCACCGCGTTATTCTTTTCAAAAGCTTTTAAAAACTCCGGCACTGTAGCGGTGTATTTACCATAAGTGAAAAGTGTCTGTGCCTGCAGGCTCCAGCCTGTCAATACTAACAATATCGTGAATAAGGTTTTGCTATACATAAATAAGCTTGTATTAAAATTCATGTGTGCTTCGGTAGGTCCGGTTAAGGTTTATCCGTCTTCTTTCTTTGTTCCAGTATACTGATGATCTGGTCCCAGGCCAGTTTCTTCGCCACTATCCTTTTCTCTTTATCCAGCAGGTAAATGGTTGGAAAGCTTTGTATATCGTATAACTGTGAATAACCGGGTATACCATTATCCGTACGGCTTTTCTCCTCGGCCTTGCTATAAAATACATTGGTCCAGCCCTGTAAGCCGTTCTTCTCTATAAAAGCTAACCAGTCGTTGCGGGTACCATCTGCTTCCTTGGCCACGGCATAAATCTGTAAACCACCGGCACGCAGGCTGGCCTGGTAAGCTGAATCTATCTTGGGTATTACTTCCTTGCAATGCCCGCATTGCGGATCGTAGAATATTACCAGGGTATAAGGCGCTTTCACCTGGTACAGTTCGTTCTTCTTGCCGTTCTTATCCGGCAATACCATATTCTCGGCAGGTTTGCCCATAATGTTTGCCATTAAACTATAAGCCCTTTCGGTAATGGTCTTGCGGCCCTGCTCATTCAGCCAGGTATAGTTGGTGTTGGCAAAGTATTTTTCATACAGGTGCACAAAAACGGCATCCTCCCACATATACTGCTGGCGTATATACCGGTTCACAAATTTCAATAAAAGGGTCTTGGTCATTTCATCACTGGCCGCAGCATAGGACATCATATGGTCTATCTCCTTGTTCACCGAATCAGGATGGTAATACACCAGTGTTTTAAAATACTTATCTACCCGGTCCTCGAATAACACCGAGGGGGTACGGCTTAAACGGTCGTCCCAAAAGTTTAACCCATCCCAGTAATGGTTTTTTACATAATGGTAGGCAAACAGCGAATCATAACCGGGCTTACCAGGGGCAATGGGATTGGCCGGTGGCTCCGGCTCACTCATCATACGCAGGAACAGGCTTAAAAAACTCTCCGGGTTCTGTGTGATCAGTTGCTTGCGGTATAACGCAATACCCGAATCAATATAGTTGATGCTTTTTTGAATGGAAGCCGAATCGGCAGCCGTTTTAACGGCTGCCAGTTTATTGGTCAGCGCCGAACGGGCCCGGCCTTTTTCACTCATGTTTTTCTGATAGCTTACAAACAGGTCGTTGTCGGGCGAGTTGATGAATTTTTTATTGTCAATGTCCATCGTATCGGCAATAATGGAAAAATGCTGGTTCTTGTCCAGTAAAAATTCAAAAAAGCGGTCGCGGGATGGATAACCGATATAATAAATGCCCCCACCCAGGGCTTCACTGCCTTTAAACACGGCTTCGCTCTTCTCGTTCAGCTTTACGGAATCCTTTATCGGCAATTGTTTACCGTTATAATAACCCAGGTAGATATACTGGTTTTTAAAAGGCTTAAAAGTTACTTTAATTTCATAACCGGGCTGTTGTGCCCACAGGGTGTTACCTAATACAATAAGACCAATAAATACCAGTATCTGCTTCATGCTTGTATAACTATGATCGGCACAGCAATATTGCTGTTATCCATTTTTTTACCGGCTTCATCACGCTTTTCATCGTCCCTTGTGTCACTCACTTCAGCTACAGCAAAACGCCGGGCTTTTTAGTGAACATACACCGGGTAATTTTTCAAATCAAGTGGCCGGTAACAGCTGCAGCCATATGGCAGCAGGCCGTCAGCCTGTAAAGTTATTAAAAACAGGGTACAGAAACCTTATTTTAAGGGGAGTTTTAACAGTATGCAGGTGACAGGCATTAACAATGCCTAATCTTCATAAATCTCGCCCTGCTCGTTATCCGCACGGTCACGGTTATACACCATCACCGCTACCTGCCATTCCATAAAATGATATTGCATGGTGATCTCCACCTTCAGTTTATTGGCATCATCGCCCTGCGGGGCCAGGTTAAAAATAGTGGCGGCAAATTTTTTCTCTTCCGTGGGAGCCAGGTAAACAGCTTTTAAACGATGCGTTTCATTGTAAAAAAGAATGGCCTTATTGTTCAGCTGGCTGTACAGTTCGCGGTATTTCTTTTTGGCCTCATCAAAATCCTCGGTGGTCAGCATCTGCGCCTTCCAGCTGAATACAGGCTTATTGTCGCTGCTAAAACTGGTAATGGTACACTCCTCTGCGCCGGCAGGCACTATTTTACTCTGGTAATTATTACCATTGGCCACATCATTGATCTTTTCGCCGATGATGTTTACAAAATGATTGGGAAGATCGGTGATCACTTTCTGTATATCGCCAGCCAGGCTGTTTCCTTTCAATAAGCCCATTTTGGGTTGGGCATAACCGGCGATCACTATGTTGCAGCCAATAACCAGCAGCAACAACCGTAAAACATAATTCATAAAAATTGGATGTATGGGTTCGTTAAGGTCGCAAAATATAGAAATTGTACCAATAAAACATACTAACGGTGTTGCTTTTGCGTTAAGCACGTATAAACCCTATTTATTGTATGAAAAATAAACGATTATCATTTTCCCACGAGGAAGCTAAAATTTACAAACACTTATACCGGCCCACTTTCAACCCCTTTGGCGTAGTGAAATATGTTGCCGGCTTTTTACTAAGCGGGTTGTTTGTTAAAAATTATTCCAAAAAATAACCTTACTATACTAACCCATTACATGTTTAACGCTTACCCGTCCGGTAAGCGTTTTTATTTGTTCATACCTGCAGCTGACCAATGGTCATACCCCTGTACAACGCTCTGTGAAATAGTAGTATCTTGGCCAAAATTTTGGCTATGGCTGCGCTTAAAAAAATACTGGTATTCCTCTTCTTTGTGGTACTCTCTGCCGCTTTATTATCCTTCTTTTTGCCAACAGAGCAAAAGGTGGAAAGATCGGTTACCATCAATGCGCCCGTTAGTGAAGTATATAAAAACATCAGCAGCTTAAACAAATTCAACAGCTGGTCCGTATGGAGCCAGGGCGATTCCAGCCTGCGTAATACCTACTCCGAAAAAGATGGTATGACAGGGGCTAAAGCCACCTGGACCGGCGATCCTGAATTATCCGGCAAGGGCGAAATGGAAATAATATCATTGAAAGAAAACCGCGAAGCGGTATTCGCTATCCGGTTTATAGAACCTAAAAAAATTGATGCACGGTCAACCATTACACTTGAAGAAAAAAACGGCCAGACCGTAGTTACCTGGCGCTTCACCGTGCCTACGCCCAGGCCCTGGAATATTTCCAACCTGTTTTATAAAATGGAAAAACAAATGGCCGGCGATTTTGAACAGGGCCTTGCCAATTTAAAAAAACTCACCGAACCCAATACACCGCAAATAGCCAAAACACCGGCCTATCCCGTAGAGCAGATCAACTTCCCGGCTACCCTATACGCAGGCATGCGCCAGAAAATGGGCTGGAGCGAAATACCTCAATTTTTAAACAGCCATTTTAACCATATTGATGGCGTATTACAGAATATAAAAGTTACCGGCAACGGGCATGCCGGTTTGTTTTATGATTGGGATAATAAAACCCAAACCACCGATATGGCCGCAGCTGTAGCCATCCCGGATGGTACTGAACTGGAATCACAATTATCTATTAAAGCCGTGACCATCGAAGCGTCCAAGGCCATTAGTGTTGACTTCTATGGCGATTATAGCAAAACAGCAGCAGCCTACGAAAGCCTCGAAAAATTCTTAAAAGATAACAAGCTCACCAAAAAACAACCGGTTATCGAGCAATACTTAACCAACCCGGCCACCGTAACAGACACGGCCCAATGGCATACTAAAATTATTTTCTTAGTGGAATAAATCCACACGAAGCAGCAATAATTAACCACAACGGTCTTTTGGTTTCTGTAAAAATGTTGTAATTTTCAACAGGTATGCCATACTTGCTTTCTTATGCCATATAAGATGGTCTCGTTAGCATTCTATGACGCATGGGGTTTTTAATAACCACTTAAATGCTGTTTATGCCATTAGCTCGCTGCTTATCCGGGGAAAGAAAGTTCGTTCCTGCTATCCTGCTGTTATTCATTTTACTACAGGCAAAGCCTGTTCATGCCCAGGAAGAATACATTGAACCACCCAGTAAATTCATTACCCGTTTGCCTATTACCCTGTTTACCGGCGGGGTTATTGTATTGCGTGCACGGTTAGACAATCATCCCGATACCCTGAACTTTATACTGGATACCGGCAGCAGCGGCATCTCGCTGGACTCTACTACTACCGATTATTTAAAACTTAAACCTACTGAACCGCAAAAAACCATCCGGGGTATAGCCGGTTTAAAAAAAGTGGGTATGCTTAACGACCGTACCCTTCACTTCCCGGGGCTGGCAGTAGATAGCCTCGATTTTCATGTGAACGATTACCAGACCCTTACCTCTGTGTATGGCGAAAAAATTGATGGCATTATCGGCTTTTCCCTCTTAAGCAGGTATATCCTTAAAATAAATTACGACAGTGCCTATATTGATATATGCACCCGCGGCAGCATTAAATACCCCAAGGGTGGTTACCTGTTCAGGCCCTTCATTAATACCTTACCTATACAGGCGGCAACCGTAAAAGACAACCGAGCCGTACAAAGCCGTTTCTTATACGATATCGGTGCAGGCCTCTGTGTGCTCTTCTCCCGCGACTTTATCGAGGACAGCGCTTTCTTAAAAAAGAAAAGAAAGATCTATGCTAAACAGGCCGAAGGGCTCGGTGGAAAAATTGATATGCATATCACCATCTTAAAAGAATTCCGTTTAGGCCCTTATAAGTTTAAAAAAATACCGGTCAATATTTTTGATGATGAGTTTAACGTAACCTCCTATCCCAGTATGGGCGGTATTATTGGTAACGATCTGTTACGCCGCTTCAATTGTATACTCAACTATTCAAAAAGGGAGTTTCATTTAAAACCCAATTCGCATTTCAGCGAAAGTTTCGACTATGCCTATTCAGGGCTGGAAATGTATATGATTGACGGGGACATTCAAATTGCCGAAGTGGCCAAAAACTCACCGGCCGAAAAAGCCGGTTTAAAAATCGGCGATGTGGTTATTGGGGTTAACAACGATTTTACACAAAACCTTAACCGCTACAAAGTGGCCATGCAGGCGCCCAAACAAAAAGTAAAAATGGTTATCCGCCGCGACGGAAAGCTAATGGAAATGACAGTGAGTATAAAATCAATTCTCTGAAGCAATCATTTATTAGAAAATAAAACCCCGGCAGTTAGAAAACTCCGGGGGATATTATTATTAACACATGAGAAAGATTTACAAATTCGCTGTCTTTATTTTACGTGGAATTTTTACATCAATTGTCTGAGACTTGCCATCGCGTTTAACTTTCATTTTCACAGAAACCTTATCCTTGCTGTCACGCAAAATTTTGCTTATTTCATCGGTACTGTTCACTTCTTTATCATCAACACCGGTAACAATATCGTCTACTTTAATACCTGCTTTAGAAGCAGTGCTCTCGTCGCTTACTTTAATTACTTTTACGCCTACACCATCATCAGTATCCTGTACCGAAATACCAAACTTAGGTGTGCCAAAACCGGTTACGTATACATCATTATATGTACGGGTGCGTGGTGTAGCCAGCCTGTCGCCAGGGTATGCATAAGCTCCGTTCAGGTCACTGAAAAGATTTTCCAGTGCCACACCGTCCTGCAGGTTAAAATCACCGGGTGAGAAATTGAAAGTACTTACGCCGGACCATTTTTTTAATTCAGCCGTTAATTTTTGTTCTTTTTTATCGCGCAATACATACACTTCCACTTTATCACCTGGCTTCTTCTCCTTAATCGTTTCGCTTAATACATCAGGATCAGTAATTTTTGTACTGCCTATTTTGGTAATAATATCGCCTTCTTTAATACCGGCAGCAGCGGCAGCGCTTTCCTTGGTTACGCTTTGCACACGGGCGCCCTGCTCGGTTTTATCGGTAGTTACACCCAGCATGGCTTTATTATTAAAATTGTCAGAAAAAAAGTTAACCCCATTCAAACTCTGGGCGCCATAACCACGAACGGCGACTCCGCCTTTACTGCGTATCACACTCACATTACCCGACTCATAATTTTCAACGGGCTTACCGTTCACGGTTACCTTGTCACCGTCAACTTCCACCACCACTTTTTCAGTGTTGTTCTTGTCAAAAGAAATGGTAACCTGCTCTTTGGCCTTTCCCTTGGCAGTTACGGTTACATCCTTCTGGGCAAACACAGGTGCACTGCCCAACAGGATCAAGCCCAGGCCCAGTGCAGATAATTTTTTGAATTGCATATAAGAAATGTTTTTAAGTACGTTAATCTTCGTACATCAAATATAGGAACTTTTATTTATTTACGAAACATTTCGGAATTAGTCCGGTTTTTTGGCATTTTGTTAACTTTTACAGGCGCTTGCAAACGTTTTATGGGGTGGCCCTCGTGCCTCGGGCCGGGCTGTACGCTATATCTTTTGCTCCTGCTCACTTACTATCCCTTCGCAAAAGGATGCCGCTTCCATCCCTCACCCGTAACCTTCATCAATTCATCATTCCACATTCATCATTCATAATTCATCATTCCTCATTCCTCATTCAATTTCTGAAACGGTCTTTTCATCAGCGCTATAAAATCTTCGTCCTTCTCATTGGGGTAATACTTATCCAGTCCATATCTTATCTTCTTCGGGTCAAGTGTGGTAAAGGTCCTGAACAGGCGGTCCCATATTGAAAACACAGCGCCGTAATTACTATCGGTATATGGCTGTACCCAATGGTGGTGCACCTTATGCATATTGGGCGATACCAGTAAATAACTCAGCGCCTTATCTACACGTTTGGGTAAACTGATATTGGCATGTGTAAAAGCCGTGGCCAGTACTACCAGTGTCTGGTATATCATCACGCTATACATAGGCGCCCCCGAAACAAATATCAACAGCAGGAAAAAAATGCCTCTCAGTAAACTGTCACCCGGGTGATGGCGCAGGCCCGTTGTTACATCCACATTATTATCACTATGGTGTATTAAATGAAAGCGCCATAATAAAGGCACTTTATGCATCACTAAATGTACCAGCCAGCTGCTGAAGTCTAAGGCCAGCACACCAATAATAATAGCGCCCAATATATTGGCATTAAACCAGTACACCATACCAAAACCCTGCTGCCGGCACCAGTCCGATAACATCACTATCAGTATGGCCAGGAAAGTATGTATAATTAAATGAATAACCGTAAAGCCAAAGTTCACAGCCGCATGGCGTAGCTTGTTTTTCTTATACCGCAGGGGTATTAGTGGTATAGCGCCTTCAATCATCCAGAACAATAACAACCCGCCCACTAAAATGGCCATTCTTTGTAACGGATGTTGCTCCAGCGTAGAAAAATAAGTAATAATGTTATCCCACATGGCAATAAAATGAATGTTTAAGTTACTAAGAAAATAGATAATCAGCCCGTTTAAACATACAAATGGCTGTGTGCAATAGTTAAAACCCTTTACTGGCAAAGCATTCCGGCTTACCGTTCATATATTTTTTTCTAAATTTTACGGAATAGCGGAAGGTTTTGCAAAAACATACGTCTAATTTCGTACTAATTGTTACCACCATATATGAGAAAGATTTATTTACTGTTCCTCCTGAGCATCTGTACTGTACTGTATACGCAAGCCCAAAAATCAGACGGCAGCATTACCGGCAAACTGGTTGATAGTACCACCAAGCAAGGCATTGCCGACGCTACAGTTACCTTACTTTTAGCAGCCGACTCCAGCCTGGTTACTTTTACTTTAAGTAATAAAGAAGGGGTATTCAGCTTTAAAGGCCTGGCCGTTAAAGCTTACCGGGTTATCATCTCCCATCAGTCATATATCGAAACTAAAAAAACGGTTACCCTTACCGAAGAAAATAAAAACATTGACCTGGGATCTATACAACCCCTCAACGACGCAAAACTCCTGAATGAAGTGGTGGTGACCAGCGAAGCACCTATTGTGGTAAAGGGCGATACGACACAATTCAATGCCAGCGCTTTTAAAACCGCGCCTAATGCAACGGTGGAAGACCTGTTGAAAAAACTACCCGGCGTACAGGTAGATAAAGATGGTAATATTAAAGCCCAGGGTGAGGACATACAGAAAGTATATGTAGATGGCAAGGAATTCTTTGGTACCGACCCCAAACTGGCTACCAAAAACTTAACGGCCGATATGGTGGAGAGCATACAGGTGTACGATGATATGAGCGACCAGGCCAAATTCACCAAAATTGATGATGGCAGCAGGGCCAAAACCATTAATATAAAACTGAAAAAAGACAGGAACAAAGGCTTGTTTGCAAGGGCATTGGCCGGCTACGGAGACAGGGGTACCTATAAAGGTAACCTGAGTGCCAACTACTTCTCAGGCCCCCGCAGGATATCGGCTTTATTAAATGTCAACAACATCAACGAAACCGGTTTCTCCTTTAGCGATGTGATCAGCACCATGGGGGGCTTCAGCGGCTTTGGCGGCGGCGGTGGTGGTATGGGCGGTGGTGGCATGCAGGCTGTTTCCGTGAGAGGCGGTGGCGGTATGATGGGTGGTTTTGGCGGTGGCGGTGGCAGCGGTGTTACCGGCATTACCCGGTCTTTGTCAACCGGGCTTAACTACAGCGATGAATGGGGACCCAAAGTAAAACTGACCGGTAGTTACTTTTTCTCTAACACCAATGCCGACCAGGAGCAAAGAACCTTACGCCAGAGTACCTTCCCTAACGACTCAAGTGCCAGTCTTGACAGGCAGGTGTATTCTAATAATATTAACCAGAACCACCGGTTTAATATAAGGCTGGAGGCACAGCTGGATTCAATGACCTCTATCCTTTATACACCCAGTTTAACTTTCCAGCATTCTGAAAATGAGAATGTCGATACTTCTTTCACCAATGTTAAAAGAGGACTGGGTGATTATTACCTGGGTCAGACCGGTAACCGGGAAAATACCAATGAACGGGATGGCTTTAACTGGAACAATAATATACTGTTGCGTAAACGTTTCAAAAAAACCGGCCGTACCTTAACCCTGGGCTGGTCCAATACCTGGGGTAATAGTAACTCCAAAGGCTTCATATTATCCGATAACTTATTTTATAATTCAACCGGCGATCTTATCCGTAATATATCACAACATCAGCAGGATAAACAAAGTAATACTACCAATAACAATGTACTAAGCGCTTCTTATACCGAGCCCCTGGCATTGAATAAATTGCTGGAGTTTAACTATGCGTATACCAATAACAAAAACAATTCGGAAAAAGAAACCTATAACTTTAACCCGCTTAATGATAAGTTTGATGATCCGAATTTATTACTGACCAATAATTTTGAGAACAAATTCACCGCACACCGTGTGGGCGCCAACTTCAGGGTACAAAATCCCAAATACAACTACCAGTTAGGTATTGGTGTACAGCAATCTACCCTTACCAGCGATAGCTACCAGGCGGCTACCAATAAGGATTCTACCAGTAAAGCCAGTTATGTCAACTTCTTCCCTACAGCCAATTTTAACTTTACCCCGGCACGTAGCAAGAACCTGCGCTTTTCTTACAATGGCCGTACCAACCAGCCCACTATTACCCAGTTACAAAATGTACCCGATGTATCTGATCCGTTGAATATCCGCACCGGTAACCCCGATCTGAAACAGGAGTTCAATCACAACTTCACCGTTGGGTATAACAGCTTCAATATTTTAAACTTTAAATTCTTTGCAGCCAATATTACGGTGAATACCACTTCCAATAAAATTGTGAACAGTATTGACTCAATGGGCCAGGGTGTGCAGCTTACCCGCCCGGTAAATATGGATGGTTATACCCGTGCATTCTCCTTTGTAACCCTGGGCTTACCCTTTAAAAATCCTGATTGGCGGGGCTCCAGTGTAAACTTCACCAATAACCTGGTCTACCTGCGGGATGTGAGTTTATTATACAAACAAAAAAATATCGGGCAAACATTTTCCGCCACACAGGGGGCAGGTGTAAACATCAGCAAGAATAAATTAACCTTTGGATTAAATGCCAATATTACTTACACCAATATCAACTACTCGGTTAATAAAATGCTGAACGAGGATTATTTCACACAAACCTATTCAACTGATGTAACCTATACCTTGCCGGCTAACTTCATTATCGCTACCGATTTTGATTATATCCTGAACACCGGTCGTGCCGAAGGTTATAACCAGACCATTCCTTTATGGAATGCCAGCATAGCCAAACAAATATTCAAGAAAAAGAACGGCGAAATCAAATTCTCCGTGCGTGACTTATTAAACCAGAACCAGAGCATACAACGTACCAATAGCGATAACTATATCCAGGACGTCAGAAGTATGGTATTACGCCGTTACTTCATGGTCAGCTTCCTGTTCAGCATCAACCGCATGAGTGGTAAACCGCAGTCGCAGGGTATGCCGATGCCTCCGGGTATGAACAGGATGATGGACAGGAATATCCGTTTTAATTAAGGTGAGGGAGAGGAGATTTGAGATGTGAGAATTGAGACGTCAGAAATGAGAGGTGAGAATTGAGACGTGAGAATTGGGAGGTGAGATATCAGATGTCGATAGTATGATGGTCGTGATAATTTTAAGAGATAGCTGGTCAGCAGGAATGTTGATCAGCTATTTTTTGTTTGGTATTTCATCTTGGTGAGATGATAAAACGGCAGAACCGGTAGAAGCTGCCGATTAACCAATAACCATTAACTATTAACGCTCTTTATGAACTAACACCGCCATTAGCTATGCTGTTTAACCGTGTTTAGACAAATGATTATCAATAAAATGGCAAATTCTGTCTTTCTTAGCGTTTATTTTGCACTTTCTTTTGTTACTTGCCGTTTATTGATGAAATTTTACCGTTCCATATTACCGCTTTTATTGGTTTTTGCAGCCCTTTTTGCCGGTGCGGGCATGGGTCTTACACAGGTAAATGCACAGCCAACACTTTATAAAGTAAAAGGTACAGTGTACGACAGTACCCATCATTACCCGGTACAAGCAGTATCGGTACTTACTTCATCGGGTCGGGGCACTATAACCTCCAAAGACGGCACCTATACTGTGGAAGTGGAAGAAAGCGATTCTATCTGGTTCAGTTATCTGAATAAACCCACAAAAAAATACCCGGTACTTAAAATTGCCACACCCTTTGCCTTTGATATTTCGCTGGCGGTATATGTACCGGTGCTGGCCGAAGTAACGGTGAAGAACAGGAACTACTATTTAGACTCTTTACAGAATCGTGAGGATTATGCTAAAGTGTTTAATTACCAGAAACCAGGCTTAAGCGCATCCGTTAACAACTCTGGTGTAGGCTTTGACCTGAATGAGATCATTAACGTTTTCCGGTTCCGGAAGAACAGGAGCACCATGGCCTTTCAAAACAGGTTGCTGAATGAAGAAAAAGAAAAATTTGTAAAACACCGCTTCAGCAAGGCCTTGGTACGCAGGCTTACCAAACTCGAAGGTGATTCCCTGGATTATTTTGTCAATACATTTGTACCACCTTACTGGTTTGTACAATCAGCTGACGATTATACTTTTCAGAAATATGTAAAAGATTCCGGTGAACGTTTTAAAAAAGGATTAATGCCACTACCTCCTTACCGGGTAGAAGAGGATGACCTTTTGCAGTAGATTTTATGCCGGTATTTAATAAACCAAAACTATTATGGATCAAACTACTTTAGGGATAGGCACCCGTTTACAACATACACAATATGGCCCCGGTGTTATTGCCGGTGTAAAATATGCCACTTACCTTATTTCATTTATTCATCATGGTGTAAAGGAAATTGATAAAACCGATGACCAGCTGGAAGAAATAATTCCTGAAAATGTATCGGCCGAAATAGAAACATTAAGCGATGGTGAAAGATCACTTTTAAAGATCTTACGTTTATGGAACGGCATTGCCGAACCGGTGGCCTTGGGCGATAAATGGTCAGGTGGTAAAATGGTATTACAACCCGGGGACACGTCGTTAAAACCCAAGGAAATACCGGTAGAGGATTTCTTTCATAAAATAGTAATGCTGCGTGACCGCCTGCGGGTGCTGGAGCAAAATATCAACAGCAGCAAAAACCTGTCGGACGAAGAAAAGGTAAATATTCAGCAATACATTACCCGTTGTTATGGCTCGCTTACCACTTTTAATGTGCTGTTTAAAAACAAGGAAGACTGGTTTGTGGGTGAAAAGTCTAATGGCTGATCATGGCTGATTTTTCATCAGCTCCACCACTTTTTTAAAACTCTCCATATTGGCACTGGCATTCACGGCATTGATCACCGCTTTCTTTTCCTGCTTTCCCAAGCGGAAATTAAGCGTGGCCTTGCTTTCATTTTTTGCCGGTATATACTGGAATAACATTTTATGAATAGTATGTTTGGCGTTGGCGGTATAATAACTCAGCATATCGTTTTGCGAATACTCCATCATCTTAAACCAGTTATGTTGCAGTAATAAAAAAGGTTTGGTCGCATGATCGCTGATATCATCAGATAAATAAGGCGCTTCCCAGCCACCCACACCACGGTCCCTTATTTGTAACAGTAATATCCCACCTGTATTGGCTGCGATCCAGTCTTCAAATACTGATAAAAAACGTAAACTGGTTTCCTGACCATAATTATCCCGCAGGCCTGCGTCCATCACATCAATTACCGGCTCGGAGGGCAGCCAAACATTGGGTAATACAATCGGGAATGTGGCATTCATGCGCAGGGCGGTTAACATACGCAGGTTATAAGGGTCCTGGTTCTTAAAAAAAGCGGCAAAATCTATTACATCCGGATCTGCTACAGGTATACGGGTACTGTCATCCAATGGCCGCATCATAAAGCTCACGGGTTGGGTGCTGATCAGCATTTTACGGCTGTCGCGGGTAATTACTGAATTAAAGAATATCAGGGGAATACGGGCTTCTCCTTCATCTTCCATATAATCGCCCAGGCGATGGTTCAATAACCCATGGGTATTGCTGTTCAGTTTCTGTTCAAAGGCATAACCCCGGTCTTTAATATAACTATAATCACCTACTTTAAATTTCTGTGCCGGTGACAATATATCGCGGGCAACAAAGGAAGAGAACATGGAGTTTAACAGGTCGTTGGAAATATTATCAATATAAACGGGGCTGTTCAGGTCAATGGATGCGCCGTTGAGTTTTTCCTTGTACAACTCCCGGTAATAAGTAGCGCCGATCATACCACCCGATGCGCCATTAATTAAAAATGTCTGCTTCATTAAATTACCGCCCGATAAACTATCCAGTTTTTGCAATACCCGCATGGTAAATGTAGCGCTGCGATGCCCGCCACCACTGGTATTGATAATAACCATCACCGGCTTTTCGGTGGCTTGTTTGGCTTTCCATTTTTCCAGTATGATGATCATATTGGCCTTATCCTTCACTATCTGTTCATTACCACAAATGCCCATTAATCCTTCAGGCGAATAAGAGGGTCTTATTGTTTGGGTACTGTAATTTAAACCATAGGCTTTATTACGCGGATCAATCCAGTTAAACTTATACATCAGGTTCAATGCCGCTATCAGTAAAATAAGATAGGGTACTGCCCAGCTTTGTAAAAAATAGGAGAAGGCGCCGGCCACACCGATCAATATAGAAAAAAAGATGGTAATGCTGGCGGCGGCAGGTATCTGGAAAAAGGGGTAATCGAGAAAAAACCCAATGACGATCAAAAACAAAAAAGCCGCAAATACGGATAAAATAGCGGCAAAGTGATGACGCTTGAAAAGGGTATTTACAAAATTGCTGGTATAGTGTTTTACGTCACGGCTACGTCGTACATGTACCGGGTTATCTAAATACCATTCTACTTTAATGATGCTGTCACTTTTATAAATTTCTTTTGCCGGTTGCAGGTGAGTAATATATTCGCCGGGGTTGCTTAACAGGGGCATCATCTGCCGCAGGATATTTTTATCGGCCCGGAAAAAATAAATAAAGGAGAAGAGGATCAGTAATACCAGCCCGCCGATAAACCCGAAACCCAGTAACAATATCTCGTTAACAGGCATTAATTCTTTATACCGGTTAAACTGGTACGCCTTGATACAATAAAATATAATAAAGCTCAGGGGAATTATAGCATTATTAATACAGTACTTTAAAAACGGGTTGGTGGTGGCCGAAAGAAAACGAAAGTATTTACTGAACAAAATAAAAGTACTGATATTCCAGCTCATGATAAACATACCCACAGCAAAGCCTACAATAATAGCGCCCAGTATATTAATGCTGCCCAGGTATTCAGGGGCCAGGTATAAAGCCCCGGCACCAAAAGTGCTCATAAAACTGCCGCCAACGGTGCTGAACAGGATAAACCAGAACAGCAGCAATACCTGGTATTTTCTGAAATGTAAAAACACCAGTTGTACGGGAAAGGAAAATATAAAACCGCGGAGCCAGGCTTTCATTGCAATATCAGTTCGATGGCAATAAAAGTAATCATTTCATTTGCAAACGAAAAGAGAAAAGTGTAACAGATAATAAACAGGCTGTTAATAAATGCACCGGCTGCATAATGGCAGGCATATTAAAAAAATATAGTGACAAACCAGCGCCTAAAGCTATCAATACAAAAAGGGCGGTGAGGTTGCCATGCAAACGAAGTCCGGCATAAGGCCTGCTGCGCCAGAAAAGGAATAAGCAAACGGCCAATACCAGCCAGGAAGTACTCCGGTGTAACAGGAACATATTGTCAAGTCCTGTTAACCATAACTCTCTTTGCTGGTAACCCAGGGGTTTGGATATTTCGTCTATCTGTTCACGCACATCGGTGCCCAATACCACCTGCAGCAATACCAGTACCAGGGCGGCAATGGTCAGGTTTTTTAAATAAGTCGGTACGGTTTCCTTACGTTTATTCAGCAGCGCCAGTATAATAAGGGGGATAGCGGCAATAACAATGGCTACCAGCATATGCGTGGTAACTTTTACTACCGCCAGGTTATGGGCCACCACCATCTTACCCAGCCAGGCCTGGAAGCCGGTGGTAATAACTAACAATAATGACCACCAGAAAATACTTCTTTGGGTTTTAAAATACAAACGGAAGCTCCAGATCATGTGAGCAAAAACCAAAATACCCAACACGGCACCGGTTAAACGGTTAATATATTCTATCCAGGTATGGAAGGCGTTAAAACTATGATCAATATCCTGGGTACTTAAGTATTTCTCAAAATCGGCAGGTAACTGGCTGGCATCGGTGGGGGGCACCCAGCGTCCGAAACATTTGGGCCAGTCGGGACAACCCATACCACTTTGTGTCATGCGCACAACACCACCGGCCAGTATCACTACAAAAATCCACACCAGCACAAAACGGGTATAACATATATAGGACTTGTTTTCATTCATAGCGGGGCAAAGGTAACAACGCAGGCGTGGTTACACGGTTATGATGATCAAATAATTTTCTGTTTCAACTACACACTACTTCAGGTCAGTAAACTGTCTTACAGGCTGCAAAGTACGGTAATGAACGAATAGGAAAAGGATGATTGTCGTCATCTGTCTACTCACTGAAAATGGCTAATTGCTGTGGTAAAATATTAAAACTTTTGCGGTGGTATTTGCAAATACCATTTTGCTCAATGGCTGTACGGTGGTTCAGGGTGCCATACCCTTTATTGTTGATCCAGTCGTATACCGGGAACTCCTCGTGGAGCGCCTTCATATAATCATCGCGGTAGGTTTTGGCCAGTATGCTGGCAGCGGCAATGCTGGCAAAACGGCCATCTCCCTTCACCATACATTCGTGGGGTGTTTTTTTATAGGGAACAAAACGGTTGCCGTCAATCAACAGCATTTCAGGAGCAATACGCAGCTGGTCAATAGCCAGGTGCATGGCCTTAAAGGAAGCCTTTAAAATATTAATGGTATCAATTTCCTCGTTATCAATACTGGCAACGGCATAGGCCAGTGCTTCCTGCTCAATAATATGTCTGAGCTGGTAACGGTTCTGCTCCTTCACTTGTTTAGAATCGTTCAGCAGGGGATGGCTGAAATCTTTGGGTAAAATAACTGCCGCCGCAAATACAGGACCCGCATAACAACCACGCCCGGCCTCATCACAGCCCGCTTCGATATATTGTTGTTGATAGCAGCTCAGTAACATGAGGCAAAGAAAAGAATTAATATTTAATAATTAATCATGGAGCTTACACCAAAACATAGCTGCTTACAAAAATGCTGAATAGAATTACCGGACGTACAAGTGTGCGACGCAACAGCAGTTCAATCAGGGGAGGAACGCTGGTAACAAAAATCTAAAATCTCAGATCTGAGATCTAAGATCTAGTCAAAGCTTTGGTTACTCGCCGCGGCCTGTTTCAGCAGGCGGTCAAACTGTTCCGGTGAAATATCGTTATAGAAGAAATAAACAGGGTCAATTTTATTGCCGTTCTTGTGTACTTCATAATGGCAGTGAGGGCCGGTACTTTTACCGGTACTGCCTACCCAGCCTATCACTTCACCGCGTTTTACATTCTGCCCTACTTTGCCTTTTACTTTTACCATATGCCCGTACAGGGTTTGGTAACCATAGCCATGATTAATAATTACGTGGTTGCCATAGCCGTCACCGGCATTGCCGGCAAGGGTAATACGACCGTCGGCCGTAGCATAAATAGGTGTGCCCTGGGGAGCGGCAAAGTCCAGACCGGCATGCATTTTAACGGTTTTATACACCGGGTCAATACGGTAGCCAAAGCCCGACGCGATACGGGAAAGATCCTGGTTGCTTACCGGCTGTATGGCCGGGGTATGGGCCAAAAGCTGTTCTTTATTCTTGATCAGGCTGTCAATTTCCTTATAGGAGTCCATCTGTACATTTACCCGGCTCTTGATATTTTTAATGGAATAATAAATAGAGGATAACAACTGGTTATCGGTCATACCCGATACGGTTTTTATTTCCTCCTCCATTTCAATTTCCTTGGCCCGGGCGCTGTCCGGTATGGGGTTGGCCTCAAAAATGGAGCGGTACACGTTATTATCTCTTTTTTCCAGCTCTTTGATCTGTTTCTCCAGGTTTTTCAGCTCATCGTTCAGGTCCTGGTAATTCTCTTTCAGGCTGCTGTTCTGCATCCGCAGCAGTTTTTCATTGGGCGAGCCCACAAACTGGAAGGCGAAATAAGAGATCAGGAAGGCGGTAACCAGGGCGGCAGCTATAAAACCGAATATGCGTAACAACTTCACACGAAGCGGCATCTCGAGTTTTTCGTATCGGAGTGTATTGGTATTGTAAAAATATTTTATCTTCTTCATGAACCCGTTTTGCCGGTTTACACCAACTTATACCGCTTAATTAAATCACAATTGAAACAATTACCTTTGCGCCACGCTTAGTAAACGGCATAAAAGTAATTACTGTTATGTTAAGCCAACATTTTGTTTTACCGGCTGTATAGCCCTGTGGAGGACTCCGTTCAGCTGCACCAATACTATGGGGCAACTAAAAATGGTGTCATTGTAATGGTAAAAGTACAGGGTAAAACAAAATCACCATCATCATCAGATGGTGGTCAGCACAACAGCTAACAAATATAGGCCGTTCGTAAGCAAAAATCAACCCAAAAATTAAGAAGCATTATCATGATGACCAGTGCAGACATAAGGAAGCAGTTTTTAGACTTTTTTGCCGGGAAAGGACACCAGATCGTACCATCGGCCCCCATTGTTGTAAAAAACGATCCCACCCTGATGTTCACCAATGCCGGTATGAACCAGTTTAAGGATTTTTTCCTGGGCAATGCCAAACCCGCACACAGCCGGGTGGCCGATACCCAGAAATGCCTGCGTGTAAGCGGCAAGCACAACGACCTGGAAG
>CAYUMH010000043.1:0-29418 GCA_964445775.1 uncultured Terrimonas sp.
TACAGTCCATGAATGGTGATAGCGGGGGTTGGGGTGAATATGCGGCAACAAGTAATTATCAGTAAAAACTGGTCTGGGTTGTATACCGGTGAATAAAAGTCCTGTTCTTTAAGATTTTTTTTGCTAAAAACGGCCGTTTAGCCAATATACTTTAACAACTGTTAGCGTAACTTTTGCAACCTGTTCACGGTCTTATATACAGAAACGAAAAATAGTGAGCCCGGATTTTTTCACTGATTAAAACCATGTAACATGAAACGAATTTTTACTTTATCAGCTTTGTTTATGACAGTTGTTGTGCTGCTGGCCAGCTGTGTTAAAAGATCAGAACAGTACTTTGATGAAAGCTATTGGTTAAGCCAGGAAAGAGGGGTGGTGGTGTACAGCAGCGGCGCCTGTTCCTACTATGTGGTAGAAACCTTCAGGGGTTATACAGTGATACGCTCCGGCGATGGTTATATGCCGTTTGAAGGCGATATTGTTTATGGTAACCTGAGTAATAATGGCAGCCGTGATCTGTACAACTACTCCGACCGCAGTTTAATGCGTGGTAATATTATTGAGTACTGGCTGGATTACTTTGATGCCCAGGATGCCATTGACTACTATTGCGGTTACTATGGTGTAAACGGTACCGATAAAACCCTGAGTAAAGACAGTGGTAGCAGCAATAAAAAAATGATCATTAAAGCAGATAAAAATGTATTGAACGCAAAACCTTAAGAGGATTGATACATGATAAGGGAAGCGGCACAGCAATGTGCCGCTTTTTTATATACCTGTAAGGTTTTTAAAACCTCATAGGTATTACAGGTAACGTTGTACAAATTCCCGGCAATAATTTTTAATCAGATCACGTGTTAGCCGGAACTGTTCTTTTATTTCGTCTTCGGTGCCGGTGGCTTTGGCCGGATCGGGAAAATTGTGGTGAAACTGTTGGGCCTTGCCGGGAAAAACGGGGCAGCGCTCTTTGGCATTGTCGCACACGGTAATAACATAATCGAAATGTATATGCCGGTACTCCTGCACATTGTTGGAGGTATGGTGCGATATATCAATACCATCTTCCAGCATGGTGGCTACAGCGCCGGGGTTAAGGCCATGGGTTTCTACGCCTGCACTGTAAATGATGGCTTTGTTGCCGGCGAAATGCCGCAGGTAGGCTTCGGCCATCTGGCTGCGGCAACTGTTGCCGGTACACAATACCAGGATTGTTTTTGTTTCCATTTTTAATGTTTATACGAGTAACCAAATGATATTGATGATGCAGAACTTTGGATCGAACCCAAAGATGAGCTGCAATACTATTACCGCTGTAGTAATAATAACGGGCTTGCGGTAGCGTGCCCAGGTGTTTGGTTTATCAGCAGGTACCGTTGCCACAGCAGGATGTAGTTTTTAGGTCAGCTAAACTGGTTTTTGGTTTGGCCGGTATGCCGCAGGCATCCTGGGCCAGGCAGGCCGTGGTTTTATTTTGCAGTACAAAATGTTCACCGTTAAAAAGCAGGTTATACCGGCCGATGGTGTTGCTTTGGTATTCTACTTCAATCTCCAGGTCGGGTATGCCCAGTTTTGTTTCGGACAGGCGGATGATGTTCAGCAATTTTTGGGGCTTTAACCGGTGTTCAAAATCATCGGCATTCCATAGCTGGAAATTAACCACCTGTTCCTGCCGGATGGTACCGCCACAATCAATAAAATGCCGGTTTACCAGGCCTACTTCGGTTACATGAAAATGCTCGGGTACAAAACTATTATCGGGCAGTTCAAACACCACATTGCTAAGGGTGGGTAGTATTTCTTTTAATTGCGAGAGTGTCATATTTATTCATTTATTGTTATAACGCAATATTGCGATTAATAAAAACAAAAAAAATCAGCAGCAGTTATTGGCCGTAATGTTTTCAGTAAAAAAGATGTTCAGCTCTTTTTTAAACTGCAGCCATACTTTTTCATCAATACAGTAACAAACGCTGGTACCCTCAATATTGCCTTTAATGATGCCTATATTCTTTAGCTCTTTTAAATGCTGCGAAATGGTCGCCTGTGCCAGTCCCAGCTCCTGCACTAAATCGTTACAGATACAGGCATTTTGTTTAATAATATGCTGCAAAATGGCAATACGGGCAGGGTGGGCCAGGGCTTTAAATATGGCCGCCAGGTGGTTTTGTTTGTTAGTAAATATATCTGATCTGGTTACACCCATTGTTTTGTTATATATCGCAATATTACGATGAATATTTAAAATGACAAATTGTTTTTTATATGACTGGAGGTTAAAGTTGATAGAGGGAGTAGATGTAGGATTTGGGATTTTTGATTTGAGATTTTTTGAATCTTAGATCTTAGATCTGTGAAGTAAGATCTGAGTTCTGTATGCGGAGTGTAGCTGTGGTTTGGGAGGCCGCTCCTGTGTTGGGGTGACGGGTAGTGAGGTAGGATTTAGGATTTTTTGATTTGAGATTTTGGAATCTTTGATCTCTGATCTGTGAAGTAAGATCTAACTCCTGCGTCGGGGTGACGGATAAGTTTGATAGGGGTGGAAGATTACCTATAGCGGAAAGAGATACGCCTTTACAGCAGCATAAGATCAAAAAATCTTAGATCTGAAATCTCAGATCTATCTAAATCCTACTTCCTAAATCAAAAATCCTAAATTTAAAAAAACAGGGACTATAGATGAGTTGTGCTACAGTCCCCATTAAGAAATTACAATAGGGTTTCCAGTGCTGCTTTGGTGCGGGCAAAGGTTTCCTCCTGTGACAGTTGCTCGGGAACGAATTTTTGACCGATCACCTGCTCATACAGTTCAATATAACGTTTGGAAATAGTATCCAGCCATTCATCGGTCATTTCCGGAACGGTTTGTCCCTTTTTACCCATAAAATTGTTGGCAATTAACCATTCGCGTACAAACTCCTTGCTCAGTTGTTTTTGCTTTTCGCCTTTTTCCTGGCGCTCTTCAAAACCATCGGCATAAAAATAACGGGAGCTGTCGGGGGTATGAATTTCATCCATCAGGTAGATAGTATCGCCAATTTTACCAAATTCGTATTTGGTATCCACCAGTATCAGTCCCTGTTTTTTAGCCAGTTCCTTACCTTTTTCAAATAAAGCACGGGTATAGCTTACCAGGGTGTTCCAGTCCTGTTCGGATACCAGTCCCTGTTGTAGAATATCTTCCGGTGCAATATCCTCATCGTGTCCTTCGCTGGCCTTTGTAGATGGGGTGATGATGGGGGTGGGGAAGAAGTCGTTCTCCTTCATACCCTCGGGTAATACCGCGCCGCACAGTACACGCTTGCCGCTGGCATAGGTACGCCAGGCATGGCCGGTAAGGTTGCCGCGGATAACCATTTCAATTTTAATGGGTTCGCAACGTTTACCGATGGAGGTGGTAGGCGCCGGAGTACTGAGTAACCAGTTGGGGCAAATTTCGGACGTAGCCTGCAACATATAGGCCGCCACCTGGTTTAATACCTGCCCTTTATAAGGAATGGGGCGGGGCAAAATAACATCGAAGGCCGAAATACGGTCCGAAGCCTGCATAACCAGCAGGTCGGCGCCAATGGTATATACATCACGCACTTTACCACGGTAAAAGGCGGTTTGCTGGGGAAAGTTAAACTCGTTCATAAATCGAAATTATGAAGGGAATGATAATAAGTAAGTTATGCGTTAATGAAGATTTCAACATTTTATTCTTTTTATAGAAATAAAATTTTCAATTCAACCTTACATTCCTTATTTTTCCATTCGAATTAAAACCAAATCTGCCATTATATGAGAAAAAGCGCTTGCCTATTGGTAGTCATGATTGCTACCTGCCTCTTTTCTTTAGCCACTTTTGCACAAACCAGTGTTAGTGGTACGGTTAAAAATAATACCACGGGCGAAGTTGTACCCGCCGTATCTGTTACCGTAAAAGGAACCACCCAGGGTACATTTACCGACCAGGATGGAAATTTCACTTTAAAAGTTGCCAAGTTGCCCGTAACACTGGTGTTTACATCGGTAGGGTATGATAGCTACGAAACCACGGTATCGAATGCTGCTGCATCGGTAGAAGTGAGTTTTAAACCTAACCCTTTAATGGGCCAGGAAGTAGTAGTATCGGCCAACAGAACGCCGCAGCGAATACTGGAATCGCCGGTAACGGTGGAGCGTATGAGTAACAGCACCATCCGCAACGTGGCAGCGCCTAACTATTACGATGCCATTGCCAACCTGAAAGGGGTGGATATGCATACAGCCAGCTTAACTTTCCGTACGGTAACTACCCGTGGCTTTGTAAGCAGCGGTAATACCAAAATGAACCAGTTGGTGGACGGTATGGATAACCAGGCCCCCGGTTTAAATTTTGCCGTAGGTAATATTATTGGCCCTAACGAACTTGACGTTGATAACGTGGAGTTACTGGCCGGTGCCTCATCGGCTTTATATGGCTCGGGCGGTATTAACGGTACTTTATTGATAAACAGTAAAAATCCTTTTAAATACCAGGGTTTAAGCTTTAATATTAAACAGGGTGTGAACCATGTGGATGGTAAGCAAAGGGATCCGGCACCTTATTATGACTGGTCCTTACGTTGGGCAAAAGCCTTTAACGACAAATTTGCCTTTAAAATTTCGGCCTCTATGGTAAGTGCACAGGACTGGCAGGCTGATGATTACCGCAATAAACAACAGATTGGTGTATTGAGTAAAGTAACAGGCGGTAACCGTGGTAACGACCCTAATTTTAACGGTGTAAATATTTATGGCGATGAGGCCAGTGCGAATATGCAGGGCATTGCAGGTGCTGCTATACAAAATGGAAGAGTTGCTTTTGTAACTGCGGCACTTGGTTTGACAAGTCCGGCAACAGCGGCTCAAATTGCTGCTTTTAGTGCTGATCCTGCAAGACTGGCTGCGCTAAATGGTTTTTTATCAACCAATGCGCAGGTGGCTCCTTTTTATCTTGGTATGCAAGCCGGTACAATTCCTAATATAAGTGTGTCGAGAACGGGATATGCAGAAAAGGATTTAGTGGATTATAATACTTTAAATGTAAAATTGAACGGTAGCTTACATTATAAAATTACGCCTGATATTGAAGCCTCATGGCATACCTATTTCGGAACCGGTACTACGGTGTATACCGGTGCCGACCGCTATTCTTTAAGAAATTTAAAGATGTCGCAGCATAAGCTGGAGTTTAAAGGCAAATCGTGGATGGTACGTGGTTATACCACACAGGAAGATGCCGGTGCCTCATACAATGCCACAGCCTTAGGTTCGTATATTAATGATAGCTGGAAAGCCAACGCAACATGGTTTGGACAGTATGTAGCTACTTTTTCAGAAAATCGCAGATTAGGTGGTGCAGCCATCAGCGATATTACGGCGCATAACAATGCCCGTGCTGCTGCCGACCAGGGACGTTTAGTACCCGGTACTGCTGCCTTTGATGCAACTAAAGCAAAAGTAATGGCCACGCCGATTGTAGATGGTGGCGCTTTATTCTTAGATAAATCGGATCTGTACGCGGCTGAAGGCCAGCTGAATATTTCGGACGCCTTTAACTTTAGCGATAAAGTAGAAATTATTGCCGGTGTACAATGGCGCCAGTTTGTAATGAACTCAAAAGGAACCCTGTTTGCTGATACTTTAGGTATTTTAAAAATTAACGAGACCGGTGGTTACCTGCAGATCAAAAAATCGTTCTTTGACGAGTTTTTAACCGTAACCGCTTCGGGCCGTTTTGATAAACAAACCAATTTTGATGGTCGTTTCACCCCCCGTTTAACCGGTGTGTTTAAAGTGGCTAAGGATAATAATATCCGCGTATCGTACCAGACTGCTTACCGTTTCCCAACCAACCAGAACCAGTATATCAGTTTAATTACCGGTTCGGGTACTTTAATTGGTTGCTTACCTGAGTTCCAGTCTTACTACAAATTAAACTCAACCTTACCTGGTTATACTGCCGAAAGTATTTTGGCTTACCGTAACAGCGGCAGTGCCGGCAATACCGGATTACTGGAGAGAGCAGAGTACAGGGAAGTAAAACCAGAGACAGTTAACTCATACGAAATTGGTTACAAAGGCGTATTAGGCGGACGTTTATTAATTGATGCCTATGCTTATTACAGCCAGTATAAAAACATGCTGGGTGCAGTAGCCCTGGGTCAGACAAAAACCGGTAACGAAGCCGAATTGTTTAACCCCTTAACTACTACCAATATTTCTTATACCCAAAACTCTTCTCAAAACATTAATGTAACGGGCTGGGGTATTGGCGCCGAGTATAAATTTGGCAGAAGCTATTTTATTTACGGTAACGTGTATTCTGATATCATAGGCGATCTGCCAGAAGATTATGTATCGTTCTTTAATGCACCCAAATACCGTTTCAATATTGGTTTACGCAACGAGAACTTTTACAAAAACGTAGGATTTAACGTGGTGGTAAAATACCAGGGGAATAACTACTACGAAGGCACTTTTGTAAGCGGTACCTTACCTTATTTTACCTGGGTTGATGCACAGGTAACCTATAAAGTACCTAAAACCAAAAGCACTTTCCGTATAGGTGGTACCAATATTGGTAACAACTACTACCGTACCGGCTTTGGTAGCCCTTATGTTGGCGGCCTGTACTATGTTAGCTACGGCTTTAACTTATAATTTCCCTTTTTACTGTATACAAGAAGCGGCCATTTGTTTAACAAATGGCCGCTCTTTTTTATGCTGTAAGTTCTTTATAAACTGCTAATTATTCTCCCAAAACCTCATCGAGCAATTGCTCCATTTTATTCAGGCGTTGCTGTACGTTAGCTATCTCCACATTAGCTTCGGTATTGGCCCCTTCGGTGGCTATCCATATTAATACCATGGCAATATAATCCTGCATGTCCTTGCCGGCAAACTGGCTTTTAAATTCCAGCAGCTTTTCATTCACCAGCTTGGTGGTATGCCGCACTTTTTCCTCATCGGAAGGCTTTAATTTAAGCCGGTAGGTCCTGTCGGCAATAACCACGTTTACGGCAATTAATTCGTCCTTTGCTTGCATATTTTAAAAATATTATATATATTGTTTCCTTTTTCTGCTAATCTGTTCGAAATCCGCTGTTTAACCCCTACCAGATGAAAACCTTGACAAACCAAAATAAGAGTCCATATGTTTGCAAAAATCAAGTCGCCAACATTTATTGACGCATTACAACTGGAGTGTTCCGGTATTGCCGGTAATTTTTTTAAGGCCGTTATCAAAGATGATACCGGTAGTATATGCAGCAGCCTGGAAAGAAAGCTGTCGCAGGTAACTGAAAAAATAACCTGGTCCGGTTTAAACGATCTGCCTTATGGCCGTTATACGCTGGAACTTACACAAGGTGATAATGAAGTAAAGCTTCCGCTTGTAAAAAGAGTATAATCCTTACCCCTCCAGGTAGGCAATACATTTATCTATTTCTTTCAGGTAGGTATTGATGCGGCGTTCAAATTGTTTTTTCTCCTCGTCCGTCATGGGTGTGCCTGTAAATTTCAACAACTCCACCTGTTGCTCCAGCTGGCCAATAGCTTCCTGGGCCTGTAGCAGTTTATTTTTGTGCTGGCTTATTTCGTTCTCCAGTAACTCCTTTTCCCTGCGCAGGGAGGCATTCACTTTCAGCACCTGCTGCAGCTTCTCCAAAACCCGTTTAGCTTGTTCTTCGCTTAATGCCATAGTGTATAGTTACCACTAAAGTTATGTATTTATTTGTGACCTTAGGCCACAGCCCTTCAGCCTTTTGCCTTATACCTTCAACCTTATTTCCTTATTTCCGCCTGTAATTCCTTCTCCAGGTTGGTCATTATTTTATTCATCCAGCCGTCGATCTCTTTATCGGTTAATGTTTTTTCGGTATCCAGGAAAGTGAAACTAACGGCCATCGATTTTTTATCGTTGCCCAGTTTATCGCCTTCGTATACATCAAACAGTTCAAAGGAGGTCAGTTTATTGAGCCTGATATTTTTAACCGATTTTTCAATATCGCCATAGCTTAAGCTACGGGGTACTACCAGGGCCAGGTCGCGCTGTACCGATGGATACCTGGGTATTTCCACAAATTCCACCTTGGTATTCACAGCAATGGCAGAAGCCAGTTTCCAGTTGATGCAGGCGTAATAAACAGGCTGCTTAATAGAAAAGGCCGACAGAGTAGCGGCATTTACCGCAGCCAGCTGTACCAGGCTTTCTTTATTTACCAGCGCCTGTAAACCGTTCTCAAATTTGTTGTGCTCCCAGGCTTCAAAATCCAGGGCTTTAATGCCCAACAACTGGGCCAGTCTTTGTATCACACCTTTTAATACATAAAAGTCGGTGTTGCCGGGTTTAATACGCCAGCTGTCATTGTTTTGTGCACCCGTAATATATAAACAAAGTTGTTCGGTTTCCTGGTATTGACTATCCTCCAGTTTTTTATAGGTTTTACCAAACTCAAAAAAGCGTAACTGGTTATTCTTACGGTTTAAATTGTGGGTTACTACCTGCAGACCTGTTTCCAGCATGGAAGGACGCAGGATGTTCAACTCGGCACTTAAACTGTTCAGCATTTTTACCGAATCGGCCAGCTCTTCGGCACTGAAGAAAGATTCGTTGGTAATGGAGTTGGTCAGTATTTCATGATAACCTAAACCTACCAGGTAATCGGCAACTTTCTCTTTAAATTTTTCCTGGGCATAATTTTCTTCCACCGATGGGGTGATGGTAATGCTGTTGGGAATCTCTACATTATCCAGGCCGTCAATACGTAATACCTCTTCCACGATATCGGCCGGTAAGGAAATATCGGGTTTATGATAAGGGACGGCTATTCTTAATTCATCAATACCTTCCTTAATGATCTCGAATCCAAGGCTGGTTAAAATACCTTTCACGGAATCCGGGTGGTAGTTTTTACCACTCAGTTTTTTCAGAAAATGGTATTTAATGGCCACTTCTTTTTTCTCCGGCGCTTCGGGATAAACATCCACAATATCGGAGCTGATGGCACCACCGGCAATTTCTTTAATTAATAAAGTAGCACGTTTTAATACATTTACTGTAGCCGAAATATCGGTACCTTTTTCAAAACGGCTGGCCGCATCGGTGCGCAGGCCATGCCTGAACGATGTTTTACGAATGGTAATGCCATCAAAGAAAGCACTCTCTAAAAATATATTTTGTGTTGCATCGGTTACACCGCTGTTTAAACCGCCAAATACACCGGCAATACACATGCCGCCATTCTCATCACAGATCATCAGGTCGTCGGCATGCAGTTTTCTTTCTTTGGTATCCAGTGTAACAAAAGGTGTATCAGCTGCCAGGTTTTTAACGATCACTTTTTTACCGGCAATTTTATCGGCATCAAAAGCATGTAAAGGCTGCCCGGTTTCGTGTTGTATATAGTTGGTAATATCTACTATGTTGTTAATAGGCCTTTGACCAATGGCTTTTAGTTTTTCCTGTAACCATTTGGGTGATGGTGCTACCGTAATACCACTGATGCTGATACCGCTGTACCGGGGGCAGGCAGTTTGATTTTCTACTACCACCTCAATCTTCAGGTCCTGGTTATCGGCTTTAAACCCGTTACTGTTGGGTATTTTGGCACGCAGCTCTTTTTTATCGTGGTGTGATAAGTAAGCACATACATCACGGGCAACACCCCAGTGACTCATGGCGTCCATACGGTTAGGCGTTAAACCTATTTCGTAAACAGTATCGGTATAAGGCTGGAAATAATCTGCTGCCGACATACCGGGTTTCAGTTCCTCGGGTAATACCATAATACCGGCATGTGAAGTACCCAGGCCCAATTCATCTTCGGCACAGATCATGCCCTGGCTTTCTTCACCACGGATCTTGGCCAGTTTCATGGTCAAAGGATCACCGGTAGTAGGGTAGATAGTAGCCCCAACAGGCGCTACCACCACTTTTTGTCCTGCGGCTACATTGGGTGCTCCGCAAACAATATGTAAAGGGGTATCTGTACCAATATCAACTTTTGTCAGGGTAAGTTTATCTGCATTGGGGTGCTTTTCGGTGCTTAATACGTGGCCTATCACCAGGCCTTTGAGCCCGCCTTTTACTTCTTCAAATTCTTCCATGTGCTCTACTTCCAGCCCGATAGAGGTTAAAATGCGACTAAGACGTTCGGTATCTACAACTACAGGCAGGTATTCACTCAGCCATTTATACGATATGGTCATTGTTCTATATAAATTTTCGGCTGCGAAGATACGGAAAGAGAGGAAGGTTTAGGAGGAGGGTTTGGGGTTTAAGGTTTAGTGTTTAAAGTTTAAGGTGGGGACGGGAGTTCAAAGGTTCAAAAGTTCAAGAGTTCAAGTGGTTGGGGGAGAGGTTTAAGGTTGTTCGGAGGTTCAAGAAGTTCAAAAGTTCAAACGTTCAACTGTTCAAAGAGGAGGAAATTTACGTTTTCAAGTCTTGTTTCTGCCTTTTACCTTCCACCTTAAGGCTTATACCTGCTCTTTCGGCCTTCCGGCGGCATTCATCATTCATCAATCATAATTCTTTTAATCTTAAACTACCCGACTTTTTAAATTTTTTCAGAAGTACCTTGCGTTTCGCTTCGGAACAGGGCTTGCAAAGTTTTACAGTTTTTTCAATCGTTTGCGTAAAGAGTTTATATATTTGTTGCAAAAACACGCAAAAAATATGTGCGGAATAGTAGGCTATACAGGACCGAGAGAGGCATATCCCGTTATTATCAAAGGTTTAAAAAGACTGGAATACCGTGGTTACGATAGTTCGGGTGTGGCGTTGCAGAACGGCGGCCTGAATGTGTATAAGAAAAAAGGAAAAGTAGCTGAGCTGGAAGAATCGGTGGTAGGTAAAAATCTCCACGCACATGTTGGTATTGGCCATACCCGCTGGGCTACCCACGGTGAACCTAATGACCGCAATGCCCACCCCCATCAATCGGCCAGTGGTAAATTGGCCATGATACATAATGGGATTATTGAAAACTACGCCCAGCTGAAAGGCGAGCTGGTTAAAAAAGGCTACACTTTTAAAAGCGATACCGATACGGAAGTACTCCTGAATTTTATTGAAGAAATTAAGATCAATAACGATTGCTCACTGGAAGAGGCCATCCGTATTGCCCTGAAACGGGTAGTGGGCGCTTATGTTATTTTGCTGCTGGATGTTGATAATCCTGATACTATTATTGCTGCCCGTAAAGGTAGTCCCCTGGTAATTGGTGTAGGTAAAGGCGAACATTTTTTAGGATCGGATGCTTCACCTATGCTGGAGTACACCAAGGAAGTGGTATATGTAAACGATTATGAACTGGCGATTATTAAGCCGGATGAACTGATATTAAAAAACCTGGGGAATGAAAAACTTACGCCCTATGTACAAAAGCTGGATATAGAACTGGCAGCTATTGAAAAAGGTGGTTACGATCACTTTATGCTGAAAGAGATATTTGAACAGCCACAAACCATTTACGATTGTTTACGCGGAAGACTGGATGCAGTGGCAGGAACCATTACCATGAGTGGTGTTCAGCAATATGCCGAACAGATCATGCAGGCCAACCGTATTATTATGGTGGCTTGCGGCACCAGCTGGCATTCGGGCCTGGTGGCCGAGTATATTTTTGAAGAGCTGTGCCGTATAAATGTGGAAGTGGAATATGCATCGGAGTTCCGGTACCGTAACCCGGTGATCAATAAAGGAGATATTATTATTGCCATTTCACAAAGTGGTGAAACAGCCGATACTTTAGTGGCCATTGAAACCGCGAAGGAAAAAGGAGCGATTATACTGGGCGTAGTAAACGTGGTGGGTTCTTCCATTGCCCGTATCTCGCATGCAGGCGCTTATACCCATGCCGGCCCTGAAATTGGTGTGGCCAGTACCAAGGCCTTTACCGGTCAGCTGGCAGTATTGACTATGATCGCATTGAAAGTGGGCTACATGAAAGGTACTATTACCGAAGCCCGTTACCGCCAGTTACTGAACGAGCTGAATGAAATACCGGAGAAAGTGGCCTGGGTGTTAAGTCATCATGAACATATAAAAAAAATTGCGGAGAAGTATAAGGATGCCAGGGACTTTTTATACCTGGGTCGTGGCTACAACTTTGCCGTGGCACTGGAAGGTGCTTTAAAGTTGAAGGAGATATCCTATATACATGCCGAGGGTTATCCTGCGGCAGAAATGAAACATGGTCCTATTGCCCTGGTTGATGAAAACCTGCCGGTAGTATTTATTGCTACCAGGGATGCTTACCACGAAAAAATAGTAAGCAATATGCAGGAGATTAAAGCCCGTAAAGGACAGGTGATCTCTGTTATTACCGAAGGCGATGAACATTCGGCTTCCTTATCGCAGGATGTAATGATCATACCCGAAGCCGATGAGATTGTAGCGCCTTTATTAAGTGTGGTGCCTTTACAATTACTGGCTTATTATATTGGTGTTGCCAAGGGGTTAGATGTGGACAAACCCCGTAACCTGGCTAAAAGTGTAACTGTTGAATAAGTTTTTTTGCCATACAATCACGACTGCTTGCTAATGAGGGCGCTGTAACAGCAATGTTACGGCGCTACTTTTTTAGTGAGGTTTGGCATCATTATCGCAACCCATCTTTAAACTGCATTTACTTTAACTGTTGTTAATGAATACCATTACAAAAAAAAGTGTAAAAGACTACGGCTATAACTTTATAAGCGGTGATCAGTTACCAAAAGGTAAAGACGAATACTACTTACGTTTCGCTCAAAATACAAGATCGGATTATAAAAAAGTAACGGCTAAACAAATTGCCGTATTACAAGCCAATGGTAATGTGTCGGGTAATTGGGCAGATGTATTGGTAGCGCCGGGCTGCGATGTAACCCTGATAAAAAACTGCCGTTTTTATGGTTTGGTACGTATTGGTAAACTGGAACCGCTGATACTTAGTTTCAGTGACCTGGAGATACCGGTGGGTTTGTATAACAGCACCATCATCAGCAGTGATATAGGAGATAATGTAGCTATTGACCAGGTTTTGTATTTAAGTCATTATATTATTGGTAACGATGTTATTTTGACCAATATCAGTGAACTGATCACCAGCAGTCGCAGTAAATTTGGTAACGGGATTATTAAAAAGGGTGAGAAAGAAGCAGTGCGGATATGGCTGGAGTTGTGTAACGAAAATGCCGGTCGCAGTGTAATGCCTTTTGAAGGCATGTTACCCGGCGATGCCTGGTTGTGGACAAGATACCGTGATGATGCGGCCCTGATGGATAAGTTTAAAGCTTTTACCGAAAAAGATCATGGCAGCGAAAGGGGCTACTACGGTACTATCGGCGACAGGACGGTGATAAAAAATACGGCCATTGTTAAAGATGTAAAAATTGGTACAGACGCTTATATCAAAGGTGCTAATAAATTAAAAAACCTCACCATTAATTCGGCGCCTAATGCTAAATCGCAAATAGGGGAAGGTTGTGAAATGGTAAATGGCATTGTAGGGTATGGCTGCCGTTCTTTCTATGGTGTAAAAGCCGTGCGTTTTATCATGGGCTCTTTTTCGCAGCTGAAATATGGGGCCAGGCTAATTAACTCTTATCTTGGCGACAACTCTACTATTTCCTGTTGCGAAGTGCTGAACTCACTCATTTTCCCGGCCCATGAGCAACACCATAATAATTCATTTTTATGTGCCGCCACTTTAATGGGACAAACCAATATGGCAGCAGGAGCAACCATTGGCTCCAATCATAATTCACGGGGAGCAGATGGCGAACTGATAGCCGGACGTGGCTTCTGGCCTGGACTTTGTGTGAGCCTCAAACATAATTCCATGTTTGCCGCTTTCACCTTACTGGCTAAAGGCGATTTCCCGGCAGAGTTACATATCCCGATCCCTTTTTCGCTGATCAGTAATGATGTAACCCATAATAAACTGGTGGTAATGCCTGCTTACTGGTTCATGTACAATATGTATGCACTGGCCCGTAACGAAGGCAAATATTCGGCCCGTGATAAAAGGGTAGTGAAAGCACAGCAACTGGAATATGACTTTTTAGCCCCGGATACCATAGGCGAAATTGCAAAAGCTATTACCCTGCTGGAGCAATTGACAGGCAAGGCATTTTATGCACAAAAAAATAAAACAGCTACGGTTGAAAGCTGTATTGAACAAGGCCGGAAATTATTGCAAAAGAAGCCGGCAAGCGTAAAACAATTAACGGTGCTGGCCGAAGGTTTTGAAAACAGTGGCCGCCCGGTAGAGATCATTAAAGTGGCCGAAGCTTATGTTATCTTTAAACAGCTGATCGTGTACAACGCGGTACTTGCTATTAAAGCGGCCGTTAAAGAAGGACGGATCAACAACAGCAAACAATTGATTAAAACCCTGCTGAGTACCAAACAACCTGGTGACTGGATAAATGTCGGCGGACAGTTATTGCCTGAAAGCGTGGTAAAGGATTGGGTAAAACAAATTAAGAACGGAGTTATTGATAGCTGGTCTGCTTTACATAAAGCGTATACCGGACAGGAAACAAACTACCCGGTGCAAAAAGAACAACAGGCATTTGCTACCCTGGCAAACCTGTTACAACTTAATGAAACAAATTGTACACCGGCACTCATCAGCAAGTTGTTGGATGAGGCCATTGACACCCGGCGCTGGATGGTTGAAAAAATTTATGCCTCCCGTGCCAAGGATTACCAGAGTCCGTTCAGGAAAATGGTTTACGAAACCGAACAGGAGATGGAAAAAGTAATTGGTAAACTAAGCGACAATAGTTTTATTAACGAACAAAAAAACGTACAGCAGGCATTTGAACAGGAGCTAGGCGAACTGCGCCGGCAACTGCTGCAAAAAGCACCGCAAAAGAAATAATTAGTTTACGGTAAAACGGAAAGGCATTTTTGCCTGGTGGCCGGTGATACGGTTGATCTTCTGCATTTCTTCAAACAACCGGAACTGTTCGGCGCCTAATTCCTTTTTTAATGTATGGGTGTACAGGTCGGCTTCGTTGCGGCCGAATATTTTATCCAGGAAATTCATCTTGCCGGGATATTCTGCTACATGATAACTTTCTAATTTGGCCAGTGCAGCAGCACTTTTAATGGCATCTTCAATACCGCCAAAGCGATCGATAAGACCAATCTCCAGCGCTCTTTTGCCTGTCCATACACGGCCCTGGGCTACTTCTTCCACCGCAGCGGTATCCATCTTACGGCCATCTGCCACGCGTTGTTTAAACTGCGCATAAATCACTTCTATCTGTGTTTGCTGTAAACGTTTTTCGGCATCGGTCATGGCACGGGTAACGGTTAAGCCGCCGGCATAAGGACCTGTTTTTACCTCATCGAAAGTAATACCCAGTTTGCCTTTAAAAAAGTTGGACAGGTTGGGTACAATGCCAAATACACCGATAGAGCCGGTAATGGTAGATGGCAGGGCAAAAATGCTGTCCGCGTCACAGGAAACATAATATCCACCTGATGCGGATACATCGCCAAAACTTACCACAACAGGTTTTTCCTTTTTAGTGATGGATAGTTCACGCCAGATATTTTCACTGGCCAGTACACTACCGCCACCGGAATTAATACGGAATACAACCGCTTTAATGCTTTTATCCAAACGGGCTTTACGGATCAGGCTTACATAGGTAATATCGCCAATAGTGCCTTCTTCACTCTTGCCATCAATAATATCACCTTCGGCATAAATAAGGGCAATTTTTTCACCACCGCCTTCTACATAATTATTGGCCGCAAAATAACTGTTGATCGTCACCGTGCTCAGTTTCTCATATTTGTCAACGTTTAAGCGGCGTTTTATGGCATCCTTTAACTCATCATCGTAACGCAGACCATCTACCAGCTTATGCGTTACGGCATCTTTGGCAAACTGTATAGCGGCGGTATTGGCCAGCTGGCGCAGGGTAGCGGTATCGGTTTTACGGGCAGCAGCGGTATTCTCCAGGAAGTGTGAATACAGGTCGTTTAACCAAACGGAGGTCTGTAATTTATTTTCCGGCGACATTTTATCCAATCGTAAAGGTTCGGTCGCACTTTTAAATTTACCGGCGTAAAATATCTGTGGTTCAATACCCAGTTTATCCAGTGTGCCCTTTAAAAAAGTATATTCTACCTGCATGCCCGACCAGTCCAGCATACCAATGGGGTTTAAGAATACCGAGTCGGCTACATTGGCAATATAATAGGCTTTCTGCGTCATTACACTACCGTAAGCATAAATGAACTTGCCGCTGGTTTTAAAATCGTTTAAAGCACTTCTTATCTCGTCGCTGGCTGCAAAACCGTTGGGGTTGTTATTGGCCATTAAATAAATACCGCCGATGTTTTTATCGGATTTGGCATTCCGGATCAGCCTTACCAGGTCATATAAGCCGGGTGTTTCGCTGTCGCCGGAATTTAAAGAGGCGAAAAAATCCTCCCTTGATTGTTCATTAAACTGTTTGCCCAGGTCAATCACCAGCACGGCATTGGTAGGCATTTTAGGCGCTTTTTTGCTGGCCACACCACTGATAAATGCAACGAAGAAGAATACCGATAAAACCGAGAATACCAGCAGTGCTAAAAACGTGGCAAAGAATATTTTAAAAAAGCTACGCATGAGTCAAGTTTAATGTTCAACACACCATTGCTATAAGGGCAATAGTGTTTGATCCTGTTTTTAGAAAACGATCAATTTTTTGGGTTCGCCTTCAAAAATAATGATATTTGGCGCTTAAGCCATGATAACAGGTATGAATATAGCTTATTTATTGATTGGTGGTAATTTAGGCAACCGGGAGCAAAACCTGGCCAATGCCGTAACCCATATTGTGAGGGCTGCGGGCGGTGCGTTACTGGCCCGTTCTGCTTTGTATGAAACGTCTGCCTGGGGCAATACCGATCAACCGGCTTTTTTAAACCAGGCATTACAGGTAAGCACCCGGTTTACCGCGGCAACCTTACTTAAGAAAATGCTGGCCGTGGAAGCAGGTCTTGGCCGTATCCGTGCTGAAAAATTTGGTCCCAGGGTGATTGATATTGATATTATTTTTTTTAATGAAGCCATTATCCGTACAAAACATCTTGTTGTGCCGCATCCGTATATGCAGGACCGGCGTTTTGTATTAACACCTTTGCAGGAAATTGCTCCCGGTTACCGGCATCCGGTATTACAAAAAACAGTAGCGGAACTCCTGGAAATTTGCCCGGATACCCTTGCTGTTACAAAGTATTCCTGATTTTTTCCACAACGGGAAAGTGCTTTTTTTAGTTGCGCACGATTTAAACTACATTGCGCTTTATTTGTTGCACCGGGCAACATTCTTTTTCTGCATGAACCACAGTTTTATTACCATAGAAGGAAATATCGGGGCGGGTAAAACCACATTATCGCACCTGTTATCCAAACATTACAATACCAGGCTTATTTTAGAAGAGTTTGCTGATAACCCCTTCCTGCCCAAGTTTTACGAAAACCCGGGTCAGTATGCTTTTCCTTTAGAACTGTTTTTCATGGCCGAAAGGTTCAAACAACTGAAGGAGTTGTTACAGCAAAAAGATATGTTCCAGCAAATAACCATCTCCGATTATTTGTTTACCAAATGTTTGCTGTTTGCTAAGGTAAATTTACCCGATGATGAGTTTCGCCTGTACCAGCGTTTATTCGATATTATTCACCAGCAACTGATCAAACCGGATATCCTGGTGTACCTACATGCGCCCGTAAAAAAGCTGCAGGCCAATATCAAAAAACGTAACCGCAGTTACGAGCAGAATATCCCGGACGAATACCTGTTCAACATACAGGAAACCTATACCAACTACATTAAACAGCAGAATATCACGACCATTTTTGTGGATGCGTCTAATGCCGATTTCCTGGGCAATCCCAAACACCTGCAGGTAATTACCGAAGCCCTGGAGCGTGATTACGAGGATGGACAACACTATGTCACTCTACCATAATTAAAATAAGAGCAATGTTTTTGTGTTACCGGCTGTGGTAACACGGATCGGCCGTGTTGCGCTGTGCCCCAACAACATTGTTGGGGGCGCACACTGCATCGTTCTGTTCGCTGCTCAGCATACTTTAAAGAGTTATTGCGATAACAATTAACCGGCTGCAAACAGGCACTGCCACCGCTCTGTAAAGAAGGTCGCAGCTTTACAGAGGGTACTTACTATTTTTTTAGTTTGAATAAAATGGTTAATTTAAGCGTATGGAAAATAGTAGTTGTATTAACTGCCATCAGCGGTATGCAGGCAATTTTTGTCCGCAATGCGGGCAGTCTTCACACGAAGGCAGGATCAATGCCCATTATTTTTTGCATGATATCCCGCATTCTGTTTTTCATATTGATAAAGGATTTTTTTATTCGCTGAAATGCCTGTTCACCCGGCCGGGTTATATGATCGAAGAATACCTGGAAGGCAAAAGGGTAAAACATTTCCGACCCTTTGCCTATGTGATCATCATGTCGGCCATCTGTACTTTTTTAATCAAAGGTATTGAGTGGCTTACCCATAAAATAATTACAGCCAATCACCCGGATGCGGTGATACCTGTACATGAAAATTTCTTTGCCCACTATTTCAGTGTGTTCATTTTTATCATGATACCCTTTGCCAGCCTGGTAACCTGGCTTACGTTTTATAAAAAAAAATACAATTACTGGGAACATTTCCTGGCCAATACCTATATAGCCGCACAGCTCAATCTTATCCTGGTACTGATCAGGCTGGTGGGTTTGTTCGTGGTGTTATTTACACAAAAGCAGGATACCAATATTGATTTTAAGTGGTTTTTGATGGTGTTTATGATGGGCTTTCTCTTTATGTATGGCAATGTATTTGGCGTGTTAATGAGAGGCAAGTATAAGATTGCTAAAATAGTTCTTATACTCACGCTGATGAATTCCGTTTTAGCCATGGTGTATTTGCTGGGCTTCTCTTTAACCGGTCTCGTGCAATTCATGTAGAAAACGGTGCACTTTATGGTTGTTCCTTTACCAGGTCGGCTACTACTTTATCAATGGGTAAGGTAACTGAAGATGCGGAAAATGCTTCCCAATCAATAAAACGAAAAGTTTCTATCTCCTTCCTGGTTTCATAAACCTGTAATTGCTGCTCGTCAAATGCAAAAGGGGTAGTGCGTAGGGGAACAGTAATGGGGGCCAGGGCCTCTGCATAATAATAGATAGAAATGATCTGGTCCTCCGGTTTAAAGGCTGAACGTTGAAAAAAATCGGTGGTATAAATATGCCCGGTTACCCTTACGGCCAGGTTCATCTCTTCCATAAATTCTCTCACCAGGCAATCACGTGTACCTTCGCCAAACTCTAACCCTCCACCGGGAAATTTGGTATAATAAGCACCACGGATATATTCATCACTCACCAATACCTGTTTAGCCTCGTTAATGAGAATGCCATATACCCTTACATTGAAATTAGCCATGACGGATTATAATATTTTTTTGCGTAAGAATAGCCAACCGATGGTTAAGGCAATAGCTAAGGATAATAGTACCACCACGTAAAAGGCATAACCCGATTCTTCAAAGCCGTTGGGCACGTTCATGCCGAAGATACTGGCTATTAATACCGGGAAACTTAATACAACGGTAATAACGGATAAGCGGCGTAATACCTGGTTCTGGTTGTTGGCAATAATACTGGCAAACGCGTCTAATGTACTGCTCAGGATATTGGCGTAGATATTTGCCATCTCCAGGGCCTGTGAATTATCTACAATAAGATCATCCAGGTATTCTTTCTCTTCATCGTTGAGTGATAAAAAATTGGTACGCTGGAGCTTCATCAATAAGAGTTCGTTGGAGCGAAGCGCTGTTACAAAATATACCAGGCTTTTTTGTATACGCATCAGTTGCAGCAGCTGCTCGTTTTCGCTGGAAACATATAGTTTTTGTTCCAGCACATTTCTTTGCTGGTTAATCTGTTTCAGGTACTCCATAAAATTCTGTACAATCTTTTCAATGATCTTTAACACCATCATGCTTTTTTTATCAGGCTGGCGGTTTTGAAAAGTATCCAGGAATTTTTTTATGGCCGGGTTCTCAAAGGAGTTAACCGTTACAATTTGTGAGTGGGTAAGTATGATACAAATAGGAATGGTAATGTAATACGCATCACTTTCGTTAAAGGAGTGATTTTCCGTCGGTGTTTTAATAACGATCAGTTTTACCTTATCCTCCTCTTCAAAACGGCTCCGTTCATCTATATCCAGTGAGTCGGTTAAAAAGTCGATAGGTATATCCAGGCTTTCAGACAGGTCGGCAAATTCTTCCTGTTTTAAAGGCGGAAGCAGGTTTACCCATACGGCTTCTCCCGTTTTATCAACCTCTACGGTTTTCTGATCAATATTTTTGAATAATTGTATCATGGTAACAAAGGTAGGAGGGAATTGGGGAATAGTTCATAGTTAATAGTTCATGGTTCATAGCAGAAGTTCAAAAGTTCAAGGTTTAAAGGTTCAATGGTTCAATAGTTCAATAGTTCAAAGGTTCAATGGACCCGGATCCGGTTATACTCGCTGGAGAATGCGTGGGGAACGATGCCTCTTGTATGTTCATTGTCAATTGTCAACTGTCAATTGTCCATTGATAAAACTATCGTATTAACGTAGCCGTTCCTTTCAGGAAAATTTTCTGGCCGGTATAGTCAATGGCATCAACCATCCACACATAGGTATTGGTGGCCTGCAGGGTGCCGTTAATGCGGCCATCCCATCCGTGCCCGTTAACGGTGGTAGCAAATACCATTTGCCCCCAGCGGTTAAATACCCGGAAGTAACGGATCTCGCGTACACCTACGGCAATGGGTTTCAATACATCATTAAGCCCGTCACCATTGGGTGTAAAGCCGGTGGGTACAAACACATATGGGTTGGTTTTAAATACGGTTACCTTAACCGAAGTAGAATCGTAACAGCCGGCCTGGTTGTACACCAGTACTTTATACCGGATACTGTCAATGCTGGCCGGGTAACGTCCAATAGGAGTAGCAATAGTCGGATCATCCAGGAAAGTGGATGGATCCCATACATAACGGGTTCCTCCGGTGGCCTGTAACTGTAAAGGTTGATTGACCACAACGGCGGTATCATTACCGGCATAAGGTATGATCTTGGGCAATACCGTAACCAATACCGTGTCACGACCGGGTTTAGGGCAGCCTTCATCGTCCCAGGCTGACAATACGTATTGCATGGTACGTGGCGGGTAGGCCACAGGATTTAGCGAACCGCTGTTTAACAGGGAGGCTGTCGGCGACCAGGTAAAACGGTTACCATCGTGCGAACCATGTAAATAAGCGGGTTCATTATAACATATCACCGTATCGTTACCGGCGTTGGCAACAGGGTAGGGAATAGTTGTTACATTAATACTGGCATTTGCTGAACAGGAGCCAATGGTGGCAAGCACACTATAGGTAGTGAAGGGGTCTGTAGGCCTTGCTACCGGGTTTTGTAAAGCAGGGTTGACAATGGTTGCGGCCGGTGTCCAGGTATACCGCAGGCCGTCCGAGGTAACCCTCAACCGTACTTCATCGGTACGGCAGATCACCGTATCGTTCATGGGTATAAGCGTTACTTCCGATACCACCCTTACCCGGACAGAATCATTATTGATACAGCCTTGCTCATTAAGCTCCACATAGTACATGGTAGTAGTAGTGGGAGCCACTGTGGGTGAAGGGTTATTGGTTGCAAAAGTGCCGGCTGCGGTAGCCCAGCTGAACACACCGGTGCCTGATGCCTGTAACTGTATAGGATCGGGGATACAAATAAGCGTATCCTTAAAAGCGAGGGTAATAGGCGGCTTGTCAATAATAGTGAGCACCCTTTCTATCGTGTCCACACAACCCATACTATTGCCTACGATCAGTTGAACGGTTTTAGGCCCGATATTGGGATATTGCCAACTGGAGTTTTGCAGTCGCGAGGTATCTGCCAGCGTGGTCTGGTCACCAAAGTTCCAGCGCCAGTAATTCACCACACCATAGTTGGTGGTGGTGGCATCGGTAAAGTTTACCGGGTTGGTAATACAAATGCCTGCCATGTTAAAGGCCGGGAAAAAACCGGGCCATACACCTACGGGCACTTCAATCGAATCGGCGCAAAGTTCGCCACGGTTAGCTACTACTTTTAAGGTATAGTTGCCAGCTGCTGCGTATTGGTGAGTAGGCATTGTTTCTGTCGAAAAACTGCCATCACCAAAATCCCAGTACAGGGTTCTGATATCGGGATTGGTATTAAAATTCTGGAAGGTGAGGGTAAAGCCATCACAGGTAATATAACGGGGCTCCAACCTGGGTTTGATAGGTTGACAGGCGCCCACTTTTATATGGAGCTCTTTCCGGTAACGTCCTATAATTAAACCGTTACGACTTTCGGTAACGCAAACCGTCACCACGTATTCACCCTGACCGGTAAGCGGAGGGGCTATACCACTGATAAGGCCGGTATTGGTATTAATGGTCACCGCACTGCCCAGCGGTTGTGATTCGGAATAAGGAAAAACATAAGGAACCGTGTTATATGGCGGGGGAGCTGCCGGATCGGGAGCGGGTCCGTTCTGGCCGCTGCCACTCGGGCCACCGTTACCGGGGCCTCCACCTACCCATGCCGAACAGAATTCATAGGTTAATACATCGTTCGGGTCTTTATCGGTAGCCTGGAAAGGGTATTCAAAATAACTATCGGCACAAACCACTACCGTATCATTCACCAAAAACATGGGGCTGCTGTTGGTAGGCGCGGCGGCAGAAACATTTGTTCCGGGAATAGTAATCGAATAGGTATTACCAACCTCGCCGGAGTTACTGATATTGGATACACCGGCAATACGGCAGCAACGCTGATAGGAAACGGTGTAACCGTTAGGATTGTTGGGAAGGGAAACCTCATCAAGGGTATAAACCACTATGGTGTAATAACAACCACGCTGATCACCGGATAAACATTCTTCATCACGTACCTTATTCAGGTTATATTGTTGCCTGACCCGTACCGATTCCTGGCGTTCTTGCTGATGTGTAGACGCATCAAAAAAAGTAAAATTAATAGGGTCGCTCACCTGGTTGGTGTTAGGGTTACATTGCATGTAAACCGTTAACGTAATACGGTACCGGTGCGAATTGTTGTTTCCGGGCCCCAGGTATTCATAAGTAAAAAAGCCACCCTTGATATGCGCTGCAAAGCTGGTGGCGGAGAACAATAATAATATTACGACTAAAATTCGTTTCATTAATCAGGGCTTACTAACAAGGATTCCCGGATAAATTCCTGTAAAATCCCGTTGGTCTTCTCTTCCTCTTCCAACATGCCCATATGGCCGGACTGTTGTAAGGTATAAAAATAAGTTTTATTAGCCATATATGCCAGTTTTAGCGCTTCGTCATAGGGGATAGCCTGATCATCCTTTCCCAATACCAGCAAAACAGGAACCGTCGTATTTTTCAGCACTGCTGTTCTGTCGGGCCGGTTGATCATGGCCCTGTAATAAGAAACGAGTGAAGTGTCGGAAAAGTTGTTCATCGAATGTAGAAAATCTTTTATTAACTGCGGGTTATCCTTTTTTGTTTTGGTCGAGAAAAGATTTCCAACCGTCGATTCAATAAAAGCTGCCGCCCCGTTTTTTTCAATAAAAGCAATGCCTTTTTCCCTAACCTGCTTTTTTTCAGCACTATCAGCTACTGCCGTGGAATGAAAAAGCCCCCAGCTTTTTAATAATTCCGGGTATTTTTCTGCAAAAGCCAGGGTAACATAGCCGCCCATACTATGGCCGATGAGTATTATTTTTTCTTTGGGAAAAACATTGAGTGCCGGCTGGGTTAATAACTGTTGTACCGACTGGGCCATAGTTTCCATGGACAGTTTTTCAGTTAATTCCGATTGTGCCGTACCGGGAAGATGCGGGGCTATTACACGATAATTTTGCTGCAAGAGTTTTATTTGTGCTGCCCATACCGTGGCATCTTCACCAAAACCATGTAATAAAACTACTAGCGGGCCTTTGCCTTCATCGTAATATCCAATTTTCTGTCCGTTAACAATTGCTTCTAAGTAGGCCATGGTATGTATTTAAAGGTGAGGTAATCAACTGTAAACCTTCACACGCATATGTACGGACACCGATCAATGAAAAAGGGATGCTTACACTTTTTCTTTTTTCTTTCTCCGCTCTATGAATAATTTTACAGCTGTTGCAACTGATAACAGCAATAATAATGCCCCTATCCATAACATGCTGCAGGAAATATAATCGCCGTGTTTTACAAAATAGGTTTGCCCTTCGGTAGCGGGAATATTCATTTTAATGGTAGCGGCCATATTCCAGGGTTGTGGTTGTAATACATTTCCCAAAGGATCGATAAAACAACTGATACCGGTATTGGCACTCCGGGCTATCCATTTACGGGTTTCTATGGCCCGCAGCCGGGCATAATTCATATGTTGTTTATGTCCCTGCGTATTACCCCACCAGCCGTCATTGGTAATGATACAAATGATATCGGCGCCTTTGCGGATAAAGGATGTGAGATAATCGCCATAAATACTTTCGTAACAAATGGCCGGTGCAATTTTATAGGATTGATTTGGCAGGGCCAGTACTTTGGCTGCTGTATCACGGGCATAGCCTCCACCTGTGCCACCAAATTTTTCAAAGGCCTCCGACATAAAACCCAGGAAACGGGGTAATACTTCAACGCCGGGCACCAGCTTTGATTTATGATAAATAGCAGCGGACGCCGTATCTAATAATAAAGCACTGTTATAACTTTCGTAGTAACCGGAATAACCTCCCCGGAAAGCTTTTGAGTAGGGACTGTTTTTAGATGCAAAAACTTTTACGCCTTCTAAACCCGTTAAGAGGTTAACCTGCGGGTGTTTGCGTAAAAAATCCCATACCGGGCTAATAAGGTTATTATGCCAGAGCTGGTCTTCATCGGCCTGGAAGGGGATTGCCGTTTCGGGCCAGATCACCAGTGAAGTATTGGCATCAATAGCACTTTCCGACAGGGCAATTAATTTTTGTAACTGGGCTTCTTCTTTTCCCAACTCAAACTTTTCGTCCCAGGGGTCGATATTGGGTTGTATGACTACTACATTATGTTCCTGTGTATAGTTTAATGAACCGGGTGTAACCAGCCGGGAAATAATAATAGGTAATACTACGCAGGCGATCCATACGGCCAGTGATTTAAAATATTTGCCGGTCCGGCCTTCCTTTGTAAAAACGGTGAATGCAAAATAGGCGATCACATTACTCAGCAATATCCATAAACTGCCGCCGCTGCTGCCGGTGTATTCGTACCATTGTATCCAGCCGGGCTGCATGGCAAATGCATTGCCCAGGGTTAACCAGGGCCAGCTGAGGTCCCAGTTCAGGTGTATATATTCAAAAGCCAGCCAGTAGATAATAAAGGAGCCGTAGCCGATCCAACGTCCCCATTGTTTTTTTGTAAAACGGAACAGCAGGATGGGTATACACATTAACAGGCTGTTTACCAGGAAAGCGCTTAATCCGCCAATAATAGTGGAGTTGGCCACCCACCAGGTAACCAGCACATTCCATAATAACATATGCAGGTAAGTAAGCGCTGCAAAGGCTTTGGTGTTCTTCATATTATCCTCGGCCCATAATAAAGGCAGCCAGGCCAGGAAAATGAGTACGGTAAATGACGATGTTGGCCAGGCGGCCCACAGTAATACACTACCCAATATGGTGGCTAACAAAAAACGGAACCGGAACAGGAATGATTTGGCGGTAGATGAAGCACTCACGGGAAATATTTGTGTAAAAATAACAGTTTTTGCAGAAGTGGGTTTAGTATCAATGAATAATGAATATTTAATAGTGGTTTATTTTCTGTGTCTTCACTAAACGTTAGGGTCCATTAAACACATTATTCATAATTCCTAATTCATCATTCTTCATTCATAATTCTGCATTCATCATTCATAATTCATTAAATTTAGGTATCAAAACTTGCTATATGGAAACCTACGGCAAAATATTGCTGATTGCCATGCCCGCTTTTTTAGTGCTGGTTTTGTTTGAAAAATGGTACGGCTGGCGTAAGGGAAATGATACGGTGCAAACCATGGATATGATCAGCAGCCTGACCAGTGGCATTACCAATGTGACCAAAGATGTATTAGGGTTAAGTATTGCCATTTTATCGTACCAGTGGCTGGTGGGTAAAGTAGCATTAGTGCATATTGAATCTACGGTGTGGGTATACATCATTGCTTTTATAGCCCTGGATTTTATGGGGTATTGGGCCCACCGCTTAAATCATGTATACAATATTTTCTGGAATAATCACCTGGTACATCATAGCAGTGAAGAATTTAACCTGGCCTGTGCCTTGCGGCAAAGTATTTCTGAGATCGTAAAACTCTTTGTCATCTTTTTGTTACCTGCTGCTTTGCTGGGTATCCCGGCAAAAGTAATTGCCATTGTGGCGCCGATACAATTGTTTGCGCAGTTCTGGTACCATACCCGGCATATTGGTAAAATGGGCTGGCTGGAAAAACTAATTGTTACGCCATCACATCACCGGGTACACCATGCTATTAATAAAGAATACCTGGATAAAAACTTTGCCCAGATATTTATTGTATGGGATAAATGGTTTGGTACTTACCAGGAAGAATTACCGGATGTACCGCCGGTGTATGGTATTACCAGGCCTGTACGTACCTGGAACCCGGTTAAAATTAATTTCCAGCATATCTGGTTACTGGTACAGGACGCCTGGCGTGCCCGGCACTGGAGAGACAAGCTCCGTATCTGGTTTATGCCAACGGGTTGGCGGCCGGCCGATGTGTCGGAGAAATACCCGGTCTTTAAAATTGAAGATCCTTATCATTTTGAAAAATACAACCCGCCTGCTTCCACATGGCTGAAGGCCTGGAGTTGGTTCCAATTGTCGGCCATTTTGTTTTTCATCAGTTATTTCTTTGCCAGTATTGCGGCCATTAACCAGGTAAGTAACGCTGCTATTTACCTGTATGGATTGTTTGTGTTTTTATCGGTGTATGCATTAACAGAATTGATGGACCGTAACCCAATGGCCTTTTTCTGGGAATTATTGAAAAACAGTTTTGGTGTTTACCTGGTTGTTAGCCAGGGCGATTGGTTTGGTATCGGTCGGCAATGGCCTTTTGCCACTTATATTATACTGGTTTACCTGGGAATATCAACTCTTATAACAGGCTGGCTGGCTTTTAAAAACAAACAGGAGGACAGGTTACGGGTGCAACTGGCCGTTTAAAAAAGGGCATTTACCCAAAATCTTTCCGCTAACTGTACAAATGCATTACTTTTATCATCTAACAAAAACATCTTAAACATGAAAGGGAAAAGTTTAATCTGGATTATTGTACTGGTAGTAATTGTCATTATCGGCTTCATGGGCTGTAATGGATATAATGGTGTTATTAAACAGGACGAGAATGTAAAAAAAGCCTGGGGTAACGTGGAAGTGGAATACCAGAAGCGTGCAGACCTTACACAACAGCTGATCAACACCGTACAGGGAGCAGCCGATTTTGAACGCAAAACCCTGACAGATGTAATTGAAGCCCGTGCAAAAGCAACCGGGGTAAATGTATCAGCTGATAACCTGACACCGGAAAATATAGCTAAGTTCCAGGAAGCCCAAAGCCAGTTAACCGGTGCTTTAAGCCGTTTAATGGTAGTAGTGGAAAGATACCCTGACCTGAAAGCCAACCAGAACTTTTTGCAACTGCAAACCAGCCTGGAGGGCATGGCTAATGGCATCAATAATGCACAACGTACTTTTAACAGTGCGGTGAACGATTATAATGTAAAAGTCCGTTCTTTCCCTATGAATATCCTGGCAGGCATGTTTGGATTTAAGGCAAAAGAAGGATTTAAAGCCGAAGAAGGCGCCAATAAAGCCCCTGATGTAAAGTTTAATTTTTAAGAGGGCATGAACAAAAAGCTTGGCTTATATATATTATTAGGTATTGTGCTGGTAGCAGGTTTATATACTGCTATCAGTTACAATAGCTTTATTAATAAACAGGAAAACGTAAATAAGTACTGGGCCGATGTGCAGCGTACCTATCAGCGCAGGGCTGATCTTATCCCCAGCCTGGTACAAACCGTAAAGGGCATGGCCAATTACGAAAAAGAAACCCTGGAAAAGATCACCGAGCTGCGTAACAGGATAACCGGCGCTTCGCTGAATACTGATGCCAGTCCGGAGAGTATTGCCTTACAGGAACAGTTACAACAGGAGCTGGCAGTGAATGCCAACCGGCTGATCGCAACAGTAGAAGACTATCCCAACCTGCGGGGTACGGAAGGTTTTTTAAACCTGCAAACCCAGATGGAAGGCACAGAAAGACGCATCAAGGTCGCCCGCCAGGATTATAATCAGGCGGTGAAAGAGTACAATGTACGGGTTCGGACTTTTCCCTCCAGCATGATTGCAAAAATGTTTGGCTTTACCGTAAAACAGCCCTTTGCAGCCGATGCCGGTACCGAAAAAGGAATTGAAATAAAGTTTAAATAATAACCGTGTTCCCATTTTCAAAAAATAAACCGCAGTTTTTCCTGGCCAGTGAAAAGGAGCAGATCGTGAATGCTATCAGGCAGGCGGAAAAAACAACCAGTGGTGAAATAAGACTGTTTGTGGAAAGCCGTTGCCGTTTTATGGATGCATTGGACAGGGCGGCGGAGGTTTTCTTTCATTTAAAGATGGACCTTACCGAAGACCGTAACGGTGTATTGGTATATATAGCCATGTACGACCGGCAGCTGGCCATCTTTGGTGATGAAAATATTCATAAACGTTTAGGAGCACAATTCTGGCAGGCAGAAGTAGAACAGATGATGGAAAAATTCCAGGGCGAACATATTGTAGATGGCATTGTACAATGTATGGCGGACATAGGGCAGGCCTTACACAAAGAATTTCCTTTTGAAGCCGGACATGATAAAAACGAATTACCTGATGATATTGTCTTCGGGCATTAACATGTACAATACGGTATCGGCTTAAAGATCACTATCAAACAGCACTTGGCAGATAATACAGACCATGAAAAAATTTCTCACAGTTTTATCCTTACTATTAACAGTAGTACTATTTGCACAAAATAGTATTCCCAACAGGCCCAACCCGCCCAAGCTGGTAAACGATCTTACCAATGGTACGCTTACGGCTTCGCAGGTAGCCGCACTGGAAACAAAGCTGTATCAATACGATGATACTACTTCTAACCAGATAGCTATTGTTATTGTTAATTCGCTGGATGGTATGTCGGTGGAAGACTATGCCCTGGAGCTGGGGCGTAAGTGGGGCGTGGGTAATAAAGATTTTGATAATGGGGTGGTGATACTGGTGAGT
>CAYUMH010000043.1:29428-31810 GCA_964445775.1 uncultured Terrimonas sp.
TGCGGCATAACGGTGGTGACGATAGTAACCGTGACCTGACCATTGCGGTTGGGTATGGGTTGGAAAGAGCGATACCCGATATTACGGCCAAACAGATCATTGACCATGAAATGATCCCCAACTTTAAAGCAGGGGATATTTACAGTGGTTTAAACAAAGGGGTCGATGCACTGATACTCGCAGCCCAGGGTGAATACAAAGCACCGGAGGGCTGGGCTAACCGCGGCGGTAAAGATGGTATTCCTGTCTTTTTTGTTATACTGGGCGTGATTGTTTTCATAGTCATTATTTCGGCCATGGGGGGCAAAGGTGGTGGTGGTTATGTATCGCGCCGTGGTTATAGCGACTGGGGCGGCTGGCCCGGCGGAGGCTGGATAGGTGGTGGCGGTGGTAACAGCGGCGGTGGCTGGTCCGGAGGCGGATCATCCGGTGGCTTTGGCGGCTTTGGTGGTGGTGGCTTTGGCGGTGGCGGGGCCAGTGGAAAATGGTAACAGTACTGCCGTCTGCATACTAAAATCTACATACTATCATCTATATACTACTATCTGTTACCTACTGCAATTATGCAACTGGTGCATAGTACTCTTACTATTAGATTTTTAATTCCCGTTTTTAGCAATTAATTTTAAGGATAAAACACCAGCTTATGATCCTTAAACTAATCAATGCAGCCCTTATTATTTTTGCCGTTTTTATGGGCTTTAAACAAGGGTATGCCATGTTTTCCGGTAAGCCCGAAATGCTGGCCTTGTTTGGTAAATGGGGCTTTTCTAAAACCGCGGTCATGATCAATGGTATTGTCACCATACTGGCGGCAGTGCTGATACTTTTTCCAAAAACATTTTTATGGGGTAACTTTTTAATGGCGGCAGGCATCTTGCTCATCATTTGCCTGCAATTACTCCATAAGGACTTCAGAGGCGCTTTAATTGAAGTGCCGTTCTTATTATTAAACCTGCTGATCATTTATTTACAACACCCGTTGAAAACAGGAACTTCTTAACCGGGTACACAGGGCCTGTTTATCAATACTAAAAATAACAACCATGAAAACAATCCCACTGATACTGGCGGTGCTGTTATGCTTATCGCTGACAGCCTGCGCACAAAAAAACAATCAACCTAAAAAACAACAAGCTACAACTATGGATCTGTCAAAAATTACCAACACCGTTGCCCGGGAGGCAATTGAAGCATTACAAGCCAATGATATTAAAAAATGGTACAGCTATTTTACCACTGATGCCGTATTTACGGATGACGGCCGTACCGTAGGATTAAAATCTTTCTTTGATAATGCATTTGATAAAAAAGAAAAATTCTTAAGTATTGATAGGATAGCAAATGACGGGAAAGATATTTACGGGGATTTTTATGCGGGCCAATGGGGCACCTTTAAAGTATTCTTTAAATTTCATATTAATGCCGATGGAAAGATCAGCCGTTTGGATATAGGGCAGGGAAGGTAAAATACCCGAAAGGGTATTGATACCGATAACAGTAACATTAGACAAATGCGAAGCTTTTAGCCTCGCATTTTTATTATAGGTCCGGGCTATGTAAAACTGGCTATCAAGCTATGCGAAACTTATAGTTTCGCATTTTCATTTTATCGCCTTTGGCGATGACTGCAGTACAAAGAACCAAAGGCTGAAGCGTGCCACCTGCAACAATACTGTTGCGGCACGCCGCAACAACTGATGCCAGTTGTACCGATGCGGTCAAAAAATATTTCTAAAAGAATTTGATAATCTGCTTTTCTTCTACTTACTTTGTGTTTCAAAGTGCTTTTATATGTCTTCAACACAATCGTTCGAGCCTTTACACGAGATGCAGCAGATCCAGCAACTGATGGAGCGCTCTACCCGGTTTACCAGCCTGAGTGGCCTGAGTTGTATTGCAGCCGGTGTCTGCGCCCTCATTGGAGGAGCTATTGCCTATACATTATTAGGCAACTATTATGGCAGCGATCTTACATTGTGGGAATACAGTAATACATCATTTGCCAATTTAAAAAGGCAGTTGTTATTATTGGCAGCTATCGTATTTGCGGTTGCGGCCATCAGCGCCTTCTTTTTTACCTGGCGTAAATCAAAAAAACAGGGACTGAGCATGTGGGAACCCAGTTCAAAACGGGTATTTTGGGCAATGGTTGTTCCGCTGGTTAGTGGTGGTATATTTGTATTGGGTATATTGCGCTTTGATAACTGGTACCTGGTAGCACCTGCCTGCCTGGTGTTTTATGGCCTGGCACTGGTAAATGCAGGAAAGTTTACCATATCCGATATCCGGTACCTGGGTTATTGCCAGGTTGTATTGGGTTTAATCAATATCTGGTGGGTAGGGTATGGGTGGTATTTCTGGGTGTTGGGGTTATGTGGT
>CAYUMH010000044.1:0-31712 GCA_964445775.1 uncultured Terrimonas sp.
AAGTATAAACAATGAAAAAATATATACTTTCATTCTTACTGCTGCTAAGTATACTATCTACTTATGCGCAGGACCCGGCTTACCCGGTTCCGGCATCCGCCCCGCAGGTGATCAATGCTGCGGAATATTTTATTGATAACGATCCGGGCCTGGGCAGGGGCACCGCTCTTACCATTACTCCCGGGGTGAACATCGCTGCGCTGCCTGTAAATATCAATGTAAGCGGGCTGCAAAACGGTGCACACAGCCTGTACATCAGGGTGAGAAATGCTGATGGCAACTGGAGTATTGTTTCCGTAAGACCTTTTTTATACGATAGCGATTTCCCTTATACTACCGTTACTCCTGCACCCCAGCAGGTGGTGGCGGCTGAATATTTTATTGACACGGATCCTGGTGTGGGAAATGCTACTGCCATCAGTGTTACGCCCGCTCTCGATATTTCGAACTTAAACGTAACGGTGAATACGGCCGGGCAAAGCAATGGCACACACCGTTTATACCTGCGTACCAAAAGTGCAGAAGGTAAGTGGAGTATCGTAGCTTTCCGTGAATTTATTGTAGCGTTCAATCCCGATTATCCAACCGCACTTACACCTGCCGGTAACCTGGCATTAGCGGAATACTTCATTGATACTGATCCCGGCTTAGGGAAGGGGCAACCTATCAGTATTGGCGCTGTAACGAATGTTGCCAACCTGGACGTAGCTGTGAATACAGCAGGGTTAAGCATGGGTACCCATCGTGTATATGTGCGGGTAAAAAATACCTCCGGAGCCTGGGGGATTGTGAGTTACAGGGAATTTTTAGTGGAAGCCGGCGTTCCTTATCCTGCTGCGCCTGTTGCCGCAGAGAATGTAGTAGCTGCCGAATATTTTATCGATACTGATCCCGGTTATGGCCGTGGCAATGCCATAACCATTACGCCCGGATTGCAGGTGGCCGATATAAATGTTGCTGCCAATACCAGCGGGTTAAGCCAGGGTGTACACAGGGTTTATATCCGTACTAAAAGTAGTGAAGGCCGCTGGAGTGTGGTAAGCTTCCGTGATTTTGAAGTGAACAATGATCATGCTTATCCTCAGGCCTTACCGGCAGTAACTAATTTGTTGAAAGTAGAATATTTTATTGATACCGATCCTGGCTATGGCAGGGGAACGGCTATTCCATTAACGGCTGCTACTGATGTACAGGATATACCTGTAACGGTAAGTACCACCGGCTTAACCAATGGTGAACACCATTTGTTTGTGCGTACATTAAGTATAGATGGTAAATGGAGTATTGTTAACCATGCCAAATTCATCACTGACCTGTTGTCAATGACACCCGATACCTTACGGTATAATAACGTAGTGATGGGTGCCACCAAAACATTGTCAGTTACGGTACAAAATAACAGCAGTACGGCTCAAACGATTAATAGTATCAGCATTAATGGTGCTTTTGCTACAGCAACAACAGCACCGGTTAACCTGCCTGCCAACAGCAATACAAGCATCGATATAACATTCACGCCTACAGCTGTAAGCCAGTTTATTGATTCCATTGTGTTGGAAACAAGCTCGGGTAAATATAAAACCGTATTAATGGGTTCGGGTACTGCTGCGGTAAGCTCCTGGGCTTTAACGCCGGCTGCCGGTCATAACTATGGTAATATAGCTTTGGGCAATACAGGTACTTTCGCATTTAATATTACCAATACCGGTAATACGGCCATAACACTGCAAAATATAACCAGCACCAATACGGTCTTTGTGCCATCCTTTACAGCGGGTACCGTAATAGCTGCCGGGGCAAGTCAAAGCTTTAATGTAACGTTTACACCGGTAGCCGTATCGGCTTACCAGGCCCAGTTACGGCTTATTGCCTCAACTGCAGGTGTTGCAGAGATCACAACCCAGTTACAGGGTGCGGGCTATAGTCCCGGTGCACCGCCTGTTGTTGATTATATTACTGCAGCCCCTTATACAGCCACCAATGGGGTAGCACCGTTTGTAGGCCAGGCCGGTGATTATGTATACAAAGTATTATATCGTTCAGCCAATAACCTGCCGCCGCAGGCCGGTTATCCTAAAGTAAGTATTGACCTGAATGGCAACCAGACTTATAATGATATTAACGAAGGTGAGTTCATCATGCAGGCCGAAGGCAGCAGTACGGATTATATTACCGGGGTAGTGTATACCTATACATATAACCACCAGCAATTGACCAGCCAGGCCGGTTATAAGTTTACTGCTTATGATCAGAATGGTAATCTGGCCACCGGCACGGGAACCGCCTATAAAACAGGCCCCGTGGTAACAAATGACCAGATTGATCTGCGTCTCTTTGCCAATGATATCAGCTTTAGTAACCCCAATCCTTTACCGGGACAGGCGTTTACACTTACTGCCCGTATAACCAACAGCACGGCAGTGCCTGCCACCAATGTACCGGTTCGTTTATACAGGGATACTATCCCGTTAATGGACCTGGTATTACCGGCTATCGGTGCCTATACCACGGCAACTATCACGCAAACGCTGAACTTTGCGGAAGAAGGTTTTTACCCCATCAAAGTATGGGTGGACAGCCTGAATACCATTGGCGATATTAACCCCTTAAATAACTATGCCATCAGGCCGGTGATTGTGGGTAACCCGCCAATGCCTGGTAAGATTGATGTGGAAGTACATGCCACCATACAAAAATGCCCGCAATTACTGGTGATCTTTAATGGCAAGGCTAAATATGACGGTACATCAACCGCTACCAATGTAGCAGGTGCTACAGTTACTATTGAAGCCGGCGGACAGGTTATCACCACTACTACCGATGTTAATGGTAACTTTAGTTATGTATTGAGCGGCGTAACCTGTGGCGGTAACTTTGAATACAAAGCTACTGCAACTGATTATACATTAACAGGCAGCAGTACCCTGTACATCATGGCCCTGCCATGTCCTGCCCCCAATGAGTGTCAGCCACCGGTACCACAACCTTCACAGGGTGGGGTAGTGGCTACGGGTACAACCAATGGTTGTGAGAACACTGTAGGTAATAATGCCGGTATTAATATTAAACTGAAATACCGCGAAAGAAATATCAGCAACTTCTGGAGCTCATGGGATGAGATTATAAGCAGTGTATTGCGGATATATGTAGATGGTGTACTGGTAGAAACCATCACCAGTGCCGATGGTTCAAGAGCGCCCGGTGAAGAGGTAATTGTACCATACCAGGTTCCCTTAACGTCAACTACCCCGGTAAATGTATCGGCTGTATTAAGCTATACTTATGTGGAATATTTACAGATGCCCGATAACTTCTATCATGGCGTGAGGACCAACCATACGGCCACGGGAAGTTTACCTATTACGCCTTTGCCTAATCTACCGGACCTGAACATCCAGTCTTTTGTACAGACCGATATGGTGTCTTTCCGTTTCAATAATGTGAACATGAACTGTCCTGATGCGGGCGCCCATACAGTAAGGGTATACGACTCTATACCCAATGGTACAGCTACACTGATCAGGACCTATAACCAGTCAGGCGTGAACGGTAAAACCTATAACACATTAACGTATACCGATCCGAATATAACACCGGGCACACATATTATTAAAATTGTGACCGACTATGATGACGCAGTTAACGAAGAAAATGAAAATAATAATGTGGCCATCTTTACTATGGTAGTACCTGCGCCTGATTTAAGTGTCGGCGAAATTAAACTGGTGAACAGTGATGTGTCATCAGGCGGCACAACAAAAATCAGCGCCGTTATCCGTAATAAAGGAAAACTTACCGGTGCATTCCATGTACGGTTTAGCCTGGCAGGTAACCAGGTAGGCACACCGGTACTGGTGACAACGGTTGGAAGCAATGATTCATTAATAGTGGAGTCTGGTTCATTCACCGTAAACAACGCGGCTGAACTTTGCGGTGGTCTGATCACAGTAGTGGCCGATGCACTGTCTGCGGTTACCGAGTCGGATGAAACAAATAATACGGGAACCAAACAACTGGCATCGGATATTACGCCGTTGATATTACCACATGAAGTTGGCTCAGCCGGCAGACCAATTGTGGTAAGAGTAAATACCATGAACCAGTTCTTCCCCGCTGTGCGTAATATGGGCATCCGTGATATTAACCAGGTGCCGGTAAAATATACGCTGAACGGTAACTGGATCGGCAATGGTGTTGTTCCCACAATTAAAGCAGGTGCTGCCTATGTAGCTTATGGTTCATTTAATTATGAGTTCAGTACACCGGGTAACTATGTAGTACGGGTAATAACCGATACTGCCAATGTTATCTGTGAAACTGATGAAACCAATAATGAAGGAAACTTCTATATACGGGTAGTGGATAGTAAAGCTGACCTGGAAGTATTATCACAATATATATCGCCCAGTAGCCTGAACCCTAATCCCAACCAGACCTTTACCATTGTAGGCACCGTGCGTAACAGCGGCGGCAAGCCATCGGTACCAACTGTGTTGCGGTTTATGGCTGAGAATATGGTAGTAGGTGCGGATGTTCCTATTAATGCGTTACAACCCGGAAGAGATACCACCGTGGCGGCTACAGTAGGGTATGCATTCAATACTGATGGTATAAAAACACTCCGACTGATAGCAGATCCGCAGAACCTTGTAGAGGAGGAAATAGAAACGAATAACGAAGCAACCAGGACCATCATCGTAGGTGATGCCCCGGATATTGCACCGATTGAGGTTAATCCTATTCGTTTTAATCCTTCCGGCTTTGTAGCAGGCGATATAGTGGCGGTGAGTTACCATATTAAAAACAATGGTACACAGCCTGCCAGCGGTTGGGTAAGATTTACCATTCACGACCAGGATAGTGCTGTGATAGCAGTGGATAGTGTTGCGTTTACCTCAATAGCACCGGGAGATTCCAGGATTGTTACCCGCAGTATCCGTGTTGATGCAGCGAAAGGAGCAGTATTGGCACAGATCTATAATTGTACACCGGTAGAATATAATACCCTGAACAATGATGCGGTATTACCATTTGACAATGTAATGCCTTTGCGCAGCAATATGATCGTTGCCGGTGACCTGGATATGAAACAGGGACTGCCGGAACAATTGCCCGGCTGGATAGGAGGTAAACTGCTATTAGGCGATTACAACCTGACGGTGAACGGCAATATCCTCAATACGGATGCAGCGCATTTTATTGTAACCAACGGAGCCGGTAAGTTGACACTGGTAAATAACCAGGCCATCAATACCTACCCGGTAGGCACGGCGTTATCCAGTCCAAACTTTGTGGAACTGAATAATACGGGTACACAGGATAACTTCAGCGTGCGTGTAGTACCATATGTACTGCAACGCGGCTACTCGGGTGATACGGTAAGAGTGGCGAATGTAAACCGTACCTGGTATATTAATGAACAGGTGACAGGAGGCAGCAATGTAGCGGCTACTTTCTACTGGAGCGATACGCATGAGCTGCCCGGTTTTGACAGGCCGCAATCAAGGACAGCACATTATACCAATAAATGGGAGTTAGGTACATTAGGCGGAGCAGTGCTGGCGGCTAACGGACAGTTTACCAAAACGCAGACAGGGTTTACCAGCTTCTCTCCCTTTACCATTACCAGTGGCTCCGGCAGTGCCCTGCCTTTACAATTGCTGAGCTTTAAAGCCGTTGCGCAACCGGCCAGTGTGTTGTTACAGTGGAAAACAACACAGGAGATCAACACCCGCCAGTTTTTGGTGGAGCACAGTACAGATGGTATAAGGTTTGTTACAGTTGGTACGGTACAGGCGGTGAATGCTGCAGGTATTCATAACTATACATTCACACACCAGGATATTGGTAAGGGAACACAATACTACCGCCTGAAAATGGAGGATATAGATGGTAGTTATACCTATTCCAATATTGAAACGGCAGTAATAGCAGGTAACCTGCTGGTACAGGTATATCCCAACCCTGTACAACACAAGCTGTATATTAAAAACCTGCCGCAGGGAATACCGGTAAAACTGCTCAATATCAGTGGCAGTCTTATCAAACAGCTAACAACGGCCGGTGATCTTACGGTAATTGATGTACAATCATTACCTGCCGGTACTTATATTGTACAATACATAGAATCCGGTAAAGTACAACAGCATAAGATCGTGAAACAATAGTTTTCTTTAAGGTGAGGACAGGTGTTTATCAAGTTGCCACTCCGGTGGCAACTTTTTTATTTGTATCATCCATTGATGATTGTTAATACAAAACGATACCACAGGGTATCGTTTTGTTATTTTAAATATAGGTTACTTATGTATGCTCTTCTTCCCAGAACTCACTGGGGTTTTTCCCAAACTGTTTTTTAAACTCCTTGCTAAAATACTTCCTGTCGTTAAAGCCTACCATATAACTTACTTCGTTCACGGAATATTTATGTTCTTTCAACAGTACGGCCGCTTTCTTTAGTTTAATTGATTTGGTGAACTCATTTACCGACATATCCGTTAATGCCTTCACTTTTTTATACAACACCGATTGACTCATGGCCGATTTGGTGGCCAGCATCTCCACGCCAAATTCCGGGTTATCCATATTCTCGTCAATGATCTGTATCAGCTTTTCAATAAACTCAACCTCAATATTATTACCCGGGTTTTGAAACTGGTATTGCTGTAACTGCAGCGCATACTTCTTCCGGAAGGTTTCCCTGGAACTGATGATATTACGGATACTCAACTCCAATACCTGGGAGCTGAATGGTTTTGTCAGGTACAGGTCGGCACCCTGTGTAAGCCCCGATATCTGGTCGGTCTGTGTACTTTTTGCGGTAAGTAAAATAACCGGGATATGATTGGTCCTTGTATCCTGTTTTAACTGGTTACACAGGGTTAGTCCATCCATATCCGGCATCATGATATCGCTGATAATAATATCGGGAATTTGCTCTATGGCTTTATGCCAGGCTTCTGTTCCGGTAATACAACTGATCACGTTATACTCGGCTTTTAATATATCCGTAATATAGCCGTTCAATTCAATATTATCTTCGGCTAAGAGAACCGTATAAGTATTATCTGCCGGTTTGTGAATATAATTATCCTGCTCGGCCGCACCGTTTGTTCTGCCATCATTGTCTTCGGCTTCAGGCGAATAGGGTGTACTGCTATTGGCTATCTTCTGGTCAATTTTTAATGGCAGTACTACTTCAAAACAGGTTTCCTGTTCTCCTGTATCTTTGGCTTTAGTACTGTTCACATACATATTGCCCTGGTGTAATTCCACAATCTTCTTTGTAAGGGCAAGACCAATACCATAACCTTTATTCTGCGTATGAAAATCGTCGATCTGGAAATAATTATTAAAAATGGTATCTAAATATTCCGGGGCAATGCCTTTGCCGTTGTCCTTTATCTGGGTGGTTACCGTTGTCTTGTCCGTTTTTATATAAATAGCAATGCGGCCATTATCCGGTGTAAACTTAAAGGCGTTGATCAATAAGTTATAAAAAACTTTTTCCAGCTGGTCTTTGTCAAAATGAATCAACAGCTCCTTGGGTTCGTGTACAATAGAAAGATGGATGTTTTTACTTTCGGCCAGTTCTTCAAAAGAACTATAAATGTTATTGATAAACCCGATGAAATCGTTGGAAGTAAAATGCAGTTTTAAGTTACCGGTTTCGGCTTTCCTGAAATCCATCAGCTCAGTTACCAGGTTCAATAAGCTATTGGCGTTGTTTTTTACACTGTTCAAACGCTGCTGCAGTAAAAAATTCTCTTTATTCTCCCGCTCAATGGTATCAATGGGTGCCAGGATTAAACTTAAATGGGTCCTTATCTCATGCGAGATATTCGTAAAGAAATTTAATTTAACCTGGTGTAGCTCATTCTCCTTTTTTAATATGGCCCGCAGGAAAAAGAAGCGCAGTATTAAAAATATGATGGATGCAATGGCGATGATATAAACTGCATAAGCCCACCATGTTTTCCAAAAGGGTGGCCGGATGACAAACTGCATTTCAATAGGCTCGCTCCATACCCCATCACTATTGGCCCCTTTTACCAGTAGGGTATAGCTGCCGGTGGCCAAATTGGTAAACGTGGCACTGGGATCCCTGGTCTCTATCCACTCGTCATTAATATCTTTTAACTTATAAGCGTATTTATTCTTATCCGATTTTATATAATTCAGTAAAGCAAACTGGAAGGTAAAGGAGTTCTGGTTATGTGAAAAGCTTAGCCTGTTCAGGAAGCTGATCTCGTTTTTTAATATGCCGGATTCGTCGTTTATTTCTACGGTTGAATTAAATAATTTCAGCCCGGTAAAAACAAGGTGTGAAGAAGCGCTGTTCTTCATGATCTTTTCGGGGAAAAAACTCACCAGCCCGTTCATATTACCAAAAAACAATTCGCCTTGCGGACTTTGATAACTGGCATTGTAATTAAACTCGTTGCCCGGCAAACCGTCGCTGGTGGTATAGGTAAAAAAACTGCCGGATGCTTTATCAAACTTGCACAACCCATTTCCTGTACTGATCCAGAGCATACCTGACCGGTCTTCCTGTATGCTCAGGATATTGTCATGGGGTAAGCCGTCCTTCAGTTTATAAATGGTGAATTTTTGCGTCTTCTTTTCAAAGCAGGCCAATCCGCCATAATACAAACCAATCCATATATTGCCCTTGCTGTCCTCTTTTAAACAATTAATATTTTCTGGTTTAGGGCCGTCAGTAATGGTTAGTTTGCTGAGCGTTCCTGATTTGCGTTCAAAAAAATAAAGTCCGTAAAAACTGCCTATCCACACATTCCGGTTGGCATCTTCCAGTAAGCTGGTAAACACTTTGGTGGACAGGCTGTCGAAAAGCTGGCTATACCTGCTTTTTGATAAAAGACTGCCTTGTTTCTGTAACACATCTACCCCGGGGTGTTTGGCTATCCATAACAAACCTTCCGTGTCTTCCATGATAGCGGCAATCTCATCCTGCCGGTTTTTTACAATAGAATCGCTGAACAGGTAATAAGAAAAAGACCGGCTGCCGGGATTGTATAAATTCAGTCCGCGGCCATGGGTGCCGATCCATAAATTATCCTTACTGTCAATATAGAGCGTTTTTAACAGGTTGGAACCAATGCTATGCAGGTCGGCAGGGTTGTTCTTAAAAATGGTAAACTGGTCCCTGGTCCTGTCATAAAAATTAAGGCCTCCGCCTTCTGTTGTGATCCAGATATTGTTTTGTTTATCCGTAACTATACCGCTGACGGTATTATTGCTCAGGCTGTTGGCCGACTGGTTATTTTGCCAGTACTTAAACTCGGTTAACTGTTTATGGGTAACATTAATACCGGCAAAGAAGGTACCGATCCAGATGGAGTTGTTCTTATCCAGGAAAAGGGAGTGGACAGAGTTCTGGCTCAGGCTTTTGGGGTCGCCGGTTTTATTCCGGTAGGACTTCCAGGTATCCTTATCAGCATTAAAACAGCTCAATCCTTCCTGGGTGCCGATCCACATATTGCCATTGCCGTCCCAGAGAAAACAACGGATATTATTATTGACAAGCGAATTGGCATTAGCCGGATTATTATAATATTTAGTAAAGCTGCCGGTTTTGCGTTCATACCTGTTCAGGCCGTCCAGTGTACCTATCCACAGGTTGCCGGCCGGATCTTCCTTTATATACTTTACAAATTTATTGCTCAGGCTGTTGGGGGCGGCCGGGTTATCCGGAAAGGAGGTCAGGTTATAACGGCCATTATATTGCTGTATTAAAAACAAACCGATGGCGCCGCCCAGCCAGATATCACCGTTCCTGGCGCAATACACCCTGGCCGGAATACGTCCCAGCCTTTTTTCTATATCCAGACCCAGGGTGCTAATGGGGTCAAAAACATCCTTCTCGTTATTATATATAAACAGGCCCTTTGTACATGCCACCCAGATACGTCCCTGGGTATCTTCCGAAATGGAATAAATGATATTCTTTTTACTGACCTCGCTGCCAAAATAGAGGTACCGTTTAAAAGCATTGAATTCCGGTACATATAAATTAAGGCCGTTTTCGGTTGCCACCCATAGCTTCTGCCTGGAATCCTTCAGTATTTCATAAATATAATTCTCGGTGAGGGAACTGGTGTCAGCGGGTTTATTGGTATAAGTAATAAAATTCTTGCCATCAAAACGGTTCAGGCCATACCGGGTACCAAACCACATAAAACCTTTTTGGTCCTGCCCGATGGTTAAAACGGAATACTGGGACAGGCCATTCTCTACCTTATAATGGTCAAAGGAATAATCCTGGGCCGATAAAAAATGAGCCCGGCTTAAACCGGTTATGATAAAAACAGGCACCAGCAATTTTGTAAAAAAGCCTGTTCTGAATAAAGTTGACAATTTCATCATAATTAGATAGCAAATTAGTTTTATTTCATTCAAAAACGGATGAATGGAGTTTTTAATAGTAGGACATATCAGTTTATTGTAAAAAGGTAAGATTTATAAACGATTGATTTACAGTCCGGATTACCAGGGTAAATATTGAAATGGATTTTCCCCCTTATCAGAATAGAAATTCCCCCCTCTCTGCGCCCTGCTTAATAGAAATTTAACACAGCGACAGTTTAAAAACCCGTAGCAAAGCTTTTCTCAAATCTTTATACACCCGTTTAGCCGGTTTATATGGACCAGGATAGGCCGCTTTTAACTGGTGCATTCATACTAAAAAACAACCTGCTGTGATGAAACGACTTCAGACAATAATTGTATTGTTCTCTATTCTTTGCCTTGCCGCCTGCGATAAAGACAAGAACGAAGCTGAACCCACATTTGTACGTAAATACTGGAGGGAAACTTTCAGTAGTAATTCAGTGGTGCCCAGGACCGCCACCGACACCCTGACGGCAACCAGTTTTATTAACCTGATGACCGACAGGCGCTTTTTTTATGATGTATTGGTAGAACCCAAATTCAGCGGCGACGAAATTACCGGCGCAGCCTTATATAAAGGTAATGCCGCTTCGGACGGTGAATTACTGGTGGATTTAAAACCCCAGATAAAAGACCGGCATGTTAAAGGAGATGTGCTGTTAACCGAAGACCAGGTAACAGAATTACTGGAAGGCCGGCCTGTTTTTTTCAATATCATTTCCAAAAATGCACCCAAAGGCCTGGTTCGTTTACAAATGGATAGCCCGGTAACCTGGGCCCACGATGTAAAACTCACCGGCAATCAACTGATCCCTGCTGTTGCTACCGCTACCACCGGCACACTTGTATTAAGACAAACCGCCAATAACGTATTACACTACCAGGTAAAAATTGCCAATGCCCCGGCAGGAGATGCGCTGACAAAAGCTTCCATTTACGGAGGCATTATTGGCAGCGGGTCAGCGGAAACATTACCACTGGTTACGGCAGCCGATGGATTTAACAAGGCTGTAAGTGTAGGCAACCTGTCTGATCTTATACTTACAACCATTAAACAACGCCCCTCCAGTGCGGTGGTACATTCTACCACTTACCCCAATGGTATTATTGGCGGAAACTTAAGATAAACCAACCACTTAACTGAAAATAACAATTGTTATATGCTTAGAGAACGTTATCATATTTATTCATTAGCCTGCCTGGTGATAGCCTGTTCCTTTACTATTGCCGGTATGGCCAACCCTGGCGCTTTAAACAACAACAATCCCGGTTACCATCACCAGCTTACCAATAATTATGCGGATACCCTGAGAGGCGTAGTGAAAAATGAACTGGGAAAAGCTGTTACCGGGGCTACTGTGCGCAATAAAAACAATGGCTTAACAGTAAAAACCGGTGATGATGGAGGTTTTGCCATTGCAGGAAATGCCGGTGACAATATTGAAATAACAGCTGATAATTATTTTATTTATCAGGCCACCGCATCCACCAATACAACAGGTGTACTCAGCATTTCATTAACCCCAAAACTGATTGTTGATAAGGAAGAAATAGCCATGCCGGTAGGTGTGATCAATAAAAGCCGGATCACCGGTTCTTATGATATCATCTATAACAATGAGCTGGTAAAATCGCCGGTGGTGGATATTACCAATGCCTTATCGGGCAGGCTGGCGGGTTTATATACTTTGCAGATAGGATCTGTTCCGGGTGCCGACAAAGCTACCATGTACTCCAGGGGCATTGCAGGTCCGTTGGTGGTGATTGATGGTGTACCGAGAGACTACACTGTTATCAACCCCAATGAAATTGAAAGTGTAACCCTGTTAAAAGACGCCTTGGCTGCCAACACTTATGGTATGCGGTCCTCCAATGGTGTGCTGCTCATTACCACCAAAAAAGGTGTTCCGGGGCAAAGAACTATTTCCGCGTCGGCACAATATGGTATACAAAAGCCAACCGAATTACCCGAATTCTTAGATGCTTTCAACTATGCTACTTTGTTTAATGAAGCTTTACAGAACGATGGGATGGATCCTTTATATACAGCAGATGACCTGCAAAAATATAAAACAGGCAGCTCGCCCTTTACCCATCCGAATGTTGACTGGATCAATACAGTATTAAATAACAGTTCACGTTTTACCCGGTATAACGTAGATGTATCAGGCGGTAATAAAACCACGAGGTACTACCTGGGCTTAGACAATGTGAACCAGAGCGGCATTTTTACCCGTGATAAAAACCTGTCTTATAATACCACCAATGATTACAAACAATTCAGTGTTCGTTCAAATGTGGAAATGAACCTGTCTGAATCGTTCAGGGCCTACCTGAATGTATTTGCCCTGGTAAGAGATGGCCTGGAACCGGGTGCAACAGCCTCATCGCTTTTCAGCATGATCACCAATGCCCCCAATAATACCTACCCCATAAAAAATCCGAATGGCAGTTATGCCAGTGTGGAAAAATATGGCGATAATATTATGGCTGCAACCGTTGGCTCCGGTTATCGCAAGATCTATAACAGGAATTTATATGCCGATGTAGGTCTGGTAAAACAACTGAACAAGGTATTGGATGGATTATATGTCTCGGCCAATGCTTCCTTAAATACAGATTTAACGGAAACCATCAACCGCTCTAAAACCTATGCCACTTACCAGATGCTGGTTAGCCCGTCAAACGATACTACCTACCGCCAGTTTGGTAATAACGGTGTACAAAGTAATGCCGGTGCTGTTCCTTATCAAAGCAGGATCGCTTATTGGGAAGTGGCGGCAGGATATGCTAAACTGTTAAACAAAATACACAGTGTACAGGCAAAACTAAGTGTGAACAATCATGCCTATAGTATTGATGAGTTGTTACCGTTGCGTTATATTAACTATTCGCTTACAGCTAACTATACCTACAATAATAAATACACAGTAGAAGCATCGGCTACAGCAAGTACGGTAAACCGTTTTCCTACTTCCAAACGTACCGGTCTATTCCCGGCTATAGGGTTGGGCTGGAATATCTCCAACGAATCCTGGTTCCCGCAGCTGAGCTTCCTGGACCAGCTCCGGATTAAATCATCCTTTGGTCAAACGGGATTAAATACTGCCGGCTACTTCGTGTATGACCAGTTTTATGGAAGCGGTACCGGCTATGGTTTTGGTACTTCTTATACGGCTGCAACCGGTGTTACGCAACTGGCATTGGCCAACCCCAATATTACCTGGGAAAAAGCCAGCAAATTTAATATAGGAATTGAGTCGGCCTTATTCGGTAACAAGATGAATGTATCGGTAGAATACTTTAACGATACCTACTTTGATATATTACAAACCCGGGGTGTTTCTATTGGATTGATCGGTAATACTTATCCGTTGGAGAATATTGGTAAAAATCGTTACCAGGGTATTGATCTTGGCCTGCAATACCAAAACAATATTGGTAAACTAAGCTATTATGCCGGTATAAAACTGGGCACCCGCGACTCTAAAGTATTGGAGATGGACGAAGTGAACAGGAAATATGCGTGGATGGAACGTACCGGTTTACCTGTAGGTCAGCGGTTTGGCTATAAAGCACTGGGCTTAATGACAGCGAAAGATATTGCTGATAATGCGCCGACCGTAGAGGGTTATATAGCCAGGGAAGGCGATATTAAATACCAGGATATGAATGGCGATGGTATCATCAACCGTTTTGATGAAGTAGCTATCGGTACACAAAAACCATTGATCTATGGTGGGCTACAGGCTGGTATTGAATGGAAAGGCATTGCATTCAGCTTTTTACTGCAAGGCGCACAAAACCGCGATGTATTGATCACCGGTAATGATGGCTGGGAGTTTGTTGAATTAAGCACAGAAGGCGCTTATAGCCAGGCCCAGCAAATGCACCTGGACAGGTGGACACCACAAACAGCAGGCACCGCATCTTATCCCCGTTTATCAGTAGGCCCCAATATCAATAACAAAATAAGTAACTCCTCCTACTGGTTACGCTCCGGTAATTACCTGCGGTTAAAAAATATTGAGCTGGCATACAGCCTGCCTAATACACTGATCAGGAGAATCGGACTTTCTTCCGCTACCTTCTTTGTAAATGGTTACAACCTGGTAACCTTCACCAAACTAAAAAACCTGGATCCCGAAAATCCTTATATCTCCAGCTACCCGAATATGAAAGTGACCAATTTCGGGTTAAGGATAAAACTATAAATGTGTAGGCAATACAATTAACTGCAAACAACCATAAAATGATAAAAAATAAAGCAACATATTTCATTCTCCTTTTGATCATTGTTTTTACCGGTTGTGTAAAAACAAGTGAAAAATACCCCCTCGAGCGTTGGGATGAGGATGTCGTTTTCGATCCAACGGATAGTGCTGGCATCAATGCAAGAGCATTCCTGGCAAATATTTACTCGGGCTTGCCCAATCACTATGCAGGGGTAAATAACTCCACTATTCTTTCCGAAATAGGTACCGATGATGCGGCCTACCGTTTTTTAAACAGTGCGCCGGAGAACATGATCAACGGGCGCTGGAGTGCCTGGAACCTGCCCGATAATGTATGGAATGCCAACTATGCAGGTATACGGAAAGTAAACCTGTTTCTAAATAAAATTGATATTGTTCCTATCAAAGAAAAAGGACTGATAAGCCGGATGAAGGGTGAAGCAAGATTCCTGCGTGCTATGTTCTATTTTGAGCTGGTGAAAAGATGGGGCGGTGTACCATTGATCGGCGACAGGGTACTGGAGATGAACGAAGACCTGAAGCTTTCCAAAAACAGTTATGAGGACTGTGTAAACTATATCGTATCAGAATGTGATGCCATTAAAAATATGGTCTTTCTTGAAAAAACACCGGTAACCGGCGAGCCTTTACCCGGTGGTATGCCCGATGGCGAATGGGGTCGTGTTTCCCGCACGGCGGTAATGGCGTTAAAATCACGCACCTTATTATATGCTGCCAGCATATTGAACAACCCCGCTAACGATATTAATAAATGGCGTGCTGCTGCTACGGCTGCAAAAGATATTATCGATATTAACTACCATACCCTGCTTACCGATTTTACGGGATTGTTTATTACCAGGCGTACAACAGAAACTATTTTCTCTTACCAAACGGCTACCAGTATTACTATGGAAAACAACTATAGTCCTATTGGTTATTCGCCGGCCAATGTAGTAAACCGTGGTATCATTAATCCCAGCCAAAACCTGGTGGATGCATTCCCAATGAAAAACGGGAAAGCCATTACAGAAGCCGGCTCCGGTTACGATGCGCAAAACCCTTATAACAACCGCGACCCGCGTTTAGATGCTACCGTATTCAGGAATAATACGGCCTGGCTGGGTCGTCCGGCTGCTATTTACGAAGGTGGTGTTGACCTGGGTAAAGATGGTTCAAGAACCGGCTACTACCTTAAAAAATTCTTAGGCAAATTCAGTACCGGTACTACCTATGCGGCGCAACACCATAGCCCCATCATTTTCCGCTATGCTGAGATCCTGCTGAACTATGCCGAGGCTTTAAACGAAGTGAATAATGGTCCCACTGCCGATGCTTTTAATGCCCTGGACCTGATAAGACAAAGAGCGGGATTGGTTCCCTACCAGGTAGATCGTTCATTAGGATATGCGGCTTTTAAAAAACTGGTACAAAATGAAAGAAGGATAGAACTGGCTTTTGAAGGTCACCGTATCTGGGATATCAGGAGGTGGAATATTGGTACAGCATTAAACAATCAACCGCTTAAAGGCATCAGGATTGTAAAAAATGCCGATAACTCTTTTAGTTACTTCTATGATGTAACGGTGCTGAACATGGTGTATACCGAAAAAATGAACCGGTACCCCATACCAATAGCGGAGATTGAAAAAAACAACAACCTGTCGCAAAACCCGGGCTGGGATTAAATAAAAGAGCACAAGGTGAAAAATGTTTTGTGCCCCGGCTTTAGTAATCCTGCCAGGCCCAATTGCGTCGCACACTTATACGTTCTGTTCATTGCTCAGCATAGAAAACGGTGATGATTGAATATTAATAAAAACAACTTGAAAAAATATCATACACGATTAATACCAAAGCTATGTATAGATTAACTGCTTTATTACTTATAGCACTCTTTGTTTCCCTCTCCGGCTTTGGACAGGGTAAAACAATCAGGGGCACCGTTAGTGATGATGCCAATAAGCCCATACCGGGGGCTACGGTACAGGAGAAAAAACGCCCGGCCAATACGGTAACCACCGATGAGAACGGAAACTTTACTATCCTGTTAAAAGAAGCGGACGGCAATGAGTTAACGATCTCCAATATTGGCTATGTAACACAAACTATCAGTATAGCCGGCCTAACCGAAATAACGGTTAAACTAATTACGGATGATAAACAGCTGGACGATGTGGTGGTGATAGGGTATGGACAAAAGAAAAAAATTACAAATACCGGCTCGGTAAGTTCAATTACCGGGGCAGAAATAAGGGAAAGCCCCACAGCCAGTCTGCAAAATGCACTGGTGGGTCGTTTACCGGGTTTATTTGGTCAGCAGCGTTCCGGTCAGCCGGGTAGTGATGCGGCGGATATACATATACGTGGTATCAGCTCTTACAATTCCAGTGCAAGACCCCTGATCATTATTGATGATATTGAAGCTACCTATGGTCAGCTGGCCAGTGTAGACCCTAATGAAATAGAAAGCCTGTCTATTTTAAAAGATGCTTCCACAACGGCTATATATGGTGTTAAAGGTGCGAATGGCGTTGTACTGGTAAGAACTAAAAGAGGACAGGCCGGTAAAGCCCAGGTAAATGTTACGTTGGGTACCGGTGTACAAACGCCCACTATCTATTTTGATTTTTTACCGGCTTACCAGGACCTTTCCTTATTAAGAGAGCAGGAAATAGGTAACAGGAGAGATCCCATTGGTTTAAACCCGGAATTATACAGCGACCAGGCCATTGCCAATTATAAAAATCATACAAACCCTTACGACTATCCCGATGTGAACTGGATCAAGGAAGTGTCAAAACCTTACTCCTCGCAGCACAGGGCCAATATTGATATAAGAGGCGGCACCGATTTCCTGAAATACTTTATTTCCGGCGGTTACTTATTCCAGGATGGGGTAATGAAAGACTTTAGCAAGGACGAAGGGTATAACAGTAACTACTACTTTAAACGGTATAACTTCCGTTCCAACCTCGATATCAAAGCCACTAAATCAACTACTTTTCAATTTGATATGTCGGGCAACTTCGGCGAACAAAATGCGCCCTATGTAACTGATGCTACCATGATTGGTGGTGCCTGGGGATTATGGCGCCAGCTGATGTCGGGTGTATTGCCTGCCTGGGGTTACCCGGTAACCAATCCCGATGGTTCCTATGGCGCATCCACCTTACCTTCCAAAGCCATTAACCCGGTAGGCCTGTTAAGATACATGGGCTACCAGCGTAACTACACCAACATCTTCAATATTAATGTTACCGGTAAACAGAAATTAGATTTTATAACCAAGGGGTTAAGCCTGAATGGTACAGCGGCCTATATTACTTCGGCTATTGATTACCGTTCCCTATACCGTAGCGACTTCCCGGCTTATGACTATAACAGTGTAACCAATGGATATACTTTATACAACGCCAATAAGGACTTATACCGTGTACCAACCATGACAGCGGTAAATGCTACGGTAGGTGGTACCCAGCCTTCTGCTACCAAAAGAGTGAACCTGCAAACCTCCTTAACCTATAACAGGAAATTTGGTGATCATGCGGTTGATTTCCTGGCCCTGTATAACCAGACAACTTATATTTCCGGTGGTAACAGTCCTGCTTATATTCCTGAAAATTTCCAGGGTTATACCGGCCGTTTAAGTTATAACTACCGTGAAAAATACATGGTTGAATTTGTTGCCGGTTATAATGGTACGGACAGGTTTAAGGCAAAAAATAAATATGGTTTCTTCCCGGCTGTATCAGCGGGCTGGAATATCAGCGAGGAAAATTTATTTAAAAAATATATCACCTTCATTGATAACCTGAAAGTATCGGCTTCATGGGGTAAAACAGGTAGCGATGTCATTTCATCCAGCTTTCAATACCTGTACGAGGAAGTATATAACAGAACCAATAACACTGGCACAGGCTGGGGCAATGCCGGTAATAACTACTCCTTTGGCGAAACCCATACTACCATGCCCTTTATACGCCCGGGTAGTTTAAAAAATGATGATGTGCGCTGGGAAGTGGAAGAACAAAAAAACCTGCGCATTGAAATGACCGTACTGAAAAAACGTTTGGAAACTACTTTTGAACTGTTTGACAGGTATCGCTATGATATACTGGACAGGCCAAAAAGCACACCCGACTTTGCAGGTTTGGGCAGCAACCTGCCGGCCGTTAACCTGGGCCAGGTAAGCAACAAAGGTTTTGAGATGGAATTAGCCTGGAGAGATAATATCGGCAAGCTATCCTATTTCGTAAGAGGTAACTACTCTTATGCCAAAAATAAAATACTGTTCAGTGATGAAGTAGCGCCTTTATACCCGGCTGTTGCCACTACCGGCAGACCCATTGGCCAGTTTTTTGGTTATGAGTGGACCGGTACTTTTTACAAAGATCTGCAGGACATTGAAACAAGTGTAAAAATTCCGGGCCAGTTAATATTACCCGGCGCTTTAAAATTTGTGGATCAGAATAAGGATGGTATTATTAACGATGCCGACAGGATTGCCATTGGTAATCCTAACCGCCCCAATACCTACTATGGCTTCAGCTTTGGCGCCGGTTACAAAAACTTTACTTTATCGGTAGTATTCCAGGGAACATTTGGCAGCAGCTTTTATACCGATATGTTCTCACTGGGCTTAAACGTAAAATCAATGGGCGTTCACCTGGAAAGATGGACACCGGCCAATGCCAGTGAAGCTAATTTTTACAGGCTGGGCGAAGGTGGTGGTTTAAGTGGCGCACTGTCTACCTATCATTTACGTTCTGCTGATTATTTACGCCTGAAAAACCTGGAACTGGGTTACTCATTACCGGCAAGATTCTCTAAAAAATTAGGGATGAACAATATCCGTATCGCGGCAAGCGGCGCTAACTTATTTACCTGGTTCAAACTTAAAATTTATAATATAGATCCTGAAAATACATCTAATGGAACATCGGCATTAGAGACCTACCCGCAACAAAAGTTATATAACGCTTCTATTGCCCTTTCATTCTAAAAAAAGTAATTATGAGATCAACAATCAGCTGGATAACCGCTTTTATAATAACATCCATTATCATCCTTTCCTGTTCCAAAGACGGGAAAGACTTCCTTGACCCTACAGATACCGGGCGTATCAATGAAGGCGTTACTTTTTCGGATAGTATCCGCACAATGGAATTCCTCAATGGTATTTATGTGGGTATAAGGCCACGCTGGATACAAACAGACCTGACCAACTATGGCAGTATGTCCGATTGTACCGATGAATCGGAATTAACCTGGAGTGGTACTTCCAACTACCCGGTAGCACATAATAACGGGGTTTTAACACCTACTTATGCCTGGGTGGGCGAGATCTGGCGTAACTGGTTCAGCATGATCAGGAATGCCAACATCTACCTGAAAAATGTAAATATAGCTCCCTTATCCGCCGGTGTAAAAAGCCGTACAACAGGTGAAGTTAAGTTCCTGCGGGCTTTTTACTATCACCAGCTGATACGTTTCTTTGGTGGTGTGCCCCTGATTGGTGATACCATCATGACTCCGGATATGATCATCAACAAACCGCGCAGCACTTATGCGCAAAGTACTGATTATGTAATAGCCGAACTGAACGAAGCCGCTAACTTATTACCCTTAACACATGAAACAGCTAATTATGGCCGGGCCACCAAAGGAGCGGCGCTGGCATTGAAAGCCAGGGTATTGTTATATGCTGCCAGTCCTTTACAAAATGGCGGTTATACCGGTGCCGATGGTTTTAATACAAGTTCGGCACAACAAAAAGAACTGGTGTCTTATCCTGAAGCCGATGCCAACCGTTGGAATATTGCAGCCCAGGCATACCGCGATGTGATCGCTTTAAACCAGTACAGCCTGTATGAAGACAATACCACGGCCCTTGGTTATGGTTTTTATAAAGTATTCCACCTGCGGGTGAATTCGGAAGCGATCTTCCAGTTAATGCAGGGCCCCAACAATATGCTGGAAAGTATTTTAATGCCTCCTTCCAGGGGTGGTTCCAGCGGCAGCTGGCCAAGCCAGAATATTGTAGACGCTTTCCCCATGAAAGATGGTGTACCTATTGCACAGTCAGCATCATATGATCCTGCAAAGCCTTACGAAAATCGTGATCCCAGGTTTTATAATTCTATCATCTATAATGGCGCCATGTTCCGTCAGCGTACAACCGTAACGCCCGGTCCGGTATACACTTATCAGTCTGCACCAACCGATGGTATGGGTATCAGTACCAGGACAGGTTATTACACACGCAAAATGTTGAACAACGAATCAACCGGTAATACCGACAGGTGTATTATGGAGATACGGTATGCCGAAATTTTATTGAGCCTGGCCGAAGCCGTGAATGAGGCCAGCGGCCCGACAGCAGAAGTATATGATGCCATTGCTAAAATAAGAAAACGTGCAGGCCTGGTGCCTTTTGAATTACCTGCAGGCTTAAATAAAGACCAGATGCGGGAATATATCAGGAATGAGAGAAGGGTAGAGCTGGCATTTGAGAACCACCGTTATTTTGATACAAGGCGTTGGAAAATTGCACATAACAGCGATATCCAGACCCTGCGTGCCATTCGCTGGACACAAACAGCGCCTAACACCTATACTAGGGCAGATATTATTGCCGAAATAAGGGTATTTCAACATCCGGGCTATTATTACTTTCCTATACCACAGGCTGAAATAGGGCGACAGCCACAGTTTATCCAGAATCCGGGTTATTAATTAGTATTTTTAACCAGGTAAAATTTTCAAATAATATTTAATCGATAATGACGCAATCCGTAAACAAACAACGACTCTATTTTAAACAAGCTACAGGCATTATTTTATATTTCAGTTTTATCTTGCTGGCAAATAATCTTTTTGCACAAACCAGCCAGGATAAAAAACAACAGATGGAAAACATTATCCGGCAAAACTTCCAGTTTGCGGATACGCAGTACCGGTATATGATGGGCCAGATCCCGGCAGATAAAATGCCGCAATCCTACAATGAAAAAACAAAAAAGATTGATGTAAGGGATATCAAATGGTGGTGTACAGGTTTCTACCCCGGCACCTTATGGTATATTTATGAACAAACCGGCAACCCGGTAATAAAACAGGAGGCGGAAAGATCACTGGCTGTGATTGAACCCAACCAGACCTATACCGGTAACCATGACCTGGGATTTATGATGTATTGCAGCTTCGGCAATGCCTATAGGTTAACAAAGGAAGAAAAATATAAGGAAGTAATCTTTCGTTCAGCGCAATCCCTCGCAACCCGTTACCGGCCTGCTATTAAATCCATTCAATCTTGGAACAAAAACGATTATTTTAACTGCCCGGTTATTATTGATAATATGATGAACCTGGAAATGCTGAACTGGGTAAGTGATAATGGCGGTGAAGCAAAATATAAAAACATCGCTATTGAACATGCCAATACTACGCAGAAAAACCAGTTTATGAAGGATTACAGTTCCTACCATGTAGTGGACTATAACCTGGAAACAGGTAAGGTATTACGTAAAGCTACCTGGCAGGGTGCGGCTAATAATTCTCCCTGGGCCAGGGGACAGGGCTGGGCTTTATATGGCTACACCATGATGTACAGGTTCACCAAAAATAAAAGTTACTTAAAACAGGCACAGGGTATTGCAAACTTCATCCTCACTCATCCGAACCTGCCGGCAGATAAAGTGCCTTACTGGGATTTTGAAGCGCCTTTAATGCCTCTGGCAAAAAGAGATGCTTCGGCTGCTGCCCTGATCGCTTCTGCTTTACTGGAATTAGGTCAATATACTACCGTTGCAAAAGAAAAAAACAACTATATAAGCAACGCAGAGCAAATGCTTGTTTCTTTAGCCGGTGATAAATACAGGACCAAAGCAGGCGAAAATGGCGGCTTTATTTTGAAGCACAGTACAGGCGCTTATCCTCTAAACTCGGAAATAGATGTACCCCTGATCTATGCCGATTATTATTTTTTGGAAGCATTAAAAAGGTATAAGGACTGGTATTTGTAAAAATTAACCTTAACGGTAAAAAACTTACTTCAAAAAAAAATGATAAAAAAAATCAGCGGTCTTGTTGTCAGCACTATCATATTCATGATGGCGATGGTAACCCCATCATCAGCACAGCAAAAGCCTAAAGAAAAAATTGAATTACAGCATGGAGCCCATCGCATAGGCAAGCGTACCGATGCTGATATGCAAACCTGGCGTACCTATGGCCTGGGCCAGTTCATTCACTGGGGTGCCTACTCCCTTTTAGGAGGCAAGTATAATGGCGAGTATTACAATGGTGCTGCCGAGTGGATCAGGGTTTGGAATAAAGTACCCAATACGGTATATGATAACCTGTATAAACAATTTAACCCGCAACAATACAATCCCACACAATGGGCTGCAATGGCTAAACAAATGGGGGTAAAATACCTTACGTTTACCACCAAGCACCATGATGGTTTTTGTTTGTGGCCCAGCAAAACCACCTCGTACACTATTGCCGGCACACCCTATAAAAAGGATATTATTAAGCCCTTGGTAGAGGCTTACACAAAAGCAGGCATTGATGTGTACCTGTATTTTTCCGTAATGGACTGGAGTCATCCCGATTGGCGGTATGATTTAAAAACCAAAGAAGATACTATTGCATTTGATCGCTTTAAGAAATTTACCAAGGACCAGCTTACAGAACTGCTTACACTATATCCCGAAACAAAAGGGCTTTGGTTTGACGGTACCTGGGATAACAGCTGGAAAAAAAGTGGCGCTTTTACAGATTCATTAGAACAATATTTAAAAGCATTGAGGCCCGGATTGATCATCGGCAGCCGCCTGCGGGCCGATGAACTCGGCAACAGGCACAACGATGCCAATGGTATACTGATGGGCGATTATGAACAGGGGTGGGAAAGAAAAATCCCTAAAACCTATGCCGATGTTCATGGTAATGATTGGGATTGTGTAATGACCATACCCGAAAACGGTTGGGGTTACCAGGAAAAATGGCTGGGGCACTGGAAAACCTCTAACGAGTTAATTGAAATGCTGGCACAGTGCGTTTCGCTGGGAGGAAACCTGGTTGTTAACTTCGGACCAAAAGGTGATGGCAGTTTCCGGCCTGAAGAAATGACCGCGGCCAAAGATATCGGCGCATGGATGAAAGTAAACAGCAATGCCATTTATAACTGCGAACATGCGGGCTGGGAAAAACAGGATTGGGGTTATTATACTAAAAGAACAGGCGAAAATAAGTATTACATGATCGTATTCAATGTACCCGTTTCCGGGAGCCTGAAAGTACAACCTCCCCGCAACTGGACGGTTACAAAAGCCAGGTTGCTGGGTGATGCTTCAAAAAATATCTCGCTGGAAAAAATAGACTATGGCGGCTCATTTATACATTTGCCCAAGGGGTTCAGTACCGGTAAACCTTTTGTAATTGAACTGGAAGCCGAAAAAACAACGGGAACAGGCAATGAACAAAAAGCTAAAACCTGATTTTAATAAAACAAAAAATATCGACCATAGGGATATGGTATTTCAGAAAAGTAGCTATTTTAACAATGGCTACTTTATTGATGTATACCACTAATGCATAAACAATGTTTGGGCATTGTTACTGTTACCTGCACAAAACCAATAACTGCCATACCGGTAATTGAATTGATTTCAGCATAATTTTTAATAATGAGCACCCGTATTTACATTTTTTTGCTGGCGATAACTGTATTGGTTTTACAGGTACAGTTAAAAGCACAGTCACAATGCCCGATAATTCCCCGGCCATCAAAAGCTGTTGAAACCGGGGCTGTATTTACATTAAATAAAAATACAGTGATCGATATTTCTGATGATGCGCTGTTGCCGGTTGCCGGGTATTTTCAACGAGAATTATTAGAACACAGTAAAATTCCAGTAAGTCTTCAAAATAAAAAAAACACCCCAGTTATCCGGTTAGTTATTGCAAAGAAAAAAAGTAATGAAGAGGCATACAATATTCAAATGGGTAAAGAGGTCATAATTGTTACCGGAGAAAGCAGGAGCGCAGTTTTTAACGGTATTATATCCTTGTTACAAATCATTACACAAAGCAAATCAACCGGCGATAATATATTGCTGAACTGCTGGAATATTGAAGATACGCCCTTATATAACTGGCGGGGATTGATGTTGGACGAATCACGCCATTTTTTTGGAATAGAAAAAGTTAAGTCTATTCTTAACTGGATGGCTTTTTATAAATTAAATCGTTTTCACTGGCATCTTACAGATGAACCGGCCTGGCGTATTGAAATAAAAAACTACCCAAACCTGGCGCTGGTGGGTGGTATAGGAAGTTACACCAACCCTAATGTGCCGGCACAGTTTTATACACAACAACAAATTGCCGAGGTTATAAGTTATGCAGCCGAAAGAAATATAACCGTTATCCCGGAAATTGATATGCCGGGTCATGCCACAGCGGCTAACAGGGCTTATCCCCAATATAGCGGCGGCGGAAGCCTGCAACACCCGGAGTTTACTTTTCACCCGGGTAAGGATGAAACCTACCAATACCTTACGAATATATTGCGGGAGGTAAATGCATTATTTCCATCGGGTATGATACACCTGGGCGGTGACGAGGTAAGCTTTGGCAATGATAAATGGATGGCGGATAAGCAGGTGCAGGAATTAATGAAAAAACAACAACTGAAAACCGTTACCGAAGTTGAACAATATTTTATGCAACGCATGGCCGATTCGTTATACGGCATGAATGCAAAATTGCTGGCCTGGGACGAAGTGGCTAATATGAGTTTCCCTACCAACAAGACCATTGTATACTGGTGGCGTCATGATAAACCGGGGCAGTTATTAACCGCATTAAATAAAGGGTACTCAACGGTAATTTGCCCACGCCTCCCTTTTTATTTTGATTTTGTACAGGATAGTACACATACTGTTGGCCGTAAATGGAATAAGCTGTATAACTCATTACAAAATGTATATGATTACAATGTGGGGCTTATTGCCGGAGTAACAGAAAAAAACAAAAAACAAATCCTGGGTATACAGGCCAATATCTGGACAGAAACCATGACGAACAATTACCAGTTAGACTATATGCTTTACCCGAGAATAGCGGCTTTGGCCGAAACAGCCTGGAGCGAAAACAAAAATTTTACAGATTTTAAAAACAGGGTGCAAAAAAACTTTGGTTTATACAAAGCCGCCGGTATTAATTTTTATAAACCATTTTAATGAATGGTATAAGGATTGTAAGGGGTCTGGGAAAATTCTGGGGAGAGGGGCTTACAAACCGTAAAGGAAAAAATATTAGAAAAGCTGCCGTTGTTAATTAAAGTAAAAATTAGCTGACACAGGCACAAAAACGAATTATGGAAAGAAGAAACTTTTTACGCTGGTCATCGCTGTTTACGCTGGTTGGCTTGACGCCACTGACTAAAACTTTCGGAACTAATACAGCTATTAACCAGGAATCCGGGAATACGAAAAAAAATGACCGTGCTTACTGGGTAGGCCTGCTGGATAAAATGGCTTCGCCTTTGCTGGCTAATATGAGCCAGGGTTTATTGCGTAAAAATATGGTGGTGGAATATAGTGCTACCTGGGACGGACGTAATAAGCAGGTAGCCTATATGGAGGCCTTTGGAAGGCTGATCGGGGGTATTGCTCCTTTCCTGGCGCTGCCGCAAACGGATGATGCAGAAGGGAAAATAAGACAGCGCTTATTGTTGCAGGCACAACAGAGCCTGGCACATGCGGTTGATCCGCAAAGCGCCGATTATCTTTTTTGGGGCGAAGGTAAAACTGCACAGCCCCTCGTAGATGCAGCTCATATAGCACAGGGATTATTGTACGCTCCTGAAGTATTGTGGAAGCCCCTAAGTGAAAAAACAAAGCAACAGTTTATTCATGAGTTTAAAACCATACGCCGCATAAAACCTTTTAAAAGTAACTGGTTATTATTTGCAGCAATAATAGAAAGCTTCTTGCTGAGTATTGGCCAGGAACCGGATGCGGAAAGAATTGATACCGCTATTGACCAGGTTACAAAATGGTATGTGGGCGATGGCTGGTACAGCGATGGCGATAAGTTTCATTTTGATAACTACAACGGGTTTGTGATACATCCCATGCTGGTAGATGTGCTTAAGGTAAATGTGGCTCATGGCCGCCGTAAAAAAGAGGAATATGATATTGCCTGTAAACGTATGCAACGTTATGCTTCCTTCCAGGAAAGGTATATTTCGCCTGAAGGTACTTACCCGGTATTCGGACGTTCCTCTACCTACCGCGTAGGCGCATTTCAACCCCTGTCCAAACTGGCGCTGGAAAATACTTTGCCAAAAGAAATTACACCTGCGCAGGTACGTTGTGCGCTTACCAAAGTAATGAAAAGGATGTTTATTTCCGATACATTTACTAAAGAGGGGTGGTTAACGATGGGTTTGGTAGGTAATAAACAATCGGACCTGGCTGATTACTATTCCAATACAGGTAGTATGTATGTTACTTCGTTGGTGTTTTTGGCATTGGGCTTGCCCGAATCTAATGAGTTCTGGTCGGCGCCGTTTGCTGAATGGACACAGTTAAAAGCATGGTCGGGTAAACCTTTTCCTAAAGATTATGCGGTAAATTATTAAACCGCTTTAAACAGTGTATGATGCAAAGAAGAAATTTTTTAAAACTATCGTCGATATTGGGTTTACTGGGCATTACCGGTAATGCTGTGGCAACTGATGAACATAATGATTTTAAAAAGAAAAAAGCGGACAGGGAGTATTGGGTTGAGTTGCTTGATAAAATGGCAACACCGGTACTGGCCAATATGAGCAGGGGCGAACTGCGTAAAAACATGCCGGTGGAAGTAGGCAAAGGCTGGTACGAAAAATCAACAAAGGAAGTGGCTTATATGGAGGCATTCGGACGTTTAATTGCAGGCATGGCCCCCTGGTTTGAATTGCCCGATGATGGCTCCCGTGAATCACAGATACGCAAACGCCTTCGGTTACAGGCGCAACAAAGCCTGGTACATGCGGTTGATCCTGCCAGTCCCGATTATTTATACTGGGGTACACCAACCAGCAGGCAGCCTTTGGTAGATGCGGCCTATATAGCCCAGGCATTATTATATGCGCCCAAAAGTTTATGGCAGGACCTGGATGCTGCCACCAAAGAAAGGATCATTAATGAGTTCACTAAAATAAGGGCCTTAAAACCCAATCAGAGTAACTGGTTGTTGTTTGCGGCCATGATAGAAACTTTTTTATTAAAAGTGGACAAGCCCTTTGATGCGTTCAGGATAGATGATGCGGTTGATAAACTGAAAGGCTGGTATGCCGGCGACGGCTGGTATAAGGACGGTGCCAATTTTGGCTTTGATCATTACAATGCCTATGTGATGCACCCGATGATGACAGATGTGTTAAAGCATAATGTAGAAAAGGGCCGGCGTAGCAAAGAAGAATATGAACAGGCTTATAAACGCATGCAACGTTACAGTACTTACCTGGAACGTTATATTTCGCCGGAAGGTACTTACCTGGTAGTAGGCCGCTCCTCCACTTATCGTATGGCTGCTTTTCAGCCCCTGGTAAAAGTGGTATTGGAAAATAAATTGCCTGCTTCGCTTACCAACGGACAGGTAAGGTCTGCCTTAACGGCTGTAATGAAAAACATGTTCATCCCGTCAACTTTTACAAAAGAAGGCTGGCTTACATTAGGTCTTGTAGGTAATCAGCAGCTTGGTATTGCGGATACCTATTCCAATACAGGCAGTATGTATATCACGTCTACGGTGTTTTTAGCACTGGGACTGCCGGCTAATGATCCTTTCTGGACAGCACCTGCTGACGAATGGACACAGAAGAAAGCCTGGTCGGGTAAACCTTTTGCTAAGGACTATGCGGTGAATTACTAATTATTGAGTTATGAATTATGAGTTGGGAATTATGAGTTATTAATTATGAGTTATGAATTAGGAATTATGAATTAGAAAATTGTTTCAAGGTGAAAACTTATACATCAGGCAATATCTCTTTCCAATGTTTAAAACATTCACCCAATTCAACATTCAACATTCATAATTCATCATTCCTAATTCATCATTCATCATTCAACAGTTTTCATCAAATCCCTTATCACCACCGAGGCGCAGGTAGCGCCGAATGTAGCGGGTAAATAGGAGATGGTACCGTACGCTGATTTTTTATAATTACGTCCGTCGGTCAGCATCAGCGATTCTTTAATGGGAGGCTCAGGTGAGTAAACGGCTTTAATACCCCTGTAAATACCATGTTTTTTTAAATTCTTACGTACCTGTTGTGCAAAGGGACAGATATTTGTTTTGGATATGTCTACCACTCTTAACATAGTGGGATCTAATTTGGCGCCGGCTCCCATAGAGCTGATCACCGGGATCTTCTTTTCATAAGCGCCTTTTAAAAAAGTAAGTTTGGGTGTAATGCTGTCTATCGCGTCAATGATATAATCATATGGATGGGCCAGTAAAATATCTTCTACCGCTTCGGGGTTGATAAAAGTTTTAATTACATGCAGGGTCAGTTCGGGGTTAATGGCTTTTAAACGTTCGGCCATAATATCCGCTTTACTTTGCCCGTGATTGGTAGCCAGCGCCGGCAATTGCCGGTTACGGTTACTGGGGTCTACCACATCGCCATCTACAATGGTCATGGTGCCAATGCCACCGCGGCAAATGAACTCTGCAGCGTAGGAACCCACACCACCTAATCCTACGATCAGTACATGCGACTTACTCAACGCCATTAACTTCTCTTTCCCTATCAATAACTCGGTGCGTGATAACCAGCTAAAATCTTCCATGAAATACCGTATTAAAATTTACTTCGAGTTGCAAAAGAATCTCTTTTTCGTCAATATTCCTGATTTTGGCAGCAGATTTATACACATCCCTGATGCTGGTATCTGCATCATCGGTTTCCAGGAATAACTGTGTTAAAGGCGTAGCCAAAAAACTCTCGGCAATGGCAGGCTGGGGCTGCAGCAGGCTTTTGCCAAAGGATAAATAATATCCCGCGTTTATAACAGGCTGTATAGTGCTTAGCTTATTATTAATGCCGTGAAAGATAACAGGGACTGTGGTTGTTTTTAATAACTGCAAGGTTTCGGCAAATGCTTTTACGCAATGTATGATCAGTGGTTTGCGATATTGTTGTGCCAGCAGTATCTGTGCTTTAAATACCTCTTTTTGTAAGTCCCAGTCCGTGCCGGTAATTTTATCCAGCCCGCATTCGCCCACGGCCAATAGCTGGTCGTCAGTTACCAGTCGCGCCAGTTGCTTTAACTCCTGGTCGCGGGTATCGGCCAAAAGATACCAGGGGTGCAGCCCTGCCGTATACAAGCCACTAACCTGCGGCGCGGTAAAACGCCGGTACTGGTTATACACCTGTACAACATCTTCTTCCGTTACATTGTTATGGGTATGTATATTGTAATACATTGTTGCAATGTATTGTTTTTGAGCGGGAATCCAAAAACCGGTCTTGGGTAAACCGGTTCTTATCATACATCAAGAATGCTCTGGCGGCAGGGGTTTACCTTTGTAGTATTAAAAGCGATAATTATGGAATTAGGAATAGGTATGTTTGGCGATCTGGCCATTGATGCAAAAACCGGTAAAACGCAGGATGCGAAAAGTAAACTGCATGAAATACTGGAACAGATAAAACTGGCGGATGAAGTGGGCCTGGATGTATTTGGTTTAGGCGAACACCATCGTCCTGACTATGCAGTATCGGCACCTGATATTGTATTGGCCGCTGCGGCAAGTGTTACCAAGTATATTAAACTCATGAGCACGGTTACGGTACTCAGTTCGGCCGAGCCGGTGAATGTGTACCAGAATTATTCCACCATCGACCTGTTATCCAATGGCCGTGCTGAAATTGGTGTGGGCCGCGGCAGCTTTATAGAATCATTCCCCCTGTTTGGATATAACTTAAAAGATTATGACCAGTTGTTCGAAGAAAAGCTGGACCTGCTTTTACAGATCAATAATAAGGAAGTAGTAAACTGGAAAGGCAAATTACGGGCTCCGCTGGTTGATCAGACTGTTTACCCGCGAGCCGTGAATAATGGTAAATTACCTATATGGATTGCCGTGGGCGGTACGCCGGAATCAGTACAACGTGCTGCCAGGTTAGGGCTGCCTTTAATTGTAGCCATCATTGGTGGTATGCCCAAACAATTTAAACCCCTGATCGATTTTTATAAACAGGAATACAAACGTCATGGTCATGATGAAAGCAAAATGCAGATCGGTATTCATTCGCATAGTTTTGTAAGCGACCAGGAACAGTCCATTGAAGGATACTTTACCAACTATGCGGCTCAAATGGACAGGGTAGGACAAAGCAGGGGCTGGCCTCCTTATGCCAAATCGCAGTATGATGGTGGCCGTACAAAGGAAGGGGCATTATTTATTGGCGACCCCTCAGCAGTGACCGATAAAATATTGTATATGCACGAACTGTTTGGTATTACCCGCTTTATTGCCCATATGGATGTGGGTGCGCCTTCGCACAAGGAAATGATGAAATCCATTGAGCTGTTTGGCACCAGGGTAGCACCGGTAGTGCGCAAGGCTTTAAAAGGATAGTGATATTTACCTTTATATATAGTAGATAGTAAAACGGAACAGTGAGCCACTGTTCCGTTTTTTAATTTTGTATCAAAATATGTTGTTCCTGTGTCAGAAGCCTGTATCCTGCAATATTGGCCCGCGATACCGGCACGGGTTGTTCCATCAGGTCAACGGTTAACTTAAGTCCCTGTGCATTGCCTTCCACTTCTTTTACCCTGGTGCTGTTTACCAGCCAGCCCCGGTGACTGCGATACATATATGGCTGCATTTTTAGCTGTTCGGCAATATTGGTTAACGTGTTACGCAGCATGGTTGTTTGTAAACGGGTACCATCGGCCCAAAAAATATTTACATAATTATCCAAAGCCTGCACGGCCAGTAATTGTTGTTCCTGTAATATAAGCCGGTCGGCCTGGTTTTCCCCGG
>CAYUMH010000045.1:0-10753 GCA_964445775.1 uncultured Terrimonas sp.
CCGTCGGCATTTACTTTAATAAATACCAGGCCTTTCATGCCTATCTGCGGGCGTTTTACCCATTCGGTTATTTCGTCAGTCTGTTTACGGGTGTACTCCGCACAGCCCGGTACGGCAATGGCGATCACGGTTTCGGCACTGTCAAATACCTGGAAATCGGCACCGTTGATCAGGGTAGCAATACTCTCTTTAGCCGGGAAAGTATGTGCCGGGAATTTCAGGTTGCATAACTGCATACCAAAACGAATATCCGGCTTATCGTTACCATAGGTCCACATGGCTTCTTCCCATGTCATACGTTCAATGGTAGCTGTATAATCAATGTCTTTTACATCTTTAAAGATCTGTTTTACCATGCCTTCAAACATGGCCAGGATATCTTCCTGCTCAACAAATGCCATCTCGCAGTCGATCTGCGTAAATTCAGGCTGACGGTCGGCACGCAGGTCCTCATCGCGGAAACATTTTACAATCTGGTAATAACGGTCGTAACCGCTTACCATTAATAACTGTTTAAAGGTTTGGGGCGATTGCGGTAAGGCATAAAACTGTCCCGGGTTCATACGGCTGGGTACCACAAAATCGCGGGCGCCTTCAGGAGTGGATTTGATTAAAAACGGGGTTTCAATATCCATGAAACCGTTATTATGTAAATAATTACGGGCAGCACGGCCTACGGCATAACGCAGTTCCAGGTTCTTTTTTACCGCATTGCGGCGCAAGTCCAGGTACCGGTATTTCATACGCAGGTCATCGCCGCCATCTGTATCATCCTGTATGGTAAAGGGTGGTACGGCCGATTTGTTGAGTATGGTAAAACTGCTGACAATAATTTCAATATCACCGGTAGCAATATTGGCGTTTTTATTGGTACGCTCATTTACCGTACCGCTTACCTGCAGTACAAACTCACGTCCCAGCGGGTTTTCTTCCAGTTGTTTATTCAGCTCTTCTCCAAATAATAATTGGGTAATGCCATAACGGTCACGCAGGTCAACAAAAGTAATGGCCCCGAATTTACGGATGGTTTGCACCCATCCTGCCAAAGTAACCTGCTGGCCGGCATGGCTTAATCTTAACTCCCCGTTGGTATGTGTTCTGTACATATTAAAATGATAATTGTATAATGCTCAATAGAATAACGGCTGTTTATAAAGGCCCGAACCCGTTTAAACAGTGCGCAAAGATAGCGAGGGGAATATTATTGACCAATTGTGCTTTGGATAAATATTGCAGGGGGGTGTGTTCGCCGGGGAACAGGTCAGCTTTTTATGTGAGAGCAGTTTTTTGTCTTTAATAACGTCTATATAAAATAGTCAAATTTTTTTATGTAAATAGTGCATTTACTGCATCGTGCCAGATATAATACCTGCTTATGCGATCTTTTTTACTGACGGTTAGTTTTTTATGGATAGGATATGCCCTGCACGCACAACAGCACTGGCCGCAACTCCGTAAATCGAGCTGGCAAACACTGGTATATAAGATCAGTGCCGATACCGCAGAACATTATATACACAAAGGCATTGCCAGCCCGGAACATTACCTGCAACAGGTACCCTATACCAGCTGGCAAAAAGATAGCAGCCGCAGTGAGGATTTGCCGGTAGGCAATTATATATTCATATCCCTTGAGAACTATAAAATAACAGCCCACTATTATTGCCAGAGCAGGATCAGTATTTACCCCATCAATAACCAGCGCCGGGTACAGATAGAAGTGCTGGATAGCCTGGGTTTACCCGTTAACCATGCAGCGGTATGGGTAAATAAAAAACGGCTGGTGCACGTAAAGAACAGCAGCACTTTTATACTTAAACAGAAATATCCTGACGAAACTATTATAAAAGTGACCATACCGGGTGATACTTTGTTTATGGAGCTGACAGCCATGGAAGATGTGGAGAAAAAAGCTTTTCCGCAGCGGGTACATAATTTTTTTAACTATACTAAAACAGGGCAGGTGCTGGCATGGCCGGTAAAAAAAATAGACCGGCTTTTTTCTGGTGACAGTTATTATTACAAATCTAAAAAGACTAAAGGGTTTAAAAGCAATAACGGGTATATGGTATTCAGCAAACCCCTGTACAAGCCCGCTGATACCGTAAGGTTAAAAGCGTATATCTTAAACCGGAAACAAAAACAGGTACGCAAATCATTATCCATATACCTGGAATATAGCAGTGAGGGCAAATATATCAGCAAGGAGTTAGCGACTATTAGTCCCGAAACACCGGGCGCTTTTGTGTATGATTTTGTATTGGGCGATTCGCTTAAAACTGACCGGACCTACAACATTCTTTTCTATGACAAAAAAAAGAACCAGTATGCAAGAAATAGTTTTGTGATGGAGGATTATTTGCTGGATGAGGTGAGCAGTTATGCAATTACACCTGCTAAAACCACTTATTTCCGGCATGATACCCTGGTGTTTAATGCCAGCGCCAAAGATGCCAATGGCCTGGCATTGATGGATGGGAGAGTAGAGCTGTACCTGTTGCGTAATAATGTAAATGCTTTTTACCGGGACAGGATGTATATACCCGATACTTTGTGGCGTGCAACCAGGAACCTTGTGGTGGAAGGAGATACCCGTTTTGAAGTACCCGGTACTTATTTTCCCGAAGCTGATATGGATATTACGGTGAAAGCGGTTTTTAAAAACAGTAATAACGAAGTACAGGAAAAAACATCGGCCATTACACTGGCCGCTAACCAGCGGCTGATACAGGTAGAGCAGGCTGATGGTTTTATTACGGCTACTTACCGTGAAAACGGTAAGTCCCTGGCGATAGAAGGTACGGTGGCAAACGACCATATTAATGCAACGGTTATACAATTTCCCTATAGAGAAAAGATCAACCCGCATCTCAGTTATTATTCTTTTGTGGCGCGGGTTGCTGATTCGGTAACGGTAAGTGAATACAGTGCCGTTAACGATTATTATCAACCGCAGTTCCGGCATATACAGGAGAAGGACGTGGCTGGTTTTGTTTTGTATAATCCTTACCGTATTACTGTTCATTACGCTGTTTTTACAGGCAATAAGCTGGTGGCAAATGGTGTGGATACTGCCGCTGATATTGTGTGGAAGGATAAGCTGAAAAAAAATAAATTATACCATGTACACTGGAATTATATATGGGCAGGCGAAGAAAAAAGGGGGCAGGAGAAGGTTGTATTAATGGATAAATTATTACAAACGGAAATTAAGGGGGCTCAAATCATTTACCCGGGACAAAAAGATACCATCACGGTACAGGTGAAAGATTATAAAGGTAAGCCTGCTGCAGGTGTTAACTTAACGGCGGTCAGTTATAATACCCAATTTGGGGGCAAGGCAAAAGTAAAAGAACCTCCTTACCTGCAAAGGTTTAAAGACAGGCGCCGGGTATTATTTGATAATTATGAACTGGATGATGCTGACTTTACCGGTCATTTTCCTTTAGGTAAACATGCTGCATGGATAGATAAATTTCATGCCGACAGCATGTTATATTACCAGCTTTTATTCCCGGAGAATGGTAAAAAGATAGTGCAGACAAAACTGTCGGAGTTTTTACCGCAGGTGTCTTTGCATGCGGTGGCCAAGGGTGAACCGCAGGAAATTTATATGTTATACATTAACCGGGAGCTGGTCTGGTATAACGGCGTAACGGACAGGCCCAAATACGCTTTTCCGGTAATGCCCGGCTTTGTACAGTTCAGCATACGGTTAAGAGACCAGTATATTGAGCTGGACAGTATTTATATCCAGCCTTATTATAAACATGATATCGTGGTTGATATTGATCAGCTTTCCGGGAAATACAAAAAAGAGGAACGGCCAACCAGCCTGCAACCCTGGGAAAAACAGTTGCTGCAGAATAGTTTGCTCAGGCTGGAGCATAACTATATGCATACCGGCGGTTTTATCTGGCAGGGCGGCAGGTTGGTTAGCCTTGTATCTAATAAGCCTCATATCGTTGGTCCGTTTAAACAAAACGAACTGGTGAAGTTTTACAAACCTGGAAATTTTGATCTTGAATTTCCCTTTGAACCCGCTTACCAATACCGTTTATCTCCCAAAGTTGCCCGCCTGGAAAGAAAACCGTTTTTTGAAAAAGAGGTGGAGCTGGCCTTGATTAAAGAACCTTATTGGTTATTAGGTGATACTTTACTGTCTCCACCGGAAATTGATTATTCAGTAAAACCTGCTGTTATCAGTCCGGTTTACCTGGAATCAAATGATCATTATTATTACAATTTAAAAGGGAACAGCCAGTTGGTGATTACAGCACCTCGTGATTCCAGTTTTGAATATGGCATTTTAAAGCCTTTAACTGATAGTGGGTTTACCCATATCAGGCGATATAATCTTGCTACCTATTATAATGTAAAACCGGGAAAATATGAACTGATCATGCGCACTTATAACGGTCATTATATAGTGGTAAACGATATTGAAGTAAAGGCTGATGGGCTGAATTATGTGAACGCACAAAATGCAGCCTTTGAGAAAAGCAACACATTCGTTACGTTACTGGCACAACAACAGGAGGAGCGCAGGCGTGCCATTCTTTTATTGAACAGGGAAAAATATGAAAAACAAAAAAGGGTAGAAGCGCAGCCCGGCGCAGTGGCCATGCCTTCAGGCAAAGCCGGTATAGCGGGTATGGTAAAAGATAGCCGGGGCGGTGCTCCCATTATGGGTGCAGTAGTCACCATTAAAGGATATACCACAGCAACCATTACCGGCGAAAGCGGTACTTATAGTTTAAAAGAATTGAAAGCCGGTAGTTACAGGGTGGTATTCAGTACTATTGGTTACGAGACCTATGAGCAGGATATCGTGTTGGCTGATGGGGTTGTTACTACCATTAATGTAGCATTAAAATTGGCTATTCACCACCTGGAAGAAGTGGTGGTAACCGCTTACGGTACCCAAAAGAGGGCTTCTTTAACCGGCTCTGTTTCTACGGTGACTAACCAGGAATTAACAACATTAATGGGAAGAGTACCAGGTTTGCAGGTAGAGACAAACGCCGGAGCAAGTATTATGATACGCGGATTAAATTCCCTAAGCGGCGATGCCGCTGCCTTATATGTTGTGGATGGGGTGGTGATGGATAAGATGCCGGATGGGGTTGTACCTGAGAATGTATCTCTTTTAAAGGGAGCAGAAGCAATAAGTCTGTATGGCGCCCGTGCCGCCAATGGCGTGGTGATCATTACGACCAAAGGTTTTACAGGCCCGGTGATCCGTGAACAATTCAGGGATTATGCATTCTGGCAACCTAATTTGATCACTGATAGGAAAGGGGAGGTTTCCTTTGCCGTAACCTATCCTGATAATATAACCAGCTGGCAAACCTTTGTGATAGGGATGGATAAAAAGAAGCGTATTACCAAAACCTCCACTATTGTTAAAGCATTTAAACCCCTGCTCGCACAATTGTCGGCTCCGCAGTTTTTGGTAGCGGGTGACCGTAGTGCATTTACCGGTAAACTGATGAACTATACCGGCGAAACGACTACTGCCACAGTGACCACCACTATCGGTTCGGAATCAGTTACGCAAGAAGTAACCATGCCCGGTAAAGAAAGTGTACTGGTGCCTGTTACGGTTCAACCTGTTGATCATGATACTTTATCCGTTACCTTCTCCATGGATGCTGCCAGCGGGTTTAAAGATGGTGAGCTGCGTAAGATACCGGTGATCAGGAAAGGCATAAAAGAAACCCTGGGTGATTTTTGGGTTTTGCCTGCTGATACGGCCTTTAGTTTTATACCGGCCAAAGAAACCGTGGTAACGGTTCATGCACAGAATAATACAATCGATGTATTACTGGATGAATTAAAACAACTGAAGGACTATCCTTATTTCTGTATGGAACAAACGGCTTCCAAGATAAGAGGGTTGCTGTCCGAGCAAAAGATCATGGCTTATTTAAAACGTCCTTTTACAGGGGATAAATTATTGCAGCAATTAAAACGAAAATTACAGGAGGCCCAGAATTTTGACGGTGGCTGGGGCTGGTGGAAAGGTGGTAGTTCTAACCTCTATATTTCTGCCTATATCACCAAAGTATTACCTATGTTAAAGGATGATCCTTTGCTGGCCTCCAATATCCGGAATGCAGTACTGTACCTGCAAAACCAACTGGGTAATATGAACCGTTACCAGTTGCTGGAAGTATTGTATACACTCAGTGAAACCGGTCACCAGATGGACTATGTATCTTATTTAAGAAAAATTCCTTTTGATTCAATAAGCATACACGGGCAATGGCAGGTGGTGAAGATCAGACAAATGCAAAACCTGCCTTATCATACTGAACTGGATAAACTGATGGAGATGAAAACACCAACCATGTTGGGTGGCCTGCACTGGGGTACGGATAGTTATAGCTGGCAAAACAATGCTATGGCTACTACTACACTTGCTTTCGAGGTATTGAGCAATGAAAAAAATAAGGAGCAGGCCCTGGGTGGTATATTACAATATTTCATGGCATCCAGGAAAAATGGCGGCTGGAGGAATACGGTAGAATCGGCCAATATAACCAGTGTTCTGTTACCTTATCTTTTAGCAAGGAATGCTTCGCTGGCAGAAAAACCGTCTTTGCAGGTAAGCACTGTGGCAGGTACTAAAGTATATACTGAATTCCCGTTGACCTTAGCTGTCAAAGAAAAAGGAAGTATTGATTTTACAAGAACCGGTGGCGGCATGGTGTACCTTACCGCCTGGCAAACTTATTTTAATACGGCACCGGCACCGGTAACAGATAAATTTACAATCAACAGTTATTTTGAAAGAAACGGTAAAACGGTTAACCATTTACAGGCCGGGGAAAAAGCGGTGATGAAAGTAACGGTAACTGTTCACGCCGATGCGGAATATGTACAACTGGAAATTCCTATACCGGCCGGTTGTACCTATACCGAAAGAAAACAGGATAACTGGCGCACACATAAAGAGTACCTGAAAGACAGGGTAGTGATGTTTATTGAAAACCTGCCTAAAGGTCAATATACTTACGAGGTTGAGCTGGAACCAAGGTATACCGGCACTTACAACTTAAACCCTGTAAAAGCGGAGCTGATGTATTTCCCTACTTTTTACGGTCGCAACCAGGGTAGTACCGTTAATATTGAAAACTAACAGTATTGATGGCCGGTTGACCGGTTGGTATTAACGACTTAATACTTTGGCATAACGGCTGATATCAGCTTCCGGGGAAAGCGGCGTTCCCTTGGTAAGATGGTTGCAAAGTTGCTGAGCAAAATACGGGGCCAGTGAACAACCCTTGGTGCCCATGCCATTTAAAATACCGACAGCTGTGTGTACAGGATGAAAGCCTGCGAAAGGCCTTCTTTCTACCGTTGCGGGACGTATGGCTGCCAGGTGGTCAACAACAGTGAAGGGTATCTTTAAAAAATGTTGTAGATGCTGTATCGTCTGTTCATAAAACCCGCTGGTCGGCCGTGTATCCTCAAACTCCCATAGATAATTAGAGCCGGCCCAGAATAATTCCGGTTCGGGCAGGGGAGCCAGTGTGATTGATTTTTTATAAATATGATCCTGCGCCAGGCCGGGTATGGTTACCAGCAACGCTTCACCCTTATTGGGGGCAAAGGGCAGGTTGGCAAAATAGGGGTTCTCATTGCCTGCTGCACCGTCACAGAACATGATCTTTTTAGCCCGGATATCTTTATAAACTACCGTGTTGTCATCAATCACTATTTGGGTAAGGTCAACCGTTTCGGACAATAAGCGTTGATGGGTTTGTAAATAATTTCTCCAGGCTGGTAGCAGTGTTTGCAAGTGGGCGGTATAAGCAGGCTGAATGCTGCCGATCCCGAATTCATAATTAAAAAGATGCGAGTAATCGGTTTCAACCAGGTCGATATATGGGTTGTCTTCCGCTTTCTTTTTTAAAAAGGATTCCCGCATAAAGGGGTTGGGGAAAAAATCAAGGATATTTTTTTGCGAAATAGCCGTTATCCCTAATAAAGCGCCGATTTCCTGGTAAGCTTCCCACGAATATGGAATTATTTCATCGGCCTTCCAAACCGTTACTACCCTGCGGCCGGTAACGGGGTTAATGATGCCGGCAGCTACACGGGATGGCGCATCCGCCCTGTTATCATCCATTACAAGATAATCAACCCCTGCTTTATCCAGGTAATAGCTCAAAAAAGTACCGCAGATGCCTTGTCCGACAATCAATATATCCGTTTGCATGGCGCAAAATTAACCATAGCAGCTATTCATTTATTTGTTTTTCTTTTTCCAGTGCTGGTCAGGGGTGCTGCATTGCAATTTATTCCTACGGGTTGTAAACAGTGCGTGCCGGTATAAACCAGGCAGGTAGCCGGCGTACAAGATGACCCTGTGCGCATTATTGCCACTGATCTTTTTAATATCGCCGGGGTAACTGATGGCTCCATAACCATGGAAAAAGAACCGGATAGTATCGGCAGGTTTAAAATCCTGTTCAAAATAATACAGGCTGTTTCCATAATGGGCTTTGGATGGGGCATCATTGATCTGGATACGCCTGATGTCGATACTGTTTCCCTCGCTGTCCCAGAAAGAAAAGGAGGTGATACCCGTAAAGAAACTAACGGAATCGCTGAAGCGGGTAGCATATGCTTGTGGCAGGCTATTCAATTCAATACCTTTTACGGTAGTATGATAGGTACCCTGGTTAATAAAAAAACTATCCTGTTGAATGGTTTTAAAAACAAAACTGCTATCCTCCTGTAAAGTCAGGCTGGTGCTTTTGTCAGTCTGCAGGTAATAAGTGCCATACACGGTACGATTTGTAGATCCACAGGCACTGAAAAATAAAGAAAGGGGCACTAACAGAAATGTCCATACAGATTGATATGGTATGGCGGTTAATAAAAAACGTATGGTGTTTCCGGTAGTTAAACGCATGATTAAACAACCCTAAAAATACAGGTTTTTACAATGCAAAAGGGAGTGTGACCACTCCCTTCCTGCAAACTTCCACTACTATGGCTTACCGGTAGTAACGTATATACCTGGTTAATTCGGCTTTACTGTCCTTATTCAAACGGGCTAATACGTAATCGTAATATTGTTTGTCAACAGTAGTGCTATAGGCCAGTTTAGCCAGCTCCAGTTTATAACTTTCAATGCTGAACAGGGTTACCAGCTGCGCTACCTGGTTGCTGGTTAAATTGTTTGATTTAACCACCTGGGTAGCCGATTTGATCTTATTGCTTTCTCTCCATTCGGCTGCAATATTCTTAACCACTCTTTCAAAATCGTAGCTGTTCATACCCCTGCTTTCGGTGTACACGGGGTAGTCGCCCCACTGGCCATCATCATAATCATAGGTTCTGTCATAATCCCTATCGTAACCACGGCCTTTATTTTTTATCACGGTTTCTCTCATGGTAGTACGGCCATTACGATCGACACTGATGTTAACATGGGTTTTGTTATTAATGTTGATACGGCTGTCGTATACCATCTCATAACGTTTTCCCAGGATATTGTAAAAGCCGGTATTCTTTTCACGGTATACCTTGATGGTGTGGGTACCTGCTTTCAGGTTCTCAATGGTAATAGTATTGCCATTGGTCTCAAAACGTTTGCCGTTCAGTACTACCCGCAGGTCTTCTTTCCCGGCGGCGCTTACAGTGATCTTACTGGCATTAAAAACATTGGCAGCCATCACGCCAACAGTTACGAATAAAGAAGCAAGGAGGGTAAAAATTGTTTTCATAATAATCTGTTTTAAAATAGTTGAACAATATTGTTCTGCTATTTTATTTTCAAAGCATATGCCATCAATTATTAAATGCCTGCAATAAAAAGTTAAACAGCTTTATTACATTTTAAAAAATTTAGAATGCTTGTCAGTACTGCATTACAGCCCATGTTATTTAATGTTAATGCCTGTTTTGTAACCCGTAAATACAATCAAAAGAATAGTGATTTGTTAAAGCCCCCTGTTAAGAAAAAACAATAATTTTTAGTGTGGCAACCTTTTAAAAAAAGATGCATCTTAGGTGAGATTTTAGATACCTGCCTGCATATGACCAAAAGCAGATTTTATTTTTTGTAAGCAGCTTTTGGCGTGCTGCTTTATGATGTTATTAATTTATCCGCTGTTTAGATAACATGCGACCCGCTCCGGGGTCGGGTTGGGCGTTTTCGTTTTTTGTTATAAATATTTTATCCCTCCGGGATAAGTCATGCGTCACCTTGACGCAGGAGAGGTCTTTTACAATCGGGGGAAAGAGAATACCGCGGAGTAACGCGGTGTTGTTGTATGGATTTGAGACGTGTTGGAGATGCCTCCTGTCGTCGGCATGACGTTCTTTCTTTCTGAATAGCCTGTCCATCACCTCGACGCAGGAGAGGTCTCAAAGATTTGTATGAATTTAAGGTGTGCAGGAGAAGCCTTCTGTCGTTGGCATGACGTCCTTTCTTTCGGAATAGCCTGTCCGTCACCTCGATGCAGGAGAGGTCTCAACGATTCGTATGAAATTAAGGTGTGCAGGAGATACCTCCTGTCGTCGGCATGACGTTTCATTAGAGGGGTACTATAATTCTGCAGAGTAAAATGTCTTATCATTTCCTATTATATCCTCCTGATGTCAGGGTTATCAAATCTTTATACCCCCCCCATCATTGCAAAAACGTATTACGACCCGGGAGCGCGTCGCATATTGTTGAACGGATTTTCATTTTCCCTGATGCCAGCGGCATCAAATCTTTATAGCCACGTCA
>CAYUMH010000045.1:10853-31496 GCA_964445775.1 uncultured Terrimonas sp.
TTCATTTTCCCTGATGCCAGCGGCATCAAATCTTTATAGCCACGTCATTGCAAAACATATTACGCCTCCGGAGTGGGTTGTATGTTCTTTAACGGATTTTCATTTTCCCTGATGCCAGCGGCATCAAATCTTTATAGCCCCAGCATTGCAAAAGCGTATTACGACCCCGGAGCGGGTCGCATATCATTTAACCGCATATCCCGGTTCGAAGCGAATAATCAGGACATTTATCCCAATAATCCTGGCATACCTATTGCCAGGTAACACCAATATTAATTTTTTGTAAAAACAAACAGGTCATGCAACCTTATATGCGCTGCATATTCAATTTGTATAACAGTTACCAGGCCCAATAGCATTACTGCAGCTGAACGGAGCCCACCACAGTGCTGTGAGGGCAGGCTGTCGCAAGGAACGATTGGCTGTGTTACTACAGCCGACACACCAAAATAAAAGTGAAAGAAAGCTTAAAGCATACAATAAAGCTGTACAAAGTGTGTAAAAAATAAAATACCAGCATCCAAAGAGCGGAATTAGTTTAGTTACTTTTGTATACGTATAACCTAATAAGTATGAAACAGTTTTTAATGGGCCTGGTGGCCGTTTTACTAACCAACTTGTTTATGACAGACACAAACGCACAGAATAGCGAGAAAAAATATACAGTGCTGTGGAAGGAGGCAGAGAAATTGGGGGTGGAACAGCGCCTGCCGGAGTCGGCCCTGAAAAAAGTACAGGAGATCTACACGCTTGCCAAAAAAGAGCATAATGAAGCACAACTGGTAAAAGCACTGCTTGCCATATCGCAGCTGCGGGTAGAAAATACAGAGGAAGATGAAAAACTAGCTTTAACTGATATTGATAATGAACTAAGCACCGCCTCGCCGGTGGTGAAAGCTTTATTGAACAGTTATAAAGCGGGTATTTATCACCAGTATTTTGAAAGAAACCGCTGGAAGATATATGGCCGCACCGCCACGGTAAATTTTGCAAAAGACGACCTGGCTACCTGGTCGGCAACGGATTTTCACAAAACCATCAGCGATCTGTATGTATTGTCTTTAAAAGATGAAGCAGTATTGTTGCAAACCAAAGTAGAAACGATAGAGCCGCTGGTGTATAAAGGAAATGTACGGTTTTTACGTCCAACTTTATATGACCTGCTGGCGCATAAAGCGCTGGAGTATTTTGAGAGCAATGAAAGAGATATTTCCAAGCCGGCCTATGCTTTCAAGATCGACCAGGCATCGGCATTTGACCCCGCGGCCGATTTCATACACCGGAAATTTGTGACCAATGACAGTCTTTCCCTGCAACACAAAGCCTTGCTGATCTATCAAAAATTAATTGCATTCCATTTAAAAGATGCCAAACACGATGCATTGATAGATGTAGACCTGAAGCGACTGGCTTTTGTGAACAGTTATGCCGTACATCCCGATAAAAGCCAGTTATACTTTCATGCCATTAACCATATTGCACATCAATACGGACAATTGCCGGCCGCTGCACAAGCTTGGTACTTAGTGGCTGTTTATTATAATGAACAGGGTTCGGGTTATCAACCGCATGGTGATACTACCCATCGTTATGCCCGTGTGAAAGCCAAGGAGATTTGCGAGCAGGTAATTGCACAGAAAGACTCTTCGGAGGGAAAAATAAATGCGTATAACCTGTTACGCCAGTTAAAAGCTCCCAGCCTGAATTTTACCGTGGAAAAAGTGAATGTACCGGATATGCCGTTCCGTTCGCTGGTAACCTATACCAATATAAACCGTTTACACCTGCGTTTAATAAAAGCGGATGAAACACTGACCAAAAAACTGGATAATAAATACGGCGATGATTTCTGGAAAATAGTACTGGCAGAACCAGCCATTAAAAACTGGGAGCAGGGCGTGCCGGACACAAAAGACCTGCAGCAGCATGCGGTGGAAGTAAAAGTGGATGCCTTGCCGGTGGGTAAATACATGTTATTAATGAGCAGTGATCAGCAGTTTAGCAGCAAAAAAGCCATTGTGGGCGGCCGGATCATGTATGTGTCCAATATCAGTTATGTAAACGATAATGATGATTATTTTGTCTTACACCGCCAGACGGGTCAGCCTTTACAAACAGCTAAAATACAGGTGTGGGAAAATAAGTATGACTATACCACCCAGAAATACATCCGTGCCAAAGGCCCTTTGCTGACAACCGATAAACAGGGTTATACCAAACTGGTTCGTACCAAGGAGAAGAATGAAAAAAGATATTCAAACGAAGCCAGGTTCCTGGATATAACCTATGCCTCGGACAGGTTGCTGATAGATGAAGCCGAATATGATAATTACTATTACAGGAACAATGTAGAAGAAGCACCAAAAGAAAGCATGCAGGTGTACTTCTTTACCGACAGGAGCATTTACCGCCCGGGACAAGCTGTGTACTTTAAAGGCATTGTATTGGCTAAACATACCAACGAAACAAAAAGCAGGATCAAAGACGGTTATAAAACCACGGTTTGGCTAAAAAATGCAAACTATGAGCGGGTAGATTCGCTTAAACTGACCAGTAATGAATATGGTTCTTTTGCCGGTACTTTTCAGTTGCCATCAGGCGGGCTGAACGGTTCTTTTACCATTGAAGTAAGTGGCGCTGATATTACCGGTGCAAGTCAGTTCCGGGTAGAGGAATATAAACGTCCTAAATTCTTTGTGGAATACGAACCGGTTAAAGGCAGCTTTAAAGTAAATGACGCCATCCTGGTAAAGGGTAATGCAAAAGCCTATGCCGGCAATAATATTGATGGTGCTACAGTAAGTTATCGTGTAGTAAGGGAAGCCCGTTTCCCTTATCCCTGGATGTTCCGCCGCTGGTGGATGCCGGTAAGTGATAATATGGAAATAACCAATGGCACTACCACTACCGATGCAGACGGTAAGTTTACCGTACAATTCAACGCCATACCGGATGCAAGCATTGATAAAAAATTTGATCCCCAATTTCAATACACGGTGTATGCTGATGTAACAGATATTAATGGCGAAACCCGCAGTGGTCAGCAACAGGTAACTGTTGGTTATGCAGCTTTATTATTACAAACACAAATACCTGAACGGTTATTACTGGATAGCTTAACCACCTTAAACATTGGTACAACCAATAGTAACGGTGTATTTGAGCCGGCCAGTGTAACTATTACCGCTACAAAATTACAGGAGGAAAACCGGCTGATCAGGGATAGGTTCTGGCAACGTCCTGACCAGTTTGTGTATACAAAAGAGCAATACATCCAGTGGTTCCCTTATGATGAATATGATAATGAAACGGCCAGGGATACATGGGCAAAAGGTAAAACCCTGCTGGAAGCGACCGCTACCACGAAGGACAATGCCCTCTTCAGTGTAGACAGGAAAAAACTGGTACCTGGGTTTTACGAACTGGTGATCACCACCACCGATAAATATGGTACCCCGGTGAAAGATGTTAAATATGTAGAGTTATACGACAATAAAAATCCAAAACTGGCTTCACCTGCTTACCTGTGGTCACAGGCAGCCGGGGCCGTAGAGCCTGGCGAAACAGCAACAGTTGGCATTGGTACCACGGCCGATAAAGTGTACCTGATTGAACAACTGAAAAAGAATACCAATAATAAGGTAACAGCTACCTACACATTTGACCAGCTGAACAATGAAAAACAATACAACAAATTTACTGCCACCGAAAATGACCGGGGTGGATTTGGTGTAAGCTGGTTATTTGTTAAACATAACAGGGTGTACCAGTATACCCAGGTAATTGTAGTACCCTGGAGCAATAAAGAATTAGCTATTGAGTATGGTACACACCGCGATAAAACCTTACCGGGCAGTGAAGAAAAATGGTCGGTTAAAATTAAAGGACTGAAACAGGATAAAGTAGCGGCGGAGTTTTTAGCTGGTATGTACGATGCCTCCCTGGACCAGTTTAACCCGCATGACTGGTACAAACCTTATGTATGGTTAAACTTTTATAATAACAGCCAGTGGAGTTATAACAAAAACTTCCAGGGCGTTACAGCACAGGTCAAGTACCTGGAAAATGATGAATACCGTTATGTGAATAAAACCTACGATCAGTTAGTGGATGTAGGGGGTGGCTACCTGGGGGCTCCTGGTGCCGGAGCGCAGGTGAGGATCAGGGGCATGGTGACTAACCAGATGCGGGCAAAATCGGCAGAGAGAAATGAAGTGTCTTATAATATGACGCTTAATGAAAGTGTAGCTGCAGCACCGGTTGCAGAAGAAGTAAAATCACAAGGTGAATTTTTTGTACATATGCAGGACGCAAAGAAGGTTGATGTTGATGGAGCAAATGAACCTGATCCAAGCGTATCGCCCCGCAAGAACTTCAACGAAACTGCTTTCTTCTTCCCGCAGTTAAGAACGGATGCAGACGGATCGGTTAGCTTTAGCTTTACCCTGCCGGAAGCGCTGACCCAATGGAAATTCCAGGGCCTGGCACATACCAAGGACCTGGCTTTCGGCTATACCACCACCAGTATTGTTACACAAAAACAACTGATGGTGCAACCCAACCCAACCCGTTTTTTACGGGAAGGTGACCAGATCACTTTCAGCAGTAAAGTGGTGAATGTGTCGGAGCAAACCTTAAAAGGACAGGCCTACCTGGAACTGCTGGATGCTGCTACCGGTCAGCCCGTGAATGAATTGTTTAAAAACCAGGCAGGCAATATCAACTTTACTTTAGAAGCCGGTAAAAGTACTGCTGTGAACTTCCCGGTACAGGTACCACAGGCGTTTAATAAAGCCGTTACCTGGCGTATCGTGGCCAAAGCGCAGGGCGCAACAGCAGGTGATAGCTTTAGTGATGGGGAAGAAAATAGTTTACCGGTGCTTACGAACAAAATACTGGTAACAGAATCCTTACCCTTATCACTCAGGACCAATAACAAGCAGTTCAGCTTTACCAATTTATTACAAAGCGGTAGCAGTAAAACACTGGTGAACCAGGGCATCACCGTTGAGTACACGGCCAATCCGGGCTGGTATGCGGTACAGGCCCTGCCTTACCTGATGGAGTATCCCTATGATTGTGCGGAGCAAACCTGGAACCGTTACTATGCTAATTCAATCGCATCATCCTTAGTGAACAGTTCCGAAAAAATTAAAAAAGTATTCGAGAGCTGGCAGGTAAAAGATACGGCGGCATTACTTTCCAACCTGCAAAAGAATGAAGAGCTGAAAGCCGTATTACTGGAAGAAACACCCTGGGTACTGGCGGCTAAAACAGAAGCCGAACAAAAACGCAATATTGCTTTACTGTTTGACCTGGTGCGCATGGGTAAAGAACTGACCGGCGCTATGGAAAAATTGAAACAATTACAAAGCAGTAATGGTGGCTTTGTATGGTTCAAAGGCGGACCCGATAACCGCTACATGACCCAATATATTCTTACCGGCATGGGGCATTTGAATAAAATAAGAGCAGTGGCTAAAAACCAGCAGGCTGCTTTAAACCAGGTTGCGGCCAATGCCATTCCTTATCTCGATCAAAAAATGAAAGCCGATTATGACGAACTGGTGAAATGGAAAACAAATCTTAAAACCTATGTGCCTTCCTACACGATAGTACAGTACTTATACATGCGCAGTTTTTACAGCGGCATTAAAATGCCGGAAGCAGCGCAAAAAGCCTATAACTACTTTATACAGCAGGCTACTGCCACCTGGACAAAACAGAACAAATACATGCAGGGCATGATCGTACTGGCATTGGGCAGGAAAGGCGATAAGGTAACACCGGCCGCTATCTTAAAATCATTAAAAGAAACGGCTGTTAAAAATGATGAACTGGGCATGTACTGGAAAGATGCATCCCGCAGCTGGTGGTGGTATGAATCGCCTATTGAAAGACAGGCACTATTAATTGAAGCATTCCAGGAGATAGGAAAGGACATGGCAACGGTAGACAATTTGCGGACCTGGTTGCTTAAAAACAAGCAGACCAATAACTGGGAAACTACCAAAGCTACAGCTGAAGCATGTTATGCTTTACTTATCCAGGGCACCAACTGGTTAACTGATGAGCCGGCTGTACAGATCAACCTGGGCAATAGTTATACCATCCGTTCGGCTGATATGATGCAGCAGGCCGGTACCGGTTATTTTAAAACTACCATACCCGGTGAGCAGGTAAAACCTGATATGGGTAATATATCCGTACAGGTAACGCCGGCAAAAGGGGAGCAGTCTAAAACCACCTGGGGTGCGGTGTACTGGCAGTATTTTGAAAACATGGACAAAATAAAAACAGCCGCCACACCATTACAGTTAACTAAAAAACTATTCGTATCCACCAACACCGATCGCGGGCCGGTACTTAACCCGGTTAATAATGGTGATGTATTGAAAGTGGGTAGTAAAATAGTGGTGCGTATTGAACTGCGTGTAGACCGTGATATGGAATATGTACACATGAAAGATATGCGTGCGGCCACTTTGGAGCCAACCAATGTATTAAGCAGTTACAAATGGCAGGGTGGACTGGGTTATTATGAAACCACGAAAGATGCCAGCACCAACTTCTTCTTCGATCAGTTACGTAAGGGTACTTATGTGTTTGAATACAGTTTGTTTGTAACCCATACAGGAGAGTTCAGCAATGGTATTACAACAATTCAATGCATGTATGCGCCTGAATTTACATCACATAGCGAAGGGGTAAGGATCAAAGTACAATAAACGATCTCTTTATACTAGTAAATGGCTGCCGGGTAATAACGGCAGCCATTTTTATTTTGGGGTGCCCCCTGGTAACATGCCATAAGGCTCATGCTTCGCCTGGTTTACCCTTACGGGGTCGGGCTGTACGCTGTATCTTTTGCCCCATGCTGCCTGGCCGGGCTACGCAAAAGGATGCCGCTGCCATCCCTCACCCGGATTAGGATCATATATGTTTGTAAGGTTAATATTTTATAAACGGTATTAGCCCTGTATCCCTGGTGCGATTATTGTTAATGAATGCTTTACATTTGTAAACGTCAACCCCCTGTAAAAACAAATAAAACACCCACGGTATGGCCTTGCCTTTTATTGAGATCATCGAAACGGTTACCCCTGACCCTAATTTATTAATGTGGAAGTTTGCCGATACGGATAAAGAAATTAAAAATGGTGCTAAACTAACGGTCAGGGAAAGTCAGCAGGTACTCTTATTAAACGAGGGTGTAGCGGCCGATGTTTTTTCGCCCGGCCTGCATACGCTGCATACAGCAAATATTCCTGTTCTCAGCAGGCTAAAGGGATGGAAATATGGTTTTGAAAGTCCTTTTAAAGCTGACATCTATTTCTTTAATACCTACAATTTTATCAACAATAAATGGGGTACCCCGGCGCCTATCTTAATGAAGGACCCTGAGTTTGGGCAGGTGCGTGTAAGGGCTTTCGGCAGCTTTGATATTAAAATTGATGATGTAACTGTCTTCTTTAAAAAATATGCAGGCAGTTACCCGGTATTAACCATTGCCGAACTGCAATACCAGTTACGCGATTTTATTGCACCCCGCTTTGGTGAGGTATTGGCCAATGAAAATATCACGGTGACAGATGTGGCCGGAAATATCAGTACACTGGCAGCTAAAATAAAACCCTACCTCGATCCATATTTTAAAGACCTGGGCCTGGCCTTAACCCAATTTTCCATTACCAGTGTTACCCTGCCTGATGAAGTAACGGCCTATTATGATAAAGTAACAGGCATGAACATGATCAGCGATATGGACAAGTATACAAAATTCAATACAGCCAACGCTATCGGTCAGCCCGGTACAGCCGTTAACGATGCTACCCAGAATGCATTGGCCATGGGCGTGATGTTAAACCAGCTGCAACAAAATGCGGCAACTCCTCAACAGGCTCCCGCAGCAGATGACATAACCGCTAAACTGCAAAAGCTAAAATCACTCTTTGATGCAGGGCTGATTGATGAAGCGGAATACAAAAACAAAAAAGCAGAAATTATTAATACATTATAAGCATGGAAGGCGGTTCAAAATCGTTCCTGGATAAACTAAAGGAAAAAGCAAAAGCCCAGGCCAACTATGGTGGCAATGCCGAAACCAGTGAAGCCGGTGTGCTGGCAACCACCTGTCCCAACTGCGGGGCCGGCAGGGCAAAAGAGGATGGGGTAACCCATTGTGCCTATTGTGGCTTTGAATTTATCAGTACCACACTTACAGATGGCATCCATATAAAAAAAGAAGACAACTCAAAGCACTAACACCATGTTTAACCTGTTTAATACCAATAAAAATACCACACCACCTGAATGGGTGGCCGAACTACAGGCCACACAACAACGCTGGTTTACTTTTTTAGAAAAGCTGGAAGTACGGATGGAAGAGCTTTGTACAGCGGCTATCCCGGAATTAAAGCAACTCTTACAGGACGATAAAGATCAATACCAGCAAACTTTTTACAAAGTGCAATCAGGTATCAATGGCCAGATGCGGAATATCCGGACAAAGGCCAATGATACCTATGATGCAAAAGTGCTGGATGTGTATTACACTTATAAAGACCAGGTTGGTTACCATGATCAGCTGGATGATTTTCGCGATGCCTGTTCGGATCGTTACCACAAAACATTTGAGGATAAATACAATTACTGGCAGCAGCAACTGGATAAAGCGGCTGTGGACGATTATGAAGTGACCTATGCGGATATTCTTCAAAAATTTGAACAAAGCAAAAATAGCTTTACCTGTAAACAATGCGGCAGTCCCATTACCATTGAAAAAATATTTTTCATTAGTACCTATATTACCTGCCCGGCCTGCCAGACACAAAATACTTTTGAGCCGGGTTCTGCAGCCCGTAGCCTGCAACATATTGCCAGGGGATTGGCAGAGCAACGTACCAAACACCTGTACGATGCTTTTCAGCAGGCGGTGGATTTGGAACGGGAGTTATATCATGTCAATCATGAACTGCAATTGAGCATTCATTTTGAAAAGGACAAACAGGTAGCTGCTGCCAAACAACAACAGGTGGCCGCTAATGAATTACGCCGCCAACAGGCCATCGCTAATGCACCGGAATTAAACAGGCAATACACCAAAGCCATGTTTGATGAATGGAAGGCCATAACGCCTGACCTGGAAGAACATCTTGAAAAAATGTACCAGCAACACCTGGCACTCATTAATAAATCAGTTTAATCTAAAAAAATATCAAACCATGTTAGGAAAATTATTTAACCAGTTACTGGGCAAAGAGGAAGAAACAAACAATACACCTGCACCACAACCGGTACAACAGCAGGCACAGCAGCAACCTCAGTCTATTAGTTTTGATCCCGAAACCCAGCACGGCACGCATTATAGCGTAGAGGATTTTGATGCCGAAGTGGCACGCCTTTCAGAAGACTGGATTGCACAGGAAATTGCAGATGGTGAAACCGTGAGTGAAGATGATAAGCGGAACATTTATCATAACTACCGCCAACAGGTGTACCTCGACTGGAATAACCGTGATATGGACCAATATGTACGATTTGAACATGCCAACTCTTTAAAATACCTGGGTGTACAAACTTCGGGCTTTGTGAAAGTGGATGAGGATAACCCTTTCCTGGCACCGGTACATGGTATTTCGTTAAAAGACTATACCGCCATGTGTTTAAAGATCAGCAGTGGGGTAGATCATACCCGGGTTTGCCAGGCCATGGGACTGGAAGCGGTGATCTGGGATGAACTCAATACAATCTGGCCGCAACGCATGGCAGAAGATACTTCCTTTACCGTAACCACCTTGTTTGGACAATATTATGCGGAAAACGAAGCCCACCCTAAACTACAGCACCTGCAGGCCGAACTGTCGGCTGATGCAGCGGCTAACCTGGAGCGGTTAAAAACCGATCGTTATTTTTACGAAGAACTGGCCGGCGCCCGCCAGGCGGCTTATGAATATGGTCTGGATGGTGCGCAATGGATACTGGAGACCTATGGTATTAACCTGGCCGATTTCCAATCGGTAGCCATGCAATACATGACGGAACAAAATCAGCGCTGGAACAGTGAAGAGATCTTACATTACACCGAATTCCAGGAGCAAAAGCAAAAAGAATACGCCAAAAAATTCGCTGCCGAACAAGGTGGAAATGTGGCCGATGATATTGAGTTTTAATAATACAGTATAAACCTTGTACAATATATTACCCCGGTTTATCCGGGGTTTTTATTGGGGTATAGATACAGCCAAAAAAAGGGAGGCGGCCATTGGCCGCCTCCGTACTTACAACTTCTATATAGAATAAAGTATTCAGATTAAAGTATAGTATTCAGATAAAAGTATATAGTATTCAGACAAAATAAAATCTAATCTAAAATCTAATATCTAAAATCTAATATCTAATATCTAATATCTATATACTACATACTCTATACTATTAATAACGGTAATGATCTACTTTGTAAGGACCTTCAACAGGTATGCCTAAATAGCTGGCCTGTGCAGGAGTTAAAGTATCCAGTTCCACACCAATTTTGGCCAGGTGTAAACGGGCAACTTTCTCATCCAAATGTTTAGGTAATACAAACACATTGTTCTCATAACTGCTGTGGTTGGTCCACAGTTCAATCTGGGCCAGGGTTTGGTTACTGAAAGAGTTACTCATTACAAAGCTTGGGTGACCGGTAGCACAACCTAAGTTCACTAAACGGCCTTCCGCTAAAATAATAATGTCTTTACCATCTACATTGTAAATATCAACCTGTGGTTTTACCGTGTCTTTGGTATTGCCATAGTTGGCATTCATCCAGGCCATATCAATTTCAATATCAAAGTGACCAATGTTACAAACGATGGTTTTGTCTTTCATTAATTTAAAATGCTCACCTGTGATGATGTCGCGGCAACCGGTAGTGGTTACAACAATATCAGCTTCTTTAACGGCAGTAGTCATTTTCTTAACAGCATAACCGTCCATAGCAGCCTGTAAAGCACAGATAGGGTCAATTTCGGTAACAATTACACGACAGCCTGCACCTGATAAAGAAGCGGCAGAACCTTTACCTACGTCGCCATAACCTGCAACAACGGCTACTTTGCCAGCTAACATTACGTCAGTAGCACGACGGATAGAATCCACTAAAGACTCTTTACAACCGTATTTATTGTCAAATTTAGATTTGGTAACAGAATCGTTTACGTTGATAGCGGGCATTGGTAAAGTGCCTTTTGCTACACGCTCGTATAAACGGTGTACACCGGTAGTGGTTTCTTCGCTGATACCTTTAACGTGTTGTACCAGTTCAGGATAAGTGTCCAATACCATATTGGTCAGGTCACCACCATCATCTAAAATCATATTCAAAGGACGCTCAGCGCTACCAAAGAATAAAGTTTGTTCAATACACCAGTCAGCTTCAGCCTGGGTTTGACCTTTCCAGGCAAAAACACCAATACCGGCAGCAGCAATAGCAGCAGCAGCATGATCCTGGGTAGAGAAGATATTACAAGAACTCCATTTAACCTCAGCGCCTAAAGCTACCAGGGTTTCAATTAAAACTGCAGTCTGGATGGTCATGTGTAAGCAACCTGCAATGCGGGCGCCTTTAAGCGGCTGCGAAGGGCCATACTCGGCACGGATGCTCATTAAACCCGGCATTTCCGCCTCGGCTAAACGAATTTCTTTACGACCCCAATCGGCCAGGCTGATATCGGCCACTTTGTTCTGCAGGCTAAAATCAATACCTGATTTTGTAACTGTTGACATGATTTGTTTATTTTTTTTGAGAAGTTTAAAATTTGCCCTGCAAAGCTAATACAATAGAACAAAATTCTAAATACTATCCCTATTTTTGGAATAAATGTGTATAAAAATGTTATTTTGTAGCATAAAATAAGGTAAAACCATGGCAAAAGCCGTACAAACAGGACAATCCACCGATAAGTCCGTACAATTGGATGACAAAGATCTGTCAATCCTGCGTTTATTGCAACAGAATGCCCGGTATACCGTGAAGCAGATAGCTGAAGAAGTTCACCTGAGTACCACCCCGGTTCATGAACGTATTAAACGCATGGAAGACCAGGGGGTTATTAAACAATATGCTGCACTGGTCGATCATACCAAAATCAACAAAGGACTGATGGTGATCTGTTATGTATCCCTGAAGCAGCATAATAAAACGGCCGGTGCCAGTTTTATTACAGCCATCCAGGCCTTACCCGAAGTGCTGGAATGTTACAATATTTCCGGTGAGTTCGATTTTATGCTCAAGGTAGTGGCCGCCGATATGGATGATTATTATAACTTCCATGTAAACAAATTAAGCGAAGTAGAAAACCTGGGCAATGTACAGAGTGTTTTTGTGATGGGGATTGTGAAGCAAACGCACCAATTAGTGTAGTGAATTAATTAATAATTAATAATGAAGAATTATTAGTTGACCAACAACAGTACCCGGATCGGGCTTTGGTTGAGACAGCCTGCCCTCACAGCACTGTGGTGGGCTCCGTTTAGATTTCTGTTCTTCGCCCAGCATTTTGTTAATCCAAAATCTAGTACCGGTTTGTTTTTATATAATAAATGACATTTGTATCAATAATGAAATTATATACAATTATTATCGTTACCTTATTCAAGACTGTCACTTTACAATCACAAAATGATTTGGTGGGAGTGTATCAGTTAAAACAAAAAGATATCGATAGTAATAATATCCGAATTGTAACGCTAAACTGTGACAGTACATTTAAAATTGAAATATTAGGATTCAAGTTTAAAGCTGTTGGGCGATGGCGTAAAAAGCCTAAGGATAAAATAACTCTTAAAGTGGATACTATATACAATAGAGAGCATATAATTAAAGAAAAAAGGGAATGGGACTTTTATTTACAGAACGGCAATTTAATCGAGTTCAAAAAAACGCCAACAAAAAAACAGTATAATAGAAGTAATCGTAAAATAGATAAAATATATAAAAAGGGAGGGCATAGCGGAAGCTATGAAAATTATGACAGCTACAAAGAAAGAAATGGAAATCAATTATATATAAAAAAGGAAACTTTTAATTGCTTATAGCTAATTTGCCGACTGTTAAACAGCTTCCATCGAATAAATTATATTGTCGAACTAAACTTTATTAATTTTAATACTATTCTAAGTCCCTCTATAAAATATTTATTATGAGTCAATACAACTATGATACATTAAGTGCAGCTACTACCGGTTTAAGAGAAAGAGGTTATACGCTGGATTTCAATTTATCCGAAAACTGCCTGGTGTGTAATACAGGCAAACTGGATATTGACGATTTTGAAATTGTGGAATTTCACCGCTTTGAAGGTAATACCGACCCGGCGGATGAGGCCATTGTTTACGCAATAGAAGGTAGCCAGGGCGAGAAAGGTGTACTGGTAAGTGGCTACGGTATTTCCGCTGAAGGCATGAGCGCTGAGATGGCTAAAAAATTACATGAAAATTTAAAACGGTAGACAACCTTCCCGTTCCGTGAATCATCCATTAAAATCATTAAACGCTGACTTATATCAACAACATGAAAACACTGTACTTTTTTGTAGCCATGCTATTACTGGCGCCGCTTTGTTCCGATGCGCAGGATGTTACTCATACCAAACGCCGCCGGACCGGTAAACAGGTAAAAGACTCTTTACAAATGACCTGCCTGTTACAGGATGCAAGAGAAGCGCCGCCTAAAAAGAAAGCCTATGAAATGGGCGTAGAACAGCCCATGTTACGGCTGACCAGTACTACCGATAGCCTGGTAAGGGCCGGCCTGACAGGTGTTGTAAGTATCGTTCAATCGGAAGGCAAGGGTAAAATGGAAGTGGTGTACTATTTCCAGGATTACTATGTTTGGGTTTCAGGTTTAAGTAAAGTGAACGTAATTAAAAACCAGAAACTCAAACCCGATGATGTGATCGGCACCATCAACAAAGGCGATGTGATCGAAATCATCATCACGGACTTTGATACCCCGGTTGATCCTAAAAAATATATCAACTGCGCCTTACAACCGGCCACAACGCTTGAGGGAAAGAAATAAAAGTAACACAAATACTACCATACAGGTGATCTAACAAATGATCACCTTTTTTTATTCCCATGCAGCACATATTATTGCAAAAAAACTCCTTATCCAAAATCCAAAATCCAAAATCCAAAATCCAAAATCCAAAATCCAAAATCCAAAATCTATCCCAGCTTCATCTCCATCACATAATCATTCATAAAATACCCGTTACCAATATCAATATCCTCTTCCCGGATAACGGCAAAGCCCATTTTCTCATAAAAACTCCTGGCCGGGTTATACCGGTTCACATTCAGGTGCAGGAATTGAATGCCCTTTTTTTGTAAAGCCCGGATGATCTGCTGTAAGGTGAGTTTACCAAATCCTTTCCCCTGCATCTGCGGCAGGAAATATATTTTATGCAGCTTGGCGGTATCAGGGGTAATGCGCCCGAACGCTGCAAAGCCTACAGGTGTACTGCCGTCATACACAAGTATGAAATCATTTTGCTGCATATCTTTTTCTAAGGTAGCGCTGCTGTACAGACTGCTTAACATATACTCGATCTGTTCGGCACTTAATATGCTGCCGTAAGTGGCAGGCCAGCTGTCATAAGCCAGTTGCTGTATGAGCGGGATATCACTGATTGTCGCTTTCCTGATCTTTAAAAATTCGGTAGGGTGGTGTGTCATTTGTGATAAACGCCGGTGGGTTTTAATATGTTTTAAACTTAAACGGATGCCGATGATAAAAGAAACAATGGCGCCTATAAACAAAGCACCGTCTGAAATATAGTCTTTTACATCCGGGTGCCCCTGGAGAAATAAAAAGAAATCGTATACGCCATGCATAAACGTAGCCCAGAATATGCCGGTAATGATCAGTCTGGTTTTATTCACCGTAGCAAACTTGGCCAGGCCCACATAATAGCCCATTAAAATGCCGAAAGTAGCATGTGCCGGTACCGATAAAAACATACGCATCAGCGCCACCTGGTAACCCATGCCCATTTCGGCATAACGGGTAACGTATAAAATATTCTCAATGGTAGCAAAACCCATACTGGCCACTACACCGTAAACAATGCCATCCAAAGGTTCATCAAAACTCTTTTTAGGGTAACTGTACCAGCGTAATACGGCAAATTTGCAAATCTCTTCGGTTAGGGCTACCACCAGGAAAGCCTTTACCGCCACCATGGCTATACTGCCGGTTTCGGTGTTAAAAGCAAATTCAATAATTACGGCCGGCACGGCGGTTAAAATGCCTAACAGGAAAGTGATAATGAGATTTAATAAGGGCTCTTTATTATACCTGTCACGGTAAAATATAAACAGGCAGATGGCAATGCCCGGTGCGGCTGCTAAAGCAATTAAATTCATAGGCTACGAATGTAACAGAAATTGTTCATAAATTATTGGCCGGGGCGGTAGTATCATTTTATCTTCATACTAAATACTATCTACCGCATACTATTGAATATTTCTATACTTTTGCCGGCTATTATTGTTGAATAAATCACAAAATGTTTGCCTGAAATGAGCATAAAAATTTTCGATCAAATTCATGCCTGAAGCGATGAAAATTTTTATGCAAAATTCTATGTGACAAAAGAAGTAACAAAAAATATATACATGAAAAAGTACGCCATTATTGTAGCGGGGGGATCGGGGTTAAGAATGGGCGCTGCCTTACCCAAACAATTTCTGTTGCTGAATAATAAACCCTTACTGTATTATACCATCAATACCTTTTTAGCGGCTTACGAGGACCTGCAGATCATACTGGTATTACCGGTAGATTATACCGATATGGGCCAGGAAGTAATTGACGCTTATTTTGATAAAAACCGTATCCAGATAACGGCCGGTGGCGATTCCCGTTTCCAATCGGTAAAAAACGGGCTGCAATTGGTGGAGGATGAGTCTGTTATTTTTGTACATGATGGGGTACGTTGCCTGTTAACCACCGATCTTATTCACCGTTGTTACCAGCAGGCCGTGGAAACCGGCACGGCAGTGCCTGCCATCAGCAGCCACGACAGTGTACGTTTACTGACCGAAGATGGTAACGAAGTGGCAGACCGTAACCAGGTGATGCTGGTACAAACACCACAAACCTTTCACAGTAAAATACTCTTGCCTGCTTTCCAGATAGATTATAAAGATAAATTTACCGATGAGGCTACGGTAGTAGAAGCATTTGGTATGAAAATATCGCTGGTGGAAGGGGAGATCAATAATATTAAAATTACAAGGCCCATTGACCTGGTAGTGGCCGCACAATTATTACAGGAAGCGGAGCAGGAAAATCAGTAAAGGCAATTTATTTCTTCAGCCATTTCAGGTAAAAAGGCAGGCGGTTAATGCGCAGGGCAGGGTATTGTTCAATGCCTGCGCCAAAGCCGTTATAAAAAAAAGCCAGGCTGCGGATATCCGATCCTTCAAAATCAAGCGTGAGATTGGTGCTGGCATGTTCCTGTATAAAACTGTCGACCAGGTAATGCGAGGCCCCGATTGTTTTGCTCAGCGGGTTATTGCCTACCAAAATATAATAAGCCCGCTGATGCGAAAAGAAAAAAACACAGCTGGCCATTAATTGCTGTTTGTTATCATACACACCATAACTGGAGGCTTTGCCCGTTGTTAAAAGATGCTGGTACAGCTTTTTCAATCTTTCATAATCATCATCCATTGGCGGCAGCAAATGTTGCAATGATTCTTTACTAAGTTGTATAATACCGTCAATGGCAATATCTTTTTTTAAAGTACAGCCATATTGAACGGCTTTTTGAATATTCCTTTTGTGGTTATCCCGGTATTGCTTCCGTATCAATGCATACTCATCCTGTAAGGGTAAAATATAATTCACCCTGTTCACGCTATCCGGCAGCTCATTACCCGGTAACCCGTTGCCGGTATTCAACGATATTTCAACCAGTTTAAACTTTGCCGGGATAGCCTGTATAAATGCGTTTATTATTTCATCATTCAGCTGGTTGCCATATATGCCGGTGGAGGCGGTAAAAGCGGGCTGGTATAAATAATGGAAGCCGTATTTTTTATTCCAGGTCAGGGGCATTACCAGCTCATAATCACCCCATACCAATGCATCCCAGTTTTTAGACATGGCATCCAGGTACCAGGAATAGCCATATATATTACCATTGACAGCACTGGTAATACACTGATCCCACTTATTAATATTGATCTGCCGGCGGGTAAGGTATTGTATGGAATAAGGAGTTGCCAATACGTTGATTAAAATATAAGGTTCCGGTTAATTTTACGTAAACTGAAATTAGATACATCAATAGAGAACGAAACGGTTTTTAAAAACCGGGTTATTTTACTGGTAGTATTGCTGGTTGATAAAATATAATCCTTGTACACACTGCTATATAATAAAGGGAAATAAATATTGATGGTTTCGTTTAAGAAAGATAATTGCAGGCCTGCATTATACAGGAATTTATCTGTTTCAGCTTCCTTCTTCCAGCCACCGGAATAAGTACCTATATCGGCAAACAAACGAATAGGGATCCATTTGCTTTTAAATAGGGTTGAACTAAAGTTCAGGCTGCTCAGCCAGTCGTCACTACGGCCGATCTTATTGGATAAAAGATCGGTACGTACTTTAAATCCGCCATCTCTTACCATGATCTGTTGTGTTGTCCAGCCCTGGAAATTATTATTGCCGTTCCTTCCAATAAAATAATCACTGTAAGTATAATCTTCATAACCATTGGCCCCGGTCATATTCAGGTGATAACGATCAGTCGCTGCCTGTTTGGCAAAGGTCTTATCGCCTGTATAAAAGAACTTGCCCGCAAATAACCTGGTTCTTAAACCTCCGCCCCAAGGATAGTTCAGAAAATAATTGCCGGTGAAAGCAGCTCTTACAAAGTTTTTGCCCTGTTCAACCACCAGGTTGGCCTGGTAGGGATATAATTTGCGGTTGTTCTGAATACCCAGTTTTAATTGTAACAGGGTGGTATTGTTATCAATCTTCTGGTATTTGGTAGAAATAGTTGTATCGTCATTATTACCGATAACGGTATCCCTGTAAAAATGAAGATCCTGTTCTTTTATAAAAAATGATTTGAACTGGATATATTTATAAAAAGGACTGTTTGCATTTTTCTCTTTTAATACCAATAACAGTTCGGGCGCCAGTTTGGTAAAGCCCATTATGCTTTTCCGGTTATCAGCGTCAACATAATCATCCATGCTGAAGGATGCTGCGTTCAGCCTTAATCTTACCTTATAAAATACCTGTTCGGGATACAGGCTGTATTGCGCATAACCAATACCTGTAAGGCGTTTGCTACCGGTTGCATACATGGGTGCGGCAAAAAACTCAAAAGGATTGGGTGGCAGGAACGCATTGGTAACTGCTGCGCCGATCATGAATTTATCGTAACTATTAATGCCTATGGCTGGTAAAAGGGTAATGGTTGTTTTAGCCCTGGTACCATCGGGACGGGTAAATTTATTTTTGCTGAAAGGGGTGATAAAAGCAAGCCCTTTTCTTTTTTGTTGTAGGGGTAATAGTCCTCTTTTATCTAAGAGGTCAAATGTGGCAGTCATCGAATCGGGCGCAAAACCTGCTATACTTTGCTTAAAATCCCCTGGTTGCGGATGCTTAAACTGCCAGTCCCTGAAATACTGCTGCATGGCTTTGTTAAAGGAGGCTGTTCCCATTACAGTTTCTACTTCCTTTAACCAGCTTGCCGTTTTTTCATAAGCGATCAGCGAATAGTTCACACCCGAAAAATCTTCCGAAGCGGTATGGATCGGCTGATCTGTTTTGGTCACCGCTTTGGTTTCCACAACCGCATTATACAGATCTGCTTCCGCCTTATTACCGGGGTAATAGTATTGCATGTAAGCTTTTTCGTAATAGCTGTTCAGTCCTTCATCCAGCCAGGGATATTTTCTTTCATTACTGCCTAAAATGCCATAGAACCAGTTATGGCCTACTTCATGTGCAATAACCCTGTCCAGCAATGAGCCATAAAACTGCGGGGTAATTAAGGTAATGGTGGGGTATTCCATCCCGCCGCCAAAACCCATCGGCCCCTGTACCACCGATACCTGGTCATAAGGATATTCGCCTACCGCATTGGAGTAAAACCTTACGGCATTCTTGGTGTATTGTAAGGCAGATGCCCATTTGTCTTCATAAGCAGGTAAATAATATACCGCTGCTTCTATCACTTTTCCTGAAGGTAAAAGGCAGCTGTCCATTGCCACCCTGAAACGTTTATCGGCAAACCAGGCAAAGTCGTGCACATTGTTTTGGGTATACCGTAAGGTCTTATATTCAGCAGCAGAAACGGGATATAGTTGTTTGATGGTCTTTACCTGCCCGTACCTGTTTTTTTCTTTTGTTGTTACCGGCTTCCAGGTATACTGACGGCGGCCTTTCAGCCACTCTTTTTCATCAGCCTGTTGCAGGTTACCGGTTGCCGCTACCACATAATTGGCAGGCACTTCTATGGTAACATCAAACTTACCGAACTCACTGTAAAATTCACCCTGGTCTACATAAGGCATGGCATGCCAGCCATCTTTATCATATACTGCCGGTTTTGGATACCATTGTGTAACCTGGTAACTATCGCCCTGGTGACCGCTGCGCGAAAAATTGGCGGGTAGCTTTACATGAAAAGGGGTGCTGATCTGTATGGTTTTTCCCGGGGCCAAAGGCTCGTTCAATACCAGCTTCAGTATATCTATATGTTGCGGATGATCGGTGGTAGCAGCCGGCTCGCCATTCACTTTAAAATCCAGCTGATTGATATAACCCTTCTCTTCATCCCCCGAAAAATAGAAATCAGTATTATCATTTTGTAACTGCTGATCGCTGAAAGCCGTCTTATCATTTTTATAGGCATTAGGCCATATATGGAACCAGATATAATGCAGGGTATCAGGGGAGTGGTTGGTGTAGTCCATGCTGATATTCCCTTTCAGACTATGTTTGGTGTCGTCAAGTTTTACCCTGATCGTGTAATTAACTTCCTGTTGCCAGTAGTTATTTTGTGCAGCCAGTTGAATGACATAAACAAGTAAAGCCGGTATTATCAGGATGAATCGTTTCAATGGTTCGTTTTATGTAGTACGAATATCGTTAATGAAAGACAATAATTTTAATTTGGTAATGAGGTAATTTGGAAATTTGGTAATGAGCCAGCATAAAACACATCACTTCATCCCCCTCATCAAATCCTGTTAGAATCTGATGCCTTTCTGGATGACAATCCCCGTCAGGGCTGAATTTGTTGTAATATGACCGGGTTAAAGTATTATGGCTTATGCCGCCCTGCCAACACTTTTATAACATCCTGCAAAGTATAACCCTTGGCCTGTAATAAAATAAGATAATGAAATAAGAGGTCAGCCGATTCGCCCAGGAATTTTTCTTCATCATTATCCTTACTCTCAATTACTACTTCCACCGCCTCTTCACCTACTTTCTGCGCTACTTTATTGATGCCCTTTTTAAAGAGGGAACTGGTATAGGAACTGTCCGAAGGGTTGTTCTTCCGGTCGGTTATGATCTGCTCCAGCTGTGCCAGTGTAAAACCGGGATTAACTTCGTTAAAACAGGTG
>CAYUMH010000046.1:0-31309 GCA_964445775.1 uncultured Terrimonas sp.
TCTGAGTTACCAGCAGGTACCGAGGACACAACCTGTATTGTTCAGGGTGGGGTATACAATTAAATAAATAGACTTGATTAATACAGGTATTAAAGGGACATTTAAAATGGAAAAGAAAATATTTGCTAAGCTAACGTTACTTCTGTTTTTACTGAACGGTGCATTTTTTGTATGTAAGGGTCAACCCGTTTCTTCCGCAATAGAAAGACCCATTGTAATACCTACATCGCCAGAAGCGACATCAATGACAAAATATGGAGACATACCGGTTGGTTTGTTTACCGGCACAGTACAATTTACTGTTCCTATATATACAGTGTCCGAGGGCGCATTATCACACGCTATATCATTAAACTACGGAACAAATGGTGTAAAAGTTGATGAAATATCAAGTCGTATAGGAATAGGCTGGAATCTTGGTGCCGGGGGAGTAATCACCAGAACGACACTGGGAAAGCCGGATAATCTTTCAATTATAACTCAACTAGATCCTGCTCCAAGTGATGTTCTCAGCGATGAGTTTTATGAATACCTAAAAGATACAGATCATTCACAGTTAGATGGTCAGCCTGACGAATACAGCTATTCATTTGCAGGCAACAGCGGTAAATTTTTTATCCGCGACGGCATTGTAGAAAATACTGGCAAAGCCACAGCTATAAAAATAATAAAAGAAACCGGCGAAGTATTTCAAATAATAACACCAGACGGAACAAAATATTTTTTTGGAGAAGGTCTGGCTTATGACAAAACGGAGGCTTATTATGCAAACAGGGCTCCTTCGAGAGACCTAGCACAAAGACAGACAATAACTGCATGGTATTTAACCAAAATAATAAGCCCCTTACAAGACTCTATTGTTTTTAAATATAATACGATAGAGTCAAGATATTTTACCGGAATTTCAGAATACCTTACAAAAACCTGGATAGGTGCAGGAGCAGTTTTTTTTCCACCATATGGAAGTGCGGATAATATTTTGGGCTGTAATATGCCCTTTCTGTTATCAACAGATTATAATATGTCACATCTGGAAGGTGTGTACCTTTCAAAGATTGAATTTACACAAGGCGCTATCGATTTTAAATACTCAGACAGGACAGATATTACGGGTGAAAAAAAACTGGATAGTATTATAATTAAAAGTGAAAATGATGTATTAAAAAAAATTAGCCTTGAACATATCTATTCCAGTGCAGTTTCTACTTCCTATGATGTCCTGTATAATAATGGGAGTACTTCCATACAAAGTTTATACCCGGAACTGCGGAAAAGACTTTTCCTGGCAACAGTAAAGGAACTAAATAAAAGCGGCGAAGCTCTGACAGGCCAATATCGTTTTGATTATGACAGTATTAATTATATGCCATCTAGGTTAAGCTATTCGCAGGACCTTTTTGGTTTTTTTAATGGAAAAATTAATCCTGTGTTTTATCCCAACAATACTATATTAGATGACCATGAGGGCTTTCCCAGGTCAGGAGGAGATCGCAGTTATAATTTTGAGGCCGCCAGGAAGGGGGTATTAAAGAAAATCACCTACCCTACGGGAGGAGCCTCTTTGCTGGAGTATGAACCACATGATGTCTACACAGCTTCATTCAGACGCGTGGTTGACCTTGATAACATAAATCTAAGCTTAATAAATAGTAATACTTTTAATCAGGTTGAATCATCGCTTCCATGGCAAGGCAGTAAAAATGTTTTTTTAAATGTAGAAGCGCTTTGGGTAAATATGCCGGAACCGGAAGCTATTCGTGGAGATGAACATATTCGTGTATCTATCAAAGATGCGGCTACAAACTATCCTGTATACCAATATAATGTATTAATGGGTAATACACACGCAATATCTCTGAATACCCAGTTGTCTACTAACAACAATTATATTGTAGAGCTAAAAGCGTCACATTTGGGATTAACAGGTATAGCACTTGTACGGAGAAAGACGATGGTTGTAGATACTTCTGTTCTTGTGCCGATAGGTGGACTGAGAATTAAAAATGTGCAATCAACAGATAGCTTAACAGGTTTTCTGCCTAGCAAATGGTATAAGTATGGTCATGCTGAATTCCCTGACCAATCCGGGCTTATAGCAACTCCTGATAACATACAAGATGCATCCGTACAAGTGGTCAGAAACTTAATGTACACAGAGGCCAATCCCGGGGGATTATATTGTTCGTATTATACAATCAGTTCAAGCAGTCCTCAGCAACTATTCATTAATGAGTTAGGCACAATTACATATCCTAAAGTTATAGAATATTTCAAATCTGACTCAACTAATGGCGGTACTGAACACCGGTTTGTAACGACCCCTAAAAAAAGACCTGAAACACTTAATTTTTATTGGCCCTCCCAGGTATGGTTCCACAGTCCTCTTCCTGTTTCCGGAACACCATTAGGAAATAATGATTTTTTAAACGGGCATGAATATTATACTGCAAATTTTAAATTAATTAATAATAACAGACAATATGTCAATAAGACATATACTTATTTAAACACGCCACTCACCTCTATTAAACAAGATACATTTTATGCAATAAAAAAAGTTATAGAAAGGGATTCGTATGTATCGGGCTGGAATTATTTCTATGATTACGATATTAACCGATATATGCGTTATACATATTGGGATAGATTAGACAGTACAAGGACTGTAACATTCTCCGAAAATAACCAGGATTCAATAATAATGACAAGCCGTTACAAATATTCGGCTAATCCTAATCTTTTGCCCTCAGAAAAAGAAGAAGCCGGAAGTGATGGAAAAACTATCCGAGAAACCTATCAATATCCATTTGAGTTGGCCTTATCACCAAACGTGTATAGTAAGATGGTTGAAAAAAATATGATTTCGGAGGTTTTAAAAGTCAGTCGTAATAATATTTCAGATTCGAAACCTTTAGACAGTAAACAAACTCATTATCAGTTCTGGAACAACAATGCATGGAGCAATACAGAAACCAGCAGCAGTATCATTTTATCCAAAGAGATACAAACCCAAATTTTAAATGAACCGTTGGAGACCAGGCTCTCGTTTAATAGGTATACCGAAAAAGGAAAAATTTTGGAAGTAGAAAAGATTAACGATATTAAGGATGTTTATTTATGGGGGTACCATGGAACATACCCAGTGGCCAAAGTTACTGGGAGTGAGTATACAACAGTTGCCGGTTTCATAAACCAGAATATTTTAGATAATGCTGGCGTAACCTATTCCGATCAGGATCTTCGCACAGAGTTAAATAAAATCCGAATTGGATTAGCTTCATCCAGCGCACTCGTTTATACTTTTACCTATAAACCGTTAGTGGGGATGACCAGTGAAACGGCCCCTAATGGTAAGACCGTATTTTATGAATACGATAGTTTTAACCGTCTTCACCTGATAAAGGATGATGAGGGTAAAATAGTAAAACGGATATGCTATAATTATGCCGGACAGGTTGAAGATTGTGGTATTGAAATAAATACTACGCCTTTATGGGAGTCTACCAGTCTTACCCGTTGTCAACCTTGTCCTGCTAATAATAGCTATGTTTCCAATATACAGGAGCACCAGGAAAAGGACAATAATCCCAATAGCCCAACTTATAATACTTATCGCTGGGTATCGGACGGGGTGAACAGTAATTGTGCTCCCCCTGCTGACTGGCAAAATACAGCTACAGCCATACGGTGTAAAAAAAATGGCAGTAATCAAAATACCGGTGAGCAGGAACAAGAGCAGCGGGATATGAACCCTTGTTCTTCAACCTATAATCAGACCCGCTGGGTAGTAAACGGTACCAATACCACGGCCTGTCCTATTTCATCTAATTGTAACAGCTCTAATTGTATAGGTGATAATAAAAAATGTATTGATGACCGTTGCAGGACCGGTTTTAAAGTTTATACCCACTCTGTACGAATTGGAGAATATTATGAGTGTACTTATCATTATGAGTGGATTGATGGTAGCTGGAGTATTGACTATACCGAGATAAGCCCAAGCGCCTGCGCATTATAATACCTTTTAAAAAAACGAAATTCATGAAAAAAACAATCATACTTATACTTCTAATTTCTTGTACCTTTTTTTCCCGTGCGCAATCAGGTCAGGCGGAGATTTTATCGGAAAAGATTGCTCAAAAAATGTTTGATAGTTTATCGTTGACCGGAGATCAAAAAAAACGGATATATCACACAAACATGTTTTTATATCACCAGAAAACAAATGCGTGGAAGCAGTTTGAAAACCAGGATTCTATATTGAGGGTTCATATCCAGCGTATAGAGAACAGCCGTGATTCTTTGTATAAACGGATTATTGCCGATGAGAATAAATACAATTTGTACAGGCAAAAAAAGCGGTTCCTGGTAAGTAATAATTAAATAAGTTAATTAGCTATGTTACCGTCGATGGTAACTCCGGTCATCTTTTGTTGCGTCGCACCCTTCGGCTTGCTGGCCCTGGTCAACAGGCGAAGAAATATAAGCGGCCAACCTGTAAAACAAAAAGTAAAGCAGAAAATATGCAACCATTCCAACATACGTTATCCTTTTTACGGCTATCCATCTGCCTGGCATTACTGTTAAACGTATCCCGTCTTCATGCGCAGCGCACCTTACCGGCTACTTATAGCGGCACAGCGCCGATCAACTATGTGCGTACCTGGGACGTGGTAAAACCTACGACCAATGCAGCGGAGCTGACGACAGCCACACCGGTTACGACGGCTAAGATGACCACGCAATACCTGGATGGACTGGGCCGTCCGATCCAAACGGTAGTAAAACAGGGTTCTTTGGTAACTGGCGGCAGCCCTGTGGATATGATCGATATGACGGAGTATGATGAGTTTGGCAGGGAGGTGCATAAATACTTACCCACGCCGGCCAGTGGTACTGGTAATAACAACGGCTTATTTAAACTCAACCCTTTTGCCCAGCAACAGAGCTTTTACAATACTTACCTGAACGGTCAGACCGGAGAAACTCCCGGCAGCACTACCAACTGGGCCTACAGTAAAACCAACCTCGAGGCTTCTCCCTTAAACAGACCGTTGGAAGCTTATGCCCCGGGCGTAAGCTGGGTAGGCTCAGAGAGCACGACAAAAAAATCGGTAAAAACCAGCTACTGGATCAATACAGCCACGGACGCGGTAAGGATTTGGACGGTAACAGACGGCAGTACAGGAAGTTTTGGCACTTATGCTACCACCACAACCTACCCTGCCGGGGAACTATACAAAAACGCTACTGAGGATGAGCATGGTAAACAGGTGATTGAATTTAAGGACAAAAGCGGGCTGGTGATCTTAAAAAAAGTCCAGCTGACCGCCACAAAAGACGATGGCACGGGTAAAAACCACGACGGCTGGTTATCTACCTATTATATGTATGATGACCTGAACCGGTTAAGAGCGGTTATCCAACCAGAGGGTGTAAAAGCACTGAGCGGTACAAGCTGGACATTGACCACCACCTTACTGGATGAACAAACATTTCGTTATGAATACGATCATCGCAGCCGTATGATTGTAAAAAAAGTACCGGGAGCGGGTGAAGTGTTTATGGTGTATGATAAATGGGACCGTCTTTTACTTACACAGGATGCTAAACAGCGGCCTAACTACGAGTACCTGTTTACCAAATATGATGCGTTAAACAGGCCTGTGATGACAGGTATTTATATCTTTTACGGTACTATAGGAGAAGCACGTGACATAGCAGAGACCTTTGCTCCCTATCGTTTTGAGGAAAGACTTAGCTCCGGAGGCATTGGCAGTGGCTATACCACCCGTTGCTGGCCGGATGTAAATATTGATATACTTACGGCCACCTATTATGACAATTATGATTGGCTAAGTAGCCAGGGCAATCCCTTTTCGTCTTCGCGAAATACCGATTTTGATAACTCGTTTCATACTGCCAGTGGAACAACTTTTCCTTATCCGCAGGCACTTAGTCAGAGCAATGCGATAAAAGGGATGGTAACTGGTACCAAAACGAGGGTATTAAACGCTTCCGATTTTTTATATGCCATCAATTACTACGATGATAAGGGTCGCATAATACAGACTCAGAACAAGAATATATCGGGTGGTGTGGATATACTGACTACTCAATATTCCTTTTCTGGACTACCATTGATGACATATCAAAAGCTGCAGAAGTTGGGTACCAATCCGCAGGCGCACTATATTATTACCTATAACGAATACGATGAGTTAAGCCGGTTAGTGAATATAAAGAAGACACAGAGTAGTAATATTAATGGTCTGGTGATAAATAAGGCACAGACAGAAATCGTCCGTCAGGAATACGATGCATTAGGCCAGTTAAAGAAAAAAATATTGGCTCCGGCCTATGATGATGGGGATGAAGACGATTATGATGGTTTAGAAACCCTGGAGTACAACTACAATATTCGCGGCTGGTTACTGGGTGTAAACCGTGATTATGCCAGAGAGACTATAAATAAAAATTACTTTGGCTTTGACCTGGGTTATGACAAACAAAACAACCAGTTGATAGGAAGCCAGAGCTATACAAAGGCCCAATACAATGGTAATATCAGTGGGATGGTCTGGAAAAGCAAGGGAAGCGGAGTGATAAGAAAATATGACTTTGACTATGATGCGGCAAACCGTTTACTAAAAGGCGAATTTACCCAATACACAGGATCCTCGTTCAACACCACGGCCGGTGTGAACTACGATATTAAAATGGGTGATGGCAGCCAGGCTAACGTGAACGACGCCTATGATTACAACGGTAATATCAAAAGAATGCAGCAATGGGGCCTGAAGGTAGGTGGCAGCGAACAGATAGACGACCTGGCCTATACCTACTCTGCTAATACTAACAAACTCTTAAAAGTAATAGATGGTGTTACCACGGACAACAAACTGGGCGACTTTAAAGACGGCAGTAATGGCACGGGTGATGACTACAGTTATGACCTGAACGGCAACCTGACCACGGACAATAACAAAGCCATCAGCAGCATCGCTTATAACCACCTGAACCTTCCGCAGACGATTACAGTAACGGGTAAGGGAACGATCACCTATACCTATGATGCGGCAGGCAACAAACTACAAAAAACCACAACAGAGACAGGTGCGACCATAGACGGCTTTACGACCAATATCACCACTACGACCACCTATATCGGCGGCGCAGTATACGAATGCAAAACCTACAGCCATGCCTCCTTAAGTGCAAAGAGCCAGTCGGACAAGCTGCAGTTCATTGGTATGGAGGAAGGAAGGATCAGGATAAGAGAAACAGACAATACGTTCCAGTATGACTATATGCTGAAGGATCATTTAGGTAATGTGAGAATGGTATTGACGGAAGAGCTAAAAACTGACAATTATATAGCAGCCACTTTAGAACCGGCAACGATAACCGATGAAGAGAAGTACTATGACAACCTGACAAGCACCCAATACACCAAACCGGGCTGGTTCTCTGACCCGGTGTATAGCACCAATACGAAGGTAGCCCAGCTAAAAAACACAGCAGGTATCCAGAAGATAGGCCCGAGCATCCTGCTGAAGGTAATGGCGGGTGACAGTTACAATATAAGAGCCGCCAGTGGCTGGAACAGCGCCTCAGCAGCTACCAACAGCGCCCCCAATGTACTGACAGACCTGTTTAATGCTTTAACGACAGGCCTGGCGGGAGTAAGTGGCGGCAAAGCCACGAGTATCCAGCTGGCTAACAGCAACAGTGGGCTAAATGATGGATTAACTACGTTTTTAGGCGGCCAGCCCACAAGTGGCTCAAAACCCAAAGCATATCTAAACTGGATCGTTTTTGATGAGCAGTTTAAGATAGTAAGTACGGCCAGTGGTTCGGACCCCGTAGGGGCCAGCGGTACTACCACCATCCACACCAAAACAGGTTTAACAATCCCCAAGAACGGATATTTGTATATTTATACGAGCAATGAGGCTACAAATATCGATGTGTTCTTTGACAACCTGCAGGTAACGCATACTAGGGGACCGATACTGGAAGAGACACATTATTATCCGTTTGGACTTGTTCAACAAGGCATCAGCAGCAAAGCATTACCCGGCAATGTGGAGAACAAGTTTAAATATAATGGCAAAGAAGAACAAAGAAAAGAGTTCGCTGATGGTTCAGGACTGGATTGGTTAGATTATGGCGCAAGGATGTACGATGTTCAAATCGGAAGATGGCATGCAATAGATCCTAAAGCGGAAGTTACAAGAAGGTGGAGTCCATATAATTATACCCTAAACAATCCAGTCCGATTTGTTGATCCTGATGGGATGCTAACAATCGACCCCTATTTAGATAAAGAGGATAAAAAAGCGCTAAAAAGAATTTTAAAGGATACAAGAAATGCTATCAAAGGAATGGATAAAAATGATAAAAGATTAAAAGCGATGATGGCTCTTGGCGGGTTTAAAAGTAAGAAAGACGTTTTAAATGCTTTAAAGGATAATGGAAAGGGACCTATGATAACTGTAGCAACCCTCACAAAAAGCGATGGTAATGGGGGTCTTCAGGGTGTAGGAGGACAACCTGCTGCCTTTGGTATGTTTGTACCTGAACAACGTGATGCTATAAATCCAGAAAATTCAACTGGTACTGTGACAATAGATAGAAATGTAATTCGAACGGTTCAGGATGCAATTAAAAGTGAAGCCTTGGGAACAGGGGTTAATTCCCTTTCACCACCATCAGGATATAAATATGGAGAGGGGGGACTTTCAAGCGCGATATCTGATGTAATGAGTTTTGCGGGTAGAGTTCTCGAACATGAGGCATTAATTCATTTTGGTGCTTTTGCAAATGGGTTGACATCTGCAGATGCTCCTGTCGATGCTGTAAATATCTCTGCTTTCGGCAAACAATTTTCTTTCGAACGGGGAAGTCTTTATGAGTATGCTGCGTATGGTAATGTTGGATCAACTACCAATAGTGGTTATGGAATATTTAGTAGATATAACGTTATACAAAACCAACCTACTGTTGAACCCGGACACACTTTAGACCGTCAACGACGGGCAGTAGAATTTAAATTGCAAAAGACCAATTAAAGTTTTTAATAAAATGAGTACACTAAAAATAGCAACAATAGGGCTTTTTTTACTTATTCCTTTTAGCTGTTTCGCTCAATCAAACAATAATTACGATAATAATATAAAGCGTATTGATGAATATATTAACGGACCAATTAAAACATATAGTTGTGAAGGAGGAATAGTATTCCCCGTAAAATACAAATCTTCGAAAATTAATTCAGATACCTATATAATTTCACTTACTAACAACCTGGTTGGTAGTAAAATCAACAATAATGATTTAATTAGTCAAATAAAAAAAGCAGGTAAGAAGAAAGCTGTAATTACGAGACAGTCAATAAATGGTTTAGTGCATACAAAAGAGGTATTACTCAAAGGGAGTTATTTAAGGGTTAACATCATATTAGGATTTATAGATGATGTTCTGGTAAGGAGGAAAGTAAGACTTACGACAACCACTCATGGACAATGCGGATCTCATGGTGATTTGCTTGATTTTAAATTAATCAAGGATTTTTTTATTAAAAAAGTTGATCTGTTATTTAATATTGAATATGATGAGATGACATCTGATACGATCTATTTTGACAATCTCGAAAGTTTAGCCAAGCAACATACAGATTATCGATTTAACCTGCCCGCGTCTCATAATGATGACTGGTTAAGGGAACTGTTTATTAAACAATATCAATCTGACAGTATTGCTGCTTACAGTTATTCTCAACCTCCAAATACTTTTGTGAAACTGATCAAGGAGGGAAAGATAGAAATACTTACAACGCTTCTTTTTTCTCCTAATTATGTCTTTGCCATACATGCTATGGAATCACTGATATATCTTGACTCTCAGGGTGAATTTGAGATCACACCAGTGTTGAGGGATAGAATCAATAAAATTAAAAATCAATCGTATATAATTTTACAAATCGCTTCACCAGATTTATTCTATAAACGGGAGGGGTATAAAGCATTAAAAATGAATGATGAACTTATAATTAAAAAATATAAAGCCTCAATGTAAATCAACTTTAATTCCAGTTGTCGGTTCATCATTTGGCAGGAGTCTTATACAAGGAGACTTGTGACATATTATAAATGCACTGATTTTATCAGAATTTTTCGTATAAAGCTGGTAATAAAATTACTCAAATCTTGATCTAAACACCTCCCTTAAAGGCAGCAATTCGTTCAATAATCTTATCATAAGCGGGTAGCTCTTCAACTCATACACCAGTCTTTTGCTACTGATATCCGATGAAACCACATTAAAAACACCTTCGGCTTCGTATTCAAACTGTTTGGTTTTGGTAGTAATGGTAACAATATTTTCGTGTATAGTTAAACTATCAATTTCATAATACTTCCACTTGGGTACTGCATATACAAGCACAAATTTTTCACTTACAATGTCAGTGTGTGGTGCAGCATTATCGCTGTTCTGGAAAGCGCCGGTGGCGTCCAGCTCTTTTACAAAAGCTTTTATGCCCGTGCCTTCCGTGAACATATTAATGATATGGTTGTCACTGTCATAATGCAGGGTGCTCAGGTTAGTAAGAACACCTTTGTTTAATTCCAGCTCTATTTTGCAATAGTCGGGTTCAGGTTGTGGTTTAAAGACTTCACTTTGATGTAACTGCAGGATAGCTTTAAATAAAACCCGGTCCACCGGCCGCTGCGCTTTCAGTAAAAATGTTTTATAAGCGCCCGCTGTCAAAACCTCAAAAGAAAGCGCTTCACAATCATCATGACTTTGCAGGTTAAACACCGGCAGTCCGTAACTATCCCCATGCGGGTTTTCATTGTATTCAAAACAACCCGTCCGGCGGTTAAGCTGTAATACAACACCGCTGTTGGGTGTAGAGCCGATATAAATACTGAAAGTATCAAAGGAATGCGGGTGATGGGTGAGATGAAAGACATTTGATTTGATCGTCTTTAATTTTCCTTTCTCCAGACCAAAGGAGAAAGCCGCCTGCAGGATCAGGTCGGTCAGCTCCTTTGTATAACCGTTATAAATAAAGCCCCAGAGAAATTCAGGTGATTCTTCTTTTGATTTAAAAGTAGCCAGGGATTGAAATACCCATTTTATATGTTTACTGATCTCTTTTTGTGAGTTTTTACTTCCCTGCACTTTTGAAAGCAGGTGGATATAATGGTCCAGGTCCTTTTCACAATCCCTGATATTACCGGCATTAAAAAAGCGTTCGGATTCAGGTGTAGCTTCCAGGTCGGCATAGAGTTGACGGATGATCTTTTCTTTGGCCGCCTGTATAGTTTCAATAGGGGTCATGCTGCTATATTTAATTAAATCGGCTATTCGAAACTCTGCTATTCGAAACTTGTAGTTTCGAAATACTTATGCCATCGCCTTTGGCGATTCCTCTCTGACGGAATGTAAAAAAGCTACAATAACTTCTTCACCTCAGCCTCAATCACATTGGCAAAATGTTCATGCTCCAGCCCGTGAATTCGCTTTGCCAGGCTTTCGGGGGTATCGCCAGGCAAGACCGGGCAGGTAGCCTGGAAAATATGAGCGCCATGATCGTACTGCTCATCCACATAATGAATGGTAATGCCACTTTCTGCCTCGCCGGCCGCAATAACCGCGGTATGTACAAAGTTTCCATACATACCCTTACCGCCGTATTTTGGCAATAAAGCCGGGTGAATATTGATAATACGGTTGGGATAAGCTTTAATGAGATTTTCGGGTATTTTCCATAAAAAACCGGCTAAAACCACGAATTCCACTCCTTTTTCGCGTAAAAAAGGCAAAAAACTGTCGCCCCGGAAAAATTGTTCCTTTTCAATAGTGAAGCTTTCCACGCCATGTTTGTCCGCAACGGCAAAAGCACCGGCTCCGGGCTTATTACAACCCAGCAAAACCACTTTTATTTGCGGGTGATTGGCAAAATGAGCCATTATTTTATCGGCATTACTACCAGCGCCACTGGCAAAAACCGCGATTTTTACCTGTTTTTTGCTTTTTCCGGCCATTCTTTGCCCCATTTTTTGTAAATATTTAGTAAAAAAGCCAAATTGTCCAAACAATATACTTACGGCCAGTACACAGAAGGGCCAGACCAGGGTAACCACCAAAACATAGACTATTACCCAGAAAAAACGGTTTTCAATATTCATCAAGCCCATGATCGTTTTACCGATCAGGCCGCTGAGGCTCCCGCCAATAGCAAAAGTGCACAGAATGAGTAGTACTTGCCATCCGGTAACTTTCCATTTTTGCTGCAGGCGGTCCAACATGCTTAAGAATTTATATTAAGGTCCCTAAAAATTGGGTTGCGCAAAACTATCATATATATATATATCAAATGGGGTGCAGCCAAACCAAATTTCGGGGTTTGAATATTTAAGGACTAAACAATGAACCGGCAGCTAAAGTTTTGGTCATAATATTACCATTAAAGAATATATCGATTGCTTTGGCCGGCTGTAATTGTCACCGGATTGTCGGCTGCCCGGAGTTGTTCCCACTTGAAAAACGAGTGACTTTTTTATGACAAACAATTTTAGGGCGTGGTATTTTTTACTGCTAAATACGCTGAAAAGCAATACAGTAGCGGGTTTAAAAAAATTTGAAAATGTTGTTCTTTTGTTAACTTCTAGGCTTATTTTTGCACCCAATTAGAGCTTTTTATCCACATTTTTTGATCAAATGCGAATATGACTCCGAGTAAGCCAATAATTCAACGAATAGCGCTGGTTTTTTTCACTTTTTTAGTGTTTTCCATAGCGAATGTTAATGCCCAGGATGGTAAGGCATTATTTATGTCCAAGTGTGCTACCTGTCACGCAGGCGATATGAAAAGTAACAGCACCGGCCCTGCCCTGGGTGGTGTGCGTGAGCGCTGGGAAGACCAGGGAAAACTGCACGAGTGGATCAGGGACAACGCTGCCCTTATCAAATCCGGGTACCCTAAAGCCGTTGAGGTTTCTAAGATCTCAGGTACTGCAATGGATCTCTTCCCTACTTTAACCGATGCGGATATTGACGCGATATTAAATTATGTTGACGAAAAGTTTAACGCAGTTCCAACTCCTGGCGGCGGCGGTGCTGTAACTACTGAGTCTGGTAGCAATAACCAGAACGCCGTGATCTTTGGTGTTATATCATTAATACTGGCGCTGATCGCCTTTATATTAATGTATGTTAACAGCAACCTGAAAAAATTATCTGACGATACAGAAGGCATTGAACGTCCTGAGCCTTCACCTTTCTACCGTAATAAAGTTTACATCGCCATTTTTGCTGTACTGATGTTTGTGGTTGGTGGTTTCTTTGTAACAAAAGGTATGATTGGCCTGAATCGCCAGCAAGGCTACGAACCCGAACAACCTATTTTCTACTCACATAAAGTACACGCCGGTATTAACCAGATCAGCTGTCTGTATTGCCATGGTAATGCCTGGGAAAGCAAAACAGCCGCTATTCCTTCGGTTAACGTGTGTATGAACTGTCATAAAACAATCCAGTCTTACGAAAAAGGACCTGAGTTGTTTGACAAAAACGGTAATAAAGTAAACGGTACGGCCGAGATAGCCAAACTGTACGAGTATGCCGGCTTTGATCCTAAAAATCCTGAAGCATGGGATCCTTCCAAAGCAAAACCGATTGAATGGGTGAAGATCCACAATATGCCTGACCACGTTTATTTTAACCATAGCCAGCACGTACGCGTAGGTAATGTACAGTGTCAGACCTGTCATGGTGAGATCAACGAGATGGATGTGGTGAAACAGGTATCTGAGTTAAGCATGGGCTGGTGTGTGAACTGTCACCGTCAGACCAAGGTTAACTTTAACTACTCTGACAGTACCGGTAACCAGTTCTACAGCATTTACGAGAAATTCCACAACGATATTAAATCCGGTAAAATGGATAGCGTAACTGTAAAAGATATCGGTGGTCTGGAATGTCAGAAATGTCACTATTAATAGAGTGACCCAACGGGTGTTGCTACGTGAAAAGAGGTGAAATTTTCAAATTGATTAATTTTTCAAATTAAGAATAAATGAGCCAAAACAAATACTGGCAAAGTTTTGCAGAGGTTAACGATCCGGAAAACTTTAAAACACGAAACGCTGATGAGTTCCGTGAAGAGCTTCCGTTTGAAGATGAGGGCAAGGGTATTTTAGATGCCAAAGCGCCACGTCGTGACTTTTTAAAATACCTGGGTTTTAGTACTGCCGCCGCTACACTGGCTGCCAGTTGTAAGATCCCGGTACGTAAAGCAGTGCCTTTTGCCAGCAAGCCTGAAAATATTGTTCCCGGCGAAGCAAAGTACTACGCTACCACCTTTATACAGGATGGTGACGTGGTGCCTGTATTGGCTCGTGTACGTGATGGTCGGCCTATTTTTATAGAAGGCAACGAGCAATCGTTTATCCCCAATGGTTCTTCGGCCCGTATTCAGGCTTCGGTGCTGGACCTGTACGATAAAAACAGGATTACCCATCCCAAGCAAAGAACCGGTAACGACTTAAAAGAAATACCCACTTTTGAAGCACTGGACCAGGAAATAATAGCGGCTATTAAAGCTGCCGGCGGATCGGTAGTTTTATTAACCAGCACGGTTAACTCTCCTTCTGCCTTACAGGCTATTGCCGATTTTAAAGCAGCTTATCCCAACTTTAAACATATACAGTACGATGCGGTATCATATACCGGCATATTACTGGCCAACGAAGCAAGTTTTGGTCGTAAAGCCATACCTGCTTACCGTTTTAACAATGCTAAAAAAGTAGTTGTAAGTATTGGCGCCGATTTTTTAGGCACCTGGCTTAACCCTGTAGAGTTTCAGCATGGTTACGCGTTAAACAGAAAAATTAACGAGGAAAAGCCTGAAATGAGCAAACACTACCAGTTTGAAAGCTTTTTAAGCATGACTGGTGCTAATGCCGACGAAAGGTTTAACCACCGTCCATCTGAAACCGGAGCTGTTGTTTTGGCATTAGCCGCTGCAGTAGGTGTAGAGGGAATTTCGGCCCCGGCTTTAAAAAGCGAAAAGCTGAAAAACGGGGTTGCAAAAGCAGCAAAAGACTTATTAGCCAATAAAGGACAAAGTTTGGTAGTAGCGGGCAGCAACGATGTAAATGTACAGTTGATTGTAAATGCTATTAACAATGCTATTGGTGCTTATGGTACTACTATTGACTGGTCGGCGCCGGTTAATTACCGCCAGGGTATTGACAAAGACTTTGCCGATTTATTAAACGAATTACAAAGCGGTAGTGTAGGTACCCTTATGGTATACGGCGCTAACCCTTTTTATACCTGGCCTGAAAGAGAAAAAGTAAAAGCGGCTTTTGAAAAAGCTAAATTGCGTATCTCTTTCAACGAAAAATTAGATGAAACATCAGTGTTGTGCAATTACCTGGTACCTACACACCACTATTTAGAATCGTGGAGTGATGGTGAGGCTTTTGCCGGTAATATTGGTTTTGTTCAGCCTACTATTTACCCGTTATTTAAAACCCGTCAGTGGCAGGAAAGCTTGTTACGCTGGGCGGGTAAAAACGAATTGTTTGAAGACTATCACCGTAATTTTTGGGTAAACAAATTAGGCGGATTAGATAGTTACAATACAGCCTTACAAAATGGCGTGTATAAAACTGCTACCACACCTGCAGGCGGTTCTTACAGTTCATCTGCTATATCAAATGCAGTAGCGGCTATTGCTGCCAAACCTGTTTCAACCAAAAAAGAGGTAGTGTTGTACCAAAGTAATGCTATTGGTTCGGGCTCACACCCGGCAAACCCCTGGTTACAGGAGTTGCCCGATCCGGTTACTAAAATTACCTGGGACAACTATGCCATGATATCGGTTACTACTGCTGATGAGTTGAAAATTAATTACAAGAGCAACGATTACGAATATTACCCGCAAAAACCTGTTATTAAGGTAAAAGTAGCCGGTAAAGAAATTGAGTTGCCCAGTATAGTGGTGCCAGGTATGGACGCCAATACCATTGCAGTTGCAGTAGGTTATGGCCGTACCGAAACATTAGGCAGTACTTATGTTGATAGTAGCAATAAGAAGAATAATAATAAAGTAGGGGTAGATGTTTACCACCTTGCTGCCTTTAATGGTACCAGTGTTGATTTATTTGCGGTTAATGCAGATTTAGAAAACACCGGCAGCAAGTTTAAACTGGCCCAAACACAGATCCACAACACCCACGAAGATCGTATTGATGTAGTGCGTGAAACTTCATTAGCCAGCTTTTTAGAGGACAAAAAAGAGTTTAAAGATTACAGACAAAACTTATACGACACTTATAGCGGCAAGGAAAATGCAACACGTGAGGACTATGCTAAAGAAGGTAGCCCTTATGGTAAACACGACCAGCCAGGCCTTAAATGGGGTATGAGTATTGACATGAACGCCTGCTTTGGTTGCGGTGCTTGTGTAGTGGCTTGCCACTCCGAGAACAACGTACCGGTTGTAGGTAAAAGCGAAGTATTGCGTTACCATGATATGCACTGGTTACGTATTGACCGCTATTATGTTTCTGACGAAAAAGACCCGAACGAATTAAAAGGGGTGGTTTTCCAGCCTATGATGTGTCAGCATTGCGATAACGCTCCTTGTGAGAACGTATGTCCGGTAGCTGCTACCAACCATAGTGCCGAAGGCCTTAACCAAATGACCTATAACCGTTGTATCGGTACCCGTTATTGCGCTAACAACTGTCCTTACAAAGTACGTCGCTTTAACTGGTCTGACTACACTGGTGCTGACAGCTTTGCTAACAACCAGGACCAGACTGTGGTAGGTAAATTAGACCCTGCTGTATTCCACATGAACGACGACTTAACCCGCATGGTGTTAAACCCGGATGTTACCGTACGTTCAAGAGGTGTGATTGAAAAATGTTCTTTCTGTGTACAACGTTTACAGGCAGGTAAGCTACAGGCTAAAAAAGAAGGAGTTGTTTTACAAGACAGACACGTAAAAACTGCCTGTGCCAGTGCATGTACTGCCGATGCCATTGTATTTGGTAACGTACACGACCCGGAAAGCGCTATTAGCGTAGAACGTAAAAATAATCCGCTACGTACTTTTTATGTGTTGGAGCAAATACACGTTATGCCTAACGTAAATTATTTGGCAAAAATTAGAAATACAGATGAGATTATACCCCGCAAGGGACATGGCCCGGCCAAAAAAGATGGCGAAGGGCATGGTGATGGTCATGGTAACGAACACGGAAAAGAAACGTTACCGGCTACACAACCTGCAGCGGCAGAACATCATTAATAGTTGCAGCAGTAATGCTGCCACTATTAGTGGTAAATAAATAGTTCTTTGTTTTTGTTGATTGTTTTTATAAAAGCGTGGCTATAGTTGCACCTGGAATATATAGGGAACTTACAGGATGCCGATAAGAATTACCGGACGGTGCAGTGAGTGACACAACGGAAGATGGCAGTAGTAATGCAGCCCGTATAAAAATGAAGAACAACAGAAAATAAAAAAAGTTTAAACCAGTGCTGGTTTGCTTATAGAAATTTGATTATTAGATTTTTTTATAAATAATTATGTCTTTACTCAGATACGAATCGCAGGTAAGACCACCGATTGTGGATGGCAATAAGGATTATCATCAGGTGACAGAGGATATTTGTCGCCCGGTGGAAACAAAGCCGTCAAAACTTTGGTGGATAGGATTTATTATTTCTTTGGGCTTGTTGGGTTTTGGTGTGGTATCCATTTACATGGACGTAGTGTATGGTACCGGCCAGTGGAACCTGAATAAGACCATTGGATGGGGTTGGGATATTACCAACTTCGTATGGTGGGTAGGTATCGGTCACGCCGGTACACTTATCTCGGCTATCTTATTACTTTTCCGCCAGGGCTGGCGTACCGGTGTAAACCGTGCGGCTGAGGCGATGACCATATTTGCGGTAATGTGTGCGGGCCAGTTCCCTATCTGGCACATGGGTCGTGTGTGGAATGCGTTTTTCGTATTGCCTTACCCTAATACCCGTGGTCCTTTGTGGGTTAACTTTAACTCACCGTTATTGTGGGACGTATTCGCGATCTCTACTTATTTTACTGTATCGTTATTGTTCTGGTACTCGGGTTTATTACCTGACTTAGCTACCCTGCGTGACCGTGCTAAAGTAAAATGGCGCAAGATGTTTTATGGTTTGGCAGCATTTGGCTGGACCGGTAGTACCAAACACTGGCAGCGTCACGAGGCTTTATCATTAGTATTAGCAGGTTTAAGTACACCGCTGGTACTGTCGGTACACACTATCGTATCATTTGACTTTGCTACTTCAGTTGTACCCGGATGGCACACGACCATCTTCCCTCCCTACTTCGTAGCGGGTGCGGTATTCTCGGGTTTTGCGATGGTACAAACGCTGTTATTAATCACACGTAAAGTATTAGGCTTACAGGATTATATTACCATCGAGCACATTGAGGTAATGAATAAAGTAATTATCCTTACCGGTTCAATTGTAGGTATTGCTTACCTGACCGAGTTATTCATGGCCTGGTACAGTGCGGTAGACTATGAGTGGTTTGCCTTTAAAGAAAACCGTTTAAGCCTGAGCAGTCCTTATGGCTGGAGCTACTGGTTAATGATGGGTTGTAACGTATTATCGCCCCAGATCTTCTGGAGCAAAAAATTACGCCGTAACTTATTGCTGACCTTCTTTATGAGTATCCTGGTGAATATTGGTATGTGGTTCGAACGTTTTGTAATTATCGTAACCTCTATTTACCGTGATTACTTACCAAGCTCCTGGAGTACTTATTATACACCGACCATCTGGGAGATAGGATTTTACATGGGAACTTTTGGTTTATTCTTTACCTGTTACTTCCTGTTCTCTAAATACTTCCCGGTAATTGCCATTGCAGAGATCAAACATATCCTGAAGAAAAATGGTGATAACTATAAGGAAGAGATGAATAAGGTGGAAGAGAAACCATTGGATAAGTTTGCGCATGATGAGTTACACCATCACTAAGCAAAAAGTTATTTGATAATAAAATTGAAGAATTGGTGAGGGCTGCCGTAACAACACAGCCGGGCACATTTAAATAATAATTATGGGCGTTAAAAAATTTATAGTAGGCACTTTTTACGACGAGCAGGTTTTATTTCCGGCCGTTAAAAAAGTACGTAAAGCCGGGTATAAGCTGCACGATGTGTACACTCCTTTCCCTATCCATGGCCTGGATAAGGAGATGGGCTTAAAAGATACCAGCTTACACGTTGCCGGCTTTATTTATGGTATTACCGGTACTACTACTGCGGTTAGTTTTATTACCTGGGCTTTAACGGTAGACTGGCAGATCAATTTTGGTGGTAAACCTTTCTTTTCATTACCGGCTTGGATACCTATTACGTTTGAGTTAACGGTATTATTTGCAGCGGTGGGCATGGTACTTACTTTTTGCTGGTTATGCCAGCTGGCGCCTTTTGTAAAGAAGGACCATTTTAATCCACGCAGCACCGATGATACTTTTGTAATGGCTATTGAGTGCACCAGCAAAACCAACGAAGACGAGGCGGTTGCTTTTCTGAAAAGCATCGGTTCATCGGAAGTAACGGTAGAGAACAGGGAAACAGGATGGTGGATCGGTCGTTACGACCAGGACACAAACCGGTTTGGCAAAAAAATAGAAGCAGTTTAATTATTGCATCCGGAAACAAGAACTGATTTTTTTGAAGAATATATATAAGAGAATGAAAAAACTATTCGTCATAACTTTTTGCACTGTTGCGGTAGCGTTAACCGTTGTAAGTTGTGGTAGCAGCGACAAACCAGGTCGTGCTTATATGCCCGACATGTCGTACAGTGTTGCTTACGAAACCTATGCACCCAGCGATGAAAGATTAAAACCTTCGGGCGCTTTCTATAATCACCGCCCTGTTAACGGCGCTATTGCCCGTGGCGATGCATTCCCTTACCTGTTAAAACACGATTCTGCCGGTTATGCGCAGTCGGCTTTTGTAAAAAACCCGCTGAATGTTGACAGTATCGACTTAAAGGAAGCTGAGCGTTTATACCTGGTGAACTGCGGTATTTGCCATGGTGCTAAATTAGATGGTAACGGTCCTTTATTCAACGGTGGTGAAGGTCCTTATACCGCTAAACCGGCTACACTGGTGAACGATGCAAAGTATGAGGCCATGACAGAAGGAACCATGTTTCATTCTATTACCTATGGTAAAGGACAAATGGGTAGCTATGCTTCGCAACTGAATACCAAACAGCGCTGGGAAGTAGTAGCGTATATTAAATCAAAGCAGGCTAAAAAGCCGGCGGCACCTGCTGCAGGAGCAACAGCGGCTACAGATACTACCGCTGCAAAACCATAAGAACGGACGACCGAAATTTATTTGAAGAAATTATAAAAGAACAGTGATGTCATCATTTAAGGAACAATTTACTCCCACAAAAAGATTCAATACAATAGCTTTTGTATTGATGGCTTTGGGACTTATTGCTATCGTTGCTTTATACTTTTCAACCCACGGCAGTGGTATTGCCGAGGCTGATAAGCCAAAGCAGGATGCCAGGTTTTGGGCAAGCTTACTGCAAAACAGCGTTTACTTTTTATTGGTAGTAAATGCCAGCATGTTCTTTATCTGTGCCACTACACTGGCATGGGGCGGATGGCAGATCTCTTTCCGTAGGGTTACTGAAGCTATCTCTGCCTGTGTGCCTATTATGGGCGTATTGGCTGCTATTATATTATTAGCTATTGCTTTTGGCGATAACCATACTATTTATCACTGGACCGATACACATCATGTGCATGACGATCCGATTTTAAATCACAAGAAAGGATTTTTAAATAAAGGCTTTTTTGCTACAGTTACCATTTTAACGGTAGTACTGTGGTCAGTATTGGGTTACAAACTGAGAGCCATGTCCCGCAAGCTGGACAATAACCCTTTACCTTCTGTTGAAGCGGGTAAAAAATACATGTGGAAAAATACCATTTGGGCAGCCGTTTATGCTGTAGTGTTTGCCTTAACCGTAATGTCATCCATTCCCTGGTTATGGTTAATGAGTATTGATGCACACTGGTACAGTACCATGTATAGCTGGTACACTTTTGCCAGTACATTTGTTGCCGGTATGGCCCTTATCGCCTTGTTTGTTATTTACCTGAAAAATAAAGGTTATTTAGAACTGACGAATACAGAGCACTTACATGACCTGGGTAAATTCATGTTCGCTTTCTCTATCTTCTGGACTTATTTATGGTACTCCCAGTTCATGCTGATCTGGTATGCGAATATTCCTGAGGAAACCATTTACTTCAAGCCCCGTGCTACAGGATTGTACAGTGGTATCTTCTGGTTCATGTTCATCATCAACTTTATTGCACCGCTGTTAATATTAATGAGCCGTGACTCTAAACGTAACTACACCATTATTGCGGTAGTAGCGGTGCTCATCATATTTGGTCACTGGTTAGATTTTTATCAAATGGTATTCCCGGCCATATCGCCGGACAAAGTACCAATGATTTTATATGACTTTGGTGTAGCCCTTGGTTTTGTTGGTATCATTATGTTTGTTACCGGCAGAGTATTAAGCAAACATGCTTTAATACCAAAGAACCACCCGTTCATCAAAGAAAGTGTTATTCACCATACTTAATTGTTGGGGTAATACGAGTGTAGATCTTTTTGAAGTCGGCTGCAGTAATGCTATGCCCCCGGCCCCGAAGGGGAGGCTGGTTGCGACGCTCCGTTCAGGGTTCCGTTCGCTAATGGGCAGGCAGGCAGCATAACAATAACTGATTTTTTCTTTTTGGAATTTTAATACTATTATGACGACAACGTTTTTTATCATTGCAATTTTAGTGCTTGGCTTCCTGATAACGTTTCAGATAGCCAAGGCGAGTGAATATGTTGCAGTAATCCGAGGTGAAGAGAAGTCTCGTAAGCAAACCAACAAGATCAATGCATTTTTGCTATTGGTATTCCTTATCGTGGGCATGTTTGGTGTGTACTATTGCAATGTGAAACTGGAAGGTAAAATACTGAAATTCGGCAGCGCCGCTTCTGATCATGGTCTGTTGGTAGACCAGATGATGAAGTATACACTGATTGCTACGGGTATTGTATTTTTCCTGACACAGATCTTATTGTTTTGGTATTGTTTTAAATACCAGGAAAAAGAAAACAGGAAAGCTTACTTCTTTCCACACTCTAATAAATTAGAGCTTATCTGGACTGCCGTTCCTGCTATCATCCTTACTGTACTGGTTACATTCGGTATTGTTTACTGGTACCGTATTACCGGCCCGGCTCCAAAAGAGGCCATGGTGGTGGAAGTTGTGGGCAGCCAGTTTAAATGGGAATACCGATACCCCGGACCCGATAAAGAATTAGGTCAGAAGTACTACAAAAAAATTGACCCCAGTGCCATGAACCCTTTGGGCCAGGTTTGGGAAGACCAGCTGGGTCAGGACGATATTTATATTAACGGCCAGGACGAGCCTTTACACCTGGTAGTAAATAAACCTGTTAGACTGGTTATTAATGCGAAAGATGTGATACACGACGTAGGTCTGGCACATTTCCGTATGAAAATGGATGCTGTACCGGGCACGCCTACTACCATGTGGTTTACCCCTACCAAAACGACTGCCGACATGAAAAAAGAAACCGGCAACCCCGATTTTGTGTACGAAATATCCTGCGACCAGATGTGCGGATCGGGTCATACCAACATGAGAGGCACTATTGTTGTGGAAACACAGGAGGCCTTTGATCAGTGGATTGCTTCTAAAAAGCCACAATACAAATTGGCTATGGAAGCTAAACGTGTAGCCGATTCTACAGCTGCGGCCAGCACCGTTCCTGTAGCACCGATTGCTAAAGACACCGTAATTGCACAGTTGAAACACTAATTTGTATGAGCAAGGCACAGGCAGTGCCACAAAAATATTACTATGAGTCACGCAGCACATATTGAACATTCGGCAGTTGGTTTTGATACGCACCATGACGGCGACCATGGGCATCACCACCATAAGGAAACTTTCCTGACCAAGTATGTATTCAGTCAGGATCATAAAATGATTGCCAAACAGTTTTTAATTACTGGTATTGTTTGGGCATTCATCGGTGGCCTGTTTTCGGTATTATTCCGTTTGCAGTTAGGTTTTCCTGATCAAAGTTTCCCTATTTTAGAAACATTCTTCGGTCACTGGGCCGAGGGTGGTAAAATTAAACCCGACTTTTACTATGCATTGGTAACCATGCACGGTACAGTACTGGTGTTCTTTGTATTAACTGCAGGTCTTAGTGGTACGTTTGCCAACTTACTCATTCCACTTCAAGTAGGCGCCCGTGATATGGCTTCTCCTTTAATGAATATGTTATCTTACTGGTTCTTCTTTGCTGCCAGTATTGTAATGTTGGCCTCACTCTTTATACAAACAGGTCCGGCATCGGGCGGATGGACAGCCTATCCTCCTTTAAGTGCCCTTGGTCAGGCTTCTATCGGTTCTAAAGCCGGTATGGATATGTGGATCATTGGTATGGCCCTGTTCATTGTATCGCAATTATTGGCTGGTCTGAACTATATTTCTACCATTTTAAATATGCGTACAAAAGGTATGGCCATGACCCGTTTGCCATTAACCGTTTGGGCGTTATTCTTTACTGCGGTATTAGGTGTATTATCATTCCCTGTATTATTATCGGGTGCGGTACTGCTTATTTTTGACCGTACTTTAGGTACCAGCTTCTACTTAAGCGATATCTTTATTGCGGGTGAGGCTTTACCAAACGAAGGTGGTAGCGCCATTCTATACCAGCATTTATTCTGGTTCTTAGGTCACCCCGAAGTATATATTATCCTGTTACCGGCCATGGGTATGGTGTCGGAAATATTATCCATCAACTCCCGTAAACCCATCTTCGGTTATATGGCCATGCTGGGTTCCATGTTCGCCATCTGTATTCTGGCCTTCCTGGTTTGGGCGCACCATATGTTTGTAACCGGCTTAAATCCGTTCCTGGGTTCGGTATTCGTACTCTTAACCCTGTTAATTGCGGTGCCGTCGGCCATCAAGGTATTTAACTGGTTAACCACTTTATGGCGCGGTAGTATCAGGTTTACACCGGCTATGTTATTTGCCATTGGTTTTGTAAGCTTATTTATCTCTGGTGGTTTAACTGGTATTTTCTTAGGAAACTCTACTATCGATATTCACCTGCATGATACCATGTTCGTGGTTGCCCACTTCCACATTGTAATGGGTGTGGCCTCTATGTTCGGTATGTTTGCCGGTATCTATCACTGGTTCCCCAAAATGTACGGGCGTTATATGAATAACACCTTAGCATATGTACACTTCTGGGTAACTATCGTAGGTGCTTACCTCATCTTCTGGCCTATTCACTACCAGGGTCTGGCAGGTATGCCCCGTCGTTATCTTGATAAAAGTCAGTGGGTAAACTTTAGCCAGTTCCACGCACTGGATGCCATGATCACTATTGTAACGATCATTGTATTTGCGGTACAGCTGATGTTTGTGTTTAACTTCTTCTACTCTATTTTCAAGGGTCGTAAAGTAACCACCTTAAACCCATGGAAAGCAACTACCCTGGAATGGACTACGCCTATTAACCCCGGACACGGTAACTGGGATGGTGAAATTCCTGAGGTACACCGCTGGGCTTATGATTACAGTAAGGACGGAAGAGACTTTATTCCGCAAACCGAGCCTGTAAGTGATAAAGAAAGCAGCCACTAATTTGGTTGCAGTGATGAATGACAAGGGACGTCATTCAACAGAGAAAGGAAAGGAACATGAATGATTGGTTAAACGATCATTTCAATAAAACGAAAGTCTTTGGAAGATGAAGAAATTGAAGGACTATTTATTGTTGGTAAAGCTTTCGTTAAGTATAATGGTGGTATTCAGCAGTGTGATCAGTTACCTGCTGGTACCGGGAATTGAGTTTGATGTAGTTCGGATACTATTGCTCTTTATAGGTGGGTTATTGGTTACAGGCAGTGCCAACACTATTAACCAGGTGGTAGAAAGGGATACCGATGCTTTAATGAAACGTACAGCGGTAAGGCCCATTGCTTCGGGACGTATGAGCCCGCAGGAAGGTTGGGGATTTGCTATTTTGTGCGGTGCATTGGGTGTTTTTATCCTGGGCTATTGGTTTAACTGGACCGCCGCATTTGTAGCATTGTTCAGCTTGTTTTTATACGCGTTTATTTATACGCCGTTAAAAAAAGTAAACTCTATTGCAGTGCTGGTGGGTGCGGTTCCCGGTGGTTTACCCTGTTTGATTGGCTGGGTAGCAGGCTTTGCCCCGGGTGAGGAGATTCTTTGGACCGGTGGTATAGTTTTATTCCTGGTGCAGTTTTTCTGGCAGTTCCCCCATTTTTGGGCTATTGCCTGGATAGCGCACAACGATTACTCAACGGCAGGCTTTAAATTATTGCCCAGCGATAAAGGGCCAACAAAGTTTACCGCTTTACAAACCATTGTGTACTCTTTGTTGCTGTTGCCGGCTACTGTGGCGCCCTATTTTTTGAATATCTGTGAATTTGAAACGGTGAAGGGCATGATAGGACTGGTACTGGTGATATTGGCTAATATATTTATGGTGTTCCGTAGTGTTAGCTTATACCAGAAAATGGATATAAAATCGGCAAGAGGAGTGATGTTTGGCAGTTATATTTATTTACCGGTGGTATTATTAGCACTGTTATTAAGTAAAGCATAAGAAATTAGCGAATCAGATAATGAGGTAATTTGAAAATGTGAGGTAAAACAATTGAAATGGTAGGACAGTTGAATATTGATAAAACGAATAACAGCTTGGGTGAAGGCCGCAAAATGCATCCGCACAAGTTTACCTTGTGGGTGGCCATTGCCAGTATGTTAATGATGTTTGCGGGGCTGACCAGTGCCTTTATCATTAAAAGTAACCTGGAAGGCTGGCGTACGATAGATTTTCCAAAGATCTTTTGGTTATCTACAGCGGTAATCGTTAGCAGCAGTATTACCATACAGATGGCTTTACGTGCTTTTAAACAAAGAAGCATGCAACGCTATCGCAGCCTGATGGTAGTAACACTTATTTTAGGCATTGCCTTTATTGCGTTGCAAACATTCGGGTTTATTGAATTATGGAACGAGCAGCAGGTAAGATTTAAAGGTTCATCAGGAGCCGGCCAGTTCTTATATGTGATCTTTGGTTTACATGGCCTGCACGTAATGGGCGGCATGGTAGCACTGATCATTATGGTATGCCGTTCTTTATGGGGCAAAGTAAAATCTTACAGCAGTGTACCGGTAGAAGTAATGAGCAGCTACTGGCATTTTGTAGACATACTGTGGATTTACCTGTTAGTGTTCTTTTTACTGATCGGATAATTGATTATTAGCTAATTTGCTGATGTGCTGATTGGCTAATGAAGGAAAATAAAATTATAGTTTTTAATAACGATTAGGTATTGGCGAAGGCTGGTACTTAAAAAAAGTCCCGGAGAGGGTAGGTTTATATGGCAACAACAGCTACAGCGCATAAGACTAAATGGTGGAGCGGCGGTAAAAGCCCGTTCAACATCGAGTACGGAAAGGTGATGATGTGGTATTTTTTAATGAGTGATGCTTTCACTTTCGGAGCATTCCTTATTTCTTATGGTACCATTCGTTTCAGCCAAAACTTTTGGCCCGATCCGAACCATGTATTTAATGCATTCCCGTTTGCAGGTCATGCCAATTTACCCTTGGCGTTTGTGAGTGTAATGACCTTTATCCTCATCATCAGTTCGGTAACGATGGTGCTGGCAGTACATGCCGGTCATAAAGGTGATAAAGCGGGTGTAACAAAATGGTTATTATGGACCATCCTGGGTGGCTTAATGTTCTTAGGTTGTCAGGCCTGGGAGTGGTGGCATATGATCACTGCCGAGCATGCAACTTTAGTGGATGGCCAGATCCAGTTATTAGGACAGACTACCAAAGTAAACCCCTGGGGTGCAGCGGCTGATCCGGCTTTAATAGGCGAAGCGCTTAAAAATACTGATACCGGCATCCTAGCCAAACTGGCTTACCAGGTTGACCATTCAGTACCTGTATCGCAATTAGCCACACAAACAAAAGAAAGTTTAATTGCTACTATTTCTCAGCACGAACTTAAAGTTGGTACACCTGGTCCGGTAGCATTTGGTGGTTTCTTCTACGGCATTACCGGCTTCCACGGTTTCCACGTATTCTCGGGTGTGGTAATCAATATCGTGATGTTGATTATGACGCAAAAGAATGTGTTTGAAAACAGGGGGCATTACCTGATGATTGAAAAAGCCGGTTTGTACTGGCACTTTGTAGACCTGGTTTGGGTATTCGTATTCCTGGCTTTCTACCTTATTTAACAACAAAAATCAGAACTTATTAAAGATATGTCTAGTCATTACGATCCAACGAAAGCTATTTCTTCTTCGGCCGCTTATCCCGAGGTGGTAGAGCCACATCATCATGCGGACGAAGCCGAGTTTAAAAAGCGTGTTAGAAAAACAACAATTTTACTGTCTGTTATTACGATAATAGAGCTGGGTATCGGTTTGTTATTATATGGAATGGGCCACGAGGCTAACCACCTGCTGATATTAATGTTTAAAGGTGTTGTTTGTATCCTTACTTTAGCTAAAGCATACTATATCGTTTCTATTTTCATGCACCTGGGTGATGAGATCAGGAACTTTATCATGACCATCATTGTGCCTTTATTGTTATTTATATGGTTTATTGCGGCTTTCTTAATTGATGGTAATTCTTATAAAAACTTAAGAAATACCTATGACCCTCACTTTAAACATACCACTACCCCGGTAAAACACGAGGCAAAAAAAGAACCAGCCGCTCCCGAACCGGGCAAGCAATAATTTGTTATAGAAGATACTATTTACTGCCGCCCGGTTATGCTTAAATAGCTATAACCGGGCGATGGTTTTTTTAACAGATACCCCGAAGCAAACCATACGTGAACAAGAAAGCCTTATATGCCCTTATTTTAGCGATAGCCTTACCGCTGAGTTGTTATTTGATCGTAAAACAATACAGTGAAGATGCGGTGGCTATGCCCGGCCATTATGTGGTGGATACCGTACTGACCAAAGAAGTGAACGGCAAACAGCTCACCGATACGGTTTGGCATAAAATACCCAACTTTAGCCTGGTAAACCAGCTGGGCGATACGGTTACGCTGGACAGCCTGCATAACAAAATCATCATTGCCGATTTTTTCTTCACGCACTGCCCTACCATTTGCCCCGGTATGACAGCCAATATGCATAAGCTGCAGTCATCCATCACCAATGCCAAACGCGTGGGCGATAAAACCAATAAAAGCATTTTCTTTCTCTCCTTCAGTATCGATCCTGAAAGGGATTCGGTAGCACAGTTAAAAAAATGGGCCGACCGTTTCCAGATCAACCCCGAACAATGGTGGTTACTAACCGGCGACAAACAGGTTATTTATGACCTTGCCCGTAACCATATGCGCCTGGGTGTGGAAGATGGTGCAATGATTGATAGCAACTACTTTCACTCCGACCGTTTTGTGTTAATTGACAGTAACCGTTATGTACGCGGTTACTACAGTGGTATCAGGGAGAACGACCAGGTAAAACTGGCCCGTGATCTCTTGTTTTTAACCATGGAAAAGGACCGCACCAAAAAAAGTTTCTTGTCAGGTAAATTGCAATTGCTGGCCATTGTATTTTTATTGGCAGCGGCCGGCGTAGGACTGTTCTTAATATTCTTTACAAAAAATAAAACCCCGAAAGATGTTAGCACCCGTGTGGACAAAGAATGATAAAAAAGCAAACTGGCTTATTCTTACTTTTTCCGTAATTGTTTTTTTATTGGTGACAGCCCTCGGGCGAGTATCGCTAAACGTCGACCTTGGGTTTAGTCCGCATATTTTTGCAAAGATCAATGCCTATATCAACAGTGCGGTAGCTGTATTCCTGGTAATTGCTTTAATAGCGGTAAAACAAAAAAAATACATACTGCACCGTAACTCCATGCTCATTGCCATGGTGTTATCTATCCTGTTTTTATTAAGTTATGTAGCGCACCACTTATTTACCGAGCCTACTTCTTTTCCCGAGCCGGGCATTAGCAAAACCATCTACTATATCTTATTAGGTACCCATATTCCCCTGGCCGGTCTAATATTGCCGTTTATTTTATACACCGCCTATCGCGGCCTTACCGGCGAATGGGTTAAACACCGCAAACTGGCACGCATTACCTGGCCTATCTGGTTTTATGTGGCAATAACAGGTGTTATCATTTATATCATGATCAGCCCTTACTACCCGGCATAAACCACTCATTTTTTATTTATTCAGGTTATCAGCTGCAATAATACTGTGCATCGTCCCTTGCGTCGCACACTGCATCGTTCCGTCCTTTGGGCAGCAGCTTTGTTCCTTCTATTCAAGGGTTATTATACAACTGTAGGGTAGACTTGTGGGACTGGTCAGACCTTGTAATACTATTTTACCAATCAACCTGTTTCAATCCGGGAACTATTATTAATTACTAATTTTTAATGCTTAATTAATTCAAATCCGGTTTTTTGCGGTTGCATGTTTAATAAACAGCTTTCTTTAGCTTTGTGGCTGCATAAAAACGAATTTTACTAACAGTATACAAAACAGTAATAACTATCTGTAATTTTTATTTTTTACTTTATAATTATACAACCCGTGAACGCATTTGAAGTTAAAGGTGGCAAAACATTATCCGGAACCATTGTTCCGCAAGGAGCAAAAAATGAAGCATTGCAAATTATCAGTGCTGTATTATTAAGTCCTGAAAAAATAACCATTACCAATATACCCGATATACTGGATGTAAACCTGCTGATTGAACTGCTGGGTGAAATGAATGTAAAAATAGAGAGGTCACAGCGGGATACCTGTATATTCCAGGCCGATGCAGTAAATGTAGATTACCTGCACAGTGATGCATTTAAGAAAAAAAGCGGCCGGTTAAGGGGTTCGGTCATGTTAGCCGGCCCTATGTTAGCCCGGTTTAAAAAAGCCTTTATACCTAAACCCGGTGGTGATAAAATAGGCCGCCGCCGTTTAGATACCCATATCATTGGTTTTGAAAAACTGGGCACTACGTTTAACTATGATGCAGAGGATGGTTTCTTTCACTTAGATGCTTCGCAACTCAGAGGTACCAAACTTTTACTGGACGAGCCTTCTGTTACAGGTACGGCCAATATAGTCATGGCCGCCTCTATGGCTAAAGGCACTACAACTATTTATAATGCCGCTTGTGAGCCTTATATACAACAGCTTTGTAAAATGCTCAACCGCATGGGCGCCAAGATCAGTGGTATTGGCAGTAACCTGTTAACCATTGAAGGGGTTGATTATTTAGGCGGCACTACACACCGCATGTTACCCGATATGATTGAAGTCGGTTCTTTCATTGGGCTGGCCGCTATGACACACAGTGATATCACTATCAAGGGCGCCGGCATTGAACACCTGGGCATTATCCCCGAAAAATTTCAGCAACTGGGTATACAAATGAACTTTGTGGGCGATGATATTCATATTCCTGCACAGGATACTTATACCATACAACGTTACCTGGATGGTGGGGTACTCACCATGTACGATCATCCCTGGCCGGGTTTTACCCCTGACTTATTAAGTATTGTTTTGGTAACGGCTATCGGCGCCAAAGGCAGTGTGCTCATTCATCAGAAAATGTTTGAAAGCCGTTTGTTCTTTGTTGATAAACTGATTGACATGGGCGCCCAGGTTATTCTCTGCGATCCGCACCGTGCTGTAGTGATTGGTTTGGGTAACCAGCAAAAACTAAGAGGCATTACTATGAGCAGTCCTGATATACGGGCGGGTGTAGCTTTGTTAATTGCGGCCTTGAGTGCTGAGGGCACGAGTATTATACAGAACATTGAACAGATTGATCGTGGTTACCAATACATTGATGAGCGATTGATGAACCTGGGTGCAAATATTAAACGGGTAAATGGATAAAAGACTTTGCCCTCCAGGGATCTTATAATAAGGTATATACAACCCGCATCACTATTTATATAAGAGTAAAGTAAGGAGTTTTCATATAACCGGTTTATCCCCGGTTATAATAGGTTAATGTTTTCAATGAGAAAAACACCGGATATTTCTGTTGTTTTTCTCATTTTTTATTTCCGTG
>CAYUMH010000047.1:0-30620 GCA_964445775.1 uncultured Terrimonas sp.
CGAAAAAACACAGAGCCGTATTGGTGCTACATTATGGGAAAAGCCACAGTTGTATATTGAAAACTCTCCTTTATTCCATTTGCCCAAAGTAAAAACGCCCATTGTTATTATGGCCAATGATGCAGATGGTGCTGTTCCCTGGTACCAGGGCATTGAATTGTTTACCGGCTTACGCCGTTTAGGTAAACAGGCCTGGATGTTAAACTACAATGGCGAAGCACATAACCTGGTTGAAAGAAAAAACCGTAAGGATATCCAGATCCGCGAACAACAATTCTTTGACTGGTTATTAAAAGGCGCCAAACCTGCACGCTGGATCACAGAAGGGGTGCCGGCCGTAGAAAAAGGTAAAAGCTGGGGACTGGAACTGGTTGATTAATGATACTGAATATAGCTATACAAAGCCGCATCCTTTATGGTATGCGGCTTTTTGTATATCCATAAATGTATAAGTGGTAAAGTAATAACCCTTTTTTATCCTAATTTAGAACCAGCTTAATTAAACTTTACTGCATATGAAAATTATATTGTTATTGCTCATGGTGAGCCTTGCTTCCTGCAGCCAGACTATTTATGTTGTACGCCATGCCGAAAAAGCCACACCGGCTGCCAATGCTACCCAGGCCGAAAAAGCTAATCCCAATCTTTCCGAAGCAGGTCATGCCCGTGCTATTGCTTTACAACAACGCCTGGCCAATGCCGGTATTAAGCGCATCTACAGTACCAATTACAAGCGTACCCTGCAAACGGCTACACCATTGGCCAAAGCAGTGAATCTCCCCATTGTTACTTATAATCCTTCATTTGACTCTTTACCGGCCTTCGTTGAAGGCATCAAAAGCAAACGCAAAGGAAATGTGGTGATTGTGGGGCATTCCAATACCATCGATAATATTGCCAATGCCTTAACGGGTGCACAGGTTGTGCCAGCCGATATTCCTGAAACAGATTATAATAACCTGTTTATTATTACCCGGAAAGGGAAAAAGTATCATTTTAAGGCTGAGAAATACGGGGAGTAGGTTTGGGGATTTAGGATTTAAGATTGAAGATTTGGGATTTAGTAAGAGGTTGCTGTTGGGTAGCCCCGGTTCGTGTCTCATAGCCTCGGTTCGTGTCTCACGAACCGGAATAGTTGATATACGTGAGATAGAAACCATACGCATTTATAAAGGAAACCTGCAATAGGCTGAATAGCCATAGCCCCGGTTCGTGTCTCATAGCCTCGGTTCGTGTCTCGTAGCCCCGGTTCGTGTCTCACGAACCGAAATAGTTGAGTTCGTGGGACAGAAACAATAACGCATTTATAAAGGAAACCTGCAATAAGCTGAATAGCCATAGCCCCGGTTCGTGTCTCATAGCCTTGGTTCGTGTCTCACGAACCGGAATAGTTGATATACGTGAGACAGGAACGATAACGCATTTACACAGGAAACCTGCAATAAGCTGAATAGTATTACCGGAGGATGCAGTGAGTGACACAACAGGTGCTGATAGTAGCAATACAGCCGGTTAAAAAATATATAGGTTTTACCAACTAAAATCCACTCAGCGAAAATCAGTTGAAAAACACACGCATCATCCTATCCCGATACAAAAGTTAATCCAGGTTACCCGGTATTCTTTCATTCGGGTTTTTGTTACCGTCAATATCAATCATTAAAGTCAGCTGGAAAAAATGTTTGCCGGTGCCAACGCTGTTGCGGTAATCATATTGGTACACATAACCGGGTTGTACACTGAAATAGGGCGATATCTGGTAGCCAATGCCGGCAAATACACGGTTACGTTCAAAATAAGGTGCTTTATTGGTCAGGAACAGCTCTTCAAAAGCCGCTACGTAAAATGTTTTGGGTTCAATCTTGGTGCCGTTTAATGGTATGGCAGCATTTAAACGATAGCGGAAACGATTACGGTAACCTGTATCAAACCACCTTTGTTCCACGCGGTAACGGTGTTCAAATTTTATACGTTTTAAATAATTGTTCATGGTAAGCTGTTGCCAGAACCTGAACTCATTGGCCGATACCGGTTTGGTAAAACTGCCCGGGTCGCTATAGGTAACATACTTACCGATACCTGCTAAAAACGAAAAATTCTTATCAATAAAATAGGAGATACCACCTTTTACTTCATAATAAAAATGGTTATTGTAAAATGACTGTGACCGCAGCTGCAGCTCATTAAAAATCTCAAACTTAGGGGCCAGTGTTAAACGGGTATTGATCACATTCCAGGAGCCGAAATCCTTTTTCTGGGCTAGTGCCGGATTAAGGGCCACAAACATTACTAATACACTAGCAATTGCTAAACGGGGAATGAATAGGTGTTTTAACTGCTTTAACAAGCCTGCTCCTGGTAACATAGTCGTTTCTTGAACGTGCAAAGTTATATATACTGGTAATACCAATATATATCGGGCCTATAAATTTTACCCCCGTTTAAACCGGCAACTGCCAGCCTGAACGGGGGTAATGTTTTATTGAAAAGCAGGATTATCAGATCTCCCTGTCAGGATTAAAGTTCTCCAGCTCTTTAGCCACAGCTGTTAAAAAGGTAGCACCCAGGCTGCCGTCCACAATACGGTGGTCGTAGCTCATGCTCAGGTACATCATGTGGCGTATAGCTATGCTGTCGCCTTGTGGCGTTTCAATCACCATCGGGCGTTTTTTAATAGCACCCACCGCTAAAATAGCTACCTGTGGCTGGTTGATAATCGGTGTGCCCATCAGGCTGCCAAAAGTGCCTACATTGGTCAGGGTAAAAGTTCCGCCCTGTGTATCGTCGGCCTTCAGTTTGCCGTTACGGGCACTGTCGGCCAGCTGGTTCACCTGTTTGCTCAGGCCTACTAAATTCAACTGGTCGGCATTTTTAATAACCGGCACAATTAAATTACCGCTGGGTAAGGCTGTAGCCATACCTATATTGATGTCTTTTTTTACAATGATCTTATCGCCATCCAGTGAAGAGTTGATTAACGGGAACTTTTTAATACATTTTACAACAGCTTCTACAAATAAGGGAGTAAAGGTGATTTTGCTGTTCTCACGTTTTTCAAATTCTTTCTTCACTTTATCGCGCCAGTGTACCAGGTTGGTAACATCGGCTTCAGTAAAGCTGGTAACGTGCGGACTGGTATGTTTACTGCGCACCATATGTTCAGCAATCAGCTTACGCATACGGTCCATTTCAATAATTTCCACATTACCCTGGTACACCACCGGTGCGTTTTCTGTTTTCTTAACAACCGGTGCAGGTGTATTTTCAACAACAATGGTATCTGTATTATCAGCTAACGGATGTGCTGCAGGAGCATTTACTTTACCTGATTTTTTATCACTTACGTATTGTAAAATATCTTTTTTGGTAACTCTCCCTTCACTGCCGGTACCGGGAATTTTTTCCAGTTCGCTCATACTCACCCCTTCGCTGGTAGCAATATTTAATACCAGGGGCGAATAAAAACGGTTAGGGTTCACACTGCCGGTATTGGTACTGGCAGTGGGTGCAGCCTGTACAGGGGTAGGGGTAACAGGGGCCGCGCTTTCCTGAACCGGTGTAGCGGCCGTGGTGGTAACAGTTGCTCCGCCTTCGGTCCTTATTTTGGCAATAGCGGCGCCAATGGGTACTACATCATCAACTTTATACAATAACTCCTCAATCACGCCGGCTGCGGTGCTGGGTACCTCACTGTCCACTTTATCGGTAGCAATCTCCAACACGGTTTCGTCCATCTTTACGGTATCACCGGGTTGTTTGTGCCATCTTAAAATGGTAGCTTCCATAATACTTTCGCCCAACTTAGGCATGATCAGTTCTACTATCGCCATAATATTTTTATTAGTCTTATCTGTATAATGTAGCTCATCATTCGCGGCAAACAAGCGTTCTACCTGCACTATTTCACCAAACCGGAAGCGCCCAAAACTGGTAACCGGAATAACAAGCAATTTTTAACCGGCCAAAGGTAACGATTTGGCCCTAATTCATACTATCAACTGTTAGTTAAAATAAACTTTCGTAAAAAATTCAGGGCATTCATGGCTGCCAGGTGTATATTTCTCTCCCTGCCAAAGCGTAAACTTATTTTAATGGCGGAAGTTTTATCCTTATTCCCAACGGCTATCCATACTGTTCCTACCGGTTTTTCCGGGCTGCCGCCATCAGGCCCCATAATGCCCGAGGTAGCCACTGCATAATCTACCTGCAGGGCTTTCAAAGCGCCTGTAACCATTTGTTTAACGGTTTCTTCGCTTACGGCTCCTACTGATTGTAAAGTTTGTGCCTGTACCCCCAAAAGATTTTGTTTTACCTCGTTGGCGTAACTTACTATAGTGCCCTTATAATAGGCCGAAGAGCCTACAATACTGGTGATCAGGTGCGCTATATAGCCCCCGGTGCAGCTTTCGGCTGTACCCATGGTTTTACCTGATGCTTTTAACAGGTTACCGATCACCACTTCCAGGCTTTCATCTTTTGCCGATACCAGAAACGGGGCTACCAGTTCCTGCAGCTGTAAATAATACGGTTGCAATTTCTCCTGTAAGGCCATTTTATTAACCCCCGTAATGGTTAACCGTAGCTTTACCATGCCATAACTGGGTAAATAAGCCAGTTTAATATCGGCCGGTAAACTTTCTTCAAAATCCAGTAACCTTTCTGCAATGGCCGATTCGCCCTGCCCCGCTGTAAAAATAGTTTCGTGTACAATGGCGGGCATGGTAAAAGTTTCCTGCAACCGGTGCAGTACTTCGGTTGTGATAAGGCCTTTCATTTCATGCGGTACCCCGGGTAGGGAAATAAATATTTTCCCATCCGCGTTAAACCACATGCCGGGTGCGGTGCCCAAAGCATTGGGTAATACGGTGCAGTTATCGGGCACTTCGGCCTGTTTCATATTCCGTTCCAGTATCGGACCGGGACGGTTATATATTTTCTCAAACAAATACTTTACATGTGCCAGCACATCTTCGTTCACTACCAGTTTACCACCAAAATACTTGCATAACAAGGGTTTGGTAATATCATCGGCGGTAGGCCCTAAACCGCCTGTAATAATAATTATATCAGATTGTTTTTTCTCTTCGTCCAGTGCCTGCCAGATATCATCGTATACATCACCCACGGCTATCCTGCGTTTTACCCAAACCCCAATTTTATTCAGTTCCTGGGCAATAAAAGCACTGTTGGTATCAATGGTCTGGCCAATTAATAACTCATCACCAATGGTAATGATAGATGCATTTACCATATTATTTAATAATTATACTGCAAGATAACTGTTAGTAAAATAGCGTGCGAAATAACAGGGAAGTAAATGTTTTTCAGGTTACCCGCTTCTTAAAGCTGAATATCGAGGTATAGTTCTTCCAGGGGAATACGAATGTCAACCGTCCGGATCGTAAATTCATCCGTAATGTCTTTTAATTCGGTAAGCCTCCATTCATGTATATTGGTTTTAACAAAATGTTCAACCGAAACAGATACCGAATCAATTAAAATATACTCCTGCAAAGTAGGTATCTGGCGGTATAAGTTAAATTTATCGCCTCTGTCGTAGGATTTTGTGGCAGGAGATAATATTTCTATAATAGCAGCGGGTTTTATTACTGTGTCTTTTTCCTTGTCTGTTGTTTCCGGCCTACCGCAAATAATTGAAAAATCAGGATAAGTGTATAAAGTGTTTTCCGGAATATGTATTCGCAGGTCACTACCAAACATGCTACATTCTTTTCCTTTTAACAGGGGAAGAACAATGGTGTTTATGTTGCGGGCAATGATATTATGATACCATGAAGCGCCTGACATTGCAAACACTTCTCCCTGGTAATACTCATGTTTATGCTGCGACGCCCTTTCCATAATCAGGTAATCCTCAGCAGAAACATAGTTGAACTTTGGTACAGGTTCATTAACTTCATTTTCCATACAGTAAATTTAATTCTTTTTAGTGTCACAGATAAATCCGCTTATGCATAGATTTTTGTTATTATTATTTTTTGTTATGCCAACTGTTGCTGTATCTGCACAAACGACAGGAACTAAAATTGCTACAGCCTTTACCAGTTTTGAAAAAGATACCTTATACCAGCATGCATCCGTTTCTTTATATGTAATTGAAGCGGCAACGGGTAAGGTAGTATTTGATAAAAACTCCCGGATGGGCCTTGCCCCGGCGTCTACACAAAAAATCATCACCAGTGTGAGTGCCTATGAATTATTAGGACCGGACTATAAATTTATTACCAATATCGGTTATCAGGGTGCTATTACCAATGGTGTGTTAAAGGGTAATTTAATTGTGAGTGGTTCAGGCGATCCCACATTGGGTAGTTGGCGCTGGGAGGGGACAAAACCTGATAATGTATTAAATGAGTGGACCAAAAAAATAAAAGCCGCCGGTATACAAAAAATTGACGGCTCGGTACTGGCCAATACAGGAAGTTTTGCTTACCAGGCCATACCGGATGGGTGGATATGGCAGGATATTGGCAACTATTATGGTGCCGGGGCTTATGCGCTTAACTGGAAAGAAAACCAGTTTGATCTGCAGCTTACCTCCGGTAATGCTATTGGTGATGCAGTGCTGGTAAAAAAGGAGGGTGAACCGGTTGACTATCACAACGAATTAAGGGCAGCTGCCAAAGGAACAGGAGATAATGCTTATCTCTATTTTGACGGATCTATATCGGGTACCATACCCGTCGGCGAAAAGAATTTTAAAATTTCGGCGGCTGAAACAAATCCTGTGGGTGCTCTGTTAGCTGATTTTACATTGCGTTTAAAAGCGGCGGGTATCGACAGTAAACTACCTGGTACAGCGGGTGCATACGAGCGTACCAAAACGCATGGAGCTGTTGCGACAGTTGCTGGTATTAAACCTCTTGTACAGGAGGTTTCACCTTCTATGGATTCAATCATCTATTGGTTCAATAAAAAAAGTATTAACCTGTATGGTGAAGCACTTGTAAAAGCCATTGCCTTACAAAATAATAAACCTGCTGCAACGGATGAAGGTGTGAAACTGATCAGGGATCTCTGGAAGCAGAAGGGGATAGGTTCCGGTGAGTTAAACATGGAAGATGGTTCCGGGCTTTCGCCTTTAAACAGGGTAACCACCCATGCTCAGGTGGAAATACTGAAATATGCCAGGACCAAGACCTGGTTTCCTGCTTTTTATGATGCTTTGCCTGAATACAATGGTATGAAAATGAAAAGCGGTACCATTAGCGGGGTAAAAGGTTTTTGCGGTTATCATAAAGCAAAAGATGGTAAAGAGTATATTTATTCTTTTTTAGTAAACAACTACCAGGGTTCCGCATCGGGACTGGTACAAAAAATGTATAAAGTTTTAAACGAATTAAAATAATACCATGCAAAGTTTTAAAAATCACCGAAAATTTTTTCCTCCTTTTCATTTTGTAGCTACTCCGCTGATACTAACCTTACTGGTACTTACTATTATTAACCTGGTACAGGCAGAAAGCGGGAATATATTAGAGGCGGTTATATTATTGCTGATTGTTATTGCCCTTGCCCTGGTGCACCTTAATTCCCGTATGATGCCTTTAAAAGCACAGGATAGGGTAATAAGAGCCGAAGAAAATTTCAGGCATTATGTATTAACAGGTAAACCACTATATCCTAACCTTCGTTTAAGGCAGATCATTGCTTTACGTTTTGCATCCGATGAGGAATTTCCGGCCCTTGCCTTAAGGGCGAGTGAGGAAAAACTGAGCAAACGGGAAATAAAAGCGGCCATTAAAAACTGGCGTTCCGATTACAGCAGGATGTAATGACCCGGTTTACCCGAAACGTCTGAAGAAGGATAGATCGAGCTGTAATAACCAGGGCGAGGCCAGTGCAGCTATCCAGATAAGTAATAACAATACTTTACCGGGAATACTCATGTCCTCCCAGAAAGTACGGTGTAACAAACTTTGAATAGCGTTCATCACCTTATCTTCTTTTACATCATACTCATAAGGCGGACCAGGTGTTATGCCGGCAAAAGCCGTGTGATGAGCGATTACTTTTTTTCTTAATTCCCAATACTCTTCGTCTGTCAGGTCTTCATACAGCTTATTCAGGTCATAGCCGTCTGCTTCCAGTTTTTTTTCAAGGCTGGTTAACTGCGAATCTGAACGCATGCGCAGTAATAAATAAACCGGAAATAATAAGAGGATAAAATAAAACCAGCTTCCTGTTTTTTGCCATAAGCTAATGCTGAACCAGGTCATGGCTGCAATAGAGAGATAAATAAATATTCGGCTGATATAACCTTCCTCATCTAAAAAAACGCGGTTTAACAGTTGGCCGCCATCTAAAGGATAAATGGGCAGCAGGTTAAACAGGTTTAAAAAAATAAATAACAGGCTGATGGTGTATACCGAAACGCCCCACCATACCAAACCACCGGAAGCAGCATCAATAAAATACAATGCGATACCAATGATAACCCCGGGTATGGGGCCTGCCAGTAAAATAATAGCGGATTGCGTTTGCGACACTTCCCTCTTTGTACCCGATACATAAGCTCCCAAAAGTGGAATAAAAAACATACCCAGGTCACTGTACTTAAAATATTTCATGGCCAGGAAATGTCCCAGTTCATGTAACAGTACAATCAGTGTTACTATCAACAGTATGGTGAAGCTGGGGAAGATAAGATAGCCGATCATTAAATACAAGGCCAGGCTTTGAACAGAACGTAAGGCACTGTTGCCTTTCTGTTGTAAGGGCATGTATCTGGGAGGGTAATCTGATGCCGCCTGCCTGTCGTTTTCATCATCCGCCTGTACGGGTATCACCGGTTCTTGTGGGTCCATGGTTTAAAAATAAGAAAAAGCTGCCTTGTATAAAACTATTTACAGTGTGGCAATATTTTGAAAATATATTTTCAGAAAATATTGAAAATTCAAAAACATGTCGTAGGTTTGCCTTGTGAAAATGCAATGTGATATGGGGCAACTTTAAAACCGCTTCCATGAACATCCTGGCCTACATCATCTACCTTTCTATTACCTACATCATTACCGTTCACGTAGGGTTGGTGTTTTACAAAAACGGCCGGCATTATATTTTAAACCTGTTGCATGGCGATGAAAAGCTTACGCTGTTTATTAACCGGCTGCTGCTGGTAGGGTATTACCTGCTAAACCTGGGTTATGTAGCGCTCACCATCAGTACCTGGCCACCTATTGACAATTGGGCTGATTTATGGGGCTGTATGGCAACTATGACCGGTAAAATATTATTGATACTCGGAATTATACACTTTGGTAATATGGCTGCTATCTATTTTATAGGCAGGCATCACCGGCAATCAATTACTCATCATAAATAAACCCGTTATGGACAAATCATTAAATTTCACTGCTTACCTCATTTATCTGCCTATTGCAATTATGCTTACCTGGTATGTGGCCCATGTATTATTTAAAAACAGTAAAACCTTTATGCTGGACATTTTTGGTGGTAAAGCCGATATAGCTTTTTCAACCAACCGTTTATTTGAAACCGGATTTTACCTGCTGAATGTAGGGTTTGCCTTACTGATCATGGAAATTATCGGTAATGTTTATAACGGCCAGGAAATGCTGGAAAGACTCAGCTATAAACTGGGTGGCTTTAGTATCTATTTGGGATTAATGTTATTCTTTAACCTTTACCTGTTTTTCAGGGGACGGAGAATAGCCAAACAAAGGGCAAGGCAATATGAAGCGGCCAATAAAATTTCCGCTAACCCTGCTTAAACACCTTTCGTGTTGTTTGTTTTAGGTAAAAGCGCTTCATATTCATGAAGCGCTTTCTTATACTTACTATATGTTTTTATTATTTATCATTTCCCCAACGGAAAGTGCTGATATCAAAGCCTGCCAGGTCCAGTACCCGGTCGGTAACCGTAGCGGCCAGCTCATCCAGGCTGGCGGGTAAGCTGTAAAAGGATGGGGAAGCGGGACAAATAATACCTCCGGCTAATGTTACCGTCTCCATATTCCGGATATGGATGAGGTTATAGGGCGTATCCCGCACTACACATATTAATTTGCGGCGTTCTTTTAATATTACATCGGCAGCCCTGGTGATGAGGTCATTGGACATGCCCGTTGCAATACGGCCCAATGTACCCATAGAGCAGGGGAGTACAATCATGCTATCGTACTTACCCGAGCCTGATGCAAAGGGAGCATTAAAATCGTTTTTATGGTAAAAGCTAAAGGGGAAATCTTTATAGGATTCATTTTTTAGCTCAGTTTGCCAAACCTGTTTGGCATTATCCGTAATAACAATAGCAATATCGTCCCATTGTTCAGGTATAGTTGTTAATTTTTTCAACAGGCTTTGTGCATAAACAGAACCACTAGCCCCCGTTATAGCCACCACTATTTTACGCATAACACAATTATAATTTTACAGGTTTTTGTTAAGAAATACGCTTTGCAAACGTTTGCTTAACCGTATATCATGTATTGATATTGAGATGAATCAATAAATGTTAAGTGTACACAAATAAAGACATAAAAGTACCGCAAAAGTTTTTGTATTAAATAATTATTAGCGATATTTGTGGTGAATTTTCATAGGATAAGGTTTAATGGTTAATGGTTTTTGATTAGGGCCCCCCGATTCTCATCGGGGGTTCTTTTTTTTATAGTATTGAGAGAGTAGTATATAGTATTAAGATAATAGTATTTAGTATTAAGAGGATAGTATTTAGTATATAGATAGGATACCGGGAGGAGAAAAGGTAAACGGGAGGGGAAGGTATCTGTAATCTAAAATCTTATATCTGAATTCTCATATCTGCAATCTTACATCTCAATTCTATTTCCCAAATGCCGGGTGAAACTGCTCCAAAGTTTTCTTTAAAAAATCCCTGTCAAGGTGGGTATATATTTCCGTAGTGGTAATGCTTTCGTGGCCTAACATTTCCTGTACGGCGCGAAGGTTGGCGCCGCCTTCTACCAAATGGGTGGCAAAGGAATGACGAAGCGTATGGGGAGACACATTTTTTTTAATGCCGGCCATGGCTACCAGTTGTTTAATGATCATAAAAACCATTACCCGTGACAAGCCGGCGCCACGTTTGTTTAAAAAAACAATATCATCATAACCCGGTTTATTAGGTGTATGGGGTCTTACCAGGTTTATATAAGTGCTTACCTGTTTTTTGGCACTGCTGCCAATAGGAATTAAACGTTCTTTATTGCCTTTGCCGGTTACTCTAATAAAATCAACATCCAGGTATAGCTGCGATAATTTCAGGTTAATTACTTCACTCACCCGCAAACCGCAGCTGTACATGATCTCCAGTATGGCTTTATTACGTTCGCCGTCAGGTTTGCTCAGGTCTATCTGTGCCAGTATTTTTTCAATCTCTTCATAGCTTAAAACATCCGGTAAAGCCCGTTTCAGTTTAGGGCTGGCTAATAAAACGGTGGGATCTGTTTGAACAATATCCTCGGTAATACAATATTTAAAAAAAGCCCTGATACCGGAAATAATACGGGCCTGGGAACTCGCTGTCATTCCCAGGCCCGCTATCCATTGTAAAAATTGTTGAAGGTCTTGTAACGTAATGTCCGCAATAGGCTTTTGCAATTGATGAGCCAACAGGTAATCGGTTAGCTTTTCAATATCATGTATATAAGCATCGGTGGAATTATCCGATAAAGATTTTTCCAGTTGGCAATAACTCTTAAATCCTTTTTTATATACTTCCCACATGAATGCAAAACCACGTTTACGGCCATTAAATGAAACATTAACCTTTAACGATTAACTATTCATTATTTTAACTCAATAGCTTTCTCGATCACTTCCCAGTCTTTATCAAATTTGATTTTAGCCCATACTTTGGTCGGAGTAATATTTACCGAATCAATTTTGTCATGGATGTAATCAAAATCAATTTTGGCATCTCTGCCAAAAGTCATCATGGTTTTTTTGCCCGTTGTCATGTCTTCTACAAACAGGTTTCCGCCATCAGTATGCACAAATAAGTTTTCGGCAACTACAAATTTAGGATCAAAATCGTTGATACCTTTTTTGCTGGGCTGAATGCTTGTTTTCTCTGCAAAGTTTACACGGATCTGGTAGTTCTGACCGGTAAGACAATCGTTAAACATAATGTAGGCTAAAGATGTGTCCCTGATATAAGCTTTAAAATAATCTTTATTGATCTTCAGGCTATTATTGGCCAGCATACTCCCCAGTTCATATTTTTTATTTGATTTTGCTCCGTTATAACTCCAGGTAATGGTATCGGCTTTACAGTCCTTACCACTGATATATACATAAGGTTTCAGCTTGTGCTGACCTTCTATTTTAATGGAATCGGAAAAGCAAACCGTGTCGCAGAAGGCTTTTGGCGCTTCGGCCGCTTTTTCACCGCAAGAGGTTACGAGGGCTGCGGTACTTAATAAAATAAATGATGCGATTACTAATCTCATAATAACATTTTTAAGGTGATGGACAAAAATAGCTATTCAAAATTGTAAAGGAAAATTCTTTTATCTTCGGTTTCAATATTTGTTATGGGTATTACATTTAAACAGTTTAAGCAAAAGGTAAAGGAAAACCGCAGTAAAATGCGTCGTTTTATGACGGGGCTGGAAAATAATACGCCCCCGGGCCTGGATAAAATGGCTGCCAGCCTGGAGCCTGCTGTATGGAAGGAGGTGGAATGTTTATCCTGTGCAAACTGTTGCAAGACCATGACACCTACTTTTACTCCCGCCGATATTAAACGTATTGCCGCCCACCTGCAGATGACACCTAAACAATTTGCCGATAAATGGTTACTGAAGGAAAAAAGAGGGGCTAAGGACTGGATCAATAAAACACAACCCTGCCAGTTTTTAAATTTACAGGATAATAAATGCAGCATTTACGAAGTACGTCCTGCCGATTGTGCAGGCTTCCCGCACCTTACCAAGAAAAAGATGGTGGATTATATGCATGTGCATAAACAAAATGTGGAGTATTGCCCGGCTACCTATGTGCTCATTGAAAAAATGAAGGCTGCCAGCATAAAAGGAAAGGATACCCTATAGGAAAACATCTTCCAGTAAAAAATAAGTTGTCTCTTTTTTGTTCACAATAATGGACAGTATATCATACTGTATCCATTTAATATCCGGGTGCTGGTGCAGGTACTCATCTGCCGCCCGTTGCAGGTGTTTAAATTTCTTTTTGGTAACCGCTTCTTCGGGGTAACCGTATGCTGCTGTACTACGGCTTTTCACTTCAATAAAATGTGTTTTCTTCCCTTTTTGTGCAATAATATCTATTTCGTAATGGGAGTAGCGCCAGTTACGATGCAGTATGGTGTAGCCTTTCGTGGTTAGCCAGTCGGCTGCATGGGCTTCACCGGTTTTTCCCAGTTCATTATGTATGGCCATGCATTATCTTTGATTTAAGATAAGCTTTTATTATGAATAAAATTGCAGCATTACAGGGCTCGGTTAAACATTACGATTGGGGTGGCTTTCATTTCATTCCTGCCTTATTACAGTTAGATAATCCCGGGTTACAACCTTTTGCCGAATACTGGCTGGGGGTGCATCCGCAGGCCAATACACAAGTGCTACCCTCCAAAGGGGAGCCGGTATTGTTGTCACAGGTTATTAAGGATGATCCCGCTGTTACTATCGGCGACACGGTAAATAAAAATTTTGGTACGGTTCCCTTTTTGCTTAAACTGCTGGATGTAAAGGATATGTTGTCCATACAGGTACACCCTTCAAAAACGGCCGCTGCAGCAGCTTTTGATAAAGAAAACGAGGAAGGGATAGCGTTAACGGCACCTCACCGGAATTATAAGGATAAAAATCATAAACCGGAATTAATGGTGGCCATGAGCGATTTCTGGCTGTTGCATGGCTTTAAGCCGGAAAATGAATTAAAAGCCGTTTTACAACAAACAGCAGAACTTAGTTTTTTATTGCCCCATTTTGAAACAGGAGGGTATGCAGGTCTTTACCAATATGTAATGAGCCTGCCCCAGGCCGAAGTGAATAAGGCATTAACACCCCTGGCTAACAGGATACTGCCTTTATACGAACAAAATAAATTAGAAAAGAACCAGGAAGATTTTTGGGCCGCCCGTGCCATGAATACTTTTAAAAGCGATGCGGGTATTGACCGGGGTATTTTTTCTGTTTACCTGTTTAATGTGGTACAGATGAAAAGGGGCGAAGCCATTTTCCAGGATGCGGGTGTGCCACATGCTTACCTGGAAGGCCAGAACGTGGAAATAATGGCCAGTTCGGACAATGTACTGCGTGGCGGACTGACCACCAAACATATTGATGTACCGGAATTATTGAAGCATACCTTATGCCAGGCTACCTATCCCAATATTTTGAAAGGCGAGGCGGTAGCCGGAGAAACGGTATTTAAAACACCGGCCGCTGATTTTGAGTTGGGACGTTTTAGCCTGCAGGCCGGGCAGGAGGCCGCTTATACGGCGCGAACCACCGATATATTGTTGCTTACATCGGGTAATGTCATCATTACTGATGGTACAGATACCGTTAACCTGCATGCCGGGCAACTGGCCGCCGTTGTTTTTGCCAATACAACAGTAACAATAAAGGCTACAGAATCAACGGAGTTGTTCAGGGCAACCGTACCCGCATAAGGATTGGTATAAAATATTTACCTTTGTATTTATAAACTGTGTAAACAATGAAGTTTAGTAAACAAACAACTATTGCTTTTGTCTTAATATTACTCGTAGCATCCCTGTATCGTGTGTGGGAGGGCCGTCCTTTTGGTTTTGCACCGCAAATGGCCATTGCTTTATTTGCAGGCGCTGTAATTAAGGATAAAAAATGGGCTATTATCCTGCCTTTATTATCCATGCTGCTTTCAGATGTATTGTACCAGGTATTATATATTAACGGGATGACACCTATACAAGGCTTTTATGATGGCCAATGGGTGAATTATTTATTAATAGCCGGCATTACCGTTTTTGGTATGCTGATGCGCCGCATTACATTCCTGAACGTGCTGGGCTTTTCGGTTAGCGGTTCTGTTATTTATTTCCTGCTGTCCAACTTTACGGTTTGGATAGGTGGTGGTGGCCTGGGCCGTCCAAAAACTTTTGATGGTTTAATGCTTTGTTATGGCGATGCCATTGCTTTTTACCGTGATTATGGTGTGATCAACGGTTTTGCCGGTAATGTATTGATCGGTGACCTGTTTTTTGCCGGCCTACTGTTTGGTACTTATTATATCGCTACACAATTAGTTGCCCGTCCTGTTGTTAGCAGGGCTTAACAGCTTATTATAAGTTAATTGGTAAAAGCTCCTGTAAAGGGGCTTTTGTTGTTATAGGGAGGTGTAAGGGAGAAGGTATAAGATGTAAGGTGTAAGGTAAAAGGTATAAGGTGTAAGGTAAAAGGTATAAGATATGAGGTATGAGGTATGAGTTGGAAGGTGGCTTTTATTTCCTGTGACAGGTTCAATAGTGATTATGCAGTTCAGGGGCTGGCGGATGGAAGCGGTAGCTGGCCGGCAGGGTAAGGGCGGTGGGAAGGGGCCACTACAAGCGGACAGCCGCATATGGGCCGGGTTATGTACTGCAGCTGACAGCCCCAATAAGTAATAGTGCCGTTAATTGTAAGCATAAAAAAGCCGGACCACGAGGCCCGGCTGTATGTTGGATTTATGTTGTTATTACAGGAAGATACCGACGCGTAAGGCCCAGCGTTTTAAGGTTACTTTATCATCGTCCCATCTTTTATTGCGGGTAATATCGGTAAAGCCACTTTCGAAACCCAATCCGAAATAAAGATCGGTTTTTTCGGCAATGCTGTACTCACCGCCGGCGCCTAACAACAGGCCCATGTTCAGTGGCACCATGTATTTGTTTGCCTTCACTTTATCTTCAGAAACATTGCCATAACGGATATCGGTTCTGGAGCCGATTAAAAAGCCGGTGTAAGTACCAAATTGTCCCCACCAGGTAAATTTATTTTTTTCTTCTGTCTTTAATTTTAAGGAAAGCGGTATTTGTATATACTGCAGTTTAATATCATAGTACTGTGCAGCATTGGCCGTTGTAGCTTCATTACGGCGCAGGCCTTTATTGGAACCGGCTTCATATTTTAAATTGCCGCCCGCATGTACAATTTCAAGGCCGGTAGCGAAAGCCCCTTTTTCATCGTTAAATAAAAAGTCGGCCATTACACCGTAGGATACACCAAATTTGGCCCCGTCTTTTTTAATGCCATCATCCGCCGGCTTTAAGTTATTCAGGAACACGGGGTCCAGTTTAAAACCCAGTCTTACTTTACGGTTACCGATCTCCGTTTGCCCAAAGATGGGTGCAGATAGTGCCAGCGCACATACTAAATACAAAACATGCTTCATAGATTACTTTTTTGTCAATTTCCGCAAAGATAAAGAGGCTAGAGGATATTGACCTCTCTTTCGAGGGTTATGCCGAATTTTTGCTGTACGGAAGCAATGATTTCCCCGCTTAAACGGTATATTTCTTCACCAGTGGCCTGGCCATGGTTTACCAGTACCAATGCCTGTTTATCATGCACTCCGGCATCACCCCGTTTAAATCCTTTCCAGCCGCAGGCTTCAATTAACCAGCCGGCGGCGATTTTTACCGTTCCGTCGGCATTGGCATAGCCTACCATATTTTCATATTGCAGCAATAATTGCCGGTATTGCTCGGCTGGTATACCGGGGTTTTTAAAGAAGCTGCCTGCATTGCCTATTACAGCGGGATCGGGTAGTTTGGATTGACGGATATGGATAACCGCATTGGATACATCCCGTATAGAAGGGGCGGTAATACCCATTTTTTCCAGTTCCTGGCGTATGGCGCCATACTCAATATGTACCACCGGCTTTTTTTGCAGTTTATAACATACGGAAGTAATAACAAACTGGTCCTTGTATTTGCGTTTAAAAATACTTTCGCGGTAACCGAACCGGCAGTCAGCCGCATTAAAAGTATAGTTGGTCTGCTCCTGTATATGAAAGGCCGTTAGGGAATGAAATACATCTTTAATTTCCACACCATAAGCGCCGATATTCTGCATGGGTGAAGCACCGACGCAGCCGGGTATGAGTGACAGGTTTTCCAGTCCGCCCCAGCCGTTATCAATACAGTGTAGTACAAAGCGATGCCAGTTTTCGCCGCCACCGGCTTTAATGGTCACCGTATCATTGTCCTGTTCCACCAGCTGAATGCCCTGAACCCGGTTTTGTAAAACGGTTCCGTTATAGTTTTGGGTAAATAAAATATTACTGCCGCCCCCTATGATCAAAGGATGGCCATTACCGCTGCTGATAGCCTCCTGTAACTCGGTGGTGTTGCTAAAGGCGCAAAACTTTTTGGCAATAACATCTATTCCAAAAGTATTATATGCCTTCAAAGAAATATTTTCCTGAAATTGCATGCTGCAATATAAACTTAAATTTTTATGGCGGTAAAAACAGTTGCGGTTATTGGGGGAACAGGAATGATAGGTAAAAGCCTGGTACAGTTTTTAATAAAGGACCCGGAAGTGGAAACCATTAAGTTACTGGTAAGACGACCCATGGAAAAGCCACACGCCAAAGTGGAAGTAAAGCTGGTTGATTTTGCCGACAGGGAGTCGGTACAGCTGGCATTGGAAGAAAGTGAAGTAGTTTTTTGTGCTATTGGTACTACGCAAAAAAATGTAAAAGGGAATAATGAGTTATACCGCAAAATTGATTTTGATATACCTGTACTGGCCGCAAAACTTTGGCGGGAAGTAGGCTTTACACAATTTGTTATTGTATCATCCATTGGTGCAGCTGCTGACAGTAAAAATTTCTATTTACAATTAAAGGGTGAAGTGGAAGCCGCACTGATTGCTACACAGATCCCCTCTCTGCATATCATGCAGCCATCTATGTTATTAGGTGCAAGAGAAGAAAAACGCCCGATGGAAGGTTTTTTGCAGGCCACCATGCGTTTTACCTCTGCTTTGTTTGTAGGCAGCTGGCGGCAGTATCGTGCCATTGAAGGTACTACTGTGGCTAAAGCGATGTTACAGGCGGCGAAGGAGGCAAAGCCTGGTGTACACCGGTATACTTTTGATGCTATAAAGGAACTGGCAGCGAAGGGGTTTTAAGATTTAAGATTTAAGAATTAATATTTAATATTTAAGATTTATGATTTTATATTGAAGAGAGTCAAAATTGCTCAATCTTCAACTCCTAACTCCTAATTCATCACTCAACATTCATCACTCAACATTTATCATTCATAATTCCTAATTCCTAATTCATCATTCATAATTCTTCTCTACACTCCATCCACATCCGGTATTACCACCACGCTCCTGAAACGTTGTTGCTGCTGCAGGTTGATGATCTGCATTTTAATATCCTGTTTACACTCCTGTATTAACTGCTGTTGACGGGGAAGTTTGATGAGCAGTTCCATAATATACTGGTTACGTATACGGTTAATGATGGGCTCGGCCGGGCCGGTTAAGTAGTTGCCGTATTTGGGTTGCAGGCTAATGGTAAATTGTTGTGCGGCCTGTTGTACCACTTCCTTTATTTTATGTTTAAAGTTGAGATGTATGATCCGTGCGAAAGGCGGATAGGCAAACTGTTTGCGTTTATCAATTTCATCGGCATACATTTTTTTGTAGGCATGCTGTTGTACATACTGTAAAACCGGGTGATGCGGCTGACCGGTCTGGATCAGTACCTGTCCGGTTTCGCTGCGACGGCCCGCCCGTCCGCTTACCTGCTCCATTAACTGGTAGGCACGTTCGTTTACCCTGAAATCGGCAAAGTTTAAAATACCGTCTGCATCTAAAATGCCTACCAGGGCTACCGTATCAAAATCGAGTCCCTTTACCACCATTTGTGTACCCACCAATATATCGATACGTTGTTGTTCAAACTGTTGCAGCAGGGTATCATGCGCATGTTTACCACGTACGGTATCAATATCCATACGGGCTACTTTGGCTTTGGGGAATTTTTCCTGTAACAACTCTTCAATTTTTTCCGTACCAAAATTGCGTTGCACAAATGCATGACTGCCGCAGGCGAGGCAGGTTTGCAATGGAGGATAGGTTGATCCGCAATAGTGACAGGCCAGTTGGTTGGTATGTTTATGAAACGTAAGTGATACATTACAATGTTTACACTTGGGCACCCAGTTGCATACACTGCATACCTGGTATGGCGAGTAACCACGGCGGTTTTGAAATAGAATAACCTGTTTTTGCCGGCCTATACTTGCTTCAATGGCTTTGGCCAGGTCGGGTGTAATAATGGCTTTTTCCTTATCGTTTGGTTTACGTTCTATTTTACGGATATCAATCATCTGTATCTGCGGCATCTGCACATCACCAAAACGTTCGTTCAGTTCAATTAAAGCATATTTACCTGTTTGGGCATTATAATAAGATTCCAGCGATGGGGTAGCGCTACCCAGTAAAACTTTGGCCTGGTATAGCGAGGCAAAATAAATAGCGGTATCACGGCCATGATACCTTGGTGCCGGTTCCTGTTGTTTGTAGGAAGTATCATGTTCTTCATCACAAATGATCAGTGAAAGGTCCCGGAATGGTAAGAACAAAGTAGAACGGGCTCCCAATATGATCTTTAATTCACCGCTTTTTACTTTATTCCATATTTCTACTCTTTCGTTTTGTGAGAACTTGGAGTGGTACACACCAATATACCCACCAAAATGTTTTTGTAAACGCCGGATGATCTGCGAGGTAAGCGCAATTTCGGGTAACATGTATAATACCTGTTTACCCTGTTTAATATGTTCTTCTATCAGGCGGACATATAACTGTGTTTTACCACTGGACGTAACCCCATGTAATAAACTCACGGTTTTATCTGTAAAACTTTCTTTTACCTGCTGGTAAGCGGTTTGTTGTGCCGGGGAAAGTTCAAAATCAATGGTAATATCCTTGGGCAGGTATTGTATCCTGTCCACCTCCCGTTTTTCGCTGCGTAAAATATTCTTGGTAATCAGCCCTTTTAACTGGGCATCGGAGGCACCTGATTTTTTTAGTAATGCCTGACGGGTTACACTGCCGGTGGTTTTGCTTAAATGCAGGTAGGCCAGTAACAGTTCCATTTGTTTTTCGGCACGTTGCAGTTTCGGGTCTTCATTTAACAATTTAGCCAATGCAGCTTCCTGTTCGTATTCTTTCTGTAATAAAATATAGGTTTCTTTTTTAGGCGCATAAGTGTTCTTAAGCGCTTCCCATACATAACAAACCCTTTTATTGATGAGGCGGTTAACCACAGGGTATACATGCGGAGAGTCCAATATCAGCTGTACTTCGGTCAGTTTTAATTCTTTTTTCAGCAACAGCGCTTCTGCCACCACATATTCCTCCGCATCCAGGCTGGTAAAATCATCACCAAATTCTTCGTTATATACTACAATTGTTTCGCTGGACAGTTTAAAATGGGCGGGTAAGCCTGCTGCCATTACTTCCCCCTCGCTGCACATATAATAAGCGGCCATCCACTCCCACAACTTTAACTGTTCGGCATATACTACGGGTTCGGCATCCAGTACATTTAAAATATCCTTGGGTTCAAAGAATTCAGGTTTATCGGAATGAATGCGTTTAATGATACCCGCATATTTTTTTTGTTTGCCTAAGTTTACTTCTACCCGGCAGCCAATGGAGGTAAGCGACTGTAAGTGTTCCGGAATACGCCAGGTATAGTTTTGCGGTAACGCCAGCGGAATAATTACTTCGGCATAAACCGAACTGGCAGATGGTGCTGAAGTAAATAAAGTATTCTCGGTTACCGGCATTGTTGGGATAAATATTTTATAAAGGTCGCTTAGTTTACTGTTTGTTGATCTTTTTTGATCCAGGCCGCCTGGTAGGCTTCCAGCTTTGCGGACATTATTGTATGCGTTTTTAATTTTAATTCAGCTACATCAGTTACCGTAAGACCGGCAACCGGGATCTCTTCTAAAAATACCACCCTGCATCTTCCCGGTGTCATGCTCCACACACTGTCATAATGCATACGGCTATAGGTATCTAAAAACAAAACGGGTTTAACCGGGGTCTGCGTTTCAATGGCCAACCTGAAAGCTCCATCATAAAACTCCTTTAAGGGCTGATGGGTGGTGTTAAAAGTGCCTTCGGGGAAAAAGAAGACTGAAATACCTTTTTTAATAATGGATGTCAGTACACGGATACTTTTGGCCCTGTTGGCGGCATTGCTCCTGTCCACCGTTACAATGGCATTTTTATAAATATACCCAAACAGGGGAATTTTAGCCATCTCTACCTTACCCAGTGGTCTTATTGGCTGTCGGATCACTTTTACCAATACGGCCGAATCGAGATAAGATATATGATTGGTAACAAATACGTATTGCTTTTGTTTATCATGCGGTTGTTCAAAAATGCGTTTGTGAAAAATGAATATTAACGGAAACCAAATATCGGCCCATAAAGTACAGAGCCGCAGGATGAGGTTACCTCCCTGTATACGGCCCAGCAAGGCTGCCAATAGTACAAAGGGAAAAATAAGTAACATGATGGCCAAAAATAAACTGATGGCATAGATACAGTAGAGCACCTGTAATGGTTTCAGCAATACCTTCATCCGTTTACTTATTTTGGTGTTTTTTGTCATCGCCCGGGCATTCGCATTGCCAGTTGGTACCCAGGTCAATAGTGGTGACTACTTTTGTTTTAGCGTCGCACTGGGCAAATACAATTCTTACCCGTTGGTCGTCGGCCGTTGTTCCTTCCAGGGCATATTCGGGACAGGGGTGTGCATTTACATTGCTTTTATTATAATTGATCTTTCCATCGCGCATAATTTGTTCTACCTCGGCCTGGGTAATATGGCGGCATTGCATCCTGCATTTGGCATGGGCGGTGTATTCAATAAAAGAAGTCCTCCTGTCAAAACCCCGGTTCCGGTTAATGGTGCTGGCCGGGTCGGTGGTAGTGGTGGTTGTCTTTTTAGTGTCCGGTGTTGTTTTTTTCTCTGTCGGGGCCTGGCATTGCCTTACCACGAAGAGTAGTATTGCCAATAAAACAACAACCAGTAAAGGGACCGCTTTTTTAAACCTGGGATTCATCCTGCAAGTTTAACGGATTATAGCCAAACCCTAAACTTATATATGCTTTAATAAAGTAAAATAGCTTTTCCCGGTACATATATAAAATATCGGGCTATTGAATAGGGGGGGACATATGGTTATTGTGCGGGGATAATATTTTAAAAAAAATGTATGGAATATTCCAGATCTGTCATCTTATCAAAAAAATATAACTAAAAAAATAGTTTGTAAACTAAAAAATTAGTTATAAGTTTGGTTTGTAAATTTTACAAAAATGAAAACCTTAACAAAAGCGGAAGAACAGGTAATGCAGGTGTTGTGGCAACTGGGTAAATCTTTTTTACGGGACATAGTTGACAATATGCCGGTGCCCAAGCCTCACCAGAATACCGTGGCCACCTTATTAAAGATATTAATGGAAAAGGAATTTGTAGCAGTAAATGTTATTGGCCGGCAACATGAGTATTATGCACTGGTAAGTAAAGAAGAGTATTCTAAAAAAACAATGCGCCAGCTGGTAAAGGGCTATTTCGAGGGCTCTTTCAGTAATGTAGTGTCTTTTTTGGTAGAGGAAAAAGATATATCAGTAGCAGAGCTGGAAAGTCTGCTGAAAAAGATAAAGGACAAAAAAGGGAAATAAACTTTTTGATCAACGCTTTTAAATCACTTACATGAAAACCTTACTGTTTTATGTATTGCAGGTAGTGTTATGCTCAGGCATATTGTATAGTTATTACCTGCTGGTGTTAAGGAACAAAAAATTTCACCAGTATAACCGGTTCTACCTGTTGTCGGTAGTGGTATTAAGTTTTATTATTCCTTTACTGGAGTTTAATATCAGGCCCGGTGACCTGGATGTGGTGGATAGCCAGGTATTGCAGAATATTTTTATAAAATCGTATAAGCCCGCAGATACGAATAACCTGGAGCAGATCGGCAGCTGGTTATTAAATAATGCTATTTCTATTGTATATATTCTTATAGCCGTTTTCTTCCTGTTCAGATTAACAAAAAGCCTTGGGCATTTATTGCTGATCAGGCGGAAGTACAATGCGGAAAAATTACAGAACATACAGTTATTCCGTACCAATGAACCGGGCACTCCTTTCTCTTTTTTTAACTGGCTTTTCTGGGATAATGCTATTGGAATGGAATCGGATAAAGGTCGCCAGATCTTCAAACATGAATTATACCATATTCAGCAAAAACACAGCTGGGATATTATTGCGATGGAGCTGGTTTGCGTGGTTGGCTGGGTGAACCCGTTTTTTCACCTGATCAGGAGAGAGCTGGCTACCATTCACGAGTTCCTGGCCGACCGCTATGCCATGCAACACCAGGATAAATGGGATTATGCAGAACTGTTATTGGTACAGGCGCTCACTCATAAAAAACGATTGACACAACCTTTTTTTAACAACCAAATAAAAAGACGTATAGCCATGATTACAAATGTTAACAATACCAGCTTTTTGTATGTACGAAAGTTGCTGGTACTACCTATGTTATTGCTGCTGGTAGCGCTGTTTGCCATTAATTGTTCCAATGATGATGCCGGTAAAACTGAACAACCTGTAGCTAATAAGGATTCTGTAGAGGAGATAGTGATTGAGCAAAAAACACCTGCCGGTAAAGACAGTGGTGCGGTTGAAGAGATTACCATTGTGGAGGAAAAAAAAGCGTCACAACTACCACCGCCACCGAAAATTGAAGAACGGAAATTTATCCCGCCAAAAGTGGTGAAGGATGGAGAAGCCCCGCCAGAAGTAAAATTACTAAAATTTACACCGCCCAAAGTGGTTAAAGATGAAGAAAACAAGCTCCCCTCCGAAGCACAATGGAAAGAAGCCACGGGCAAAGACCCTTCATCGCAGGTATATAATAAAGTGGAAGTGGAAGCCAGCTTCCCCGGTGGTGTAAAAGCCTGGGAAACATTTTTAAAAAGAAACTTAAATGCCGCTATACCGGTTGATAAGGGCGCACCAGCAGGCCGTTATACCATTTTTGTTCGTTTTATTGTTGACAAGGACGGCAATACCAGCGATTTTAAAGCCCTGACCAATCATGGCTTTGGCATGGAAGAAGAAGTATTAAGGGTATTAAACCTAACCACTAAATGGTTGCCTGCCCGGCAGGGTGGAAAGGTTGTAACGGCCTATAGAACCCAACCGGTAACTTTTGTAGTGGAAGAGCAATAAAAAATCTGCATTAAAATAACCATTCTTTTATAAGAATGTTAGAATCACTAACTGCTTATTTCTCGTGTGTTTTTACTTTTAAACTGCCAGTTAATAATTGGCAGTTTTCTTTTTTCATTCACATTCCATAGTCCGAACTGTAATCCTCTCAGGCTTTTTGTTTTATTAAAAATACCTATCTGCAAACCTTTTGTGGTGCGGCCGAAATTGCCAATACCCATTTGTATGCCTTTGGTATGGGCGCCATAGTTGGATACGCCGGCCTGTAAACCATTAAGATAGTAACTCTCATTGAACATGGCCAATTGCAGCCCGTTATGTTTTTGTGCAAAGTTCATAAACACCGATGCGGTAATGCCGTTTACCTGGAAGTTGATATTACCGATCAGGCCTGTATTAATGCCGTTAGTGATACAATCGCAAACCGTACCGGTAGCGGACAGAGAAAGACCATTTATTTTTTCTGATACCGGTTGAAGGGCCATTTTTTCAAATGCACTATCTGATTCCACCACCGGGCTCCGGGGAACAAGGGGGATAACAATGCCGGCACCGATCAGCTCTATTTTAATACCATTGGTGTTCGTATTACGCAGGGTGTTGCTAACAGTACCGATACCAACGGATATACCATGGATATTGATGTCTTTCTGGTGATAGGTCCAGGCCGGGAAATAATTCCGCCGTTTGCTGTTTTGTGCAAAAGAAGTATTACTGAAAATAATGCCTGATAACAGGACAAAAAAAAATGTTGTAGTCTTCATAGCCGTACTTAAGGCTACAAAGTTTACAACATTTGGTATGCATTACAAAACCAAAACAGCTTATTACAGTTCGTGTCCCAGTTTGGCTTTTTTTGTGCTCAGGTATTTTTCGTTGTGCTCGTTGGGGCAAATAGCAATGGGAACGTTTTCTACTATCTGTAAACCATAGCCAATCAAGCCTACCCGTTTTTTAGGGTTATTGCTCATCAGGCGCAGGTAGGTTACATTCAGGTGACGCAGTATCTGGGCACCTACACCGTAATCACGCTGATCGGCCTGGAAACCCAGGTGCAGGTTGGCCTCTACGGTATCCATCCCTTCTTCCTGTAATTTATAAGCTTTTAATTTATTCAGCAGTCCAATACCACGGCCTTCCTGGTTCATATATAGTATAATGCCCTTACCTTCTTTTTGTACCATTTCCATGGCAGCATGGAGCTGGTCGCCGCAATCGCAACGCAGGGAGCCTAAAATATCTCCGGTGAAACAGGAACTGTGTACGCGGGTAAGTACCGGCTCACCGGCCTGCCATTCTCCTTTGATAAGCGCAAGGTGTTCGTTTAAGGAGCTTTTTTCCTTAAATGCCACCAACTGGAAATGTCCATATTGTGTAGGCATATCCACCCGTACAATCTCTTCTATCAGCGAATCGCGTTTCAGGCGGTATTCTATCAGGTCTTTAATGGAGATTAATTTGAAATCGAACTTTTTGGCTACTTCTATCAGTTCAGGCAGGCGGGCCATTGTACCATCGTCATTCATAATTTCTACCAATACACCACCATAGGGTGGGGGAAAGCCGGCTAAACGGGCCAGGTCAACGGCAGCTTCGGTATGGCCGGCACGGCGTAATACACCGCCTTTTTTGGCACGCAGGGGGAAAATATGCCCGGGGCGGCCCAGGTCCGCAGGGTTTACAAAGGGGTCGTTCAGGGCTTCAATGGTTTTGGAACGGTCCTGTGCTGAAATACCGGTGGTACAGCCATGGCCAAGCAGGTCTACGGAAACCGTAAAAGCAGTTTCATGCAGTGCGGTATTGTTGCTCACCATCAGGTCAAGGCCCAGTTCATCGCATCTTTCTTCCGGCAGGGGGGTACAGATAAGTCCGCGGCCATGTTTGCTCATAAAATTCACCACTTCGGGGGTTATGGCGGCTGCAGCGCAGATAAAATCACCTTCATTCTCACGGTCTTCATCATCTACCACAATGATCAACTTACCGTTTTTTATATCTTCAATCGCACTTTCAATAGTACTGAACATGGGACACTAATTTTTGCAAATGTAACAACAAAAAACAGGTGGCAATGGTTTGACAGCCTTTTCATTTCTTCGCCGATTTGTTGTTAAAGCGGGCTAATACCTTATTTATTATCAGTTTAGCCGGACCTGTCAGGGCATATCCGGCTGAAACCTTGCTGGTAAATCAAATTATTGCCAGGCAGCTTTTCAGGGCTGTTCAATATCGGGGGAGGTTTTTTAGGCGACATTAAATTCCCGGGCGGGCAGGACAGACCGGGTTGGAAGAGGACATTTTTTTCAGCTTGTTTACTAACGGTAGTTAGCTAATCCATTAATTATGAAGGTGATATAAATATTACTGAGTTTCAAACTGCTACGCCTCGGAACTCATTATGCAAATGCTTATTAATTTGTTAATATTTGTGCTACACTTATGTTTGAATATTTCTTTTCTTTGCAGCATTATTCGAAAATAAAAATAATTTATGCTTAAGAGAATCTCGGTTTTTCTTTCCATGCTAATGCTGCTGGGCGGCTTTTTACATGCCCAGGTAACAACAAGTACAATAACAGGTAACGTAAAAACGGCAGGAGGTGAGTCTTTAGTAGGTGCTACTATCACCGCTACCCACACTCCTTCTGGTTCGGTTTACAACACCATTGCTAAGAAGGACGGTTTTTTTACCCTTCCTGGTTTAAGAATTGGTGGACCATACACTGTTAAAATTGACTTTGTTGGCCAGGAATCAAAAGTATTTGAAGGTATTATCCTGCAACTGGGTGAACCTTATAATATCCAGGCAGTTTTAGGCGAAGATTCTAAAGAACTGGAAGCTGTAGTAGTAACCGGTAAAAGTAAAAAAACAGCCTCTGATAAAGGCGGTATGAGTACTGTTTTAAATAGCAGGATCTTAAATACCATGCCTACTATCAGCAGGAGCATTACCGACTTTACCAGGTTAACTCCCCAGGCTAACGGTAATAGTTTTGGTGGTAGAGATGCCCGTTTAAACAATATTACGGTAGATGGTGCCAACTTAAATAACAACTTTGGATTAAATACTGATCCTTTGCCAGGTGCCGGTAACAGCCCTGTTTCTTTAGATGCTTTTGATGAGATCAGTGTTAGTATTTCTCCTTTTGATGTAAAACAAGGTAATTTCACTGGTGGTAATATTGCTGCTATTACAAAAAGCGGTACTAATACTTTCCACGGTACAGCCTATTATTACTTCAGAAATGAAGACCTGATTGGTGATAAAGTAAAAGACCAGAGAGCATTAAAACCCGCGGGTAAAACAACCATTTTTGGTGGTAGCATCGGTGGGCCGATCATTAAAAACAAATTATTCTTCTTCGTTAACGCTGAAAAAGAAACCAAACCACCTGCAGCGGGTATTACCTGGACACCAACCGGTGGTTCAGGACAGGGCAATATTTCTGACGTTACCAAAACTGATCTGGACCTGGTTTCAAATTATGTGAAAGGTATGGGTTATGACCCCGGCGTATATGACAACTTCCCTAACTTTAAAAATGACAACTATAAAATTTTAGGTAAAATTGACTGGAACATCAGCAATAAACATAAGCTTACCTTAAAATATAGCGATTTTAAAGGTACCCAGGATTTCCAGCCATCTCAAAGTGGTAATATTTCCGGTACACAGGCTGGTTTAACATATGGTCCTAAGTTTTCTAAAACTGCCATGGGTTTCTCTAATATTAACTACCAGCAGATTGACATAGTTCGTTCAGGTGCTTTGGAGTTAAACAGTAATTTCAGCTCAAGGTTATCAAACCAGTTTCTGGCTACTGTAACCCAGATTAAAAGTGATAAAGAAGGACAAGGCGATGTATTTCCTTTTGTAGACATTTTTAAAGCCAGTCAGAACTATATCAGTTTAGGTACCGAGCCTTTTAACGGCCGTAACAATAAAGTATTGAATGATATCTATACTATTACCAATAACCTTACTTACTATGCAGGTAAACACACTTTAACTGCCGGTGTAAGTTATGAGTACCAAAAAGTAGGTAATATGTTTATGAGAGGTGCTTCAGGTTATTACGCTTTTGCAAGTGTTGATGACTTTGTTAACAACAGAGCACCTATTAAATTTGCACAGACTTATTCTTTAATTCCTGGTAAAGATGACGTTACTTCAGCTGAATTAAAGATCGGACAATTGTCTGCTTATATCCAGGATGAGATCAACATTACTCCTCAGTTCAAAGTAACAGTAGGTGTTCGTGTTGATAAGCCTGTTTATCCTGAGCAACCTTTAGAGAACCCTGCTAACTCAGCGTTAAACTTCCAGGACCTGAATGGTGCTCCTGAGAAATTAACTACAGGTTCATTCCCTAAAGCTGCTCCTTTGTTCTCACCAAGAGCTGGTTTCCGTTGGGATATCCACGGTGATAAAAGCAAGATCTTACGTGGTGGTACAGGCTTATTTACCGGTAGAATTCCTTTTGTTTACTTAACAAATATTCCTACCAACAGTGGTATGTATCAATACTCTTCCAATGTTAATAACACATTGGCTGGTGTAAATATGAACAACTACCTGTTCAATCCTAGCCCACAGGCATACAATCCTTTCTACAATAACAGCTTACCAGCTAACTATTTCCCAACTACTGCGGGTTCTGTTGCATCAGCTGACTTTGCAGTTACTGCCAGAAACTTCAAATTCCCTCAGATCTGGAGAACGAATTTAGCGGTTGATCAGACTTTTGGTGCGGGTTGGAAATTGACTTTAGAAGCGATGTACACAAAAGATATCAATGCTACGGCTATGTATAATGCCAACCAAAGTACCCCAACCGGTACAGTAAGAACAGGTGGTTTTACCCGTCCTGCTTACTCGGCTAACAACAATGCTGCCAGAAGGGTGAACGGTGCTATTACCAATGCAATTGTGTTAGACAATACCAAAAAAGGCCAGTCTTTTGTATTGACTTCTCAGGTGTCTAAAGCTTTCAGCAACGGTTTCTACGGTTCAGTAGCTTATACTTATACTTTTGCTCAGGACGTTACTGCTAATCCGGGTAGCCAGGCCAGCTCTGTTTGGAATGCTAACCCTACCAGCGGTACTTTAAATGACAGGGAGTTATCTTTCTCAAACTTTGCGGTACCTCACAGGATAATTGCTAACGTTTCTTACAGGAAAGAATACCTGAAACACTTAGGTACTACCATTTCATTATTCTATGAAGGTAGCCACCAGGGCCGTTACAGCTATATCTATAATGGCGATATCAACTGGGATGGTTATTCTCAGGATTTAATGTATGTTCCTAAAAATGCAACTGATGTTAACGAGATCAGGTTTGTTGATAAATCATATGCTAACGGTGTAACTTATACAGCTGCACAACAGGCTCAGCTTTTTGAAGCTTATATCGAGCAGGATCCTTATCTGAAAAAGAACAGGGGTCAGGTAGTTGAAAGATTTGGTGCTAAAACACCTTGGTTTAACAGGGTTGATGCTAAATTGATCCAGGACATCTTTACTAATATTGGTAAAAACAGGCACACTTTACAGCTGACTGCTGACGTGTACAACCTGGCTAACCTGTTAAATAAAGATTGGGGTATCCGTAAGCTTTTCACTGTAAACAATCCTTTACGTGTTGAAAGTATTACTGCAGGTGTTCCTTCTTTCTCTATCTCTCCGTTTAACAATGCTCCTGTAACCCAGTCGTTCTTTGATAACGTATCAACTGCAACAACCTGGTCAATGCAGATCGGTATTCGTTATATTTTCTAATAATAGCATTTAGATAAATAGTTAAAAGGCTGTTTCAATTTTGAAACAGCCTTTTGCTTTTATAGGCTGTTGTTTAAATAATACTTAATTCCATTCTCCTATCTTTGTTACATAACGATGTTGACTATGAATATTGAGTTTAACCTATACGAAGACAGGATGAAGGCCTTACTGTCGCAGATGCGGGAACGCCTGGCAAAAGTGCAGGAAGGTGGCGGGAAGAAAGCTATTGCCAAGCAGGCCGAGAAAAACAAATTAACACCCCGGGAACGGATCAGTTACCTGGTAGATAAAAACAGTTCCTTTATTGAAATAGGTGCTTTTGCAGGCTGGGAAATGTATGAGGAATACGGTGGTTGCCCCGCGGCCGGAACGGTGGCAGGCATTGGTTATGTAAGTGGCAAACAATGTATCATTGTGGCCAACGATCAAACCGTAAAAGCCGGAGCATGGTTTCCTATAACCGGTAAGAAAAACCTGCGTTTACAGGAGATGGCCATGGAAAATCACCTGCCCATCATTTACCTGGTAGATAGTGCCGGCGTTTTTC
>CAYUMH010000048.1:0-30221 GCA_964445775.1 uncultured Terrimonas sp.
TCTGTTATACAGTACGGAGAAGTGTTGGCCAACTGTTCCCATCTTATAAAAGTTCAGTACATAGTCAATACCCGGCAGGAGTGTTATATTATTATCAAGATAAATAGGGGAGTGTGTTATGGTTCCTTTTTCTTCTTTTAATTCTGATGCACCGGCCACATACATGATTGCCGATGGATACTCCTGTAAGCGGCGGATTGCTGTTGATATAAAACCAGGGTCAGAATAATAATCGTCGCCGTCAAGATTAACGATCCAGTCTCCTGTTGCTTTTTCATAAAGCATATAATGGTAGTTCCCCACACGTCCAAGGTTTTTGGGTGTTTGAAATACAATTACTTTATCTGAAGCCAGTTTTCGGGCTTCCAGGAAAGTGTTATCAGGCGAACAATCATCAGAAACCAGGATTTGAAGATTGGGATAGTCTTGAGCTAAAGCGCTTGTAATGGCCCTGCTAATATATTTTTCTTGTTTATACGTGGGAATATTTATAGTTACTAATGGTAATGACATGGCTGATCGCCTTGAAGTTTTTTTATAATACTATCTATCGGTTCGGGATTATAACGAGGACAGAAAACTGTACTGATTATTTTATGATCGCTTGAGCCTGAATAAGGATTTTATTTTTTTAAGAAATATAAAAACTTTATTTTTTGTCAGTATGTTATAATGTGTAATAATTTCCTGCGCTTCTATAATATTCCCCAGGTGTAATGAAAAAAAATCAAAATGTTTATATGCCAGGTGGTTAGTAAGCGCGTGAAATTTTTTTCTATCGATTGAACGGCTCATCGAAAGATCGCGTATCCTGTAATAGAAACCAATAACGGGTAATTTATAAACGTCTCCTCCGTTCTTCAATAAACTTATCCAAAAATCCCAATCTTCGAATCCGTCTCTTATTGTTTCGTCATAACCGCCTACTTTTTCCCATGAATCCTTTGAAAATAGAGCGGTACAGAATATCATATTTTGTTTTGCCAGGTTTTGAAGGCTAAAATCTGCTAAATACCACGGGCCTTCTTTTTGGCCAAAAAGCATTGCCTGTGCGTATACTACTTTACAATTTTTGTTGGATTGTATATACTCGACAGCAAGTGCTATATATTCAGCAGAAATTTTGTCATCGCTGTCAAGTGGTAATATATACTTTCCCAGCGCATTTTTAATTCCAAAGTTTCTTGCACTGGCCAGGCCGCCATTTTCTTTACTCAAATATTTAATACGAACATCTTTGGCTATCCATTTCTGTGTCACCTCAAAGGTATTATCCGGGGAGCCGTCATCCACAACCAAACATTCCCAGTTGCTATACTTTTGATTAATTACTGATTCTAAACAGTCATCTAAAAAATGGGCTTGATTATAACAAGGAACAATTACTGAAACAAGCGGATACATTTTTTGTTATATTTTATTATTAAAACTAATTAGAGTATGTATTTGCAATGAACCCAGTCATAGTTTTAAACTTATTTCTTAATAAGAACTTTATATAATGGAATGAACTAAAATATACAGATCCGGAAATCTAAAGTGGCTATAATAAATACAGGCACAAGATTTTTTATAACTTGAATTTGTAGTATTTGTTAGCCTTTTTTCTTTGGGAAAAGGTAATGGTAAAAAAAACGACCTATTTGCAGAAAATACTGCGAATGCCAAAACGAGAGTTTACGAAAGTACTTAAGTCGTTCGGAAAAGCCTAAATTGTTCGACATGTCAATGGCGTGAAACAAAGTATAATATTTATTGACTTGTATTGCCCTATTGTATGTTCGTACATCTTTATGTTTATCTAAAGTTTGTTTTAAGGCTAAATAAAATTTCATATCGGTTACAGCAGTTATACTTTTACTATGCCTTCTGTAAAAGATCATTTTATCATCAAGTACGTCGATTTTATATCCACTCTTAATAACTCTAATCCACATATCCCAGTCTTCATAAGTTAAGTTCTCATCAAAACCTCCCAAGTGCTGTAAAAATAATTTGTTTATAAAAGAACCTGGTGCGTTAAAAAAATTACCCAGAACGAGGTTGTCTAAAATAGGTTCTTTTAACTTATTATAGTCAAAATCTCTATATTCAAGTTTATTCTCATTTTCATAGTATATTACACAATTACTTAATAATATTTTTGTGGATGTATTACTATGAACATACTGTATTCTATTTTTAATAGCATCTGGTCCCAGCCAGTCATCCACCGAAATAATCATTATCCAATCAGCAGTCGTATAGTTGTTTAGAACGTAATTTATATTAGCACTCACATAATAAGATTTCGGTCGGGAAATAATTATGTAGTTTATGTTGAAGGCCTCAAATAATCTTTTTGCGACTGCTTTACTTTCATCAGTTGAGTTGTTGTCGTAAAAAAGTACCCGAAAATTCTGATTAGATTGTGTATGCAGGCTTTCTATAAACTGTGGTAAATAACGCTCATAATTCCAGCATATCGCAATGATATCAACAAATGCCATTCAGTAAATTTTTTTTGAAACTACCAGTTCCTATCGCTCTACCGGAATAAAAAGAAATATTTAGCGTGATTTCATCTTCATTAGTATGGATCTAAAGTCAAGTCTTTTATCCATTTCCCAGATTGAATAACCGGCAGATAAGGCGATAAATAAAGTTCCTATTATGTAATTCCAGGGTAAGGGCAGGTAACGTGATATACAAAAACTGCTGAGACCCAAAGTAAGTTGTATGATGAAGATTTTATAAAATTGACGGTGGAACGAAAAATTGTATTTTATTTTTGCGATATAAAATACCTGAAAATAGCAGACCAGGTATGCTGCCAAAAAAGACATTCCAAGTCCTTCTAATCTCCAGAATTTATAACCAATAACATTAAATAAAAACAGGTAACTTAGTGCAGCTACTTCACTCCAAAAGAATAACTTGCCATTACCTTTAGCCAGGAAGACAAAACCGATGGCCCAACTGGCGGCTTTAAAGTACATGCCCAGGGCTGCCCAGTGAATGAGTTCACTAACGGGGGTAAATTGGTGTGAATACAAAATCATGACAGCCCAGTTAATGAATATTAAAAAAACGCAAAGAATAGGAGCTAATAATAGGATGGCAATTTCCGCCTGTTGATTAATAAGCTCTTTTGCTTTTTCATTATCTTTTGCTACCATGGATAAGCGGGGGTAATAATCTGTCCCCATCGCCGTAAATACCATACCCACGTAGGTACCAATTATCGCAAAACCTGCATTGTAAAAGCCTACATCATCTAACGAACCTGTGTTATTAATATAAATGCGGATCAAATAAGATTCACCCAGTGTAATAAACCCGCTAACACTTAACAAAAAGCCCATTCTAAGCATGTCTTTGGCTTCGACAATCGTTTCTTTGCGGGTAGGTGTAACTGTTTCTAGTTTTATATTCCGGCTATAATACCAGGAAATAAACATAGAACAAATGGATGTGAGTACCATTGCAGGTACAATGCCATTTAATTTGTACAAATAATAAAGAGGTATTGACACTACCAGGCTAAGCAATGAACCTAACATATTGGCTTTAGCCAGGTAGGTTAGTTTTCGCATGCCTTGCAAAAGAACATTTTGTCCTACTGTAAGCTGATTAAACAGTAGCGATATAGCCAGCCAATAAAATGCAGAACTGTATTGTGTATTACCAAATGTGGCACTGCTAAGCCAGGGTGCCAGCACAAGTGTAACCAAACTGCCTAAAAGGCCTGTGAGCCAAACCAGCTTTTTAACCACACTTACTACTTTCGCAATCCGGCTGTAATCATTACTGTCATTGGCAGCGGCTATATTACGAATAGCACTATTACTCAGTCCGAAATTGGTAATACCACCGATCAGGTTGATGGTAGTAGTAAATAAACCAAAAATACCCATTCCGGCAGGTCCTAATAAAATGGCTACAATTTTTGACCTGATGATGGAAATAATAATATTAAAAACCTGTACACCGCCAAAAAGAGACGTAGCCTTGAATATTTGTCTGTATGATGATTGTTCCTTACTCAAAATCCTTGTTTATTCGATAACATCTCTGCTCCAGAAAATATCTGATTTAACAATTTTAGCAGGAGTGCCTGCTAAAAGTGAATTTGGAGGGAAACTCTTTTGCGAAACCTTAGATTGGCTTGCAATAATTGAGTTTTCTCCAATAACTGCACCTTTTAAAATGGTGCTATTGTTGGCTATCCAGACATGATCTCCTATATCAATATTTGCCTGCGAAGGCAGATCCCCGATTTGATGCCAATCGGAGTCTGATATAAATACACCCCATGCACAAATAAAATCTTTACCTATTACAATTTTTTTCTTAACCATTATCAATGTATCAGCAGTGATGCCGGAATCTGATTCCTTTTCTTTACCCCCGAAGGATAAATACGAGTTTGGGGCTAACACAATTCTAACCCCCTGGCCAATTATAAAATCACTTTCGATATTTAGTGTAGAGCCGGAACTCAAATCTATAAAGATTGGCGCATTGCCTCCGGCATGTGGGTACATTCTGAAATTTCCTTTTATGTTTAGGCTAGCACCTTTCCGTTTTATGATTCGAACTTTCATAAAAGGCTCTCCTACTATAATTCGACCATTTCCTGAATCAATCAGTCGTGTTAAATACATTGATCTAACTTTACAAATAATTTTTTTAAAAATCTGTACTATAAACTGCATGAATTTTTAGAATTGATTTAACCAGGAGATGACGCTTTCAATTTCGTCATTTGTCATTACAGGGCTAATCGGTAAACTTAGTACCTCTTTGTGTATTTGCTCAGCAATTGGATAACTAAGATGATTCCATTCCGGATATGCTTTCTGCTTGTGGGGAGGAATTGGGTAATGTATTAAAGTCTGAATATTATTTTGCGTTAAAAAATCCTGTAATGCTTCCCGGCGCTTTGTACGTACAACAAATAAATGCCAAACGTGCTCTGCCTTATCTTCAGGCATTTCCGGTAAAGTGATCTGTTCATTTTTTATTTCATTAATATAGCGTATTGCAATGTTTCGTCTTATTTCATTTTCGGCATCAATGTACTTTAATTTTATATCCAAAACTGATGCCTGTATTTCATCTAACCGCGAGTTAAGGCCCTGGTAAAGGTTGACATATTTTTGGTTAGATCCGTAGTTTGCAAGGGCTCGGATTGTTGCTGCTAATTCGTCATCATTGGTAGTTATAGCGCCGGCATCGCCCAGGGCTCCCAGGTTTTTCCCGGGATAAAAACTAAAACCTGCTGCATTACCAAGATTACCTGTAGCTATATTATTCCATCGGGCACCTATTGCCTGGGCATTATCTTCAATTACTTGTAAACTATACTTTTTTGCCAGTGTGGTTAAGTGCTCCGACCAGATTGCCCGTCCATACAAATGCACCAATAATATAGCTTTGGTTTTACCGGTTATTTTTTCTTCAATTTTTTCAACAGAAATATTATAATGATTAATATCCGGTTCTACGAGAACAGGAGTTAAACCGTTATCCGAAATAGCTAAAACAGAAGCAATGTAGGTATTAGAGGGAACGATTATCTCATCTCCCTTTTGCATAATACCTAATTCCATATAAGCTCTTAATATCAAACGCAAAGCGTCTAATCCATTGGCGACCCCAATGGCATGACGGGCACCTATATAATTAGCTAAATTAGCTTCAAAGTTTTTCACCTCATTGCCTAAAAGATACCAACCGCTTCTAAAAACTTTCAGTATTTTTTCTTCAATTTCCTCCTGGTGAGCCAGATTTATTTTCTGTAAGTCTAAAAACTTTATCATCCTAATATTTGGGTTAAATTATATTGTATTCCGTTTTTATCTTTTCCGTCCATTGTCAGTAATATCCCGTCCTTTGTTACATAACCCTTATGTGTAGCCGGGTTACCATAGTAAACATGATGAGCCGGAATATTTTTTGTCACTACACTTCCTGCACCAATAAAAGAATAGGCTCCTAAGGTATTTCCGGCAATAATAGTTGCATTGGCTCCAATGGAGCAACCTTTTTGTATTAAAGTTTGAGTGAATGCTTCCGGATATTGTTTAGACCGGGGTACAAGATCATTGGTAAAAGTAACATTGGGGCCAATAAAAACATCATTTTCTATAGTTATACCGTCCCATATTTGCGTACCGGATTTGATTGTAACATTATCGCCTATTCTGACCTCATTTTCTATGAAGACATTGAAATTAATATTACAGTTATTGCCAATGCTTGCCCCCTTAAGAATTACAACATGTTGCCATATCACAGTTCCTTCTCCAATGTTGCTTGTTTGCACTTCGGCAGTTTGATGTATTTTGACATTACCCATTTCGAAATTTTAAAAAATATTGATAGTCCCGAATATAATCAAGCTCAGTATATTCCAGCGATGCTAATACAAGACAAATACTTCCACTTGAAAAACCTTTCATTTCACGCCATATTCCTGGCTTAATATGTAAGGCTTTGTTTGGATGATTTAAAAAAACATCTACTCTGTCTGTACCATCATCTAATACAAATGTGAAAGAGCCGCTTAATGCAATAACATATTGCTGTAACTCATAATGCGCATGTCCACCCCTTTCTACATTCATGGGTACATCATACAAATAATATATACGTTTTATATCAAAGGGAATGTTTTCCATGTTTTCCAAAACAGAGATACTTCCCGATTCATTATGAACAATGGGGATTTCTACGACTTCACAGTCAAGTACTTTAGCTTTCACCTTTTTGTTGTATAAAATTGTCAAAATCTCTTATGTAATCTGTACTGTCATATTTTAAATCCGAAACAATTAAGGCTGCGGAATTAGTAGAAAAATTTTCCAATTGCCTCCAATACATATTTGGTATATATAACCCGTAATATGAACGGTTTAAAGAAAAGCGTTGCTCATTTTTTCCATCATGTAAAATAACATCAAAGCTGCCGGACAGGGCTATGATAAATTCCTGTTGTTTTTTAAAGGCATGCCCCCCTCTGGTTACTCCACCCGGTACATCGTATATCCAATATGTTCTTGCAATTGGAAAAGGAAGCTGGTGTGGGTGTTGAAAAAAAGAAAGATTACCTCTTTTGTCGATGATCTTAGGAAGCTGTATTATTCGGGGCTCCATATACAAAGAGTTAATTTATCTTTCTTAAATATTCACCATAACCACTTTTTTTCAGTCCTTCCGCTATTTCTAAAAGCGCTTCTTTTGAAATAAAACCATTCCTGTAAGCAATCTCCTCTATGCAGCCAATTTTGGTACCTTGCCTTTTTTCTATTACACGTACAAACTCGCTGGCATCACTTAACGAGTCAAAAGTACCGGTATCTAACCAGGCGGTACCCCTGTCTAAAACCGCTACTTTCAGTTTTCCTTGTGCCAGGTACTCTTTATTTACATCTGTAATCTCGTATTCACCTCTTGCAGAGGGTTTTAACTCCTGTGCAATTTTTACTACACTGTTGTCATAAAAGTACAAGCCAGGTACTGCATAGTCAGATTTGGGATGTACCGGCTTCTCTTCAATCGATAATGCCTGCATATTTTCATCAAAATCTACCACACCATACCTTTCCGGGTCACTTACCTGGTAGGCAAATACATATCCGCCTTCAATATTGCTTAACGCTTTTAGCTGATTGCCTAAACCGGTACCATAAAAAATATTATCCCCTAACACCAGGGCCACTTTATCATTACCTATAAAGTCGGCACCAATTACAAAAGCTTGTGCAAGACCGTTAGGCACTTCCTGTATGGCATATTCAAAGCGACAGCCGATTATACTGCCATCACCTAATAATCTTTTAAATGAAGGATTATCTTCAGGAGTAGTAATAATTAATACTTCTTTTATACCGGCCATCATTAAGGTTGATAAAGGATAATAAATCATGGGCTTATCATAGATCGGCATCAATTGTTTACTGATGGCTTTAGTGATAGGGTATAGCCTGGTTCCCGAACCTCCGGCAAGAATAATTCCTTTCATTTTATTTGTGTTAAGCGTTGGTTGATTAGTTATTTGATGAATATTGACTGCTGTAATAATCCTGGTAAGAGCCACTTGTTACATGATCTAGCCATTCAGTATTTTCTAAATACCAGTCAATTGTTTTTGCAAGTCCTTCTTCAAATGTTACAGACGGACTCCAGCCCAACTCTGTATTTATTTTGGTAGCATCTATAGCATATCGTAAATCGTGTCCCGGCCGGTCTTTAACAAAGGTTATCAGTTTGGCACTTGTACCTGCATCACGGCCTAGTTTTTCGTCCATTTGTTTACATAGTAAATGCACCAGGTCAATATTTTGCCATTCGTTAAAGCCGCCTACATTGTATTTGTCACCTTGCTTACCGTTATGAAAAACCGTATCAATGGCACGGGCATGGTCAATTACATACAGCCAGTCGCGGGTATACTTACCATCTCCATATACGGGTAGTGGTTTGTTGTTTATTACATTATGAATCATTAACGGAATTAGTTTTTCCGGAAAATGGTTGGGGCCGTAATTATTAGAGCAATTGGTTAACACGATTGGCAAGCCATATGTATCCGCATACGCATATACAAAATGGTCTGATGCTGCTTTTGAAGCAGAGTAGGGGGAATGGGGGTCATATTTTGTTTCTTCTGTAAAAAAGCCGGTGGCGCCTAAAGCTCCGTACACTTCATCAGTGGAAACATGGTGAAAACGTTTTCCCTCATAATTATTTTTCCATAATTCTTTTGCCGCATTCAACAAGTTTACGGTACCAACTACATTGGTGTAAACAAAGTCCAGTGGAGAGGTAATCGATCGGTCCACGTGACTTTCCGCCGCCAGGTGAATTACTCCATCGGGCTGGTATTTAGAAAAAACGGTATTCACTTCCTCAGCACTTACGATATTCACCTTCTCAAAAACATAGTTCGGGGCTTCCGCAATATCTTTCAGGTTCTCTAAATTACCGGCATAGGTTAAAGCATCTATATTTACAATAGTATAATCAGGATACTTGTTTACAAATAGCCTTACTACATGGGAACCTATAAAACCGGCTCCACCGGTTATGAAAATAGTTTTTTTTGCCATAATTTTTTATTTATCAGCTGTGTAGCCGCGATTAGACTGATGGTGCGACGCTCCGTTTATCGTTCCGTTCACTAATCAACAGATAAGAGTTGTGTAATTATTTACTTAATATTATAGTGTAGTAACCAGTGATGATTTGTTGTAATGTTGCTCAGCTGTGTTAATGCAATTGAAGTATGCAATGCAACCGTCTGCCACTGTTAATATTGAGGATATAGTAGCAACTGCCGGTAGTATAAAGTTTATGCTTTACTTAAAAAGCCTGGATTTTCTTTGTACCACTGAAATGTTTTCTTCAAACCTTCTTTTACGGTTATCACAGGTGCATACCCTAACAAAGTAACTGCTTTATCAATATTGGCCAGGCTATGTTTTACATCCCCTTTACGGTCGGGGCCATGCGTGGGGATAATTGTCGTTTTGGCCTCGGCATTTAAACCCTCAAAAAGTTCTAATAACGAGGTTTGCTCGCCACAGGCAATATTATATACCTGGTTTAAGGCTTCTTCTTTTGTAGTAAACAATGCCAGAATATTTGCTTGTACCGCGTTATCAACAAAAGTGAAGTCGCGGCTATGCGAACCATCGCCGTTAATATGCGGCGCCTGGTTATTTATCAATGCCTGTGCAAAAAGAGGAATTACGGCAGCATAAGGGCCTTTGGGATTTTGAAAAGGCCCAAAAATATTAAAGTAACGTAACCCTATTGAAGGTAAATTATATACACTGGCATATACACGTGCATATAATTCATTTACAAACTTTGTCACGGCATAGGGGGATAAGGGGTTGCCTATTTTATCTTCTACTTTGGGTAGACCGGGATGGTCGCCATAAGTAGAAGAACTGGCAGCGTAAACAATCCGACCCACACCTTTTTCTTTAGCCGCAGTAAATATATTTAAGGTGCCGCCAATGTTTACATTATTAGTTGTGATGGGGTCTTGTATAGAGCGAGGTACTGAACCCAGGGCAGCCTGATGAGAGATAGCCTGAATGTTTTCACAAGCTTGCAGACAGGTGTTAAAGTCCCGTATATCGCCTTCAATAAATACAACTTTCGGATTGTCAATAACTGTCGCCAGGTTATCTTTTGAGCCTGTACTTAAATTATCTAAAACACGTACCATGTTTACCGCTTCGTTGGCTACCAAAGCCTTTACTAAGTTAGAGCCTATAAAACCGGCTCCGCCGGTTACCAGTATGTTCATTTTTAATTCTATTTATTGGAGAACCATTTTAACGGATTGATCGTATCAAGTATCCTTCTTAACAATGGTTTACTCTCTGTTTCTTGTGCGTAATAATCGTTTTTGGTATAGCTGTAACCATATTTACCATACCCATAATAGCCGTATCCGTGGCCAGCCGTAATATCATTTACAATAACTGACATTTTGGGTATCTTTTTCTTCTGGTACAGGTCGTTAATAATGTTGATTTGTTTTTTGTAAGTATATCCCTGACGGGTAATATAAAAAGAGGCGTCAGCGTATTTGCCTAAAGTCAGTGCGTCACTTACTATTCCTACCGGGGCGGTATCAATGATTATAATATCAAAATTAGCTTTTAAGTAAGTGAATATTTCGTCAATCTTTGAATCTAATAATAGCTCAGAGGGATTCGGAGGAATGGGCCCGCATGGCAATACAAATAGGTTTTCAGTATCCGCTACCGGTAAAATAAGTGTATCTAAAGAAGCTTTACCCACTATAAAATTACTGATGCCAGGTTTTTTTACCATTCCCAGTCCTGCTAACAACATGGGCTTACGAATATCAAACTCTAGTATAATGGTTTTTTTTCCTGATAGTGCTAATACGGCGCCAAGATTGGTACTAATAAATGATTTACCCTCTCCGCTAAAAGAAGACGTAATCATAATTACGGGCTTCTGGATGCCGTTAATTATGTATTGTAAGTTGGAGCGGATTGTTCTAAACTGCTCGGCAACCATCGTACGGCTGGTTTTACTTACAACCAATGTTTTTCCAATAGATGAGCGCCCTACTTCTCCCAGGATGGGTACATTACTTACACGGGTAATATCATTTTTGGAGTTAATTTTATCATTAAGCATTTCTAATAACAGTATGATAGATACCGGTATCAGTATACCAATAATGATGGCGATTATCCGGATAGTGGATTTATTAGGCTTTATGGGGGTTAATGAAATGCTGGCTTCATCAATAATCTTTGAAGAGGATATAGTAGATGCACGACTGATTGAAGCCTCTTCCCTTCTTTTTTCAAGTAACTCGTATAAAGCCAGTTTAGTGGTAACCTGCATTTCCAGTCCAAGCAGGTCTTTCTGTTTTTCGGGTAACTCATGTAATTGTTTCTGACTTAAGGAGTTCTTTTTCTCTATTTCCCTGATTCCGGCGGTAATTGATTTTTTCAAGCTACCTAGGTTTTCCAGGATCATTATCCTGTTTTTTTCAATCAAACCATCAGCTTCTTTTACTGAAGGGTGATTTCCGGGAATATTGGATTCAATAAGTGTCTGTCTGCTAATCTGGGCATTATTATAATTCAGTATTAAAGTACTTAAACTGGGGTCTACTAATCCTAATGTTGAAGGCGAAACTGTTCTTTTATACTCATTGTTTTTATCTTTAAGATAATTTTCAATCAAGTCAATAGAAAAAAGCTTCGCTTGTTCTTCAACGGTTTTTTCTTCGGTAAGCTTAATGCTGGAATAATAACTGCTGGTCATGGTTCCGGCATCAGCAATCAGATTTGTCTTTAACCTGTATTCAATCACCTTTGCCTGTAACTCATCTAACTCTTTCTTTAACGTATCTAATCTGATGTCAATAAAACTGATCATCTGGTCAGTAGAAAAGTTGTTTTGTTCAATTGTTAAAGAATCATATTGAACCATTGCGCTATTAATAATATCAGCCGTAAGATATGGGTTTGATGACTCTAATGTTAACATCAAACTGTTACTTCCCGCCTTTGGTGCAACCATTAATGCGCTGGCATAAGACCCGGCTATTGCCTTTGTTGGTATCCAGTCTACCTGAAACTCGGAGCCCGGTGCAATAGGTGATAAAGATTCAATACTGAAGGTTCCGTGTGCAGTGGTAAAAGTTTTTCCTACCGAAGAAACTATATTCAGTTTGGCAATTTCAAACTGTTCGGGTGAACTGAATTTTAGGTTGTAGGAAAAGCCACTGGCAGAATCCTGTAGTTCATGAATCCTTAAATAAAAAGGACTTCTTTTATATATATTTTCAGACCGGATGCGACCAATAGCGGTATAGTTAAGTTGTAATTCCAACCGGTTAACGACCCTTTCCATCAGGGCTTTGGACTTTATTATCTCTAATTGACTTTGCAGACTCTGAGCCTTTCCTGTTCCATATAAAAGATCTTCTACTTTGTCGTCGTTTGTTTTATTCGTTTTTATATCCAATTGTATTACGCCTGTGGAACTATAAGTCGGTTGTGCGTAACGCAAATAAGTATATGCCACCAATAAAGCAATAGCTACTGATAAAACCACAAAAGGCAGGAAACGTATATATTTATAAAACAGCTCCTTAACACTTAAGGAGTTGTCAATACTTTTAATGCCGCTTTCTTTTGGTATTGTAAAATTGTCGTTGATATCCGGGTTCACGGTAGTTATTTAAAAACATTATAGATTAATAACGCGGTAGTGACAATAGATATCACCCATCCAAGTTGTTGCATCACCTCGCTCTGTATCAGGTTACGGGTTTTCCTTGGGATCGGATCTACAACCACCACATCATTTTGCATCAGAGAATAATAAGGAGATGTAAACAGATCATTTGACGATAGGTCTACATAACCCATTTCCCTTCTTCCATCAATCTCTCTTACTATTTTAACTTTTTGACGTATTGCATAATCAGTAGTACCACCTGCCAGTCCTATTGCCTCTAAAATGGTTACTCTTTCCCCTGGGATCGAAATTGGTCCCTGCTGTTTTACTTCTCCCATTACCAATACTCTTATATTTTGAAACCTTACAGCAACCTGAGGGTTATTTAGCATCTCTTTTTGTGCATTAATTTTTGCTTTTATTGTATCCTGCAACTGTAAACGGGTCATGCCTTCCGCATGTATCAGTCCAACCTCGGGGTAATCAATATTACCATTCACATCAACCAGGAATGTGTTGATATTGCCGGCAGTTGCTTGTCCGCCTCCCTGTAACTGTGCTCTGTTGGGTAAATTATAAATTTCATCAGCCACTTCTCTGTTGGTACTGGAACTGTAGACGATAATATTCAACATGTCATTTTTCTGGATCTTCAATTCCGGAATCTTTACATCACGCAAAATGGTCGAATCATTCACGTGTTGCAAATAGTTTGGCAAACGCCTTTCAACATTACAGGAAGTTACTAAAATAACTCCCAGCAACATACTCCAGTAAAAAACACTTTTCATGTATATATTTTTCAACGATTATTTAATATTGTCAATTTTCGTTTTATCTATATAAGCTACCAATTGATAGCCCAGGCTATTAATTGCCACCTTCACCGTTTTCCTGTTTACATCGAGTACCTCAGCTTCATTATCCATTAAAGGACCGGCAATAATTTTTACTTTCTGACCTACCGATATTTCAAGCGGCGAGATCATTACATTTTCATGCTCATTCAAGAAGGCCTTGATGGCTTGTATCTCCTTATCTTTCACCACTGCCGGCTTGCCATTCCAATACACAAAATTAATAACGCCCAAAACCCTGCGTACGTCGGTGTGTTCTGTTTCATCTACCTGCACAAATATATACGACTTAAACAAGGGTTCCTCTACAACCTTAATCCTGTCGCTCCATTTGCGTCTTATCTTATTCAGGGGACAATAGCTCTCAATACCTTTTTCCGCAAGTAGTTTATTTACTTTTTTTTCCCATCGGGGCCGGCAATATATGGCATACCATTTTTTTGTCACAGCTATATTGTGGCAGAGCTTCGCCACCTCAGTCACAGTTGTTTTTTGCGACCAAGTAGTTTTTATTACTTTATTTGTAAGTTACTCTTCCTTTTTAAACATAGCAATACTAAAGCATATATGTTGCTGTCAGCAATATATCATGCGTTATCCGCTTGCAGATAAAGAGGGGCTGAGTAAAAATTAATTATTCCCCGGGTTTTAGTACCTGGGACATGAATGGGCTTAGGTGGAGGCCCATATAGAATAATCAATTCTGGATACAAAATAAATAATGGTTTAACAAATAGCCCAGGCATAAGCTTGGGTTAAGAATGTGCAAATATATGTGAAGTATGTGACTGGTAAAATAATAATAATAACAGATTTTGAAGGAATTATAAATTCTTTGTCAGGGATTTTGAGCTGTGCAAACGGTCCCGTTTTGCATAACATATTGTATACCAGTTAGTGGGCAAAGGGCAATTCCTTCCACATTAAAATCCAGCTTACCACCTGCCTGGCTTACCCAACCTGTTTGCCTGGCGGGGTTACCTGCAACCAGGGCATAATCGGCCACCGTATGTGTTACCACCGCACCTGCCCCTATTAATGCATAACTACCTATTGTACAGCCACATATAATGGTAGCATTGGCCCCTATACTGGCTCCTTTTCTTACCAGCGTTGGCTTAAACTCCTGTTTCCGCTCAATAAAACTTCTTGGGTTGATCACATTGGTAAAAACCATCGATGGCCCTAAAAACACATCATCCTCAATAATTACCCCTTTATAAACCGACACATTGTTCTGAATTTTTACCCCATTCCCAATCACCACCTCATTATCAACAAATACATTTTGTCCCACAACACAATTGTTGCCCAGCACACTGGTACCGCTTATATGACAAAAATGCCAGATTTTGGTGCCGGCCCCAATCCTGGCACCTTCATCAATTACGGCAGTGGGATGTATAAAAACGTTGCTCATATCTGCGAGGTTGGCGGGTATTTACCGGCCCCTGTAAAGGTCTGCTGCAAATAACCGCAAATAAGTAAAATTCAATATTATAAGCATAAAATTAGCGTTTTAATGTATTACATTTAATACTTAAAATAGCCCCATGCCGCAGCAACGTTTTTATTCGCTCGATGTTTTCAGAGGCGCTACCGTTTGCCTGATGATCCTGGTAAACAATCCCGGTAGCTGGTCACATATTTACGATCCCCTGGAACATGCTCCCTGGCATGGGTTAACGCCCACCGACCTGGTATTCCCCTTCTTCTTGTTTGCCGTAGGTAATGCCATGGCTTTTGTTATGCCCCGCTTACAGGCCCAGGGCGATGCCATCTTCTGGAAAAAAGTAATTAAACGAACCCTGCTTATTTTTTTGATCGGGCTGTTTTTAAACTGGTGGCCTTTTTTCCGCTGGTCCGAGGGCGAACTGGTTTTTCGCCAATGGGTCAATCCCGAAAATCCCGAAAGCGGGGTGCGTATCATGGGCGTACTGCAGCGAATTGCCATCTGTTATTTTTTTGCGGCCATCCTGGTCTACTACATTAAACCGGCCAGGGTATTTGTTGTGTCGCTTGTTCTTTTACTGGCGTATTGGATAATCTGTATTTATGGTAACCCAACCGATCCATACAGCCTGGCTGGTTGGTTTGGTACCCGCTGGGACATCATTGTTTTGGGAAAAGCACATATTTATAAAGGGGAGGGGGGGGCTTTTGATCCCGAAGGCCTGGTAAGTACATTGCCGGCGATTGTACAGGTAGTGTTTGGTTACCTGGTGGGCTACTATATCCAGCAAAAATCAAAACAGGTGCAGGCCGCGGCATCGGGTAATAGTCACTTATTTCCTATGATAACCGGCTTGTTTGTTATGTCGGTGGCCCTGCTGGTAACCGGCTTTTGCTGGGATACGGTTTTCCCTATTAATAAAAAAATATGGACCAGCTCCTATACGGTTTATACTACCGGCCTGGCTATTATGACCATTGCCACCATGATCTATTTAATAGAAGTTAAAGGTATAAGAGGCGGCCTGGCCCGTTTCTTCGATGTGTTCGGCAAAAATGCCTTGTTTGTTTTTGCACTCAGCGCTTTTCTGCCAAAGGGACTGGCCCTTATAAAACTGCCCGATGGTACCAACCCCTGGAACTGGTTGTACAAAAAAGTATTGGTACATATTCCGGGCGCACCCGAAAACGGGTCGCTGGTATATGCCATTTGCGTTATTACCTTCATGTGGGCCATCTGTTATGTGCTGGACAAAAGACGGATTTATATTAAGGTATAGGGAATAAGGTATAGGGTATAGGGTATAGGGTATGAGGTGTGTGGTATAAGGTTTGGGGGTGTCCCCCTGCAGGCAACCCGGGCGCAGAGCCAGCACACAATTACCTGCACGGGGCCGGGCTGTCCGCTGTATCTTTTGCCCCATCCCCCATCGGCTGCCCTGCGCAAAAGGGTGCCGCTTCCATCCCTCACCCATTTGCCGATGTAGGATGTAGTGATTTAAGATTTACTATTGTTGATTTAATATTTGTGATTGAGGTGACTGTATTAATAGTAAATAGCTAAGCATCACCCGATGATGATGAGCGAACAGAAAGATGAACGGAGCCCACCACAATGCTGTGAGGGCAGGCTGTTGCAACATCAGCTCAATCAGGGGGCTGGAGCTGGTAGTAAAATGATCACCACAAATGTAAAATTGCCGTTAAAACAACTTTTTATGCATGTTTAGAGTCTTATTTACAGTAGTTGTTTTTACATTTAGCAAGAAGTTTTTACTTTTTAATTTTTCCTTTTAAATTACAATCATGAATAAAATAGCATTATTAGCAATAACTATACTGTTGACAACCGGTATAAAAGCACAGGAATGTAACCTGTTTAAGGATATTGACACTTATTCCAAACAGGAAAAACTATCCACCGGCTTTATTGCCGTTAATGGCGCCACATTTACTATCGATGCTACCAAAACCGAAATAGATTTCCTGATCACCACCACCAAGGGGGATAAATGTTTTGACAGTAATACCAGTGCCGTTATTTTATTTGCCGATGGTAAACAAAAGTTTACACTGCGGAATAATGGTACCATGAATTGTGATGGCGATTTTCATGCCGTTGGTCGTAATACGGCTACGGTGATACCTTCATTTTTACAACGCCTTACCAAACAAAAAGTGCAGAAAATAACCATCAAAGGCCGCGATGGTAAGGATATAGAAATTGCCCTTAACGAAACCCAGCAACAACAATTTTTTGACCTGGCTACCTGCATGGCCGCACAGGCAAAAACATTGGTTAAATAACTAAACGTTAACGAAAGCTCTTGTAAACTTTTTGTTCCTTGGCCGTCATAATGATAAACCTATTATTTATGATAAAAAATTACAAATACAGCTTACCGGTTTTTTTCAGTGTGGCCTTATTGCTTTTTGTTGCCGATGCCCAGGCACAACGCAGGTACTACCCCCGCAGTAGAGGACGGGTAACAGTTTATCATCGTCCCCCGGTAATGGTGAGGCATTATGCTCCGCGTATTTATGCCTATAACAGGCCCTTTGTTTCCATCAACTTTGGCGGTATGGGCTATCGCTACCAGCACGGCTATTTTTATCGCCCGATGGGAACCTCGCTACAGGTAGTTACGCCGCCATTTGGTATAAGGGTAGGTATTTTACCGGTAGGGTATAGCACTTTTATGATGGGTACTGTTCCTTACTATTACTATAATAATGTGTATTACAGGCAAATGGATAAAGAGTATGAAGTAGTGGCCCCGCCTTTAGGAGCTACAGTTACTGTATTACCGCCCAAAGCGGCAGTTAAAGTAATGAATGGTGAAAAGTATTATGAACTGGATGGTACTTATTACAGCGAGTATATTGATGATAAAGGTAAATTACGGTACGAAGTAGTGGGTACCGATGGGGTATTAAATACCGGCACTGCTGCCGTTGATGAAACCGATGCCGTAACGGTGGAAGAACCTGAAATAGGCGACCGTATAAATGACCTTCCTGAGAACTCGAAAGCGGTGGTCATTAAAGGCGAAAAGCTGTTCTTAACTCCGGATGGTAAATATTACAAAGAAGTGGTGGAAGGCGAAAAGATCCTGTACGAACTGGTAGGACAGTAAACAGTTTTAGCACAACTTACTGTAATCTAATACCATAGGACCTGTTTTCGATTAAGCAGGAAACAGCAACACAGGAAAAAAATAAAAACAAAAAGAGGGGAATTTCCCCTCTTTTAATATTTTAACCCGGTCAAGTATGATTAAGCTTGAGCAGCTGTAGCATGTTTAGCTAACTTGCTTTTTAAGTTAGCCGCTTTATTTTTGTGGATTACGCCACGTTTAGCTAATTTATCAATCATGCTGGCTACTTCAGGTAATTTGTCAGTAGCTTCTTTACCAGAAACAGCTTTCAGGTCTCTGATAGCATTACGGGTAGTTTTACCGTAATATCTGTTACGCTCATTTCTCGCTGCTGCTTGACGAGTATCCTTTTTTGTAGCTTTGTGATTAGCCATAATCTAAATTTTGGACGGCAAAGGTAGGGGTTTTTATCAGAATTCCACAAGAAAAGTACATTTTTTTTCACCACCCCATATTTTCACCAGATTTACAAAATTACGATATTTTAAGCAATGGATAGGAAAAGCTTGTGATAAGCGCTTGGAAACGGGAGGTAAAATTTCGGGAACGATTGCAAAGACTTTCTTGTTAAAAAAGACAAAAAAGGGTTAAAAAATAATAGCTATTTAACTATTATAGAGTTGTTTAAGCAAGAGTTTTCATCGATATTTGCAGGTACAAATTGATATTATACAAATTGCTCCAAAATGAAAGATTTCTCGTATATCACCAACTCTTCGCCGGCCTTTATTGAAAATATGTATAAAGAGTTTTCTGGTAACCCGGAAAGCGTTGATGTTGAGTTTCGCAAATTTTTTGAGGGTTTTGATTTTGCCGTAAGCCAGGGACTGGAGGGTACTACCCGCCAGAACGGTCATGCTGCAACTGCAGCACCGGCGGCTACCAACGGCACCGCTTTAACTGCTGATGGTGTTGAGTGGAAGAAAGAACTGGGCGCTTACCGCCTTATTTTAGGCTACCGGAATAAAGGACACCTGTTGGCAGATACCAACCCCATCCGCCAGCGTAAAGACCGTGGAGCAAATCTTGATCTTAGCTTTTTCGGCTTTACCGATGCCGATTTGGATAAAAATTTTTTTGCCGGCAACCTGATAGGGCTGGGAACTACCAGCCTGAGAAATATTTTAGCACACCTGCAAAAATGTTATGCCGGCCATGTGGGTATTGAGTTTAAATATATCAGCGACCAGAAAAAAGTGGATTGGCTTACCAATGAAATGGAACGCAATTTCATTAACCCGCTGCCTATTGATAAACAAAAACGTATCCTGGAAAAGATCAACCAGGGCGTAATGTTTGAAAAGTTCCTGCATACCAAATATGTAGGCCAGAAACGTTTTTCACTGGAAGGTGGTGAATCTACTATCCCTGCTCTGGATGCGGTAATTAATCAATCTGCCGCCAATGGTGTAAAGGAAGTGGTAATTGGTATGGCGCACCGTGGCCGTTTAAATGTACTGGCTAATATTATGGGTAAAACCTACTCACAAATATTCAGTGAGTTTGAAGGTACCGGCGCAGTTGACCAGACCATGGGAAGTGGTGATGTGAAATATCATATGGGCTTTGGCAGCGAAATTGAAACACCTGCAGGCGATACTATCCATTTAAAATTAATGCCCAACCCTTCGCACCTGGAAGCAGTGGACCCGGTTGTATTGGGTTTTGCCCGCAGCAGTGCCAACACTTTACATGATGAAGTGTACGAAAGCGTATTACCTATCTTAATTCATGGTGATGCATCGGTAGCTGGTCAGGGTATTGTGTATGAAATATTACAAATGTCAAAACTAGCCGGTTATTACACTGGTGGTACGGTACATATTGTTATTAATAACCAGATTGGTTTTACTACTGATTTTGATGATGCCCGTAGCTCTGACTACAGTACATCACTGGCGGCCATGGTACAAAGCCCGGTTTTACACGTTAATGGTGATGATCCTGAAGCGGTGGTGAAGTGTGCCGAAATTGCGGCCCGTTTCAGGAGCGAGTTCCACTCCGATGTGTTTATTGACCTGGTATGTTATCGTAAACATGGCCACAATGAAGGTGATGACCCAAAATTCACACAACCTACTTTATATTCACTGATCGATAAACATCCTAACCCAAGGGAAGTGTATGTAAAATACCTGATCGATCATGGTGAAAAAGATGTACAGGAGCTGGCCAAGGAAATGGAGAAGAAATTCTGGGCCGACCTGCAGGACCGTTTGGATGAAGTAAAACAAAAGCCTTTACCCTATACCTATCAGCAACCCGAACTGTGGTGGCGCAATATGGTAAAAGCTACAGGTGAGGATTTTGAAACATCCCCAGTTACAGCCATTAGCGAAGAAGCATTTAACCAGGTATTTACCGGCATTATGCAATGGCCTGAAGGTTTTAAGCCATTAAGAAAAGTTGAAAAAATTATTCAGGATAAAATAAAATTATTTGATACGGAGCAAAAACTGGACTGGGCTTCGGGCGAGTTAATGGCCTATGGCAGTATTGTTGCCGAAGGTAAGGATGTACGTATGAGCGGACAGGATGTTTGCCGTGGTACGTTCAGCCATCGTCACGCCGTATTGGTAGATGAGAATAATGAAACGGACTATAACCGTTTAAGCCGCCTGGGCGAGAACGCGGGTAAGTACCGCATTTTTAACTCATTCCTGAGCGAGTATGGTGTATTGGGTTTTGAGTATGGTTTCAGCATGGCCAACCCGAATGCACTGGTAATATGGGAAGCACAGTTTGGTGATTTTGCCAATGGTGCACAAATTATCATTGACCAGTTTATTGCAGCCGGTGAGCAAAAATGGAACCGCATGAATGGTGTGGTAATGTTATTGCCACATGGTTATGAAGGACAGGGACCTGAACATAGCAGTGCCCGTATGGAAAGGTTTTTACAAATGTGTGCCGAGTATAATATGGTAGTAACCAATATTACAACATCTGCCAACTTCTTCCATGCATTGCGCCGTCAATTGGCCTGGAATTTCCGTAAACCATTAATTAACTTTTCACCTAAAGCCAACCTGCGTCATACCGGTACTTATTCCCGTAAAGAGGAGTTTTTACAAGGCGGATTTAAAGAAGTAATAGATGACGCTTTTGTAGATAATGCAGGCGATGTGACCAAGGTATTATTCTGTAGCGGTAAAGTATATTATGATTTGGCCGAACGCCAGGCAAAAGATAACCGTAAAGATGTGGCCCTGGTACGTGTAGAACAATTATATCCTTTACCGGCCAAACAATTAGAAGCTTTACAGGCTAAATATAATAAAGCTACCTGGTTCTGGGTACAGGAAGAGCCTTTGAATATGGGGGCTGCTTCTTTCTTGCAAATGAATTTAAAGAGCATTAACTACGGTGTTATCAGTCGTCAGCCATCGGCTTCTACGGCTACCGGTTATGCAAAAATTCACAAACAGGAGCAGGAAGAGATTGTGGAAACTGCGTTCAGTATTTAAGAAAACAATATAACTTATAAGCAAAGCCGGACTCCAGGGTCCGGCTTTTTTATTTTTAGTCAACTGTAGTAATACTGATCGGCTATCGTTGCGTCGCACACTGCATCGTTCAGTTTGCTAATGAGCAGCTGTATACAACAGCTTGGTAAGGATTTTATTACATGTATACAACGTGTTATGTACACCTGTTTTGTATTAACTTTTTAACACTGTAGGGTTTATTCAAATAGATGAATAGAGAGAAAGGCGTACAAGTGTGCGACGCAACCAGGCTGATAGTAGTACTGCAGCCGGCTACATCATAAAAATGTTTACGGTAAATGATCGTTTAGTTCAGTAAAGGGTTGGTTTCAATTTCCTTGATATCAATGTCATTATAATCCCTGATCACATTGTATAAGGTATCACGTTCAACCGGGCGGCGGCGTGCCTGTTTAATTAATGTAACCAATTGGGCAGTACTCATGGCAGGTGTTTGCTCTTCCGAGCCGGCCATGGAGTATATTTTGGTGGTATCGTCAATGGTACCGTCAATATCGTTTACGCCAAATGACAGGGATAGCTGCGCATTTTGACGGCCCAGCATAGGCCAGTAGGCTTTCATGTGCGGAAAATTATCCAGGTAAATACGGGCAATGGCGTACATTTTCATATCCTCCACCAGGCTGGTTTCGTTCACGTGGCTCATGTCATTATCACCGTTCCTGAATTTCAGCGGTATAAAAGTATTGAAGCCTTTTGTCCTGTCCTGCATATTGCGTAACTGGCGCATATGATCAATACGGTGTTCGTATTTTTCAATATGACCAAAGAGCATAGTGGCATTACTGTGCATACCCAGGTTGTGAGCTGCTTCATGTATGGCTAACCAGCCATCGCCATCCACTTTGTCGGCGCATATCTGGTTACGTACATCGGGATGAAAAATTTCGGCGCCACCACCAGGTAATGAATCCAGGCCTGCTTCGTGTAAATATTGCATGCCTTCGGCCACCGTTTTTTTGGCTTTCCGGAACATATAATCAAGCTCCACAGCTGTAAAGCCTTTTATATGTAATTCCGGGCGGTGCGCCTTGATCATGCGTAATAATTCGGCAAAAAACTCCAGGTTCATTTTAGGGTGTACACCACCCACAATATGCACTTCTGTAACTGGTTTGCCATCGTATTTTTTTACAATGTCCATCATCTGGGCAAGGCTCAGTTCCCAACCCTCATCACGGTGGGCATATACACGGCTATAGGAGCAAAAATGGCAGGTATATAAACAAACATTGGTAGGCTCAATGTGAAAATTGCGGTTAAAATATGTGGCATCGCCATGCATTTTTTCACGAATGGCATTAGCCAGACTTCCCACAAAAGGCAGGCTGGCCTCCTCAAATAACAATAAGGCATCTTCATCGGTAATACGGGTACCCTGTGCCACTTTTGCAGCAATAGCGGATAGCCCGGGATGTGACAGGGAAAGATTTATATTGTCTGTTGCGGATGATATTTGTGCCATATGTGTAAAAATAGATGGTGCAAAGGTACACCCATAAAACAAAAAAACCTCCCGATAGTTCGGGAGGTTTTCCTATTAACAGCGAAGGTTAATTAGTTTGTTTTTACAATTTTGGTTTCTACTTCCTTACCACCATAACCCATTCTTACAATATAGGTGCCGGCTGGTTTTCCGGTTAAGTCTACCTGTAAAACATTGGAGGTGTTATTGCTGTACTCCTTGCTCCAAACCCGCTGGCCGGAGGAGTTGTAAACCGATACATATTTCAGATCGGCTGGGGCCTGTATAAACCAAACCTTAAACTGTGTGGTAAACGGACTTGGAGAAACAATATACCCGTCGGCTTTTAATCTTTCCGGTAAGGTCCTGGCCGTAATATTTACATTGTCAATAAAAATATTATTACGGTTGTTGGTGGTGTTACGGAATACCACCTGCAGGTTACCGGTTGTAGCGCCGGCAGCAGGTGCCAGGTTTACTTTTTCGGTTCTCCATAAATAAGAGCCGTTCGGGGTGTATTCTGTAAACTGTCCACCGGTATTGGCGTTACCTACCGTTTGCAGCGTATTACCCCATTTTTTGTATACAGAGGTATAAGTGTTACCACAGTCTTTGGTAATTAATACTTCAAGTGTGTCCGAAGCGGTGGTTGCCGGATCGGCGTAATCAATTTTAGTGGCAGATACATCAAAGGTCAGGGTTAATGAATCGGCCTGGCTGTATTCCAGTACCGGAGAGAATAAACCGTCTCTCTGGCCATTACTGTAATATGTAAAGTTTCTTAAGAACGCAGCACCGGTACTGTTGTTACCTGCGCCCGATCTTGCCCATGTAAGTGCACCATCAGGGTTGCCGATGGTCCAGCCTGTTGGCGGGAAGGTAGTAGCTTCAAACCCTTGTACAATACTGTTTTGTATAGTAGTAGCGGTGGCCACTGTTCTGGTAATGGTATCATTTACCAGGTATTGGTCGCCCACAATGGCGCCATCTCCTATAGGATCAAAGCTGTACACTTTAATGGCATTGCTACCTGCGTTCAGTGTTGCTGCGGTTAACGCAACATTCATGGTCGTATTTTTCAGGAGATTAACACCGGTTACTGTTGTTACAACAGGTGTGCCGTTGTTAACTGTATAAGCCACTTTAAAGCCGGTAATTGTATTGGTACCATTATTACGAACTACTGCAGTAGGCGTATAATTGGTTCCGCAGGCTACAGGCGGTTCAATGGCCTCCACTTTTAAATCACGTTTAAACTTAGGCTCTATATTGATATTGTCAATATAAATGTTATTACCATATGCATTACCATTTACAAATTGAAAAATTGTTTCTGTAGCCGGCACTGCTGTAAGATCGTACACAACTCTTTCTCTCCTCCAGTCATTAGGTGTAGGGATGAATTCCTCTTCAGTTCCTGGTGATTTAGTCGCTAACGTTGTTCCTCTTTTTCCATATATATGTTCAAATGTAGTTGCACAGTTTTTAGAACCTCTAACAAATAATGAATCTGCTGAAGTACCACCGGCATCCTGATAAACCTGGTGAGCTACATCAAAGCTAATAATCACAGAATCTGCTCCATCTGTTCTAATAATCGGTGTTTGCAAAATGTCATACAAATATGAAGCAGTAGAATAATTATAGTTGTTTACAGACGCAGAAAAACTACTTCCTTTTCCTACATTCACTCTTTGCCAGGTAAGGCCATTGTCGGCATTAATACGTAACCAACTGGCAGGCGGGAAGGCAGCTCCCTCAAAACCTTCGCTAACATTTACCTGTTTGGCCGGAACAACAAAATTTCTTGTTATTTCATTATTAGCAGGTGTACCGTCAGTACCGCCTTCTGCAGATAGTGGGTCAATACCATAGAAGCGAATACTGTTTGTTCCGGTCGGGAAGGTAATAACGGGGAATACATGTGTATAAGCTGCACCGGGTGCCAGGGTTTGGTTTACGGCAACTTCTACTGCTGTACCACCATTTAAAGAGTAACCTACTTTAAATGCCGTAATGATTTGTCCGCCATTATTACGTACGGTAAATGTGGGGGCAAAGGTAGAAGCACATTCTGTAACTGCCGGCCTGGTAATGGCACTTGCCTGCAGGTCTTTACGTGGTTTTAAGGCAACATTAATATTGTCTATCCACATTACATTTCCCCAGTTATTTACATTCCTGATCACAAACTGGAAATTACCACCTGCGAAGATGTTCTGGCCAATAGCAAATGTTCTTTTTCTCCAATCGGCAGGAGTAGGTATAAAGAAACTTCCTGAACTTCCTGAAGCAATGGCATTACCTGTACCTTGAAAAAGGGTAGTATAACTCGCACCACAGTTGTTGGTTACCAGTATTTGTAATTCATCTGAAATACTGCCGAAAATATCTGCATAGAATTTATATGCAAGGTCAAATGACAGATAAATAGAATCAGTTGCTAACAAACCTGTGTTTAAAAATGTCGGTGTAAGGAAATCATCAACCGTGCCAACCGCATCCTCATTATAGTTATCAGCGAAGGCAGAATTGGTGCCGGCACCACCGCTTCCTGGAGTCACCCAGTCCCATAATAATGCATCATTATCAGGATTACGAATGCTAAAGCCAGGGGTTAAAAATACGGTCTCAAAATCATTGGATGCAGGTAATGCCTGCGGATCAACCCTGGTTACCGATACGGTTGAGGTATCATTGACCGGGTTGGCATCTACAAGGTTATTGGGTAAGGTAGAATGAATTTTAATTACCGATGTGCCGCTGGGTAAAGTTATTACGGGTAAGGTAATATTTGCCGATTGTCCCTGGGTAAGAGGTGTACCTGCTGTCCAGGCAAACGGAGTGCCAACAGCTGTACCATTTATTCTTACAACAATAGCTGCACTGGATAAGGCATTACTACCCATATTCATAATGGTTACCTGCGGTGCTACCGTACTGCCACAGGCAAAAGTAGAACCGTTGGCAGGTGTAATAATAGCAGAAATACGGGCATCGTTACCTGCGGCCGGAGGTGGAGGATTATAAGCCAGGGATGACAACAACGGACCCCGGTCAGGAGAATTGAAAGCATCTTCCATACGGGTGTTTTGTCCTTTGGTAAACATTACCAACGCAATGTCATTACAATAATCCATAAAATTCTGGTACATGACACCGGGTGCAGCGGGGCTACAAACATCGGTCTTAACAGCACCAACACCTGTAGGATCCGGGTTACCAAAATTCATAATACACTGGTTCGGTGTGTCGGCTACTAAATCGCTCCCGTCGCAACTTGTAGATCCGCATACATCGCGATTAGCACCAGTGCCATCATCACCCCAGATATGACGTAAGTTTAAAAAATGCCCTAATTCATGGGTAGTAGTTCTTCCCTTGTTGTACTCAGGATAAAGGTAACTGGCGTTTGAGCCAAAAGCACGATAATCACATAAAAAACCGTGTAACGCTAAGGGACGCGGGTCGCCGGGAAATACCGAGATACCTAATAAACCGCCGGTCAGTTCAGCAACCCATAGGTTTAAATATTTAGTACCGTCCCAGGCATCTAAACCACCATTGGCCGTACGTTTTGCATTGTCGGCAGTTCCGGAACTGAACGTAATACTATTGGTTCTGCGTTCAATGCCGGTTGTGGGAAAGCCGTTGGGATCGGTTTTGGCTAAAATAAATGTAATACCCATTTTGCCATACACAGGTTTAAAAGCAGCAGGTATACGAACACTGTCAGCATTTTTACCATTATAGTCAACATTCAGGGTGTCGATTTGCGATTGTAAAATGGCATCGGTTACCTGAGCCTGTAAAGCGGCACTACCAATAACGTGTATTACCACTGCTACGGTATCTTCGAGGGCAGTAACCCTGGAGGTTTCCCTTCTTTGCCTGGAAACTTCGGCCAGCCTGCGCTGGTTGGCTTCAAATTGTGCTTTAAAGGCAGGGTTCTGTTTGAATAGTTGTTCGTAGGCTTCAGTGGTACCACATCGTTGCAAAGTACCGGGAGGGGTATTCCTTGATGCAACAACAGCACTTTTCTCTTCTGCACTTATACGTGCTTTTGGTGTGGTTTGACCAAAAGTCACCTGCATGCCAAAAAACAAAAATCCTGCCGCTAGTAAAAGGGTAAATTTTTTCAAAGCAGTATAGTTTAGGTTACAAAAAAATTCTAATAAGCATCACAATAATACTGAAATAAAAAAAGAACCCGAAAAAAATGTTAAATAATATTCATATGTAACCTTTCCTTTCTGCAGGTTTTTGCAGCCTCGGGAGAGCAGGATTTTCAATTTTTATCAGGTTGATACATTTTCCTATCTTTCGCTAACCATTGCGTAACATATATACCTGATTAACAGCTAAAAAAAATGTATGAATATTAAATTCCGCCTGACTTTTCTTAGTTTTTTCCAGTTTTTTGTCTGGGGAGCCTGGCTTACCACTTTAGGTTCTTATGGATTTGGTTTTAAATCCTGGACAGGAGAACAGTTCGGGGCTGTATTTTCTACTTTAGGCATCGGTTCACTAATCATGCCTGCCGTTATCGGTATTATTGCCGATAAGTGGGTGAACGCTGAAAAGTTATATGGTATTTTACATATACTGTATGGTATTACGCTTTTTGTATTACCGGCTATTGATGTGCCCAACACTTTCTTCTGGATGTTATTATTAAGTATGTGTTTTTACATGCCCACCATTTCTTTATCCAACTCTTTATCTTACCGTATTCTGAAGGATAATCATTATGACGTTATAAAAGTATTCCCTCCTATAAGGGTATGGGGAACAATCGGTTTTATTGCGGCTATGTGGATCACAAATTTGGTAAGCGATCCTCAGTCGCCACTGGAGATCGGTAAAGCATTGGGAGAGAAAATAGCTGCCGTTACCGGCTATGGTATTAATGCCAACCAGTTTTATATAGCCGGCACTTTTGCATTGGTATTAGGGTTGTATTCCTTTACACTACCCAAATGTCCTCCTAAGAAAGAAGCCAATCCGAATGCTTCATTAGCCGAGTTATTAGGCCTGAATGCCTTTCGCTTATTGAGCAATTATAAGATGTTGCTTTTCTTTTTATTCTCCATGTTTTTGGGTGCGGCCTTACAGTTAACCAATATGTATGGCGATACGTATTTAAAAGACTTTGAAAACGTTCCGCAATACGCCGATTCTTTCGTGGTAAAATATTCTACGATGATCATTTCCATTTCCCAGATCTCGGAAACATTATTCATCCTGGCCATTCCGTTCTTTTTAAAACGGTATGGCATTAAAAAAGTGATGCTTATTTCCATGTTTGCCTGGGTATTACGTTTTGGGCTGTTCTCCTTTGGCAATCCCGAAACAGGACTCTGGATGATCATTCTCTCCAATATTGTATACGGTATGGCCTTTGACTTCTTTAATATATCCGGTTCCCTATTTGTGGAAACAACTACCGATTCAAAGATCAGGGCATCGGCCCAGGGGCTGTTCATGATGATGACCAATGGCTTTGGCGCCATTATGGGAAGTATTGTAAGCGGTTGGATGATCGACAGGTATTTTACTTTATCAACCGGTAAGGACTGGCATGGTATCTGGCTGGTATTTACGGTTTACGCCTTGGTGATCGCCATTTTATTTGCTATATTATTTAAGCATAAACACAATGTGGATACGGCAAAGAATTTCTCGCATTAACCGGCCTGTTTCAGGGGGTGAACTGCAAATAAAAAAGCTACCGGGTCCCGGTAGCTTTTTTATTAATATATTGAACAGCGCTGATTAAATATGCGCTTCAATTTTTTTCACAAAATTTCCTTTAGGCTGTGCACCTACTAATTTATCTACTACTTCACCGTTCTTTATAAATAAGATGGCAGGAATAGAGGTAATACCATAATCAACAGATATCTGCGGGTTATTATCCACGTTTACCTTACCGATGTTTACTTTACCGTCGTATTCTTTAGCAAGCTCCTCAATTACCGGGCCTATTGCACGGCAAGGGCCACACCATTCTGCCCAAAAATCAACTACGTTTAGTTTGTCAGATGCTAATACTTCGGTTTGAAAGTTAGCATCGTTAAATTCCTTAGCCATTGTATAATATTTGTTTTATTGTTTGTAAATGAAGTACAAATTTAATTCCGATATTAATAACAGGTATAGTTGGCAGAAAGTTGTGTAAAACTTGTCATTATTGCCTGTAATACCCTGGTTTAACCGCTAATCTGTCCTGTAAAACTTTCATTTTTAATAAATTATCCTCTATCCGTTTAAGCAGGCGTGGGTATTATTTGTACATCCAGGTAATCGTTCTCCTGTATAAAGCTGATGAACTCATCATTCATATCCAGGCCATTACTACCGCTGAGCAAACATATCTTCAGTTTTGCGGCCGGGTCGGCAATATAAAACTGGAAACTGGCCGAGCCGGGGTTTTGTCGCCGGTTGTTCACGATGAAGTCGATCATCTGCTGGGTAATATGCCGTGGATGGGCCGATATATTAATTTGTTTGGTCTGTGTTTTCTTTAATGTTTCCGCCAGGCTGATGGTGTTGATCTTAAACTCGTACTGGTCCTGGTTAAACCTCGATTTAAAAAAGCCGGTGATGTATACCGCAGTACCCTGTTCTAAGAAGGGGGCCAGCTTTAAATACTCTTCCCTGAATAAAGCGATCTCCGTTTTGCCCGAATAATCCTCTAAGGTAAAACGTCCCCATTTATTCCCGTTTTGTGCCACCCGGTGATCAGCCCCTACTACCAGGGCAATTAGTTTAAATAGTTTGCCCTTGTTGTTTTGCAGGGATATACTATCCCTGAACTCGTTCAGGTCTACAATATTAGTGATGCCATAATGTTGTTTTTCAAATAAATAATGGTCCAGGGGGTGCCCGCTTAAAAACATCCCCGTCACTGTTTTTTCATAATCCAGTTGTTCTGTTAACGACCAGGGGGCGCAATCGGCCAGTTTGGGCTGTGGTATATCCATGGCCGTGTCCATATCCCCGAACGATGTATTGGTGGTAGTGGCCTGTTGGTTGGCCAGTA
>CAYUMH010000049.1:0-29741 GCA_964445775.1 uncultured Terrimonas sp.
GTATTTTGAGAACCGGTTTTAATTGAATCCATGTATTTTTATTTGCTTTATTTAATGGGATACATATTCCAAGAGCATCTCCACCATTAATACCCAAACCGGGCATAGGCACAAGATCAAAATTCAAAATCTCTGTATAAATCTCCTGATGTAATTTCTCAAAATCAAGTTTTTTGCTTGTTTCAGCAATAATATTAAATGACATAGCTACTTATTAATAATATGAATAGTTAATCTCTCGGGGTGCTGATATAGAGAATGTAAAATCACTTCAATTTCCTTACAAGTAAAGTCTGGTAAGTTTTGTCCACGGGTATCAATAGTGATGATATGCTTGGCATCTTTAGGTAATTCTGTATCATAATGTTTAAGTCTGCCTATGACAAAACGTATTGTTCTATCAATTTTTTCAGCATTAGAAAGTTCGTGATTATAAATATAGATAAATTCATTTTTTTCTATATTGGCCGCTTCAGGAGTAACTGGTCCCCAGTCTAATGTTTTTGCCATTTTGTTTATGGATATTTTATTTTTTCACGATTTAATTATAGAATCATAAATTGGTGAAACATAAATATACAAACCATTGTTAATGCTATGCCGGTTCTGATACTGAAAAGCTTTAAGATATGAAGGCCTCAATACAAAGTAAATACAGTACTGGCGTGAAGTCAGTAGTGGCGGCAACTGTAGCTTATGTTCTTACTACGATAGGCTTATAAAGTTTGAAATAGTTCTATGAGCCATTAACTATGAACTATTAACTATTAACCATAACCCATAAAATCATTTACTTTGCAGCATGACCCGCAAAGAACGTTATGCTGCTGTAATTAATTACTTCCAGGAGTTTGCACCCGAGGCTGAAACCGAACTGGTATATGATAATCCCTACCAGTTACTGGTGGCGGTTATCCTGTCGGCACAGTGTACCGATAAAAGGGTAAACCTTACCACGCCGGCCATTTTTGAACAGTACCCCGATGTATATGCTTTAAGCAAAACTACTTTTGATGAACTGTTCCCTTTTATCAAAAGCATTTCCTACCCCAACAATAAAACCAAACACCTTATTGGTATGGCCCAGCAGGTGGTGAATAATTTTAACGGCAATATACCCATGACGGTGGATGAACTGATCCAGCTACCCGGTGTGGGCCGCAAAACGGCTAATGTCATTACCTCGGTTATCGATCAGCAACCCAATATGGCGGTAGATACCCATGTGTTCAGGGTAAGCCATCGTTTAGGCCTTGTCAGTAAAAATGCCACTACACCACTGGCGGTAGAAAAAGAGCTGATCAAACATATTCCCAAAGACCTGGTACATAAAGCGCATCACTGGCTTATACTGCATGGCCGTTATATCTGCCTGGCACGTAATCCCAAATGTGATGACTGCGGCCTGCAGGATACCTGTTTATACTTCAAGGCCAGCTATGTGGACCGTAAATAATTGCCGGCAATTATTCACATTATACAATTTATCATTCACTCCTCCGTTCCTATGGTGCAGGCAACACGGCGTCCGTCGTGTAATACCACACCATCATTACTTCCCCTGGGCTAGGTTCAATAATTAAACATAGCTGAACTATGCAAAAAACAATCAAACGGGGATTGGGCCTATTATGTATTTGTATCATTGCCAAGCCGGTTTTTTCGCAATATTATTTTCGTGATGATAAACACTACAGTAACGACCTGGTGATTGAAGCAGGCGCGTCTGTTGGTGTTATGAACAGTTTTACCGACCTGGGCGGACGATCCGGACAGGGCAAAGGTTTTTTAAAAGATTTAACTATGAAAACTACCCGGCCCAGCGCCGGGTTCTACGCCGCAGCTATTTACAGGGAATGGCTGGCCGTAAGACTGGAAGCCACTTTTGGCACCGTGCATGGGTACGATAGTATCCTGCAAAATGTGGCCGCCAGTACGCAGGGACGTTATGAACGTAACCTCAGTTTTAAAAGTCCTGTACGCGATGTACAGCTGGCCTTTGAACTACACCCTTTGTTTTTAAAATACTACGATGAAAATAAAGCGCCTTTCTGGTCGCCCTACCTGGTGGCCGGTATCGGCTTGTTTAACTTTAATCCGCAGGCACAGTTAAACGGACAATGGTACGATCTGCAACCACTGCGTACCGAAGGGCAGGGCTTTGCCGAATACCCGGGTAAAAAACAATATAAACGCACACAGTTAAATATACCGCTGGGTATTGGTCTGCGGTACGAAATAAAAACCAACCTGTTTATCCGTGCAGAGCTGGCGCATCGCATCCTGTTCACCGATTACCTCGATGATGTAAGCGGCACTTATATTGATCCCGCAGCTTTTTATAATCACCTGCCTGCCGCGCAGGCTGCTATTGCCGAACAACTGGCCAACAGGTCCATCATGCTGGAGAATGGCTACCGGCCCGGCCCCGGCGAACAAAGGGGTGATCCTAAGGATAATGATTCCTACTTTACCTTCCAGTTAAAATTGGGCTATACTATCCCGGGACAAAAAAGAAAAGGTACAAACCGGTAAATATATTTATGGGGCGTCCCTGTTGGTGAACTCCTGCTGCCTGGCCGCCTTGTTCACCAACAGGGACGGGCTATACACTGCAAGTCCTTGGCCGGCTCACAGTAATAAAGCTTCGTTCCTCGCTTAAAACAGGTATACGGCCTGCGGGCTTTCGGTTTCTATCCCTTCCCCAACACAGGTTACTCCTACAGGATAATTATCTAACCAAATCGTACAGGATTTGCTCACATTTGGTGACTTATAAAATGCCGGATTTTAATATGAATTTCATGCTTACGTACCGGGTATTTTAAAATTTTAACCTCCTCATTCAGGCTCATCAATTCTGTGTGTTAATTTACTCACTCAAAAAATAACACAATTTTTTTCAAATTTCTGCGTACAAATTCTTGATAAAAGGCTCATTTAATAGAGTCATCTGAAAAAAGCTACTGATAGGAATAAATCACTACAACAAATGTGGTAATTGTTTTATGTGTAGTCGTCGAAATTGTAAAACAGAAGGCTATATAGTGTACTCACTGTTTAAAGTATTTAATCAATAAAACACCACAATGCGTAAAAGTTTTTTGGGGGTAATATGCTGCCTGTTAAGTGTATCCTTCTTTTTAGTAATTAATAGTTGTCGTAAACACGACTACCCATCGCGTCCCGATATTCCTATCACCGATAAACAATTATCAGATAAGTTTTTTTCGACTACCGGGCCAGTAGATCCGCAGGTCGTTAAAATAATAAACAAACTGAAAAGACATGCGGATGCGGTGCCTTTTTTTGTAAAAAAGAATGGCTTTGCTATTTGGGATAAAGCGATACTTTTAAAACCAAGGCAAAACACTTCATCTGTGTTGTTTTCAGATGATAACAATCCGACTACTGCAACAGGAAGGACAGAAGTTTTAATTCCCCTGGTACCTAATGGCCTAAGACAGGTAACAGGGGCTTTAGCCTGTACCATCTGGGAAAATGACTCTGTAACGGCCGTTACGATGAATGGTCGTCATTACAAATGGTATAACGAACATGCAGCCGGATTGGGTATAAACGGCGATGACCTTTCAATAATATTAATGAAATTGGATCAACAGGTTTTCGGCCACACCCGTTTTACGATAAAGGACAAAAGCCTGTTACAAACAAATGAACAACCGACCGCCTATATTGAGTTAGGGACCCGCTCAGAAGGTTTTGAGGAGAGTATTAATTCGTTACCAGAGGAATTTTGCCTGCAAATATGCTGGGGGCAGTTTCCGGGAGCAGGTTATTCTGTAGTTCCTCCTTCTGGATCTGCCTCTGATGACAAACCAATGACAAGTCAGGATAACCCCAAATACATTTGTAAGACTTTTTGTGATGTCGTACAAACAGGTGATCCTTTTGGGCTTCCGAGCGGTCCTGGAAGCGGCACCAATCCTGGGGGAACTTTTCCCGGTACAGGTGGGGGTAGTGGAGGAGACGGAACCGGGGGAATACATCCAAAACTCCCTCTTTTCCCTTTTGACCCTTGCTCTCCTAATCTGCCCCAGCCTCCACCTGGGCAGTATTATCCGCCTTGCCTACCCGATGGCTTTGATGATCCTGTATTTCCCTGGGGACCGGTTGATGACGGACCTGCCGAACTACCTGAGCCAGATCTGATCTTAGATGCTATATATCAGGGTGTTTCTGTATATATCACCAGTGCAGGGGTGCCTATAAAACTTGGGAGCAACGATAAAATTAATATTTACAATAAAATTGACTTGCAGCTTTATCCAAATGGGGCTTTATATGGCTTTACTAAAAATGGGGTGAGTTATGTAGCTATCCAGGAACAAGTCTATACTCCTGGTGCCGTAACCATACCACCTCCGGAGTTTACGCAGTTTTACGAAGTTGAAATAATCAATGGCAAAAAGATTGTACGTTATGATAAGCCTACTTACCAGTTTAAAGAGGAGGAGCTTCCTAAGCCTGACGCCAATGGCACCATTAGAGCGGTAAGGATAAAACAAGTCAAGGATGAGAATGGGAACTGTACGCTGGTAAAGGAATTAGTGGACTATAAGCCCGATATGAGTCGTAGAGCTAATGAGTCAGCAAAGGCCAATTACAATATTGAATATGGTCCTGCCGTCCCTAATACCAGTACCAGTACACCGATGCAATGTACCGGTGATAATGGTACTACGAGTCAGCTTTCCAAACAACTGACACTGGACCAGTATGTTATTGCAGAAGGCATCCCGCTCTTTGAGTTCTTGCGTGACCGGATGCACAGTAGCGTAAAGATGTATTTATACGACTGTGAAACCGGTAATACGAACTATACCATTAGTAATGTGGGCATACGGGTAATTTCCGGGGCAGATCAACAGGCCGAAACAAATAAGTTTCAAAATGGTACGTTTACAGCAGGAGATGCGGACATAGCCATAGGTGCCTGTATTGAAAACGGTGAGTGGAAATACGATGTAAAACTAAACTATACCAATCTGGGAGCTCCTCATCCTAAAGTGACTCCGTATCAAAGCCAGGTATTGGCCGAAATAAAAAAACAAGCTGATGCAGAAGTAGCCGGCTTAAAAGCAGCTGGTCGAAAAAGAGATGCGGAAGAATATGTCGTAGAAAACAACGAACGTTTTTATAAGGCTTCCATGGGCTTATTGGAAGCCTTAGCCGTTTTTTATGATATAGGCCGACATTTCTATACCGATGCAAAGATGCCTGAATTTATATGGGACGGCGGAAGTCGTAGTAATGGTATTGATGCAAATGCCCAAAAAGAATACAACAAAAGTCCCATAAAAATACCATCACTACCGGCAGGGGCGACTGATCAGTTAGTTGATGAAGCCACTGGCATAGTACAACTGGTGCAAACTGGGTATGAATTTTTCCGTCATCCCAAAAAATCATTTGACGCGGTATGGCAGGGAATTAAAAACCTGAACGGTGAAAAAATCAAACAGTTGTTTACCGCCGTTACGGGTATTGATAATTACACGGCCGGTGGACACAGGGCCTGGTACCAGGGAGGCAGACATGGTGTGCAGGTAGCCATGGCGGTTATCTCGCAAATAAAAAACCTGGGAAAGGGCGTGGATATAATTAAAGAAACCGGCCCGAATATTACCGAACTTCAAAACTTTATACCTGATGGCGTTCCCAATCACCCGGCGGCAGATGTATTTAGGAATGCAATAGATAATAAGCTTGCTGTTCGCAAGATTGATGAGGATAAAATCCTGACTTCGGCTAAGCATAACAATGAGCGTCATGTCGTGGGGATGGAACGTAACGGTAACGACATTAAGGTATATACTGTCAAAGAAACTGATTTAGTAGACCATCGAACCGGACATGTATATACCGAAGAAGAGATTTTTGAAAGCGCGATAGACTTTGACAAGCCCAGCATAACGAATATTGTTAATGGGATAAAAGAGGTCGAAACTGAAGCCGGATCGTCAAGAAACTGGAATAAAAAAATGAATAATCCAGAGAAAAGCGCAATTACCAAAGTAAAAAATACTGGGCATAAGTATACTACAGATGCTATTGGTAGAGTAACCAAAGTAGAGGGAGAACTCAAGTTACAAACCCGTGACCGTAACGGCTGGCAACAATCAGTAAAATGTAAGGCTTCTAAAGATGGCTTATCGGATGATCACGGAGGCCATCTAATAGCCAGCATATTTGATGGAGCAGGAGAACAAATAAACCTGCTCCCAATGAAAAGTAGTTTAAATTTGGGAGCCTGGAAGACTATGGAGAATACCTGGAAGACAGCATTACAACAAGGGAAGCCAGTGAAAGTTGATATTAGACCAATATATGACGGCAATAGTTTACGACCTGTTAAATTTGAGGTTCGGTATCAAATAGGTTCTGACCCTCCGGAATTATTAAATTTTAACAACTTTTAATCTTTAAAATGGACTCAAAAGAAACTTTGCTCAATAGAATTTATCATGAAATAGGTCAATCGTTAGTTGATTACATTCCAGAGGATTGGCAAGAGGCTATATTAAATATTAAAAGGGTTAAGGGGGTAGCTGGATGGCAAGGCTATTATACCGACGTGGATAACAACAAAAAAAATATTGATGTATGGGAGTATAGTCTCAATCCTGATATTATTCATGAACTGCATACCTTAATTACTTCAGATGGTAAAAGTCGATGGAACAAATTAAATTTTAAACTTTTTTCGACTGGTAAGTTTGAGTTAGACTTTATTTGGGATCAGGCTTACCAGGATGAAGTAGATCAATTGAATAATGAGGCAGGTCAATAGTTATTTATGTAGCTAAACTGGCTTCTGTCGCTAGTAATATTTTCCACTTATTATAAAGCGGCATTTAAAAATAAATGCCGCTTATTTAACCTTATTCTTAAAAAACGCACATGAAAAAAATTAAAGTCGTTATATTTTTCATTTTTCTATCGCAAACACTTTCACCGTTATTGGCACAAAGTGATTATAACTATATACCCTATCGTAAGAATAATAAATGGGGATATTGCGATAGCACAAAAAGAGTCCTGATTAAACCCGCATACGATAGTGTTGCCGCATTTTTTGCATTAAATAGGATAGATGAAAAAGACAAGTATGTAGCTGTAGTAAAAAAATCCGATAAGTATGGATTGATAAATAAATCAGGGAAAGTTCTTATTCCTGTTATATATGAAAGGATTATTTGGGACTATCAAAAGTTACATTTTTTTTTAAATAAGCATCGTTATGAATATAATAAAGAAAGTGGTAAGCTTGTCGATTTTGGAGAAAGTCCACCTGCATCGTTTTTTGAACCTGCGGTATTAGAATCTGTTAAAGTAGACTGTAAATCAACCAACTACTATATAAAGTTTTCCAAGACTTCTCTTGAGAATTTTTTAGTAATTAAAGGAACTTATGATTGGGATAAAAAGTTGTACGCCGAAGATTCTTTATCAGTACTTGCTACCAATCTAAGGAAAGTTCCATGTTCATATGATCTTTTGTATGTAGCTCAAAATAAAAAATGGGGGCTGATAACTTTCAAAGGAACAATAGCAATAAAGCCGGAGTATGATTCGATTTATCAATTGCGGTGGGAGTCTGCTTATGCTGTAAAACGGAATAATAAATGGAAAATCGTTTATGTAAACACTTCAATGACTAATCCGTCTGATAACCTCACAAGTAGTCAAGATGAATATGATGAGATTAGATGTGATATAGATTCCGATGCATCACATTTTGTTGTTAGAAAAGGCCCTCTTTGGGGTTTATCGCTAGGTATTACTAATCCTGACATATTCTTAAGTAGGGAATTGTATTATAGATATATAAGAATAAACGACAATAAGACTATCGCAGTATATGATAAGAATAATCGTCTATACGGATACATTAGTTTTAATGGTCTAAAATATTGGGACTAACAGCTTAAAGTCTTAACTAATACATTTTAGGACGACTCACCATAGGATAAACTACCGAACGAAACACAGTTAATCATACTTTTTACCCTTCGTATATAAAATATCCCGATAGGTAAAGCTCAATGTAAGCTGTACATAATTTTCTTTGATCAGTTTTTGCTGTGTGGTACCACGGCTGCCACCTTCCAGTGCTACATTATACAAAAGACCTTGTCCCAGTATACCGCCAATGCCGGCCGTAATGCCATATTCATAAATAGGTTTATTCCGTATTTGTAAATAAGACTGGTTAAAAAAACTACCCACCTGGAAATTTCTTTTCTCCACCAGCCCGTTACGGGTATAAGTAAATTGCGAAAAATTTACGCCACCCGATATGCGGTTACTGTTCACTAACTGCCATCCTGTTTCCTTTACTTTAAACGAGGCCCAGTCTTCGTGGGTAAAATCCAGTGCATAAGTGGTTTTATTATTTTTAGTGAGTGATAAACCCACGCCAAATGTCTCTGGTAAATGAAAAACCTTATTACCGGTAAACTCGTTGCTATTCACTTCGCTGCTGCCTTCTAAAACCGTCACTGTTCTTTCCGAGGTAATATTGCTAGCGGGCGCATAGGTGGCGCCAAGGGCTATATCCCATTTTTTTGATACCGGCTTGCGGTACAATACGCCACCCTGGAAACGCAGCTTGCCTACATAATCCTGTATCTTGGTGGTAAAGGTATTGGGCAGTGAGGCATCGGCAATGATCTCCGAATGATTCAAACCACCGGCAATTAAAGAAGAGCGAACCCCAAACGAAAGCCTTTTCTTTTTGCCAACAGCAAAGGCATTGGTCCAGAAATACTCATGCAGGCCGCCATCGCCTTCGTATATCGTGCTCACCGTCTGGTTACTGCCTTCAATGGTCTTATTACCGGTAAACTTATAATTCATATTGCTGAACTGCCGGTAACCGATGCCGCTGGCCCAAAAATTATTCAGCTTTAATGCAAGGGTAAACCGTTTTATCCAGAAATCCTTGCTGTTACTATTGTCCAGGCCAATAGGTTCGCCTTTATAGGTTACGCTCTTGCCGGTAGTGGCTACATTCACCAGGTAAACACTTTTGATCAGCGAGGTTATCGAAGCCGGGTTATTATCAACAAAGGAAGTGTTGGATTGGAAAGCAATGCCGGTATGTCCCATGCCCGCCGTACGGTTATAATGCCTGAAATCAATATCACCCAGTTCGTAGATGGAATAAGGATTACTCATGTTCTGTGCGTACAGAATGGTGCAACTGCATGTAAGGGATAAACCTGTCAGAACGTTTTTAATTATGCTCATATTTATTTGTTGATATACATTACCGTTAACAAAAGTTGTGAACTATAAGGGTCTTTACCTCTTTCCGATAGTACTAACCGGTTTACATTTGGCGTAACACCGCCGGCCTGGCGGATAAAAAATCCCTGCCGCTCGGTGCCCAGGTTACTTAAAAGACTGCTGATATACGATGTTATATTAAACCGGTAATAAGTGCCTTCGCCATATAAATTATCAACTACAGCACGGGCATACTGTGTAGCGGTGCCGGTTGAGTCGGTAATGGTATAACCAACCAGGTTGCTGGCATCTGTTGAGGATAAGTATAAGCTATCCGGAAGCCGGTACATACTGTTGTTATATGATAAGGGCGTAGGTTTTAATATCAGTTCAGCCTTTATCAGCTTTACAGTATAATTACTTTTTGCCACCAGTATACTTCTTAACGATGGAAAGGTTAGTTTGGCATAGGTATTCATGCCTTCCTGCAAAAAAGCAACATGATTGGTTTGTGCGGCGGGTATTTCGGTAATATTAATACCGGCGCCACTACTCACCAGGCCGGTGCCGGTACGTTCGGCTGTAAGGTGGTTAAATGCATAATCGTTAGTGATGGACGGGAAATCAACGAACTGTTTTTCGTGGTAAGGGATAGTTTTATGATAATGTACCCGCATGACTATTTGCGAAGCAGCAGCATTAATACCCAGCATAAAAGCATCCGTATTGCCGGTGGTTAAAGTAAGTCCGTAGAAATAATTTAAAAAATCGGTTTCGCTGGTTACTTCGGCAGATCTTGATCGCAGTTTGTTAAACAGTTCCAGGCCTTTGGTATCATCCAGCTTGATAAGAATGGAATCAAATATACCCGGGTAAATACGGCCGTTTCTTTCACCCAGTGTACCGCTTTTTGTTGCAATGGTACTGGTATTGTATAATTTACTGTTATAACTATAGGTAATGGGTGTGGCCAGTTCTTTTACCTGTATATTCATTGGTTGCAACGTATCACCATAATAATACCCGTTTAATCTTACTATAAGCGACAGCGAATCAAAAATGGCTGTTGCAGGTATCTCTGCTATACTGCCTGGTACGGTTAGCTGGAATGTATTGTTGCCGGTAATGGTGCCCAGGTAAGGATCATCATATTGCCCTAACAAAAAATTTGTATTCCCACTGGTGGTAAACGAATCGGCAAAAACAGTAGCCAGTTTTACTTCAACTGAATCAATATAACTAAGGCGGGTGTATTCATTCTCCGGGGTGGTACCAAAACTAATATCGTTACGGGTACAGGCAATTGTTATAATGGTAGTTAACAATAAGGTTATGCCTGTTTTTTTTCTTTGCATCATAAATAGCTGTTTAAGTATAAGCGATGCAATTTATCATCAGCCTTGCCTCAGGTTTTGTTATAGTATATTAAAAGGCGCTTTTTATCTGCGAAACTATTTTACAGCACTATAAAAGCTTTTTTTACCGGTAAAAGAGGCTTTGCACGCTTAACAATACCCTATATACTTCCCGCCGGAATTGGTCTATACAAAATACTGTTTAGTCTATTTTAAGAATATCTTCCAAAACCTTGCCTATACTTTTATTGCTCCTAATGATTAGCGACATATAAAACAGCAGCTATAAAACATACATTTTTTTAACTATTACATAAAAACTAACGTAATGAAACAGATACATGCGTATTTGATGGGAGCAACAATGATAACGGCATCAGCTATCTTCTCGGTGGGTTGTTCCAAGAGTACTGATGATGATGAGGATTTGATCGGTAACTGGAAAAGAGCAGATGACTTTGAAGGTAATGCAAGGGGCGAAGCCGTTTCTTTTACCATTGGCGATTATGCCTATGTATCAACAGGATCAACCATTACTGAAAGATTTAAAGACCTGTGGGAATACAATGTAAACAGGCGTTATTGGACACAAATGGCAGAATTACCCGGCAATGCCCGTAACTCCGCTGTAGCTTTTGCTATTGGTACTAAAGGTTATGTAGGTACCGGTTACGATGGGGTAAGCAGGTTAAATGATTTTTGGGAATACGACCAGGTCGCTAATGCCTGGAGCAGGAAAGCCGATTTTGGCGGCACGGCCCGTTTTGATGCAGTAGCTTTTGCCATAGGAGGTAAGGGTTATATTGCCTGTGGGTACGATGGTAACTATTTAAAGGATGTATGGGAGTTTACACCGGGCGCTGCAGCAGGTGATGCCGGCACATGGACACAAAAAGCAAGTGTAGGCGGCTCCAAACGAAGGGCTGCACAGGCTTTTGTAGTAAATGGCGTAGCCTATATCTGTTCCGGTAATAACAATGGTGAACTGCTTACCGATCTGTGGTCATTTAATCCCACCGCGAACGAATGGACAGAAAAAAATAAAATATACAACTATACCGATGAAACCTTTGATGATGATTACAGTGGTATAGCCAGGTATAACGGGGTAACAGTTGTAATGGGCAACTATGTTTACCTGACTACAGGATACAGCTCTTCTTTAACCAGTACAACCTGGCGTTATGATGCGGCCAGTGACAGGTGGCTGCAGAAAACGGGTTTCGAGGGGGCTGCCCGTGAAGGCGCTGTTTCATTTACCTTAAACAACAGGGGCTTTGTATTAACAGGTATTTCCGGCTCCGATGTAAAAGATAATGCCTACGAATTTTTACCGGATGCCGAACAGGTAGATAATGATTAAACAATTGCCGGGACCAATGAACGCAAATAAAAAAAAGAACCTGCTTGTTTTAACCGTATCCTTCCTGGTGGCGGTGATCGTATGGAGTGTGGTACAGTTATCTTATAAGCCTGGTATGCCGGTTACCTGGAGCAGTAAAGTGTACCAGGTGGCCAATGGCTGGGGTTATGATATTTATAAAAAAAACGAGCTGTACATACAACAGCCATTTGTACCGGTTAAAACAGGCCGGGAGCCTTTTGCGAGTAAAAAACAGGCCGGCCAGGCGGCGGATATGGTGGTTGAAAAGTTAAAGAAGGGCCAATTACCGGTACTTAATAAAGAGGAAATAACATTAATTCTTTCTTTTGCGCAATAAATACATGCTGAGTCGTAACAAAATAAATCATTTCTTTTTTACCATATTCGGGTTTAAGCCTGTTAAAAGCAAGACCGAACTATTGGCGGTTGTCGCTTTTCATGTGCTGGCCTGGGTATTCTTTTTGTGGATCCCGCTATTGTTTTATTCAGCAAGGTTTATTGGCGATACTTTCTGGTACAGGGAGCTGGCCATAAAGATTTTACCGATTGGTTTTTTCTATCTGAACTACTATTTTTTATTGCCCCGGTTTTTTGAAAAAAGAAAACTAAGCGTTTACTTTTTACTCGTATTATCTGTTGTTATATCCATGGCCGCCACCGATATTGTTATCAGGAAAACGCTGGGTAATAATTTTTTCAGAACTGCTATGGGCGTACGGAGTAGCAGGCCGGTTTTATTAACGGATAACACCCCGGGCGTTTCAATCCGCATGGATAGTACCCAACAGTTGATGAATACACCTTCTGTAAGGCCTACCATAGCTCCGGCAATGTTCAGTGAAACACAGACACTGGCCATGCCTGCAGGGCGGACTGGGTTTTCACCTGTAATGGTGCTCGATCATACTTTTATTTTTGGCCTACCTAAGCCTGCGCTGTTAATGTCACTCAGCAGTACCTTGTCCAATTGTTTTTTCATGCTCATCCTCAGTGGTATGCTAAGACTGGCCTATTCCTTCTTAAAAAGTGAGAATAAGAAAAAATCATTGGAGAATGCTACGCTCAATGCAGAGGTAGACTTGTTAAAGGCGCAGATAAACCCGCATTTCCTGTTTAATACGCTGAACAGTATTTATTCACTGGCCAATGTTAAATCCGATAAAACCGATGAAGCCATCCTGAAATTGTCCGGCTTACTGCGGTATGCTTTGTACGAAACAACAGAGGGTAAGGTACAGTTGCAGCAGGATATAGATTATATCAATAACTATATCGATCTGCAACGCCTGCGTTTGTCCAATAAAGTAACCGTTGATTATACGGTTACGGGAAATGCAGATGATAAGGTGATAGCGCCTATGTTACTGATAACCTTTATTGAAAATGCATTCAAACATGGTGTCAGTTATATGCAACAATGCCTGATCAGTATCAATATTCAAATTTTTGATGAAACATTAACGCTTGAAGTAACCAACCCGATCGTAGAAAACAATAGCTTCGTTTCCGGTGGTATTGGACTGAAAAATGTACAACGAAGACTGGAACTGCTTTATCCCGATCAGCATCAACTACACATCACACAAGACGCCCAACAATTTTCTGTCAGCTTAAAAATTTCCATCTAATGGTAAATTGTATTTTAATTGACGATGAACCCCTGGCATTACAACTGCTGGAAGGGTATATTGCAAAGATCCCCTTTATGAACTTACTGGGCCAGTTCGATTCGCCTATGCAGGCTTTTACAGTACTGGAAAAAGAACAGGTTGACCTGATCTTCCTCGATATAAAAATGCCTGATATTACCGGCATTGATTTTTACCGTTCCTTAACCAGGAAACCACAGGTGATATTTACCACGGCTTACAGTGAATATGCGATCAATGGCTTTGAGTTAAAGGCGATGGACTATTTATTAAAGCCCATCTCCTTCGAAAAATTTATGAATGCCTGTTTACGGGTAAATAGTTTTGTAGAGATGCAGGCTAAAAAAGAATCGCCTCAGAACGACTTCTTCTTTATCAATGTATCGCATAAGATGCATAAGATATTTATTGACGATATTGTTTACCTGGAGGGATATAAGGATTATACCAAGCTGCACCTGAAAAGTTCCAATAATCCGTTATTGGTATTACACAATCTTAAATACTTTGAGGATATGCTGGACCCTCAGCGTTTTGTACGGGTTCACCGGTCCTATATCATTTCGCTGAACAAGGTAACAGTAGCCTCCCGTAAAGCGGTATCAATAGGCAATGTGGAAGTGCCGGTAAGCGATAACTACCGGGAACCGTTTATGACCTATATAGCGCAGTACTTACGATAAGCCAAAAAACAACTAATCCTTCAGTATATCCGGGCGGCGGTCTTTGGTGCGTTGGATGGATTGTTCATGACGCCAGTCAGCGATCTTCTTATGATCGCCGCTCATAAGTATATCCGGTACTTTCCAGCCATTATAATCTACCGGCCGGGTATATACGGGAGGGGCTAACAGGTCGTCCTGGAAGGAATCAAAAAGGGCAGAAGTCTCATCGTTCAATACACCGGGTATTAAACGCCCTATTGTGTCTACCAATACGGCGGCAGCCAGTTCGCCGCCACTCAATACATAATCACCAATCGATATTTCTTTGGTTACATAATGTTCCCTTATCCTGTCGTCAATGCCTTTATAATGCCCGCAGATCATTAAAATATTTCCTTTCAGGGAAAGGCCATTGGCTATCTTCTGGTTTAATCTTTCACCGTCGGGGGTCAGGTAAATGATCTCGTCGTACTTTCGGTCCCTGCCCAGCTCTTCAATCGCTTTGGCCAGCGGTTCACACATGATCACCATACCGGCGCCGCCGCCATATTGATAATCGTCCACCATGCCATACTCATTCACCGCCCATTTACGTAACTGGTGTACCTCTATCTTTAACAGGCCTTTATCCTGCGCACGTTTCATCATACTATGCTCAAAAGGACTTTGCAATAACTCCGGTAATACTGTCAATATATCGATATGCATACTGCAAAGATAAATGAGAACAAGGGTACCAATCACTGCCAATATTTATTTTCTACAGGGCGTCTTTTGTGTGTTAGCATAAACGAAGGCTTTAGTGGATCGTAGGATGCACTTTCTGCTATCAATCATTAACTATTAACCATGAACAGTTGCCCTAAAAAAAGACGCCCCTGAAGAATCAGGGGCGGACATTGAAGGGACTCATTGTACCCTTATCCAGGAAAGGAAGTCTTTTGCGATCGTAATTTGCGTTGTAGGCCGCTGGCCTGTACACAGAATAACAGTATTAAAACAAAAACACCAACGGCCGCTAAAAAACCAAGCAGCAGGCCGTAATCTTTTGTAACAGCTAAAGTGTGGTTTTGGGCCGGCAACCCGGTTGGCGGAATAGCAGGTGCATCTTTTGGAAACAATAGCGGTGTATTGGTTTCACTGTACCCGGCTTCGTTCAATAACGGCGGGAGGATGGTGGCAACAACCAGTAGACCGATAATGATGAGCCAGGGGCTAAACCGGTTGAACAGCAAGAATGATTTTTCAGGATGATAGGATGTTGAAACGGGGATGGATAATATAGAGTCTTCGGTTCTTTTACTGAACAGGGTACCCAAAAAAATCAACACGAACAGGATGCCGGCAACCAATAAAATAAGCCCGCCCAATAAGGTAAGGGTATTGGCCTGGTCCCATTCCGGGCGCAAGAGTACACTATCGGTGGTATGACTATTCTTACCGGCAGGGGTGAAACGGGGTTGCCCCAGTAGCCCTCCCCAGTACAACCCAAATGAAAAAAGCAGCATGCCCATTACCCATAAATAAGGGATAGTGACATTTAATCTGGGCCAACTGATCTTTTTGCCACTCAGACTGGTATACAGGTACAGGCTCATGCCCGCAATACTTAAAAAAACAGGACCCGTAATAGTAAGGTGAAAGCTACCGGTTACCCGGGTGGTGTTATCTGAAAGCGGGGTATTGCTCAGGGCCGAAACAGATCCTAATGCCAGCAGAACCAACGCACAAAACAGGTAAGCGAACAGGTATTTTGTCTCATCAAAATAAGGCAGGCGTTCAACCCAGTTGAACCAGGTTTTTTTAGCGCCATTTTTCCTGCCGGCGTATTCCAGTGAAATGGTCAATATAAGAGCGGTTATAATACCGGTAATCAGCAAGCTATAATGTAAGGCTCCGGAATTGGACGGGTTGTTTAAAACAGGTACTGATAATATAACCAGGCTGAAAAGCACTATACGAGCTCCATTGCCAGAGTATAACCTGCCTCCTGCCACCCCGGGTAAAACGGTAAATAACATAATGTATACGGGTACCATCCGGCAAAACAGTAAAGCATGATGAAAATACCCGGTAGTTGCTTGAAGAACTGCTGTGTTCAATGATGGTAACAATCCCAAAGAACCGGGCAACAAAGCTATTATAACTTCACCGGCAATAATCAATGAGCAGGCTATCCATATAATGCCATATACGCCTATTCCCGAAACCGCTAAAGGAGGAATAGATGCCGGGTTATTTTTCTTCCATTGGCGGTACATGCCTGACCAGTTCAGCAGGGGTATCCAGGAGCCGGTGATAAATACTATAACCCCTGTATAAAATAAAGGGTGTAATTGTAGGGCCGGAACGCTTGCTGAATTCATCCCGGTGAAAAAAAATAATAAAGCGCCGGTGAACATCAGTACAAAGCCGGTCCATGCACTTTTTTTACCAGGCTCTTGCTGTAAATAAAAAGTCACGATCACATGGCCGAAGGCGATGGTAAAAAAATTGGTAAAAACCAGGGCATACAACATGCTTTGCCCCGTAAATATATACAGCTGATCAGGCAGGGCCCCGGCATTACCCGTTACAATACCAGTCTCATAAACGGCCTGTAATAAACCTTTGTAAATGCCCATAGCCAGCAGTACAACCGGTATTACCAGTTGTATAAGCACTACTTGTTTTAAGGATTTACTTAATTGCATATAACCGGAAAGGTGTGCGGGCAATAAATATGTTTATACTGTTAATGATTAATGATAAGTTTAAAAACATACCAGAATAAAAAAGTGCTTAATACCAATAACAGGAAAAACGCGATAGCTTCTTTAGGATTGAAATTCTCTTCTTTTTTAGCGGGCATCATGAATTACTTTTTTATACGTACAAAACTATTTTGCCCGCCCCGGTATTGGAATGAGGTTGGGCGGGTGTAAACATGATTATTATCAGTTTTAACCATCGGTGCTTGTGTCTATCTATGGATAAAAGATTGTTAACCTGTATGCTACACAGGTGTTTGAAAGCATGACCGGCATGTTTGGACGGGTATTGCTGCGGGTTTCTAACAGGTATTAACTACCTTCACCGCTTTAAAAACCCCGATAAACGGATGCCACAGATCAGCAGCAGGCAGGCAGCTATATATGCCGTAGCGATATTTTTACTCACCTTGCTTTTCAGCTTTGTTTTAAAAACCTACGAGGTAATGGTGGGCGGATTGCTGATCGCCATTTTCTTCACCACGTTTATTAAGGGGCGTACCAGTACTGTACTGGTAGCGGTATCGGGTATTGCCATTATGACCTTTACCGTACTTTTTTTAAATAAAAACGGCGGTGCTGTTAAGGTACTTACCGAAAATGTTTTCTCCGTATTACTGGTAATATTTGCGGTGCTCCTGGTTTTTTACTTAAAACAACTGCAGCAACACCTCGAGTTTGAACGCATTCACATGACCTCCCTGTTTGAAAATGCAACAGAAGGGATATTTGTTACCAATGCTGCGGGCAATATCATACTGGCTAACCCGGCTGCGGCAAGAATGTTTAATTATAACAAGGAAGAACTGGAAGGAAAGAATGTAGATATGTTATTACCCATGCGTAAACAGGCCATGCATGCGGGCTTACGTGCCGATTTTCATAAAAACCCTTCTAACAGGTCCATGGGGGCGGGACGCGACCTCCATGCCATGAAAAAAGACGGCGGTGAGTTTCCGGTGGAAGTGAGCCTGAGTTATTACCGCGAAAAAAACGAGACCTACGTTATTGCCTTCATTGTTGATATTACACTGCGTAAAGAAACTGAACTGAATATCCTTAAACAAAAAGATGAGCTGGAACGTATAGGCAAAGAAATACGGCTGTTGAATACCGAGCTGGAACATAAGGTGGAAGAGCGTACCCTGGTATTAAAACAAGCCCTGGAACAACTGGAGCAATCAGAAAAAGAACTGCAGGAGGCATTGGTAAAGGAAAAAGAGCTGAGTGAGATGAAGAGCCGCTTTGTATCCATGGCCTCACATGAATTTAAAACACCTTTGAGCACGGTGTTATCATCGGCCTCCCTGGCTTCAAAATATACCCAGGCCGAAGACCAGGATAAACGCAGCAAACACCTCGATAAAATAAAATCATCGGTAAAACACCTCAACGATATCCTGGAAGATTTCTTATCATTAGGCCGCCTGGATGAAGGCAAGGTTGTTTCCAGTAAAGAAGATTTCTCTCTGCAACAACTGTTGCAGGAAACAATAGAGGAGATGAATGTGATGATAAAACAAGGTCAGCAGATCCTTGTAGCAGGGGCGGAAGGTATCCGGTTGCAGGCCGATAAACGTCTGCTGAAAAATGTACTTATCAACCTGCTGAGCAACGCGATCAAATTTTCACCGGCCGACAGCCGGGTGAATGTAAATGTGACGGCTGAAGGAAATAAATACGCAGTCTCGGTCAGCGACCGGGGCATCGGCATCAGTGAACATGATCAGCAATACCTCTTCGGTAGTTTCTACCGGGCAGGCAACGCACAAAACATACAGGGCACCGGCCTGGGTTTACATATCGTTCATCGTTATATGGAAATAATGGGTGGTTCGGTACATTTGCAAAGTCGTTTAAATGAAGGCACCACGGTAACAATTATAATACCTAAGCACTAAAAGTTATACAGTATGAAATCTATACTGGTTATTGATGATAATGCCGATCTGCGTGATAATACGGCGGAAATTTTAACACTGGCAGGTTATAAAACCTTTGTGGCCGAAGATGGTAAAAAAGGAGTGGACCTGGCCATTAAAGAAAAGCCCGACCTGATCATTTGCGATATCATGATGCCCGTACTGGATGGTTATGGTGTGTTACATCTTATCAGGCGAAATACCGAAACCTCGCATATCCCGTTCTTATTCCTCACGGCCAAAAGTGAAAGGGCCGATTTCAGGAAAGGAATGGAAATGGGGGCCGATGATTACCTCACCAAACCTTTTGATGATATTGAGTTATTAAATGCCATAGAAGTCCGGTTAAAAAGGGAAGATATCTATCGTTCCCGTTATGCGCCGGATGGCGAAGGCGTATCAAGGTTTGTAAAAGATGCCAAAGAGAACGGGCGCTTTTTATCCTTATCAGAAAAATACAGCGCTGAAACCATTGCCAAAAAACAGGTCATCTACCAGGAAGGTCGCCACCCCCGCTACCTCTACTATATATTAAGCGGTAAAGTAAAATGCAGCAAGATCAACGAGGATGGTAAGGAATACATTACCGATATTTTAGTAACCGGCGACTTTATAGGGTTTACCGCCGTGGTGGAAGAAAAAGCTTATGAGGATACCGCTACGGTACTTGAAGATGCGGAGCTTTTACTCATTCCGCGGGAAGATATTCTAAACATGATCAAAGAGGACATGCGCCTGGCTACCAGCTTTATCAGTATGATGTCGCAAAGCATGAAGGAAAAAGAAGAACGCCTGGTTAACCTGGCTTATGGCTCTTTGCGTAAAAGGGTGGCATTAGGCCTGGTAGAGTTGCACAAAAAATACAATACCGGCACCGAAACCAATCCGATTGATATTTCAAGGGACGACCTGGCCCGTTACATAGGAACTGCGACGGAATCGCTCATCCGCACATTAAGCGATTTTAAAAGCGAGGGCCATATTGAGATCAGGCAGGGCAAAGTATATGTATTGCAGGTAGCGGCATTGCAAAACCTCATTGCTTAATTGGTCGTGATCATCCGGGTCACTACCGTTTCATTGGCAGCATTATCCCGGGCCCTTACCTGTACCTGGTAGGTAATACCCGCATTGGCCGTAAAACTTTCTGCCAGGCTGTAACTGGTGCTATTGGGGTACCGGTGTATATCAATTAATAGCTTGCCACTGGTATAGTCCGATATATGTATATGAATCATGTAAACATTCTTATTATCGGTTACATTACCGGCAATGCTTACCGTGCTGCCACCCGTTACCACACTATTATCTGCGGGAGCCGTTAATACAATCACCGGCATCTCTTTATCATCTTCGGCACTGCTCTTCTTACAGCCGGTAACTAGTAAACAAATACTGGATAATATGAACAGGCATTTCATTTAGTAAAGATACAAAAACCTGAAAAGGTCGCCTGGGGAAAGGTTAATGGTTAAATACTAACCGGCAAGTAGCGCTCTCCTCCATTCACATAAGCCGGGTGTTAGCAGAAAGAATTCTTTACTATTAATACACCGGGCGGTACATGACGCTATGTCTTACGGTAAGAAACTTTTTTAAGCAGAAATAAAAGACTACTATTATTTCATCAACAATTACGTAAATGCTTTATCAATGCCATCGGCATCATAAGTTAATCGATATAGTAGGAGAAAGATGGCGTCCCGACCCCGTAGGGGTCGAATATTCAGGTTATCGCCACTTCAGTGTATTGATCAGGTGTTTCAGGTCCTGCTTTAAAAAATTATTTACAATGCCCAAAGAATCCTCGTTCGGGGTGGCATCAAAATATAATGCGCCGCGTAAAAAATGTTTGGTACTGTCCGTTAAAAAAAACTGGTTGGCAGTAGCCGTATTACCGGCCAGGCTAAAATAAATACCTTCCACACCGTTGGGGGTAGAGATCAGGCTATCGGCAATGCCGCTGGATATTTCTGTGTGTTTACGGTAAGCCATCTTAAACCCGTCCTGTACCAGCGAATCAAAATTCATGGCATTAACAGGTTTATAACTTACATATATCCGGCCGTTAAACCGGGGGATATCAATATTAATCCACCAGTCACCGGCCCTGGTATCAAAAAAAGTACTGTCCTTTACCACGGTGGCATAAGTGGGGTACTCAAATGTATAAGGGTATCCCGGCTGGTCAAACAGGCGGTAACTTTTCTCCGGAAAATCTATTTTGTAATATCCCTTCTTCTTAAACGTATAGGGACTGTTGCAGGCGAGCGCCAGTAAATAAACAAATAAACAAACAACGAGGGCCGGCCAGGTTTTTTGGGAGATTAACCGGTTTATAAGGGGCATATTAAGCTATTGATCTTTTAATAATTACTTTCACTTGTTTAACACGGTTGGTACTTGTTTCCAGTACTACAAAGGTAAAATCGCCAACGGTTATCTCCTCGTTCACTTCTGGGAAAGCACCGGCTACTTCCAGTACCAGTCCCGCAAGTGATTCGCTTTCGCCACGTACCTTATCAAATGTATGGATGGGTAACTTCATTACCTTACACATATCATGTATCATGGTCTTGCCTTCAAAAATATACGTGTTATCGTCTACTTTCACGGGGCCGCTCTCCTCATCATCAAATTCGTCCCGTATCTCGCCTATCACCTCCTCCATAATATCTTCCATGGTCACAATACCACTGGTACCGCCAAACTCATCTACTACCACGGCAAAATGAAGTCTTTTATTTTGCAGGTCTATCAAAAGATCTTCAATCAGTTTACTTTCCGGCACAAAAAATGGTGTGCGTATCACCGGGTGCCAGTCAGCATCATCCGCTGCGTATAAAAAGGGAATAATATCCTTTGTGTTTAACACACCTACAATATTATCCATACTATCCTTGTACACGGGCAGGCGTGAATAATGCAGTTCTTCAATTTTCTTCAACAGCTCGGGCAGGGGAGTACTGTACTCAATCCCGTTAATATCCAGCCGGCTTTTCATAATCTGTTTCACCGATATGGTACCAAACTTCACAATACCTTTCATAATGTTCTTCTCTTCCTGCGATGCTTCTTCCTCACTCTTAATATCAATGGCATCATCCAGCTCCCTTATATTACTGGCTTCCAGTTTATTGGCGCCCATGCGTTTGCCTACCTGCATGGCAATGCTTACCAGCCAGCGGCTTATACGGCCTAATAACAAATGAATAATATCTACCACCCCTACGGCGCCATAGGCAAAGCGCAGGTTGCTTTGGGTGGCCCATACCTTGGGTAATATCTCGCACAAAAAAAGTATTACAAAGGAAATAATCAGTACTTTAATAAAAATTACCAGCCCTCCGGGTAAACTTGCCAGTTCAAAATACTCGTTAATAAAAAAATTGGCGATGATGATAATGCAGATATTGGTAAAAGTGCTGGCCAGTAATAAAGAGGTAAATACTTCCTTTGGCTCTTCCAAAAGGGTGATGATCTTTTTAGCGGCATTATGCTGTTTGGTCTTCAGCATATTAATATCCTTGTTATTCAGCGAAAACAAAGCCACATCGGCACCTGAAATTACAAAGCTCAATAACAGCAAAACACCCAGTATGCTTAATAAAATAGGCGTCTGGACCTCAACGGCCAGGAAAATATGTAACAGCGTGTCAGGTGAAAAGTGTATAACCGAATGGGTATCCAAGAAAATAGGTTTTGATACAATAATATTGCGTTTATAACAGTCCGGGTAATAGTTATAAAAACAATTCGCCGGCAAAAATAAGCTCTTTCAGGCGCATCCTAAAATTGCAGATCATCCGGTGGTACATCGGTTGGCGCATCACCTCCGGTTTCGGCCCCCGGCTCACTCTCTGTACTTCCTGCATTAGGAAAATCGTTGCGTTTATCCAGCATAATCAGGTTGTCTCCTACAATTTCGGTAGCAAACTTGCGGTTGCCGTCCTTATCGTCCCAGCTACGGGTACGCAGGCGTCCTTCAATATACACCAGGCTGCTTTTATGCAAATACTTTTGTGCCAGTTCGGCCAGGCCACGCCAAAGCACCACGGTATGCCATTCGGTTTGTGATACCAGCTTACCCGACCGGTCCTTAAATGTTTCAGTAGTTGCCAAAGGGAACTTGGCTACCGCAATATTTCCTTCCAGTAATTGCACATCCGGATCCTTACCAAGATTGCCAATTAATGTCACTCTGTTTACGCCTCTCATACTATTCAATTTCAAATTAAAGTAAAACCTGTTCCGGCATTCTGGATATCGGGTACTTAAAGTTAAATTCTTTTAATCGGAATATGAAATTTTTAACCCGACCCGTGTATTCTGTTAAACAAGCATCAGGCCAAACAATACAGTGCATTATTATGGCGCCCGGGCGGGCTATCCGCAGTACGCCGCAGCCGTTTTTAGCCTTACACAGGCCATCCCTGCCAAAAACGTCTTTACGGGGTACTTGCTCCTATCCCTGGCGCAAATCGGCTATATAACAGCAAAAATAATCTCGCGGGTAATAAAACAGGGGTCTTTGCCAGTTACAACCTGGTTAACGGCGGCAAAGCCGTTTACTCTTCTATCTTCTCATCTTCCATCCTGGCAAACATTTCAGGATTCAATCTTTTAATAGGATTACGGCGCTGTTCACCGTATTCACCCCTGCGTTTAATCAGGTCAATGCATTCAAAAATGGCATTGGTGAACGAAGCGGCATCGGCCACGCCTTTGCCGGCAATATCAAAAGCTACACCATGGTCGGGCGAAGTGCGTATTACCGGTAAGCCCACTGTATAATTAACTCCGTCACCTGCGGCTAATGACTTAAAGGGTATCAGGCCCTGGTCATGGTACATAGCCAGTACAGCATCAAACTGGTGATGGTGGCCACGGGCAAAAAACGCGTCAGCGCTGTAAGGTCCAACGGCTAATATGTTCTTGTTTTTTGCTTCCTTAATGGCCGGTTTAATAATAGTTTCCTCTTCAGTACCTATCAGGCCTTCATCACCGGCATGGGGGTTAAGGCCCAAAACGGCAATACGGGGCGTATTAATTAAAAAATCGGTCTTTAAACTTTCGTTCAGCAACTGCAGTTTTTTTACAATGCTCTTCTGGGTAATATATTTGGCTACTTCGGCAACCGGCACATGTTCGGTAACCAGGGCTACCCTGAACTGTTCGGCATACAACATCATTACCACATCATCGGCATTAAAGCTGGCTTTTAAAAACGGGGTATGGCCGGTAAACTTAAAATTATCGTTATAGGTATTCTTTTTATGAATGGGTGCCGTAACCAGGCCATCAATATGCCCGTCCTTCAAAGCCTGTACGGCAGCCTGTAACGATAAAACGGCATATTTGCCGCCATCATCGGTCAGTTGCCCGGGAGTAACATTTATATCCTCGTCCCAGCAATTAAAAATATTTAACTGTTTGTGGTTAATACGGTCAAACTCCTTAATATGCTGGTAATTCAGGTGCAGGTCCGGAAAGGCCTTTTTATAAAAATTAAGCACTTTATTAGAGCCAAATACCACCGGGGTGCAATGTTCCAGGATGCGGCTGTCGGCAAAGGATTTAATAATTATTTCCAGGCCAATGCCGTTAATATCGCCACAGCTGATTCCAATAACCGGTTTATGTTGACTGCTCATATTGTGTACTTTATAATTCGGTAAAAGTAATCATTTTGTTTTTAGTACGCCGGTATACTGATAAGTAAACTTACTATTCCGGGATACGAGTTTTTACTTAAAAGTAAAAAAAATGTAATATGGGTACTTGCCGGAGATCAATTATTGGCATAATCTTACAGGCAAAATCAAAATCTAATATCATTACATTATCGTTGACCCTGAATCGCGGTTATGTTAAACCATCTTTTTTATGAAACGCCACCTAACTGCTGTAGTAAAGCTAATGCTTGTTGCATGCTTTTCTGCAGGTATTACCACCTATGTACACGCCCAATGTGGTACGGGTTACACCCGTGCGCAGGCCAATTGGGATAACCTCGATTTTTTACCTTCAACAGGTAATCGTTATACAGATTACTACAGCGGTGCGGTCTCTGCATACAATCAAAATTTTGCATTAGGTACCAATACGGTTAATTTCAATTTTTCGTCTTCTTTTCTACTGGAGGGCGAACAAACAGCACATACAGGTGATATTACTGCTAATGGAATTACCTATGGAGGTGCAGATGTACGCTTTTTCCCTACCGCCAATAATGCCAGTTTCACCATCACTTTTGAAACCGTGGTACAGGATGCCCGTTTTGCCCTCTATGATATTGATAATAATGCCTCATACCGGATAACAGCAGTGAATGGACTTGGCGTGGCACAAAATATCGACCTGGATTATACTGGTTCACGTCTTACAGTTAGCGGTTCATCAACTTCAAGGGATATAACTGCAAACAGCAATAAAACTGATAATACCAACAACCGGGGAACTGTCGCGATCCGTGTGAATGGTCCGGTAAAATCCATTACCATAACGGTATTGGCAATGGGTACCGATGCTGCGGACCGTGAGGTTTATTTATCCGATATATGGGCTTGTGTTACCGGGAGCTTTCCTAATAACTATTATGGTGTATCCCGGCCCTTTACAGGGCAGCCGCAATATGTATTAACAGTTCTGGGTAATACCGTATACCAAACTAATACTGCCAATGGAAATTCCAGGCCATTGTTTACCGATCCCGGGCATACCAATATCAATTCAACAGCTTATGACCCCTATAATCGCATTGTTTATTATACCTATAGTTTAATGGCCAATGCCACTGCCGACATGAATGAAAGGGCACTGCGCAAGTATGATGTTAAAACAGGAATAATCAGTACTGTTATCAGTGATGTACGCAATATCGGCATATCCACGTATGAAGAAGGGGTAATATCAGGTGGCGCTGCATTCTATAATGGCTCCCTGTACCTGGGTATCGAAGGTTATACCGGAACATCCGGTGGCGGCGCCTATGCGGCAGGCAGGAAATCCTGTGTATGGAAAATTAACTTCGACGCTTCCGGTAATGTGGCAGGCAACGCCTCTCAGGTATATGGAGCTTTGGCAGATAACGGAGTTTCTTCGGGGAATATTCACGACTGGGCCGATTTTGGAATAGTGGATGGTATGCTTTACGATTTTAATGGCTCTACCAATGGTAGTTATATCCTTCACCATAATCTCATGACTGGTGAGATCACTAATACTTACGGACCCATTTCAAATGCAGGTGCATCCGGATGGGTTCCCGGCCAGGTTTCTGTGGGTTGGGATGGCTCGGTATACCAAACATTTGCGCAGGCGAGTATTTCGCTTGCTCCCTATATAGCGCAGTATAATATGAATGGTACCATCGGTACCAAATATACTATGACGGCGGCAACAGCTTTCACCCCGGCTATACCCAGCCTGGGTGATGCGGCAGAAGCTTTTCGGCCTTACATGGACTTTGGTGACGCACCTGTTTCATATGAAGGCGCTGACCCGGTATGGGCACCGGCAGTACATGATACCGGCACCAGCAGGGGCTCCTTAAAAATGGGTCCTGATGTAAATGTGGAATGGCTGAAAAGAGGGCTTACTACTTACGACGATGATTATGATGATGGCCTGCCTTATGGTGTGCCCATTCTTTCACCGGGTAATCCCAACTTTGCTTTTGAGGTGAACGTAATGAATAATACAGGCAGCGACGCAACCCTGGTGGCCTGGGTCGACTTTAACAACAATGGCGTATTTGATCCGTCTGAGGGTCGTACACTAACTTTTCCTTCTTCACCAACCTTGCAGGCGCAATGGATCTATTGGTTAGGTATAACCATCCATCCAAGCCTGGTTCCCGGAACCTATACCTATTTACGTTTAAGGTTAACATCGGCCAGTAATGGCATGACAATAAATAACCCTACCGGTTACTACAGTAACGGTGAGGTGGAAGACTACCGGGTGGTGGTGGATAATGCGCCTTTACCTACTTATTTACTATCCTTCAATGCAAAAAAACAATCGGGTAATGCTGTGAAGCTGGATTGGACGGCCATCGGGGAAAATGACCTGCAGTTTTTTGGCTATACAGTGGAGAGAAGCACAGAAGGTACGAAATGGGAAAGTATAGCCTATGTACCCGGCAAAAAAACAAACAACCAAACGGCTTACGAATTTATCGATCATAATCCTGCGGGTGGCACCAACCGGTACCGGATTGTTATCGGTCAGTCAAACGGCCGCAACAAAACCAGCGATATAAGAACAGTGGAATTCCCGCAGACGGGTAAATGGCTTACCGTAGCGCCAAACCCGGTGGTTGACAGGATAAAAATCACCTGCGATAATAATACACAACGCGGATCCATTGACGTACGTATACTTTCTACCACTGGTATAACCCTACTGAAAGAGGTTAAAAAAATCAATACCAGTAAAAATCAGCTGGAAGTAACAGTGCCTGCCACCTGGAATAACGGGACCTATTTTGTACAGGTGACTGATGGGGTGAACACTGAAACACATAAAATAATTATCAAACGATAACAAAACAATAATTAATAAAACACCCGTAATAAAAACGGGTAACCAATATCCTTTTGCAACTTGTACAGGCCACTTCATGCCTGCACAAATAATTTGCCCTGTATAATCGAAAAACCAACATTATGAACACGCTCAGGCTGGCTTTATTATCTGTATTACTCAGCACAATCTTCTCAGTTGATCTTATGGCTCAACGAGCCAAAACAAGCACCGTTAAAGTGTTTGTTTCCGAAAATGAAATAATCCGGGGGCAAACCATTGCCATGCTGGAAATCGACCACTTTACCACGTCCGCGGACGGCGCTGTTATTTCCCAGATCGGTCAGCGGGAAATGCAGGTACTTAAACAATCAGGCTTAAAGTATGAAGTACTGGTTGATGATGTGGCGGAAGACCTCAGGAAAAGAAATGCGGATTATGAATTAAAAAAAGCCTCGGGTCGCCTGGGTTTTGAACAACCTAAATCAACCATCGATGCTATTATTCCTACTCCCTCGGCCTTCCAGGTTAAAACGGGATTTGGTGGCTATTATAGATATGCCGAAATGATAGCAGCTGTCGATGCTTTGGTGGCTGCCTATCCTAACCTGGCCAGTAAAATAAACTTAACACCTACTGCGGCAAAACGCACGGTAGGCAACCGCGAAATATGGGCGGTAAAAATTTCTGACAATGTAGGCACCGATGAAACCAGTGAGCCGGAAGTTTTGTACATAGGCCTGCAACACGCCCGTGAAGCAATCGGGGGTGCCAGCATGATATTCTTTATGCAATACCTCTGCGAAAATTATGCAACGGATGCCCGCGTAAAAAACCTGGTCGATAACCGGCAGATCTATATCATTCCCTGTATGAACCCTGATGGATGGGAATATAATTATACATTGGATAATGATGGTGGCGGTGACTGGCGCAAAAACAGGAATGGTAATGGTGTGGACCTGAACCGTAACTGGGGGGTGAACTGGGGAAACTGTTCTTCACCAATCCAGGGTAATGCCGCCTCCTGCGGCAGCAGCAACAGCACTTCCGGAACTTATTACGGCACGGCGGCTTTCTCGGAAAGAGAAACCCAGGCTATACGTGACTTCACCTACCAGCGTCGTTTTGTGGCCATGATCGATCAGCATGCATACGGTCCTTACTACTCGCTGCCTTTCGGCCGTCCGAGTCTTTCAAGTAATGTAATGGATCCTTACGATAAAAAATTCTATACACATGTGTCTTCGGCAATGGGTATTTATAATGGTATGCGTGCAGGAGATAGTTACGAAGCCCTGAAATACGAAGTAGCCGGCGGGGTGAAGGACTGGATGCTGAAGGGTAATATTGGCACCAACGGTAAAACAAAAATATTTGGTATGACCGGTGAAGGTGGCGCAGGCGGTGGCGCGGCGGGCACTATTGCCAGCTTCTGGCCGCCCAAAGAACAAATTGTAAACCTTTGCAAGGGCATGGTTTTCCAAAACCTGCAGTTACTCATTATGGCCGGTACTTATGTCCGGTTACAGGATAAAACCAATATGGTGGTAAGTAGCAAAACAGGCAGCTTTGCTTTTGATGCAGCCCGTTATGGTGTTGGAAATGGCGATATTACCGTATCACTGGTGCCTATTCAGAATATCGCTTCTGCGGGTACGCCTGTTACTATTGCTGCCGGTACTTTGGCCAACTATGGCGATATGTATAATGGAACTGTTAACTACACTTTACCGGCTTCTTTAAGCAGCGGTCAGCAAATAAAATTTGCCTGGAAGGTCGAAAGCCAGGGTGTAACGGTACTGGATACCATTGTAAAATATTATCATGCTACCCCGGCTTCAATGGTGCTTTTTGAAGATGATATGGAAGGTACATTCTCCAATAACTGGATCAGTGCCTCTACCTATCGCAATGCTTCCGATAATATTGTTGCCGATGAAAACTGGGCCTATACCACCAACGACAGGTTTGCCGGCTCCAGGTCTTTAACCGAATCTCCTGCCGGTAATTACAGGGCCAATACTACCCGTATACTGGTGTACAAAGGCCGTTTAGATCTTTCCAATGCCACGGCTGCACATATCAGCTTTTGGGTAAAACACAAGGCCGAAAATTTTCATGATAAATTACAGGTACAGGTATCTACCGATAGCATTACCTGGGTTCCTATCGCCGGTAAATACACCATACAGGAACCGGGAACGGTGGATGGAAGTACTATTGACGGAC
>CAYUMH010000050.1:0-10201 GCA_964445775.1 uncultured Terrimonas sp.
GGCAGGTGCTTGGTTTTATCCAGTTCGTTAAACACGTGTTTATGTTCCTCATCATCAAACAAAGCCAGGCCGGTTTCTTTGCGGTGCAGGTGCGTATGCAGGGCATCGGCATAAGCGGGGATGAGTTTTTTAAATACCGAACGCTGGCCCTTATCCATGGCCGGTAAAATGGCATTGAGCTTTAAAGCCAGGTTGCGGCTGTTGTTAACCAGCGAACCCCACATTTTGCGGCCTTCCCACCAGCGATCGTAAGCCGTATTGGTACGGAATACCAGTAGCATGGAGATGGCAAAGCCCAGCAGGGAGTGCATCACCGGTATGCCTTTTACATAACTGTGATCGGTAAGTTTCCAGTAACTGAGCTCCAGGTAGGCCACCAGGGCCGAGTATACACAGATACCCAGGATAAGGGGGCCGAGCTTGCGGAAAGTATCGGCTTTATGAAAACGGAATATATAGGTGAACCAGATTTTAGGATCGTAAGAGATCATATATAAAATTTCAGTAACAAATTTAACCGGAAAACGGTCTGCCCGCCAAAATATTCCTGCCGGTTGTTGTAATTGTTTTTTATTACCAAATGTTTTACGGCAACTACACCGGATGATTGGCTTGGTTTATGTTGTGGTTTTGTGCAAATTTGTTTTCAATTTTAACACCTTAAACGATAGCTATATGAGCACCCCGTCAACACAAGTAACCATCAGCGCCCATGTAAATGCCCCGGTAGAAAAGACCTGGGATTATTTTTTTAACCCCGTGCATATTGTAAAATGGAATGCTGCCTCGGAGGATTGGCATACGCCCAGCGCATCCGGCGATTTGCGCCCCGGTGGAAGTTTTAAATCAAGAATGGAAGCCCGGGATGGCAGTATGGGCTTTGATTTTGGCGGCACCTATGATGAAGTAGTGGCCAACGAGTTTGTAAGTTATACCATGGATGATGGCCGCAAGGTAAGCATCAGCTTTACTGCCGCTGATAACGGCACAGCCATAGTAGAAAAGTTTGATGCCGAGGAAACCAACCCGGTAGAATTTCAGCAGGCAGGCTGGCAGGCTATTTTGAATAGTTTTAAAACCTATACCGAAAATAATTAAGCCATATAAAAACCCCGGAGTTCCGGGGTTTGTTTTTATGCTTTAAGATTGATGACCTGCCTGGCATTGCTTTTACCAAAATACCGGAAGGCCCAGGCCAGGGTAAAGGTGGGTATAAAGTCGGTAAAGGGAAGAATTTCCTCTACAAAACTAAAACCGCCACCCAGCGCCCCCATTTTTCCGCCGAAAAGCCTGTAAAAGATAACAGCGGAAACAGGCGCCCATACCAGGTCGGTAAACTCGCCCAATACGGGCAGGCTAAACGATGCATAACCTATGATATCCAGCAGGATACATAAAGGCAGTGCAGGAATGGATCTTTGTGTTTTGTTCATTTTCGTTGTTACTTGTTTTAGCCCTTATTGTATCAAATTACATGCTAATGAATGATTTTGTCATTTTGACAATGCTAAAGTTTTGAAAGAATTATGAATGGGGAATGATGAATGCAGAATTATGAATGATGAATTATGAGTTATGAGTTATGAATTATGAATGATGAATGCTGAGCTGGCAATTGACAGTTTGTAAGTAATTTTTCTATGGAATTGTATAAAGACAGCCGGGTAGTGGTAAGAACGATGAAGTGAGTGACACAACAGGCGATGCCAGTAGTACTGCAGCCGGTTACCTAAACAATATTGTACCACTTTGTGCGAGATGCTCATTGCCAGTTGCCTATTGCTTATGCTGCTAACAATAATTGTCAACTGTCATTTGTCCATTGTCAATTAATAAACTGTCTATTATTACCCCGTAAATTCCCGCTGAGTTTATCCCCAACAGCGTTATTTTTTAATGAATTGGCTGCTGACTTGGCGGGTTTTATTATCTTTAGTCGGTTTAAAGGATGTTATGAGTAAACTGGAAGGCGAATCGACGTTTAAGCGGCTGCGTAACCGGTACCGGATGGTAGTGATGAACGATGATACCTACGAAGAAGTGGTTACGTTTAAGCTTACACGTTTGAGTGTGTACGTGATGTTAAGCTCCATTTTTGTGATATTGGTGGGGCTGACGGTGGCATTGATCGTGTTTACACCTTTACGTTATTATATACCGGGCCAGGTAACCCAGCAATCGGACAGGGAGATGCGCACCGTTAAGATGGGCATTGACTCGGTAAACCGCCAGGTGGAATACAGTGAGAAATACCTGGACAATATTAGAAGAGTATTAAAAGGAGATGTTGCTATACCCTTGGACACCACATTGTTAGAAGTTCCTAAAGATGAATTGTCTGAAGATTAAAACCAACACTATATGTTCAGTAATCCTAAAAAAACCGGTACAAACGAAAAAGCAAGCTCCGGTAGCGGCGCTACCCTTGTAAGTGCAGGCACCACCATGCGTGGCGATATTAGCAGCGATACCGACCTGCGTATTGACGGCACTGTAAAAGGCAATATACAATGCACCGCCAAAGTAGTAGTAGGCGCCAACGGTGTGGTAGAAGGCGATATTGCGGGCACACAGGCCGATATTGTAGGCAAAGTGACCGGCACCATCCGTGTAAAAGAGCTGGTACAACTGCGTGGCGAATGCGTGGTGACCGGCAACCTGTATGCAGGCAAATTACAGGTAGAACCTACCGCCACTTTTAACGGCGAATGCCATATGGGTAATAATATTGTGGAGATGAAGAAAGAAACCAAACTGGCCCCTGCTGTTGCAAAATAAATTTACCAGATCGCAAAAAACGGTTTTACGCTATATTGGCCTGGGCACACAGCTGCTGGTAATGCTGGGTGCTGCTGTGTATGGAGGCTTATGGCTGGATAAAAAAACTGACCTGTTGCCCTTATTTACCTGTGCCTTACCTTTGCTGGTATTAGTGGGTGTTTTTTATACCCTGATTAAAGAAACTACAAAAAAGAAGAAGAATGGTGGCATTAATTAAGTCATCGGCGTTTAACAAGGCGCTGATTGCTTTTGCACTGATAACAGGCGTTACAATTATGGGTAAGAACTGGCTGGCCCTGCAACAGATTGATTACCGGGTGGTATTGGGCGGCAATATTTTGCTGTTCCTGATAAGCGTAGTAACAACAGGCATGTCAGTTACTGCTTTAAAAAACCCCAACCCGCATGCTTTTGTGCGTGCCGTATATGCCGGCTTTTTAATACGCCTGTTTGTTTGCGCCATTGCCGCTGTTATTTATATTGTAATGGCCAAGGACGGTGTGAACAAGTACGGCCTGTTTTTAAGCATGCTTACTTATTTTGTATATACCGCCATTGAAGTAGCTGCCATACAAAAAATATTAAGAGATAAGAAGAATGCCTAAGAAGGATGTTCCCATTGCACAGCTGCAGGATTTTTTACCCGATGGTGTGTATGGCCCCGTACTGCAATACCTGAACCAATATAAAGTGCACCTGACCATTACCAAGGAAAGAAAAACGGTATTGGGCGATTACCGGCACCGCACTTTGCAGGAAAGGCACCGTATTAGCGTAAACGGCAACCTGAATAAATATTCTTTTTTAATTACTTTATTACACGAGCTGGCCCACCTGCTTACATTTGAGCAGTTTGGCAACCGGGTACAGGCCCACGGCAAGGAATGGAAAGCCGTTTACGGGCAGGTATTGCACCAGTTTGTAATGACCAAGGTATTTCCCCCCGATATTGAAGCCGAACTGCTGCAATCCTTAAAAAATCCAGCAGCTTCCAGTTGTGCCGAAGAGGGGCTGTTAAGGGTATTGCGACGTTACGACAGTATTCCCGATTCGCAAAAACTGGTGGAGGAACTACCCGATGACAGTTTATTTGCCACCAGTGACGGCCGCATTTTTGCCAAAGGAAAAAAGCTGCGTAAACGGTATTTGTGTAAGGAGTTAAAAACGGGCAAGACCTATTTATTCAGCGGACTATACCCGGCCAGGCTGATACAGATAACCGATTAAAGCGCCAGCAGGAGATCGCTGTACGAAACGGCTACAAAATCCTGCTCCTGTATACCCAGGAAATCTTTATAATACTTGGCCTGCTGCTGTATGGCTTCCAGTGTAGCATGCTGTTCATCGGCAATAGCTTCCACTTCTACAAATGTGCCCAGGTTTTCGAGGGTATCAAAATGAAATTTTACATTACCGATAAAATAGATCTTCCGGCTTTTGCTCACTACTACTTTAATGCCCAGTGTTTTTACCAGTATGGCTTTAAGCGTGACATCGGGCTGGTGTTTGTATAATAATATGTCGGATTGTTTGGCCCCGGCAATATTGGGGCGGATATAATGGATGAGTGCATTTTCAATATTTCCCTCCCGCAGTTTAAGCCGGCCTTCCGCTACATTAAAATAGGTATCCACCTGTTTATCGGTGCCTTTAAACAGGGGATTGAGGGTTAATAATTTTTCTTCCAGTGCAGGTAATTGTGTGGTACGGGCTTTAAACTCAAAATTCAGCTTGGCAGACATGCTTTTTTTTGAACAAAACTAAGGCATTCGGCGTTGCTGTGTTTTAACTTTCGTACATACGCTTTAGAACAACTATATCATTATTTTTGCAGCATGAGGCATTTAAGGGCGCTTAATAAATATTTCTGGAAATACAGGTGGCGTTTGGGATTCGGTGTTTTTTTTGTGGTATTATCCAACTACTTTAACGTATTGGCACCCCAGCTTACCGGCTACGTAATTGATTATGTGAACCATTCCTTACAATTTAATGGTGCAGCGCCTTCTACCGACGGTAAATCCTACGATATTTTAATCAAACAACTGATTTATTATATTACCACCATGAGCAGCGCCTGGAACGTGGTATTGTTATGCGTGGTGGTACTGATTATACTGGTTTTGCTAAAAGCTTTTTTCCTGTTTTTAATGCGGCAGACCATTATTGTTATGAGCCGCCTGATAGAGTACGACCAGAAGAACGAAGTGTACCGTCATTACCAGCAACTGGATGCCCTGTTTTATAAACGTAACAGCACCGGCGACCTGATGAACCGGATTACCGAGGATGTAAGCCGGGTGCGCATGTTTACGGGGCCGGCCATTATGTATGTGGTGAACTTAGTGACCATTATCGGTTTCAGCGTCTTCTTTATGTTTCAGCGCAGCCCGGAGCTTACCTTTTATGTATTAATACCGTTGCCGGTACTGGCCATTATTATTTATGTAGTAAACCAGCGCATTCATAAACAGAGCGAAGTGATACAGGAATCCTTATCGGCGCTGACCACCAATGCACAGGAGTCTTATGCGGGCATCCGGGTAATTAAATCTTTTACGCAGGAAAATACCATGCTGCGTTTTTTTACCCAGAACAGCGAAAAATACCGCCAGAGTGCGGTGGGGCTGGCAAAGATTGAAGCCCTTTATTTTCCCTCTATTACCCTGTTGATTGGTTTAAGTACCTTATTTACCATCATGATTGGTGGTTTATACTATATTCATGGCACGCATAATATTGGCCCCGGTACTATTGTGGAATTTGTTATTTATGTAAACATGCTCACTTTCCCGGTAAGTGCTATTGGCCTTACCGCCAGCATGATACAAAGGGCTGCCGCCTCGCAAAAGCGTTTGAACGAGTTTTTAGATATTCAGCCTGCTATTGTTGATCAGCCCATGGCCAGGGATATACCTTTGCACGGGGATATTATTTTTAATAATGTGACCATGCGGTACCCCGATACCGGCATACAGGCTTTGAAACATTTTAACCTGCATATTAAAGCGGGGGAGAAGATCGCCATTTTTGGCCGTACGGGCAGTGGTAAAACCACCCTTGCGCAAATACTGTTACGTATGTACGACCCGCAGGAAGGACATGTATCTATTGACGGGGTAGACCTGCGGGAAATAAAGCTGGCTGCGCTGCGCCAGCAGATAAGTTATGTGCCGCAGGATGTATTTTTATTCAGCGATACCATTTATAATAATATTGCCTCAGGTGAGGCCGATGTAACAGAGGAGCAGGTGTACGAAGCCGCCCGGCAGGCAGGTGTACATGAAGAGATACTACGCTTTCCGCAGCAATACCAGACCATTGTGGGCGAAAGGGGCGTAACGCTTAGCGGAGGCCAGAAACAAAGGGTATCCATTGCCCGGGCCATTATTAAAAACCCGCATATTTTATTGTTTGACGATTGTTTAAGCGCTGTGGACGCCAAGACCGAGAGTTTAATTACTGGGCATTTAAATAATTACCTGCAAAATAAAACCGCCATTATTATTACCCACCGCATATTTGCCTCGCTGCAGTTTGATAAAATATTTGTGCTGGATGAAGGCGTAGTGATAGAGCAGGGTACACATGAAGAGTTATTACAAATACCGGATGGTTATTATGCCGCTTTGTACCAGCAACAGAAAAAAGGATAATTGTATTTAAAACATTGGTATGCCTGGTTCCATTAATTATCATAATAAAAAATTCTGTGCCCTGCATAACTCCGATAACGGGGAAGTGGATGCGGCACTGGTTTTTCATTACCGGCAAGAGGGCAATATACTCAGCTGTACCTATAGCGGCGCCAATATTTTACAGGGACATTTGCTGGGTTTAGTGGCCGTTGACGGCACCATTACCATGCGCTACCACCAGGTAAATACCCGTGGCCAGCTGATGACCGGCACCTGTACCTCCACTCCGGAGCTGATGGACAATGGTAAAATAAAACTGCATGAGGACTGGCAATGGACAAGTGGTGATATGTCCAAAGGAAATTCTGTGCTGATTGAAACAGACTAAAACAATAAGGATGATTTTAGAAGTAGCGATGTTAGAAGTGATACCCGGTAAAGAGGCCGCTTTTGAGCAGGATGTTGAAAAAGCCGGTGTATATATCAGCAGTATAAAAGGTTATATTAAACACAGCATTCGTAAATGCCTGGAGCAACCCAATAAATATATTTTACTGGCAGAATGGGAAACACTGGAAGACCATACCGTGGGCTTCAGACAATCGGCCGCCTACCTGGAATGGAAGAAACTGCTGCACCATTATTACGATCCCTTCCCGGTGGTAGAACATTTTGTGCCAATCGGTTAATAACGAAACGCCACTTTGATAATACTATTCAAATTGAGTACCCCTAAAAAAGCCTCCCCGTACACGAAACAGTACCAGACTGACTAATGTCCAAAGCAAATAATATATATACAAATATTTTAATATAATATTATTTTTATATTTCCTAAGGGATTAGACGGACGGCTGAAATAAAATTACATATTTTAAAACTACGCTGTCACAATGGTCAATTAGTACTGTCAGAATACTAACAGCACCAAAATAGTTTAAAAAAAGAAATGCAGGTCTGTAAAGGCTTGAAGGGAGTAAAAAGTATAAACTGCTTCGTCATATTTTTGTCACGCAGTAGCACTATACCTGAAAATTTATATAATTTTAGGTTATACATATTGAACCAGGTACAGTAATACTTGCTCACATTTTATACTTTGCTAAACATGAAAAAAATTCATTCTATTACTGAAGATGAATTTGTATCATTCTTCATCAATAAAAGTAATAATAACGATGAGCGTTATTTAGATTATTTTCAACCCACTATTGACAACATTAAACATTTTGCGCCGGGTCCTTTTTTCTGGTATATTTCTAATCACCTTAAGCTTAATGTAGAAATTATAAGTGATAATGTAGGTCAGCTTACGCCTTTTACGAAAGAACAATGGCAAAATCAAACAATTGATTTTCTATTGGACTTACTTCATCCGGAAGATAAATTTTTTATGTTGTCTGCCATGCAATTCTCAGGATCAGTTGCTTTAAAAATGGATGCAACGGAACGCAGCAATACCACATTCAACATTTTTGGCAGAATGCTTGATAAAAACAAGAAGTATCGCTGGATTATGTTTCAGCTACCAAAGGAATATATAAATGCACAAAATATAATGGAAAGAACATTATGTGTTGTATATGACTTATCGCATTTCCAGATTAATGATATGCCTTTATTAACCATTATGGATTTTAGTAATAAAGAGGTGCAATACTTTAAACATATTGATCACCGGATAAAAAAAATAGAAGCTATAATCCCCGTTATTACCAAGCGTGAAAAAGAGATTTTATTATTGATGGCACAGGGTTATAACTCACCTGAAATTGCAGAGGCCTTATTCATTTCTTACCATACAGTGGAAAACCATAAAAGAAACCTAAGAAAGAAAACCCAAACTAAAACTTCGGGCGAACTGATTGCCTACACAATGAAATACAACCTGATACTAATATAAAAGTTGCGGCTTTTCCTCTGAAATAATCAATACTTTAGCAACCACCCATAAAAATATTTGCAACAATTGAATAGTTATGAAAAATCGCGTGTGGCGGTGGGTTGCAGCAGCTTCATTTTACGGGGATTTTTTTCTACATAACTATTAATGAGCTGGCGGATGACCATATTTTCCTTATACCGGGTAAGGCGGTCTTTGAGGTCTTCCAGATCATACACCGCATCATCGGCCTGTATATACCCCATGCCATAAAACTCACCCTGGTACACCAGTATACAGGACTGGTCATTGCCCTGCAAACCCTTATCCAGGATGACAAAGGTTTTATCGCTTTTCAGGGAGGCCAGTGCAGCTTCCACCCGCTCATTATAGGTTTCCGGCCCTTCCTCCTGTTCACAGGCGCCATTGCAGTAATGCTGCTCCATACCTTCACAGGCATCATGGCTTACCTGTATAAAACATAATTTGGGACAGAGGTTAAAATCCTTCATCAGGCTGCGCAGTATATTATGCCCTTCCACCACGTACTGGAAACGGTAAATGGGCTGCATACTTTTACGCACTTTTTCAATAACAATACGGTTGTACCCGTTCTGATCGGTGTACATAAAAAAACCATACTGTGCTTCGGGACTTTTTTGGGACGAATTAAAAACGGGCCATAATCTTTTTATCTCTACCGATTCAAAGATAGCCGCCATCAGCTCCGTGCCCCAGGGCTCGTAACTAATGGCATGGGTATGGATCAAAAAATTCTGCTTTTGTTTGCCCGGGCTGTTGTTACTGAAATGACTGTTTACCCGGTAACGGATATTTTTGGCCTTGCCGGTATAAATTACTTTGCCTTTCTCATTGTGAAAATAATATACACCGGGGCAATAGGGCAGGTTCATGAAATGTTCTTTGGGAACATTGGGCGGCAATACCTGTTCTTTGGAATTGCGTTTCAGGCTTTTTATAATCAGCTGCTCCTCGTCATTGGCCAGCAAGCGCTGGAACAAAATAGCCGTAGCAGCGGTATCACCACCGGCACGGTGACGGTTATTCAGGGGTATATCCAGCGAACGGCACAGGTTACCTAAACTATAAGAACGCAGGCCCGGGAAAATTTTACGGCTCAGCCTTACCGTACATAATTTATTTACCCGCAGATCATATTGACAAACCTCCAGCTGGTACTTAACAAATGAATAATCAAAATTTACATTATGGGCTACAAACACATTGCCTTCTAACATGGAATAGATCTTGTCGGCCACATCCTTAAACGAAGGCGCGTCTTCCACCATTTCGTTGGTAATGCCCGTCATAGCCGAAATATAAGGGGGTATATACTTATGCGGGTTGATCAGGGTTTCATAAGTCTCAATCACCTGGCCTTGTTCCAGTACGTAAATGCATATCTCGGTAATGCCACCTGCTGCTGCATGTGCACCCGTTGTTTCAATATCTACAATAGCAAAACGCATTTCTGTAGCTGGTTAATTATGAGTTATGAATGATGAATTATGAATTGGTTTCCATTATACTGAGATTTCAGCATGAATGCGGGAACCTGGATTTCCATTTTCCTAAATGCGGCTTTTATATTCATCACTCATAATTTATAATTCATCATTCAAATCAAAATGATAAAATATTTAGCAAAAATAAACTAAATTTTTTATACAAATAATATTTGCCGGTAAATTTTATCGCTGGTTTATCTCGTACAGAATGCCGATTTTCGCAGCCGGTTTAAAATGGTGTACATGAAATTTGAAATGTTTGGTAACAGGCTGGCTAAAGTATTTAAACACAGGCATAAACAGGCCAAAAGGCTGGGTATAAGCTGTTATCGTTTGTACGATCACGACCTGCCCGAATTTCCCTTCTGTAT
>CAYUMH010000050.1:10211-29552 GCA_964445775.1 uncultured Terrimonas sp.
GGTGAAAACCTCTATGTGGCCGAATACAAACGTAACCACGGCATGGACGATGCCGCCCATGATACCTGGATGGAACAGAGCATTGAAGTACTGCAAACCGTATTAGGTGTTGCCAAAGAAAATATTTTTTTAAAATTACGCCAGCGCAAACCCGGCAGGCTGGGGCAGTACCAGCGTATTGATAAACTGCAGAACGAATTTATTGTCCAGGAAAACGGCCTCAACTTTAATATCAACCTCAGCGATTACCTGGATACCGGCCTGTTCCTGGATCACCGTACAACGCGGCAGCTGGTGCGTGAACAAAGTGCCGGTAAAAAAGTACTGAACCTGTTTGCCTACACCGGTTCATTTTCGGTATACGCAGCGGCAGGCGGGGCCAGCGAAGTAGTAACCGTGGATATGTCCAACACCTACCTGCAATGGGCACAACGCAATTTTACCGCCAACAACTTCAGCATTGCCCCGGAACCCTTTACAGGCGGCAATAGTTTTGTACAGGCCGATGTATTACAATATGTAAAAACCCTGCCCGAAAATTATTTCGATATCATTGTAACGGACCCGCCCACGTTCAGTAACAGTAAACGCATGCTGGATATACTGGATATACAGCGGGATCATGTAAGCCTGCTGAACGACACCCTTAAATGCCTGGCACCGGGTGGCAAATTATACTTTAGTACCAACGCCCGCACCTTTCAATTGGATGAAGCCAATATACACAGCAAGTCCATAAAAAATATTACCAAAGCCACCACTCCTTTTGATTTTGAAGGCAAGCTGTTCCGCTGGTGTTATTTATTGGAGAAATAGATCTCGTTCAATAAAAAAGAATAGGACGAGAACATATGATGCACAAAGGGCGTTTCCCGGCTGTCGGGGAATTTTTTCATATATGCTTCGCTGGGCATTAATATAATGGGTACACCTGAACGCATATAATTATTACCCCCGGCATAAGCAGGTTGTTTATATTGCGGATGCTCTTTCTTTACCATTTTATATAAACGTTTACCCAGGTATTTTTCCATACGGGCCTGCGCTTTTTTGGTAGAACGGTCCATTTTGCGGTACATACTTCCCAATACCAGCCGGGGTAATAACTTTTGCTTTTTAATGGTTTGTTTTAAACCGGGAAAAGGGTTGGAGTAATTAAAATCATTGAGGGTTTGTACACTGAAAGGCGATTCGGGTACCCAGTCGGCAGCGTTCACCACGGTAAAAGCCCAATCCCCACGGGTCATAAAATCAAAATCGTAGGCATAGTACATATTACCCACTTTAGGTGCAGCGCTGCAATAGGTTTTAAATACCAGGTCCTTAGGCAGGTTACCTTTTTTAATCTCGTATTCCACATACGACCGCATTAAGTTGGCCAATGCGCCGCCCTGGCTATGCCCGGCAATAAAATACTCTTTTACTCCTTTGGTTTTATAATATTCATTAATTTTTGCCACCACATCGGGCCCTAAAAAACCGATAGCAAAGGCCCAGCCCACATGTACCTGTGCATTTGGATTATTAGCAAACTGGTAATTGAATACGGTGCTGTCATTTAAAGTTAAACTGCCGGTAGCCGGTATAGCAGCCGCATAAAAATTTTCTAACCAGCTGGTAGCTTTACTCACGGTGCCGCGCAGATCAATCACCCCTACATTATCATTACGCAGGTAAAGTGTCCATACATTTAACAAACCCATTTCGGGAGAACGGTATACCAGTTTATAAGGATCAGTAGCGGTTAAACGTGCTACTGAGTCAGGAATACTGCTTTTATAAAAAGTAAGCGACAGGAGGTCGGCATACTCTTTCGGGTTAAAGCCCGGCTTTAAAATATTTTGTGCAAAGCCATTGGTACTGATAAGAAAGGCAAGAACAACAAAGCAGTTTTTAAGCATACAAAAGGTTTAAAAAAGCTAATGAAACAACAGTAAAATAAAAAAAAGACCCTGGAAATCCAAGGTCTTTTCTGATTAAGTTATTATAAAGTTTTTAATACTTCATTCATGCTCCGCACCGCATCGGCGCTTTTGTTGAACTCGGCCTGTTCGGCTTCATTCAGGCCAAAATCAAGAATTTTTTCCCAGCCGTCTTTACCGATAATAACCGGTACGCCCAGGCAAATATCTTTTTGTCCGTATTCGCCATCCAGCGCTACGCAGCAGGTAAATAATTTCTTCTCGTCACGCAAAATGCTTTCTACCAAAGCAGCTCCGGCTGCACCAGGCGCATACCAGGCCGAGGTGCCGATCAGTTTGGTTAAAGTAGCACCGCCTACCATGGTATCGGCTACAATTTGTTTCTGTTGCTCTTCCGTTAAAAAATTAGTCACCGGTACTGAGTTCCAGGTAGCTAACCTTATTAAAGGAATCATGGTCGTATCGCCATGACCGCCTACTACTACAGCATTCAGATCGCTTGGGCTGCAACCCAGGTGCTGGCTCAGCTGGTATTTAAAACGGCTGCTGTCCAGTGTACCACCCATACCAATAATACGATTCTTGGGTAAGCCTGTGCTTTGTAAAGCCAGGTAGGTCATGGTATCCATCGGGTTACTGATCACAATAATGATGGCATTGGGAGAATGTTGTAAAATATTTTCGGCCACTGTTCTTACAATACCCGCATTTACGCCGATCAGCTCTTCACGGGTCATACCCGGTTTACGGGGTAAACCCGAGGTAATTACAACCACATCACTTCCTGCAGTTTTGGTATAATCATTGGTAGATCCAACGATCTTTGTATCAAAACCAAGCAGGGTAGCGGTCTGCATCATATCCTGTGCCTTACCTTCGGCTATTCCTTCTTTGATATCCAATAAAACTAATTCGCTGGCAAGTTCTTTCCTGGCAATATTATCAGCACAAGTAGCTCCTACTGCGCCCGCACCTACAACCGTTACTTTCATGAGAAATTTTTTAAAAAGTTTACAATTTAAGTCTGGCAAATATAGTTGGAAGAAGCCGGATTTTAGATTTAAGAATGATGAATTATTAATGATAAATGATGAATTAAACCCCCAAATACAGAATGCCGGCGTTATGCCGGAGATTTTTAAACACGAAAGACTCAAATTCATAACTCATAATTCATCATTAAAAAACCTGGCTCCTGCACCCGAAACACCCTATCTAAATACTACCTACTTTATACTGTATACTCCTTCCCCGAATCCTTAATAACTCCTTGACAACTTCGTGCAAAAAATAGCAGGGAATCAGCTTAGTTTGTTTATTTTCACGCTATAATAAACGAATTTTATGCGTATTGTACCGTTTATAGTATCAACGATTGTAACAGTGGGTTTGGTTTGGGCACTCAATAAGCCCTGGGGAGATAAAGTACCGATGCCGTTAGGCAAGTTTTTAAGCCCGCAACACGGGTTCTGGCAAAATGCCGAAGATGTAAATCATAATTTTTCCGCCAACTTAAAATTCCCCGACCTCAAAGGCAAGGTGGATGTATATTTCGATGACAGGCTGGTACCGCACGTATTTGCCTCGGAAGAAGAGGACCTGTATTTTGTACAGGGTTACCTGCATGCCAAATTCAGGTTATTCCAGATGGACCTGCAAACCAAAGTAGCCGAAGGACGTGCCAGTGAAATAGCCGGTGAAAAAGCTATCCCGATGGACAGGGAAAGCCGCCGTGGCGGTATGCGTCATGCCGCAGAAAGTGCGTTACAGGAAATGGAAAAAGATCCTGAGGCCAAAGCTTATTACAGTGCCTATACCAGGGGCATCAATGCTTATATCAGTTCATTAAAGGAAAGTGAGATACCGGTTGAATACAAGATCCTGAATTTTAAACCGGAGCCCTGGACCAATCTCCGTACGGCCTTATTATTAAAAATGATGGCCAAAATGCTGGCCTGGGGAACCGAAAGCGACCTGGCGGCCACCAATGCCCGCAATATTTTTACCGATGAACAGATGAAAGCGCTTTATCCTGAAGTGCAGGACTCTTTATTGCCTATTATACCCAAAGGAACTGCTTTTGATAAACCAGGTATTGTTCCGGTAAAACCTGCTGTAGCAGACTCTGTTTATTTTAAACAACAAAAACCGATTGCTGCCAGCGAAAACTTTAAACCGGATATTGATAACGGCAGTAATAACTGGGTAGTGGCCGGCAGTAAAACACAGAGTGGCGCGCCTATCCTGGCCAATGACCCGCACCTGGAATTATCCCTGCCTTCCATCTGGTACGAAATGCAACTGACCACACCACAACATAACGTATATGGTGTTACCCTGCCGGGCAGTCCTTTTATTATTATTGGTTTTAACGATAGCATCGCCTGGGGCGTAACCAATGCCCAAAGAGATGTAAAAGATTTTTACGAGATCACTTTTAAAGATGACCAGAAAAAAGAATACCTGTACAATGGCGAATGGAAGCCGACCCGGCAGGTAATTGAAGAAATAAAAGTAAAGGGCAAGCCAAGTGTATACGATACCGTGGTGTATACCCATTATGGCCCGGTAATGTTTGATAAGAGTTATACCAACGGTTTAACCAACGACAGAAACCTGGCTGTGCGCTGGGTAGGTTATGAACCCGGTAACGACGGTAAAGCTTTTCACCAGTTAAACCATGCCGAAAACTATAACCAGTATGTACTGGCCATCTCCAATATGATCTGTCCGGCGCAAAACTTTGTTTTTGCATCCAAAACCGGGGATATTGCCATCTGGCAGCAAGGATTGTTCCCGGCCCGCTGGGAAGGCCAGGGCCTGTACACCATGCCCGGAACGGACAGCAGTTTTGAATGGCAGGGCTTTATTCCTAAAAACGAAAGCCCGCATGCCTTAAACCCCGCAAGAGGCTTTCTGGAAAGTGCCAACCAGCGCCCGGTGGATGCTACCTATCCATATTTTATTCCCGGTTCGTATATGACGCCCCGTGGCATTGCCATTGAACATTATTTAAATACCATGAACGGTATTACCCCGCAGGATATGATGGCCCTGCAAAACAACTACTTTAATGTAACGGCGCAGGATATTGTTCCTTTATTTTTAAAATATGTAGATGAATCGAGGTTGAATGCCTCTGCCAAAAAATACCTGGACGAATTAAAAGGCTGGGATTATTTTGCTACAGCCACTTCCAAAGGCCAGACCATTTACCAGACCTGGTTCGATAGTTTAAAAGTAGCTTTATGGTACGATGAGCTGGACCAGGTAAAAGTAGCGGCGCCAATTCCGGATGAACAAACCACCATTGAGATGTTGATACGTGATTCCACAACACTTTCCTATATTGACAATATCAATACCCCGGGCAAAGAAACCCTGGCCGATATCCTGGTAAGCTCATTCAATAAAGCGGCTGATAATTTAAGCGTAAAAGATAAAGAAGGCAAGCTGGAATGGGCCGCTTTTAAAAACCCAACGGTATACCACTTACTGCGTACCGCTTTAATGCCATTTGCCAGAACCGGTTTAAAAGTAGGCGGCGCCAATAATATTATCAACGCTATTAAACACAGTCATGGCCCCAGCTGGCGTATGGTGGCCCAAATGGGCGCCCAGACCGAAGCCTATGGCGTATACCCGGGCGGACAAAGCGGCAACCCCGGCAGCAGGTTTTACGATAATTTTATTGATACCTGGGCCAAGGGCGAATACTATACTTTATGGGTAATGAAAGCGGCAGAAGCTACGGATAAAAAAGTAAAATGGACCATGAACTTTAGTAAATAAGTCACCCCTTTTGTCAACGTAACAACTATTCATTCAATTTCAAGTTACAGATATGAAATTTATCATCGCCACCATACTTACTATATTATTAGCCTTTATTGCAGGCCTGTATTTACCCTGGTGGGGGTTTGCTATCGCGGCCTTCATCGTAGGCCTGCTGGTACATCAAAGGGCAGGCCGTTCTTTCCTGGCTGGTTTCACTTCCTTATTTTTATTATGGCTGGTATTGGCCTGGTGGCAAAGCAGTGCCAATGATAATATACTGGCCGGTAAAATTGCCCAGTTATTAGGCATTGGTAACAATGCAGTATTATTAATGGTTATCACGGCTTTTATTGCCGCACTGGTGGCCGGTTTTGCAGCTATGAGCGGTAGTTTCTTAAGGAGTAAACCTGTTACAAAATAGGTTGTATATACTTTTGATACCAGCTGTAGTACTACTATCAGTTTTGGTTGCAATCAGGTAATTGTTCGCTATTCATTCTTTCAGTGAAAGAATGAATGAGAGCCACACTTGTGCTGCAACAACACTATTGACCCCAATACCGTATTCGTAAAGTATTCCGGTAGCGCTGTAAGATGACTAGCTTTTTAAAGGAAAAATAAGCAGCTGTTGTAACATATTGCCACCTGCAACGTTCAACGCTTATCATATTAACAAATCCTTTTCCCGGTTTTTGTTATTTAAAGTTTTATTTTGCCTGTAATGACGAAACATCTACTCTTTATTCTCTGCTTTTTTATTACCGGTCTCGCTGCATTTGCTAACCGTATCAGCGGTAAGGTAACCGATATAGACGGTAATGCATTACCGTTTGCCTCCATCACCGTTAAGGGTACCACCAAGGGTGTAAACGCAAACAATGCGGGCGAATACAGTCTTAACCTCAACAACGGCAGTTACACACTGGTTTGCCAGTTTGTGGGTTACACCAAGGTGGAAAAACAGATCACGGTAACCAACGAAAATAAAACCCTGGATTTTGTACTGAGTCAGCAGGGACTTACCATGGACGAAGTAGTGATCCAGAAAGGCGAGGACCCGGCTTATGAAATTATCCGCAACGCTATAAAAAAACGTTCCTATTATAATAACCAGGTCGATTCCTTTGAAGTGAATGTGTATATCAAAGGCATTATGCGCTCACGTAAACTACCCAAAAAAGTATTCGGTCAAAAAATTGAACGGGATGATAATGACGGGCTGGATTCAACCGGCAAAGGCATCCTCTTTTTATCGGAATCACTTACCAAAGTAGCATTTGCCAAACCCGATAAGATCAAGCTGGATGTTATTTCCACCCGTCAAAGCGGTGGTGACGGCTTTGGACTTAGCTTTCCTTTTTTTATCAACTTTTACCAGAACAATGTTGCGGTATTTGACAATAATATCAACCCCCGCGGGTTTGTATCGCCTATTGCGGACGGGGCTTTTAATTTTTACAAATTCAAATACGAGGGTTTCTTTGTTGAGGACGGTAAAACCATCAACACCATCAAAGTAATTCCAAAGCGTAAAAATGAGCCCGTATTCTCCGGTACTATTCATATTGTAGAAGATGAGTGGGCTATTCATAGTCTTGACCTGGTAACCACCAAAAACTACCAGCTGGAACTGGCAGACTCTTTACGCATCAGCCAGCTATCATCCGTTGTTCAGGCCGATGTATGGAAAACACAGAGCCAGGTAACCTATATTACCTTTAAAAAATTTGGTATTGATGTGGCGGGCAACTTTGTAAATGTGTATTCGGATTACAATATCAATCCCGGCTTTGCCAAAAAACACTTTGGCAATGTATTGATGCGTTACGATACTGCTTCCAATAAAAGAGATACCAACTATTGGAACGAAGTACGTCCGGTACCGCTTGACCCCGATGAAGTAAGGGACTATATTTTTAAGGACAGTATTGCCCGGGTATCGAGGGATTCGCTTTACAGCAAAGCCTACCGTGATTCACTGCGTAGCCTGCAGAATACCATCCGGGTTAAAAATTTATTATGGAAATCGGGTGGGGCCAGCTATAGCTGGTATGCCAAGAACAATACGGTAAGGTACAATATAAGCCCCTTATTACCGCAATTACAATACAACAGCGTAGAGGGTATTTCGCTGAATGTGAACCAGCAGATAAACATGATGCCCCGGAAAAGTAAGATAGGCTATACCTTAGACTGGTTTACCCGCTACGGATTCATGAACGGTCACTTAAACTCCTTTGGTACACTTACTTTACGTAACCGGCAAAAAGAATCCTTTAACCAGCAGTTATTAAAAATATCGGGGGGTAAAAGACTGGTACAGTTCAATACTGACAACCCGATTGATAAATGGACCAATGCTTTCTACACCTTATTGCTGAAACGCAATTACATGAAGCTGTATGAAAACTGGTTTGGCAGCATAAGCTGGGAACATAATACGGAAAATGGCTTCAGTTATACCATACATGGTACTTACGAAAACCGTTTACCGGTGGAGAATAGTACTGATTTCTCTGTATTTAACAGGAATGACAACCTGTTACCCAACCACCCATACGAGTTGGCAGCGATGCCTTTTGAGCAGCACCAGGCACTGGTAGCCGGTTTTACTATCAGGTGGCAGCCGGGGCAAAAATATATCCAGTATCCAAAATATAAAAGATCCCTGGGCTCGCGTAAACCGGTATTTGATCTTGCGTATACCAAGGGCATCAAGGGCGTATTTGGCAGCGATGTTGATTATGATAAATGGGCTTTATCGGTTAACGATACGAAGAATTTTAAACTGGGTGGCGAGTTTAAATATAAAGTAGGCATCGGGGGCTTTTTAAACAGCAAACAGGTAGGCATTCCCGACCTGCAACATTTTAATGGCAACCGTACTTTCTACAATACAAAATACCTTAACAGCTTTCAACTGGCACCTTATTACCGTTACAGCAATGCCGAAAGTTTTTATGCCATTGCGCATATTGAGCACCACCTGAATGGTTTACTCACCAATAAAATACCACTGTTAAATTCATTAAAATGGAACCTGGTAATTGGTGGTAATGCCTTCTATGTAAACCAGTCCAATTACTACATTGAAGCTTTTGCAGGACTGGAGAATATATTTAAACTGCTCAGGGTAGATGTGGTAAATGCTTACCAGCCGGGCTTAGGCAATAATGTGGGCGTTCGTTTGGGTTTTGGCGGTATTCTTGGCGGGCAGGTGCGCTTTGGCGGAAATTAGTATTATACATAACTTGGGTTATGGAGATGAAAACAATTTATTACCTGGCCGCATGTATTTTATTAATAACAGCCTGTAAAAACAAACAGTCCGATCAACCCGGTAATAAAATCACGGCGGCTAAAGTCTCCCTGGTGGTTTTAGGCACCATACAGGATGCCGGCTCACCGCAAATAGGATGCACGAAAGACTGCTGCAAAAGTCTTTTTGAACACCCTGATCCCAACAGGCAGGTGGTAGCATTGGGCCTCTCCGATAATGAACAGCATAAAACCTATCTTTTTGAAGCCACCCCTGATATCAGCCGGCAGGTAAAACAATTGAAACAATACAACCCGCAAACCGCAGCTGAAATACCGGACGGTATATTTTTAACCCATGCCCATATTGGCCATTATACCGGCCTGATGTACCTGGGCAAAGAAGCCGCCAATGCTCAACAAACTACCGTGTATGCTATGCCAGTTATGAAAACTTACCTGGAAAACAATGGCCCCTGGAGCCAGCTGGTTACACAAAAGAATATCCTGTTTACTCCATTAGAAAACGAAACACCGGTATCAGTAACCAACAATATAACCGTGACACCTTTTACCGTTCCGCACCGGGATGAATTTTCGGAAACGGTAGGTTATAAAATACAAGGCCCTCACAAAAAAGCGCTTTTTATTCCTGATATTGACAAATGGGAAAAATGGACGAAGGATATTAACGAGGAGATCAGGAAAGTTGATTATGCCTTTATTGATGCAACATTTTACAGCGGAGCAGAGATCAATAACCGGGATATTGCTACCATACCGCATCCTTTTGTTATAGAAAGTATGGAAAGGTTCAAACAGTTTACGAAGACGGAAAAACAGAAAATAATTTTTATCCATTTTAACCATACCAATCCATTGATAGATAGCAACAGCAAAGAATACAAACTGGTATTGGAAGCCGGTTTTACAATAGCCCGTAAGGGCCAGGTGTTTGACCTGTAATAGTGATAATTGTATATTTCAAAAGCTACAAGAGTTTTGCCGATGCTTTTTGCATTTCCTGCTCCAGCAACTCCATGATGCGTACATTAAAATTCTGTTCGTTCAGCTGAAGCAGTTCATCGGTTTTACCAAAGAAACCGGCTAAAGTATTGTTCGTTTTTAAAACATCCGTTAAACCCGCCATACCTTTCCGGTCTTTTATCAGTTTACATATCAATGCACTCAAAAAGTATTTGACCGATACTTTTTTATCTATCTGGAAATCGCCTACAAAGCCTTCATATATATTAGTAACTTTTTTTTCTTTAATCCGCTCATAAACACGTTTTAAACCCGCTTCATAGGCTATACCACCGCTTCCGCCTATTAAAGTGGCTACCCCTTCATCTGCATAATGATTGATCTGTCCGTCATTAACGCTGCGGGTGTACAGGTGAACAAACTCATGTTCATATATCTCGGAATTATTAGCGGCCAATACCTGGCCCGCTTCGTATTTAATGATACCACCCGTTGTATCAAAATACATATTGGGTAAATAATCAAAGCCAAGATGGTTAAACAGGGCAACAGCATTTTTAAATTTATAATAAGTTACCTGCTTCACCGGCTGTTGGAATATAGCGGCAATTCCCTGGTTGATCATATCCATTTTCAGGCAGGCCGTTTTGTCAATCTCACCGGTATACCGGTAGTTTACCGAACCCGCTGTATAAGCCTGCATTGCCACTGTATAATAAGCAGAAGGAGAGAAGAAGACAAAGCCTTTTGCCTGCTGTTCTGCCAGCAGGTTGTAAATGCTATGGATAATGGCACCAGTATCAGTTGTTTTTGTATGGGCCAGTTTTACGAGAAACTTTCCGGTGTTCAATCTGCTTACCTGCATTAACAGGGGCTGGTAAATACCTCCGGCATCTATGGTATTAAAAAACACAAAAGCATCCGGGTCCTGTGTTATATAGTTTTTATCAATAACGGTTGATTGAAACGGATTATTTTTTACATCATCCAGGAAGGTCTCCAGGTCTTTTTTTAAAAGGGTGGCGGTGGTACTGTCCAAACCGTATAAAGCCATCGGGTTAACAGACATTACTTTTACCGGCTCCTGGGCGCAGGCAGCAAGCTGTAACAGTAAAAATAAAAACACAAAAAACCTGACCATAATAATGAGTTTACCCGGAGTATAGGTTATAAAGTTACAGTGCTGTGAGTTTGAAATAAAGGGAATAAGCTAAAATATGACCGGCGGTTTTTCTCTGATGCCAATATGCCGAAGCAACCAGCGTTCATCTGCGGACAAAAATCACTTTTATAGTTATTAAAATCTGCCCTACCTTTGCACCGGTCTAAAAACAGACCTGAAATTTGGTGTAACCTGCAATTACCCAATTATTAATAATTTCCCGCGCTGCGGGATCAAATTTCAAACATATGCCTTTACACAACCGTATTTCCCGCCAGGAATTAAAGGATCGTATCATCAATGATCCTACACCCCGTACTACTATTTCTTTTTACCAGTATTTTGTTATTGAGGAGACTCTCCAGTTTCGGAATGAAATGTACAGAGCATTGAATGAATTAGGCGTAATGGGCCGTATTTATATCGCACAGGAAGGCATTAATGCACAGATCAGTGTGCCCACCGATAACTTTGAAGCCCTGAGAACCTATCTCTACACTATCCCGGCGCTTAACGGGCTACGGCTAAACATAGCGGTGAATGATGACGGCAAATCCTTTTATGTACTGGATATCAAAGTGCGGGAGAAAATAGTGGCCGACGGTATTGATGACCCCGGTTTTGATATGGCCAATAAAGGCAAATATGTAAATGCCCGGGAATTTAACGAACTGACCAATGATCCCGATACCATCGTAATCGATATGCGTAATCATTATGAGTTTGAAGTGGGCCATTTTGAAAAAGCTATTGAAATACCCAGTGATACTTTCCGGGAACAATTACCCATGGCAGCCGACATGATGGCCGAAAACAAGGACAAAAACATCATCATGTACTGTACAGGCGGTATCCGTTGCGAAAAAGCTTCCGCCTATATGTTACATAAAGGTTTTAAAAACGTATTTCACCTGGAAGGAGGCATTATTAACTATACCAACCTGGTAAAGGAAGAGGGATTGGAGAACAAATTCCATGGTAAAAACTTTGTGTTTGACCAGCGCCTGGGCGAAAGAATAACCGATGAGGTAATTGCCAACTGTCACCAGTGCGGTAAACCGGCTGATACACATACCAATTGTGTAAACGATGCCTGCCACCTGTTATTTATACAATGTGAGGAATGTAAAGAAAAATTTGAGAACTGCTGCAGCCAGGAATGCCAGGACTTCATCCACCTGCCGGAAGAAGAGCAAAAAAAATTAAGAAGCGGTATTGATAAGGGCCGGAATGTTTTCAACAAATCGAAAAGCAGGCTGCAACATAAAATGAATAAATAAACCCTTACTGATACAACCACCATTAAATTACACCATTTTGAAAAAACTACTCCTGTTCTGCCTTACAATTGCCGTATTAAGTTCCTGTAAAGAAGACAAAGGCCTCAGCAGCTCCAAACTGGAAGGTAGCTGGCTGGTTTTATACCCGGATCATAAACAACTAACCAGTGACCAGAAAAAGAGTTATGCTACGGTACAGGACTCTGTTGTAGGCTTACTGGGATTAAAAATACTAAGGTTCGATGCTAAGGGCAGGTTTTCCCAGGTTGATAGTTTGTATAAAACACCCGGGGAATGGGAATTATTACCTGATGCTGTAGTGCATATTACCAGTGGTGGAAAAGGCTTGAATGTATTTTATGGTAAAGAGGCCGTGCTGGAAAAGGACGTTTTAAAAATGTCGGAAAAAATTGATGCCGGTGCTGAACAGGTAAGTATTGTATGGAACCTGAAAAGGATCACCGATAAAAAATATAAGCTTTTGTTTACTGATGAGGGCAACAACTGGCGTCAGCGTCCCACAACAGCTGAGGATAAAACAGCCATTACAAAACGAATCCTGGCCATGTTGGAATACTATTCGTTGTATTATGAGATCGTATCTGAGTCTACCAGCTTTTTTGTAGGGCAGCGGGTTCATTTACCTTTTAAATATTACCAGCATGGGGTAGGCATGGTGCCCTTTGAAGCGGAAAGTCCTTTTGCTTCCTATTATTATAATGCAGAACAGGCTCAAATGGCTTATGACCTGTTATCTGATGGCATGCGTGAACTAAGTAACTATGGTAAATATCCATCAGGCAAAAACTATGTGATAGAATATTCCATGTTCATGACAAAAATGAAAGAAACCATTGCCGCGCAGCACGGGATCAAATAGTACTAAAGTAAAAGGGACCTCAATATTGAAGTCCCTTTTTTCCAAATGATTTGCTATAATAAATATTACCAGCGATTGTTGGAATGAGCAGGTCTTGCAGGACGCTCTTCTTTAGGACGAGCAACCATAACCTTAATAGTACGACCGTCAACGGTAGCACCATCTAACTCAGCGATAGCTTTTTCAGCAGCAGCGTCATCAGGCATTTCAACAAAACCAAAACCTTTACTACGGTTAGTGAATTTGTCTGTAATAACTTTAGCAGAACTTACTTCACCATACTCTGCGAAATAGCTTCTCAAATCTTCGTCAATAACAGCGAAGCTGAGGTTTGAAACATAAATGTTCATTCAAGAGAAATTAAAATAAATAAAAATACTTGAGAAAACAGGGTAAAGAAGACTTACTATCAAGACAAAGAATGCTTAGCAGAAATTATCGTTCACTTACACGAGGCTGTAAAACTCAAATTGACTTTGCAAAGATAGTTGGTTTTCATCAGAAACAATTTTTAATTTTGAAAATCATGAATCTGTAACAATTTGCTAACAATGGTGACATTTGACACGCAGATAAAAAAATTTGGGGATAATGGCGATAAAACAGGCTGGACCTATATTACAGTGCCCCAGGATATTGCCGAACAGTTAAAACCGGGCAATAAAAAGGGCTTTAAAGTAAAAGGCAAGCTGGATAATTTTCCCATAACCATGGTTTCGCTGATACCAATGGGTGACGGCAGTTTTATTATTCCTCTAAATGCAGCTTTCCGGAAAGGTATTGCTAAAAGAGTGGGGGCCATGTTGCGTGTACAGGTAAGGGAAGATAAAGCCGTTTACCAGCTGAACCGTTTTTTAATGGATTGCCTGGAGGATGCGCCGGAAGCATTGACTTTTTTTAATACGCTTACTTCCAGTCATAAAAACTATTTCAGTAAATGGATCGACAGCGCCAAAACAGATATTACCCGCGATAAACGGATAGCACAGGCTATTTATGGATTGGAAAGAAAGATGGACTATGGCGCCACTATACGTTTTCACCAAAAGAAAGAACATTAATTATCGCTGTGGGTTGATGACCGGGATCAGCGAACGTTTTTTGCCTGAACATCGACAGTACAAAGATGCAATTACCGGTTTTAGCCCCGCACCGGTCTTTTATACAGGCCTGCATGATACTTTTTACACAGATATAACTTATCTTACCAATCCTCTTTTACCTGTTTACGTTTTATGAACCGACTGCTACAACTTTTTTTATGTTTACCGGTATGTTTATTCATACATACCCGCCTTATAGCCCAGGAGCCTGCACTACCCGAAAAAATAGCCCGGCAGCTTGCCCATAACGAACAATACTTCCGCACCAATGAATTGTATTTACATATTGACAAATCAGTGTACGTTAATAATGAAAATATCTGGTTCGCCGGTTACTTATTAAAAACAGCGGTAAATATTACCCAACACCATACCATGCATGTGGTATTGAGTAACAGCAGCACCAAAAAAATAGCGGCATATAATAAGTTTGTTATGGAAAACGGCTTATCTGCCGGTAATATCTTCCTCGCAGATTCGTTACCGGCCGGCGATTACGACCTGATTGCTTATACCAACACCTTTACACTGGACCAGCCTAATAAATCTTTCTTCCAGCAACGCATCAGTATTAAATCGGCACGTAAGGATGTTTTTACAGTGGAGCTGGATAAACCTTTAGCCGGCGCTACCGACACTTTAACCATTCCCTGTAAAATAACTACTGCCGAATCCTATGATGCAAAAATGGCGGTTGTAAACTACCAGGTCATTGCCAATGGTAACAAAATATTTGAAACCACGGGCAGCACAAATAACTATGGTGAGATCAATATAAAAGTACCCCTGCTACCGCAACCGGCGCAATATGAATGGCATGCGACCATCAAAGAAGATAAAAAAGTATTCAGCACCAAAAAAGATATCAGCGCTTTATCTAACCTCGTCTTTATTAACTGGTACCCGGAGGGAGGCAGCCTGGTAGATGGCCTGCCATCCAAAATAGCTTTTGAAGCGCTTACTATAACGGGTAAACCGGTGGCTTTAAAAGGTAAGATAGTATCCTCCTCACAAACCGAAACACTCATACAGAGTAATAACGCAGGGCTGGGGGCCTTTGCCTTTAAACCCAACAGGGCCGAGACTTATAGACTGGTGATAGAGGACAGTAATTACCAGGTAAAAAACTTTTCCCTGCCGGAAATTAAACCGGAAGGATATGTACTGCAATTACAGCATGCCGTACCCAGGGACACTCTTACCATGCGGATCTATAATAAACAAATGCCGGAGGAAGCATGGGTGCTGGTACACGATTACCGTTCAGCTTTCAGTTATTTTCCTGTCCGTTTTAAGAACAATGTGGTACAGTTTAAAATGCCCGTTATTGACATGCCGGCGGGCCTCGCATTTATTACCTTAGTTACAAAAGACGGTGAACCATTGGCAGAAAGAAGCCTCTTCTTTGGCCACCATACACTCCCTGTGTTACAGGCAAGGGCCAATGCCGCGCAATACAAGAAACGCAGTAAGGTAACCATTGACCTGCAGGCTTTGATGCCGGATAATAGTCCCATCCCGGCCGTATTCTCCACTGCCGCGGTTTTGTATAAAAGAGTAGACACAACCAGTTTCCAGCACATTCTGCCTTATGCCATTTTGAACGGGTTTATACAAACCGGCCTGATACCCAAATCACAATTGACCAACCTCCAGCATACGCAGGAGCTGGAAATGTTTTTACTGACACGCTGCTGGACTAATTTCAGGGAACTAAAACCCCTGGACAATCCCGTTTTGGCAAAACTTCCAACAGTAGAACTACAGGCGGGCGGAAAAGTGTTACAGTATGATAAAAAAATAAAAAAGCCTGTACAGGTAGGCGTATTCAATAAAGAAGGATTTGACATCCTGGAGACCGATTCATCGGGCAACTTTACAGTGCCGCCTCAAATGCTCGCCACTTCGGCCGATAATAAAATAAGCCTGTTTATCAATGCCGTTAAAAACAAAGAAAGCCATACCATTGTATTGAACAAACAGGAAGAAGAGGTAGCAGGGCAAATTGCACAACTGCATTTCCTGCAACACCTGTTAATAAAAGCACAGTTACCGGAGGAAGAAAAAAAAGAGATCAACAAGATACCAACTTTAACCAATGTGGTGGTAACCAGTAAAGAAAAAAAAGATGTATTTGGTGCTATGTGGGGAGACTATGTCAGCAATACGTGTAATGACTATGTGTGTATGAATAATATTCTTAACTGCCGCAATCACCCCGGCGGCTCACCGGCTATTGACGGAATGACATATTCTTCCGGTGGAAAATTGATCGTTTATCATTGTGCCAATAACAATAAAAAAGAACAGGAGACCTTTGTAAAAATCAAAGGACGTTATTACACCAAAGAATTTTATAAAGCTGACTATGCTAAATTCAGTCCCCCGGACCCCGAAATATCCAGCACTTTATTCTGGCAGCCGGTAACCATTACCAATGAAAAAGGTGAGGCAAAACTGGAGTTTTACACGAATGATCTGCCGGGCGTGTATGCCTGTATTATTGAAGGGATAACAGATAAAGGAGTAGTACAGCAACAAATTTTATTCAAAGTAAATAACGAGTGATGCGTTAGTATACCTCGTTATTACGTTTATATTTTGCCAGGCGTTTTTTTGCCCGTAACAATTTGCTGTTAATATTGTTTTTTTCTTTCGGTGTAAGAATGCCGTCCATTTTATACTTTTCAATGGTATAAACGATCACGTCCTGCTCTTTTAATAATTTATTATACTCCAGCTCGGTGATCTGTTTCTTTTTATAGGCCGATTTAATATCGCTTTCCAGTTGTTTTTGCTGCTTCTCAAATGTTTTATCATTCTTATTGGCAGCCAATAACGATAAAGATAAAGATAAACTCATGGTGATAGCCAGTAAAATCACTTTCATAACGCAAAATTTTGATGTAAATATTTCAATTACCGTGCCTGCAAGGATAATAATTGTTAAAATTCCACAATACCAGCGTCATTTATCACCACGGCTATTGTACTACAATTTCTGTGATCACCGCTTTGCCTAAAGCTTCATTCACCCGTTTGATGATATTATCTTTCTGGTAACGCAATTCATGTTTGAGGGGGGCAACATCTGTACTGATAATGAGTTTATTGCCAAAAATCTGTAACTTTTTAGTATACCGGGCAACGGTTTTACCCATAATATGCTCCCACACATCATAAATCTGCATGGCCTGGATATCGCCCCTGATACGGCTTTTATCCAGGAACTGTTGTATGGCATCAGCTAAAGAGTACTCGCCCATATTGCAATAATTAATTGTAAGTTTACCCTGCAAAGGTACAAATACTCCGGTTAATGCTCACCGTAACACATCGTTAAAGCAAGTAAAATGTCATCAAAGCTCCAGCATATCAAAATCAATACCCAGGTTCTCCAGTTGCCGGGTCAGGCGCTCCGCATTGGTATCGGTTATAAAAACCTGTCCTTCATCGGATTGGCAAACATGGTTCAATAAATTGCTGATCCGGGACTCATCCAGTTTTTCAAAAATATCGTCAAGTAGCAAAATAGGAGCAAATTTTTTCTGTTCTTTCAGCACATCGGTTTCGGTAAGTTTCAGGGCAAATAACAGGCTTTTTCTTTGTCCCTGGGAAGCAATGGATTTAAAGGACTGGGTACCAAATTGAATATCCAGGTCATCACGGTGAGGGCCTGCAGTTGTGCGCTGGGCATATATATCCTTATTACGCTGGGCCTGTAATAACTCTTTTAAACCCGATGCGTGTAACTGGCTGTCATAGATCAGGCGGATATCTTCCGGCTGCTGTGCTATGTTCTGATAGGTACGTTTTACAGCGGGTAAAAAAGTGACCATAAAATCCCTTCGTACGGTAAAAACGTATTCTCCCGGACCAATCAGCTGTTCATCCAGTATATCCAGCAAAGACAAATTCTTCTGGCCGGTTTCGGCAAAGGATTTTAAAAGCGCATTGCGTTGTAATAATACCTTATTGTAAATAATCAGTTGTTGTAAATAGGTAGCATCCAGCTGCGATAACAGTGCATCCATAAACCGGCGCCGTTCTTCACTGCCACCGGTGATCAATACCGCATCATCGGGGGCAATGATCACGCAGGGATAACGGCCGATATGCTGGGAAAACTTATCGTACAACTGTCCATTTATGGCAAACTCTTTTTTGCCGGTCTCCCGTAATAAACAGGTAGCTTTTTCCTGCTGTTGCTGTAAGGTAAATTCCCCTTCCAGTCTAAAGCCTTGTTGCCCGGCCTGTACACAATTGGCATCGGTACGGGTAAAATAACTCTTGGTAAAACAGAGATAATGGATGGCATCCAGCAGGTTGGTTTTGCCATGCCCGTTATTGCCACAAATACCTATTACCGGTTTGGAAAAACTGAATTTCCGGTTGGTATAGTTTTTAAACTGCAATAATGATATAGACTGTAAGTACAGCATAGTATTGCAAGATAAGGCAGTAAACAGAAAAAACGATAAAGTGCTGTTATTCACCTGTTGAACGCAGGCCGGTTAAAAAAACTTCTTTATATTCGGGGCGATTGCAATACATGCCTGTAAAAATATTTTTATGTCAACACAACCTAAATACGATCCCATTAAATATAAAACGCCAACCGGCAGTACCCTTACCTGTAAAGGCTGGGTACAGGAGGCCGCCTTGCGCATGTTATTAAACAATTTAGATCCCGAAGTGGCCGAACGTCCCGATGACCTGATCGTGTACGGCGGCAGGGGTAAAGCAGCCCGTAATTTTGATGCACTGGATAAGATCATCAAAGGCCTCACCATACTGGAAAATGATGAATCACTACTCATACAATCGGGTAAACCGGTAGGCATTTTAAAAACACATGCCGATGCGCCCCGGGTGCTCATCAGTAACTCGCAACTGGTACCCAACTGGGCCAACTGGAAACATTTTGAAGAGCTGGAGAAAAAAGGCCTGATGATGTATGGCCAGATGACCG
>CAYUMH010000051.1:0-29460 GCA_964445775.1 uncultured Terrimonas sp.
TTGTTACGCTGGCCCAGTGATGCTCTTAAATTGGTGATCATCCTGAACTCATCAACCGGCTGGTACAAACCGTCCAGGCTTAAAGTATAGCGTTTAAAGCCGGTATTACGCATGATACCCTCTTCATCAAAGTAGTTCAGGTTGGCTTTATAGTTAAAGGTCCTGTCACCACCGGAAATACGTACGTTATGCGTTTGGTTAAAAGTAGTTCTGAAGAAAAGATCCTGCCAGTCGGTTGAGTTATTGTAATAAGGGTTTAAACTATCGGCCAGGAACGGGCGACTGTTGATCAATCGCATGGCATTGGTATAAGAGGTATCGTAATCCAGTATCTGTTTGATCCGGATCTGCCTTTCCTCACGGCCACCTAATATTTTACGCTGTGCAGGGGCAGTATTCATAAACACACTACCGGAATAGGCCACAATCGGCACTTTCGATCTTCCCCTTTTGGTAGTAACCACAATTACACCATAGGCACCCCTTGAACCATATTGCGAAGTAGCACCCGCATCTTTCAGGAACTCCATTGATTCAATATCTTCTGCAGGGATCAGTGCCAGCGGGCTGATACCGGGACCGCCACCCTGGAAGCCATACTCATAGTTACTGTTCATATCGATAGGTGCGCCATCAATTACGAAAAGCGGACTGGTAGGTGTTAAGAAACCATCTCTTGATACCTGGGTACTGGATATACCCCTGATATTGATGGTACCCATTGCACCTGGTGAACCTGTATTGTTTTGTACGTTCACACCAGCTATTTTACCTTGTAACAACTCTAATACGTTGGCTACCGGAACATCCTGGATATCTTTACCGCTTAATACCGCAGTAGCGCCGGTAACGGTTTCACGGGTTTTTCTCGAAAAGCCCTGTACCACTACTTCTTTCATGGCATCCTGCTTAACAGTCATTTTTATCTCCAGCACTTTGTCTACTGTTGTAACGGTTTCCTTGATGGTTTCAAAACCACTGAAAGTAAATACCAGTTGAGTACCTAAAGGAACTTTAATAGAAAACTCACCGTTGGCATCCGATACACCTACTACTTTTTTTCCATCGGATATAGATACACCGGCCTTAGGCTCGTTTTCAACAAGATCTAAAACCTTACCCTTTACAACAATGGTATTTTGTGCATACCCTGTGTTGTTGCCGGCCAGTACCAGCAGGAAAGTAAATATAAGTGCAGCAAAAAGTCTCATATTCATTAGTTTAAATGCGGTCTAAAAAGTTAAATCAGTCGTTTGCAAATTTTGGGTTATCCCTTACGAACGCGAATACAATTTCCCAATCGCCTTTTTCATAAATGGCAAAGTTCAACCCCACTCCGCACTCATCACGCCTGCCACCAAAACCGATCCTTGAAAATTTAAACATTACCGAGGCCCTGCTACCATCAAAATTGGTGTACCTGGTAGGTAACTGTGCGGCAGGTATAGGATAAACCATATTATACACAACTGATGTATCAGTAAAGGTTTTATTAAATCCGTGAACTAACCTGTCCCAATCTGTTTCATCAAACAGCTGCGGGTTCATCGGCTTAAATAAGGTATCTAAAAACATAAACTTTAACGTATTACCGGTAGCACTGGGTACAGCGGCCTTCCGGATAAACACATGTACATCCCCTGCCCCGATATATTCATTGGTTTTGGCACCAGTCATACCGTACATAATAGAGGGCGCAATCCTGTTGTTCACCGATTGCCCGGTAATAGCATTAATGGTGGTAGGCTCAAAAGCTCTTTCACGGAAAGGTTTTAAACGCATGTTCCTGAAGTACCTTCTTCCGCCTGTGTTGGACAATTCAATATCAAATACATAACCGGAATCGGGTTGCGGAGATACAAATGCCGACCTGGCTTCAGACCATAGAACGATATCGCCTGAATGTTTTCTCACTTCAAATAAAGGACGGTTTTCCAATACTCTTTTATCTTCAATTTCTTTTAAGCTTTCCTCTTCCCCGGTGTAAGCCTGTTTCCAAACCTGCACAGGAAAAATATCGGTTAACTCAGGAGCAGGATCACCATTGAATTTGCGCATGTTCACAATTTTAAATTCAACAGGATAAGAAGTGCCCTGGTTAGGATTGGAGAATATCTTGGTATACAGGGTAGTTCTGCCCAATACCGGCTCAAATGCGGTTTCAATAAATAACGATTCGCTACTTATGCTCTCCCTGTCTTCGGGGAAAAACTTCTGACACCCCACGGCAAGCAGAACAGAAACGCCTAACACGAATAGACCCAGATATGTACTATTCTTCATAATTAATATTTTATAATAGCTTAGTAACTTTTCTTTTAGTAATGATGTAATTATGGATTATTCATTCTTTTTACAAATTCATCTCCAAAACCAAAGTCATGACCGGCAGCCAGCACATGCACATACCCGTTTTTAGTTTTTACATTTACGATCTGTGTAGGTGAAACAATCCAGTAATCGAATGGGGGAATGATGCCGTCTTTACTTGTTTTTGTATCCCCAAAGTATAAACGCTGCGGGCCACCATTCTGGTAACCGGAGGCATTTACCCTTTCATATTTCATATTCATTACATAACCGTATTTGATAGAAGGGATATAAGCCCCATCTTTTAAATTGGCGCTTTCCGCATCATACAAGCCCGTAAGTATATAACGTGAAGTAAGTGTATCCAGGTTTGCCGAATCAAGCGTCGCTAATCTATGCGCAGGACGGGCAGGATTGGAGGTTCTGCGTACCAGGTTCAATGCTTCCAGTGAAAGTTTGAAGCTGTTATTCTGAACGGCAAATAAAGTAACCTCATCATTTTGCAGGGCTTCTTTTAAACCTGTTACACGGTCAATAACCAGCAACAACGAATCATACCCGCCTTTTTCTACCAGGTATTCATAGGTTGTACCATCGAACACACTTAGCTGCTCATCGTAATTATAATATTGCTCGCCGTGTTTTTCGCAACCCTGTATGCCCAGCATAGCCATACTTACAAGGAGGATAAAACTTATTTTATGGAAAAAGCCCCTTATCATAATTTATGTTTATTGCTTCTTAAATATTAAAATCTTAGTGTCTGTTACCAGCCGGGTTAATCCTGCCAGTAAGGATTTTGAACGATCAGTGAATTACGGTTCATTACCTCTGCCGCTATAGGCCAGTAAATCCCCCCTTCATTGATCAGCGTATTGAATGCCGGGTTATTACGTTTTATTTTATTATACCTGACCAGGTCATACCAGCGCCAGCCTTCGCCAGCTAACTCCCGACGACGCTCTTTAAATATCTCATCCAGCAGGTTACTGTTGCCGGAAGCTGATAAAGTGCTTAATCCACGTAAACTGCGAATGGTGTTTAACAGGTTATAGGCTTCTGTATTATTGGAACCAAGGGCAGCCAAGGCTTCTGCTTTTAACAGGGTTATTTCTTCCAATCTTGTAAAAAGTATAGCAGAAGTAAACACCTTGAAATCATTTTGTGATACTATACCGCCATTGATCGCTTTTATCTTACTGAAGATGGGGATCTGATCGCTGTAATTAGTGATATATTTTGCACGGTACAAAGTAGGCAGGCCCTGGTTAAGACCTACTGTATCCAGGCCAAAACGCTGATCAAAGCCACCTGAAGCTGCAAACATAGAGGCAAGACTATCTTTTGTAATGTACATATCAGGGCGTAACTTGGAAACCAGGGGTTGTGCCAGTGTAAGTTGTTCAATATGCCCGTCCACGGTAGCTTCGCCCCTGTCGCTCTGGAAAGCAAAAGCAAGTAATTGTGCATTGGACGTTAAGCCCTCGCCCCTGTTATTAAATACACCTGTTGCACCGGTAAGCTGATCGATGCTTAAATAATTTACGCCTATACGCTGGTAATTATTTAAAACAAAATTGGTATACGCTACTGTTTCCAGGTAATTACCCTGCCAGGCAGTGATATGTGCCAGTACCGCATAAGCAGATACTTTGTTAAAGATGGTGTTACGCCAGAATGTATTGTTACTGGTATAGTAAACGGCGCCAGGCATAGCCGGGTCGTTATTACCGTAAGAAAAAGGTAATACAGGAGCAGCCTCTGTGATCTCTGATTGTGCAAATCCTAAAACTCTTTCCTGGGATGTACGGGCCACTTCCCTGAAGCTGCCTTCATGCGATTGCGTGATCAACGGAACATCGCCCCATATACGCACCATATAGAAATAAAGAAAAGCTCTTATTACCCTGGCCTGTGCCACATCCACCCGGTTATTTAATTCCGTATAACGTGTGTCCTGCAAAGCTTTGGCCGAGTTTTCAATAAATAGGTTACAGGCATTAATGGCTGCATAAAAACGACGCCAGTTAGTAATTGATTCAATCACAGGATAACCTGCCGTTAAATTACCGGATATAACAGCCCGCAGATCCGGACGGTTATAGGACGTAAAGTCACCATTACGCAGTTCACCCCATAACCAGTGACCGTTATTATCGGCAATGGCAGCACGGGTTAAGCCATACATACCAATTAAGCCCGCCCTTACGTCATCAAAAGTTTTCCAGTTGTTTTCGTCGCTGGACTGGTTGGTCGGCGCCTTATCCAATTGCTTATTGCAGGAAAGGGTTGTTCCCAGCAATATACCGGCACCCATTACCCAGAATATTTTTTTCGCAATATTAAAATGAGACATAGTAATATATTGTTAATGCGTTTAGTTTGTTACCCTTTTTTATTTAGCAATATCCAGCTTCAGGCCTATGATCACCATCTTGGGAATAGGTAAACCTGTGCCATTGTATATACCGTTATATTGTACCAGTTCCGGATCATCGCCATTGAATTTGGTAATGGTAAACAGGTTGGTACCACTTAAGTACACTTCTGCTTTAGAGAAGGCCGCTCTCTTCTTTTTCGCATTAAATAAAATATCATAATGCAGAGAGGCCGAACGAAGTTTCATGAATGATGCATTCTGCAGGAACAATGACTGGTCCGCACGGTATGGGATCGCATCACTCCATGGGTTGTAAAAAGGATAACTGCTCAGATCCGTTTTTTCCTCCCAGAAAGTGATCTCTTTAATAGCGTTAATATTATCGCGGCTGTCATTATTAATAAAGTCAAGACGATTGGCAGCATATTGGTTTAATACCTTATGTCCCAAAGCAAAGTAGAACTGGAAGTTCAGTGATAGCGACTTGTAACGGAATGTGCTACCAAAACCACCGGTTATTTTTGGCAGGTAGTTACCGGTTAATTCTTTATCGTTCTCATCAATTTTAAAATCACCGTTCACATCCTTCCACCTTGCATCCCCGGCTTTAAAGGCAACACCTTTTATTGACAGCCTGTTACCGGTTACAGGATTTACCGGAACCTCGGCATCGGTATTGTAAATACCTTCATTGGTATATACCCAGAATGCGTCGATTGGTTTACCTACCTGTAATTTGGTAGAACCGATAACCAGCTCATCCAGTCCTTCCGGTAAAGCTTTCAGTTTATTACGGTTATAATTCATGTTACCGTTTACCGACCAGCTGATATTATTGCTGTTTCTTGGGCGGATAATATCTGCAGAAACGGTAACATCTATACCACTGTTATTAACAGATAAACCTGAAGAATAAGCTCCTGTATACCCCCATTCCAGCGGAACAGGCACAGGGATCAACTGGTTTTTGGTAGTACGGCTATATACTTCTACATTAGCAAATACACGGTTCTCAAACAATCCTACTTCTACACCACCGGAAATATTATCACTGTACATCCAGGGGATACCATATCCTACCCAACCGGTATTATAAGGACGGGTAAGCGCAGGAAAACCATTGTAAGTGGCTAATGTAGGATTACCGGTAAAGGATAAATCGGGACGCAGGTTTGGCCCTCTTGAAAAACGGTCATCAGAAAATACATGGCCCATATTAGCATAGGAAACATAGGCATTAAAGGCAGAGATATCTTTATTGTTTTCAAACAATACGTCTTTCAGGAAAGTCCTGATGCTGCCGGCAACATTGGTCCTCCACCTGTTATCAGGCTGTAAGGCCGATGAACCATCGCGTCTTACAATACCGGTCAACTGAAATAAATTATTATAGCTATAGGTAGCGCGTCCGAAAAATGAAGCTAATGAAGATTGAGATTTAGACGGGAAATAGTAAACCCGGAAGCCTACAGGTGTTAAATAATCTACATCATTTGTAGAACCTTTTACAATATTTAACTTGATAAAGTTATTAGGTCCGTTATAAGCGTAGGCATAATCAAATTTATTGATATCGGCCTGGTAGTTCTGGCCCGCTTCCAGCAACAGGTTACTCACTTTTGAAAAAGCAAGATTATAACCCAGGGTATTAGAGATTACAATACGCTGGTTATACCCAAAGTAGTTGGATACAAAGTTGTTTCCTTCCATTAACTGGGTAGGATAAAACACATCCCTGGTTGCTTCATTATAGTCAAAAGCTATGCGGCTGTTGAATTTAAATTGCTTCAGATCGGCAGCAATGGCAAAATAACCCTGTACAGCATTGTTACGGTTATCGTCCTTGGTCATACGGTCATACAGATCAAGATAGCCGGCATATACAGATTTATTAGGCGCCAGGGGGTTGGAAATATCGGGTATATAACGTGTTTCTGCCAGGCGATCGCGGAAATTCCGGTTCCGGAACCTGTCCATTAAAGTGGCATTGATCATGGTAGATACTGTTAACCATTTTAACGGGGCCACATTAATGGCAAAAGAAGCCATATACCTGTTTAGAGAAGTGTTATCGGCATTACCGGAGTTTTTTGTAGCAGCGCCAAAAAAGCGGAAATTAGCCCTGTCGGTACCGCCTGTTAAACTCAGGTCTACATTATATAAACCGCCGTTCTGATAGTATAGATCGGTCCAGTTGGCCCTTCCGTAGTAATCACTGTTAGATGAATCCTGTAAATAGGCGGGGTAAGCATACCGGTCGTCTATTGTACCAAATTTATCATAATAAGGTAAGCGGAACCTGTTTTCAAATGCAGCATTAATAGGTGTAACCACTTCTTTTACCGCATAACCAAAATAGCCGTTTACACTGATCTCGCTTTTACCGGATTTGGCATTTTTTGTTAAGATCCAGATAGCGCCATTGGCAGCAATTGGACCCAAAGCAGCCAGCCTGGCGGGGTCTTTTATAACTTCTATGGATTCAATATTCTCATTATGAATTACGCTTAACAGGTTGGTAGCGGTACCAATCCGGTTAAAATCATACTGCTGGATATCGTAAGCGAAAGGTTTTTCCAGCGAAAGCGGAATACCGTTTACAAAAACGGCCGCCTGGTTGTCAAATAATTCACGTTTGCTCAATAAAGGAGTGGCAATTCCCCTTACAAAGATGTTTTGTTCCGTACCTGGTTCTCCTGAGGGTTCCTGTACATAAACACCGGCTGCATTCCCTTTCAGCATTTGCTGCAAAGAAATATGCGGCTGAAATAAAATATTATTAAGCCTGACACGCTTATACTCATTTAAGATATCGCTGTTTACACCTTCCAGTGTTATACCGGTAACAGTAGTTAACTTATACGTAGTATCATTTACGTTAGCGGTATCCTTAACAGGATTTTGCCCCATACTTAGTTGAGAGGAAAGCGAGGCAATCGAAAATACAGATATGCCTTTAATAACACCTGATCTGAAGTCAGTTATTTTTCCCATAGTTCGCTTGCAGTTTGAGTCCTTAACAGTTTCTGATTTTTATGGAAGCGGGGGAACAAAAAATAGCATTTTTTTAACCCTTTTTTTCTGCTTTAATCCCCGTTTACGCATACAAGATAAATTCTTTACGTATAAAAAAATCAGCAGGAAACAGGGCGATTTTATGCAAACGCTTGTGAAAAATTTGCGATACGTTATGCATACCGTTGCGTAATTTTTAAAAAAGTTTAAACTTTTTTTTGAAAATAGAATTTTCACCCAAAAAAAGGCTGTAAATAAACCGGTAAGATCGATTTTACCCCTATTTTGAAAATAGATTTTCCCCCTTCCACATACATATGCTCCTATCTCACAGGGCATTTTTCATACATATCTCCTACATAACCATCAGACATACCTCGTTGTCAGGAGCAGATCATAACTGTTTCCAATAAGACTACCCTATCAATAAAAAAGGCGTAACAATAGTTACGCCTTTTAAACTCAATATTAGTTCCTTTTTAATTTCCTGCTTTTTCCAGCTGCAACACCACACTGGTACGTCCGCTGTTCACCTGGGGATTAAAACCAACGGTCATTAAAAACTCGCCGCTGTAGGTTTTGCCGGCATCTATGGGGGAATTATTACCAGGGTACAGGCAAATTTCCTTTAACCGGTAACTGGCCTTTGCATCCAGTCCTTTTAACTTAATTGGATATACACTACCCTCTCCATACCGGTTATTTACCAGGTAATTAAAAATAATACCCTTGTTTTTTGCTTCATTGATATAAGCCATACTGGCCACACTACCCTCTTTGGGATTAGCCAGCCGGTATTGGTTACCCTGCCAGATAATATCTTTGAACCCGTTATACTCCTTAATGGCATTCTGGCAATAGGCCAGGTCTTTTTCCGATAAATGGCTCACCACAATATCAAAGCCCAGCTTGCCCATCATGGCCACATCTGTACGGTATTTGATGGGTTGTTTACCCCAGTCAGTAACATGATTGGCACTGGTAATGGCCGGGTAAAAATAGGAGTATTCCCACTGCATGAATATCCTTTCCAACGGATCGGTATTATCACTGGGCCAGAATTCAGTAAAATATTGCAAAGCCGCATAGTCCACACGACCGCCGCCGCCGGAACACAGCATCATAGGCACTGTGGGGTATTTGTTCCGGATCTTCTGTAACACATTGTACAGGCCACGCATATATTCAATATAAAAATGAGACTGGTTTTTGAGGTACGAAGAGTAGGCGTTGTAAATAACGGCATTGCAATCCCATTTAATATAGGCCAGTTTAGGATTTTGCGTAAACAGCTCATACACCACATTAAATACAAAGTCCTGTACTTTCGGGTTGGCCAGGTCAAGCACCAACTGGTTCCGGAAATAATGTTCCTCTCTTTTCGGTTGTTTGATCACCCAGTCAGGATGTTTTTCATATAACTCACTCTTAGGGTTTACCATTTCCGGCTCTATCCATATGCCGAATTTCACCTGGTTGTTACCCGCTTCCTCCACCAGCGTTGCGATACCATTCGGCAACTTGGTCTTGTTCACCTGCCAGTCGCCCAGGCCGGCCACATCACCATTACGGGGATATTTATTGGCAAACCAGCCGTCATCCAGTAAAAACAGGTCCACACCTAATTTACGGGTATCTTTTAACAGGGCTTTCAGCTTGTCTTCGTTAAAATCAAAATAAGTCGCCTCCCAGTTATTCAATAAGGTCAATCGCTGACCCTTTCCATCCAGTACTTTATAATTACGGGCCCAGTCATGCATTTTACGACTGGCCTCTCCTTTTCCTTTGTGTGATAACAGGTACAGGAACATGGGTGTAACAAACTCCTCACCTGTTTTTAAGGTGTAAGGCGATGCATAGTTATTGATACCGGAAATAATACGCAGGTTATCCTGGAAATCAAGCTCCAGGTCGGTACGAAAATTACCGCTATACTCCAAAGCCCCGTATAACACGGTGCCTTCATCTTCGGTTGCCGGTTTGTTTACTGACACCATAAATACCGAAGGCTGAAACAGATTAGCCCTCGTACCCAGTTTTGAGTCCAGTGTTTTAATACCATGGGTAATTCTGGTTTCTTCGGCCTGCATTTCCTTGGCCCAGTCGCCAAAATACTGGTTTAACCAAAAGCCCTTTCCTTTCACATGCAAATTTGCAGAAGCATATTTGTGTAAGGTTACATTGCCCTTCTCCGTATGTTTTATACTGGACCATTGCTCAATAACATCCTGTTTAAAATAAGATCTGTAAAAAAGGGTCACTTCAAAATTATACGCCGGATCTTTCAGTAATACCGTTAATAACGAAACCCCATCAGATGCCCGGGTTACTTTATGGTTCACATAACGCAGGTCCAGCGAGTTATTACCATCGGCATGGGTCACCGTAATAGCAGGTTCGGCCAGGTTACGGGAACCCGAGCCGGTATAAGCAGCGTTCAGCACCTGTGTATAATCCCCGGTTTGTTTATACACACCCGCTACCTGCTCATATTCATTTTTATTGGACAGTTTTTTATCAAAGTAAATAACGGACAGGTTCTTGTCTTTGTCAGCCTGTAATACCAGGGCCGTCTCAGCCGTTTCTACCGGTATAATGATATGCTGGGCAGTAAGCCGGGTAACCGACCCAATTGTTATCACGCTGAAAAAGGAGAACAAAAATCTTTTCATAATCATTTATTTAATACTGGTAGCGGGTATATGCCGGCAAGATCACTTCACCGGTGAGGCGAAGCAGGAGTAAGCGGGTTATGCAAGCAATATAATTAACTATCCAATATAGCAGGTAAAATATATAGTGAACAGCTTACAAAACTATTAAGGCATGGCGCCCGTGCCAATGGATAATATTGTTTAAAGCATGGACTTTTACCTGCTAATGCTTCCAATCATATTACACTATGTTCCTGTATTTATACGGTTGCCTGTTCCTGTATGGTCAAAGCACGATAACCAAGCTCGGCCCCGCCGGATACCGGCATAATATGCCCGGTAATAAATCTTGCATTTTCCGATGCCAGGAAAACACAGGCATCGGCCACCACATCACCCTCCGGGCAATAGCCCAATGCATGAATATTATTCAGGTAACGTTCCATGGAGCCGGGATCGGGTTGTTCATTGCTCCATTTACGTAACATATCGGTCCATACGCCAGCCGGTGCCACTGCATTCACCCGTACTTTAAAGGGCGCATAATCCAGGGCCATCGATTTGGTCAGGGCATTGACCGCTCCCTTGGTGGCCGCATAAGCTGCATGGTTGTCCTGGCCTATCTCTCCTACCAGGCTGCTGGTATTAATGATACAACCGCCGGCTTTTATCAATGCTGTTATACCATACCGGGCAGTGAGCATGATACTTTTTACATTCACATCAAATAAACGGTACCATTCTTCATCGGAAGTATTATGTATCGGGCTTGAGGGCTGTGCAAAGCCTGCATTATTATGTATCACATCAATTCTTCCAAACTGTTCAATGGTTTTATGCATGGCCTGTTCCACCTCGGATGCACAAGCCACATCACACAATATAAAATGGGCATGCGGATCAGCCAGTACCTGCTGCGCATGCCGTAGTGATTCAGAAGTATTGGCCACCACTACCACAATGGCCCCGTTCTCCAGGTATTTCCTCGCACATTCAAGGCCAATGCCTGCCGACCCACCGGTTAAAAAAATAACTTTATCCGTTAACTGCTTCATGCCATTAATAAATTAAATGAATAACTGTTCTTGTTTTACACTATACAGCCATCTTAGCGCCATACAACATTGTTCTATTTAAACATATAGTACAATACAGTCATCACCATTAATAATAATACCGTTAATAATTTATAATTACCCAGGCCGGGCCATGCTTTCATGGTGAATGGCTCGGATAATTTTTTCCAGAAAAGGTTTTTACTTTCTGCCGTATGCTGTACCGGGAATACATAGGATAATACCACCTGCATCAGCACACAAACACAAAACAGATAAAAGGCCATCATCATAAAAGGTACCTGCGCCAGTAATGTACCCGGCAAAAGTTTATTCACAGCAAATACAACAGCCCCCAGTAAAGAGCCCCACCACAATGTATGTTTGGCCGCTGCAGCCGATGCTTTTGACCAGAAAACACCCAGCAAAAACACACAGGTAATGGGTGGTGCTATATGCGCAATAATATCATTTAAGCCAATAAAAATGCTCTCGTATTTATTTAACAGGGGTAATAAAAGCAATGAGAAAACCAGGGCAACACCTGCCGCTATCTTGCCCACCTGTACCAGTTTTTTATCCGTTGTGCCCGGCTTATAACGCTGGTAAACATCATAACTTACCATGGTAGATACAGAGTTTAAAGCCCCCGCCACCTGGCTCATTAAACCCGATAATAAAGCTGCCACCAGTACCCCTATCAAACCGCTGGGCAATAACTGCGTGATCATTAAGGTATAAATGCCTTTAGATTGGACTATCGTATGACCATTGGCGTCCACGGCCTGTAAGCTGCTTACATCCAGCTGCCCGCTTTTTGTTAAAGCATAAGCGATAAGACCAGGCAACACGAAAATAAAGACCGGCAATATTTTTATAAAGCCGCAGAACAAAGATCCCAAGCGGGCATGGTTCACATCTTTAGCACCCAGCACACGCTGTACAATCGTCTGATCGGCACACCAGTACCAGATACCCAACACGGGATAACCCAGGAAAATAGCGTACCAGGGCATACCACTGCTGTCACCATGTGGGCGTAACAGGGATAGTTTTTCCATACCGCCCTCCTGTTCTAATACCTGCACCATGGGTTGCCAGCCACCAATTTTCTGAAACGCTGCATAACTAATGATCACCGCACCGGTTACCAATACAATCGTCTGTATCGACTCCGTAACCACCACCGCTTTCAGCCCGCCAATAATCGTATACACGGCCGTGATCAATGAAATAATGATCACACTGGTGTACATACTTACACCAAACAAAGTTTTTAGTACAATACCCCCGGCCAGCATGGAGAAAGCAATATGAATGATAATGGCCGAAAAAATGGAGATGACTGTTAACCAGTCCCTGCAGGAACGGTTATACCTTTTCTCCAGGAAATCGGGTAAAGTAGCCACACCCGATTTAATATAGAACGGAACAAAAAATAAAGCCAGTAAAATAAGGGTGAAGGCCGACATCCATTCAAAATTGCCATTCAGCAAACCTGAATCAAAGCCGCTCTGCGCAAGACTTACCAGGTGTACGGTAGATATATTGGTGGCAAATAATGCCAAGCCGATAGCAGGCCAGCACAGGCTTTTACCGGCCAGGAAATATTCATCCGCTGCTGCCGCTTTACTTCTTCGTTTGTGTGTTATACCGGCCCATAAACCCACAATGAGTATGAACAGGATATACAAACAGGCAATAACAATATCAACATTGGCAATCATCGGCGAATTTTTATTTTAAATCACAACTGCTACCCGGTTCCTGCGGTGTACGATACACGCCATCTTTTACCTGTACCGGGTGTACAAAATGCTCACGTAAATGCGGTATATGTTCTAAAAACAAAGCCTCATGTCCCAGGCTGATATGGTTAAACAATACCAGGTGCTGGTGCAACTGCCCCATATCACCCACATGCGGCACTACAGGTATCCCGAATTTCTTACACAATAAACTTACGGTGATAAACTCGCTTACCCCAGCTACCCGTACCGCATCCACCTGCATGAAACCCGCACACTGGGTTTGTAAATAATTTTTAAAGATCACCCGGTTCGGCACATGTTCGCCCAGCGCCAGTTTTACCGGGGCAATAGCATTAGCCAAGGTCCGGTGTCCTATAATATCATCGGGGTGCGTAGGCTCTTCTATCCAGAACGGGTCCATACCTTTTAATGCATTGCATATATACAAAGCCTGTGGTAAAGTCCACTGCTGGTTGGCATCCAGCATAATACTCGCCCTTTCACCTGCCGCCTCCCTTACTATATGGGCACGTCTTATATCCCTTTCCGGGTCAGCTGATCCCACTTTTAATTTCATGGCCGTAAAGCCTGCGCCTACAGCCCGGGCTACGTTTTCTTTTACCTGCTCATCGCTGTAATTAAACCAGCCTATCGAAGTATCATACCCGGGATAACCTTTTTGTAGAATAGTATTCCGTTGTTCCTTTCCGGCCGTTTGTTGATGGATCAGGTGTAACGCTTCTGTTGCCGTCAACTCATCTTCCAGGTACGACAGGTCCAGCAGGGCCACTATTTCATCGGCGTTTAAACTGTTCAGTAAAGCCCATAAAGGCAGGCCTCTTTTTTTTGCCCACAGGTCAAAGCAGGCATTGGTCACCGATGCCAGTCCTAACTGTACCACGCCTTTGTGCGGCCCCAGCCAGCGAAACTGTTGTTCATTGGATGCCTGGTAAGACCATGCACCAAATTGCTGCATCACCGTTTCAATATCTTTGCCCTTTAATTGCTGCGCATAAAAAGCTGCCGCTTTACATACCAGGTCATTGCCTTCGCCTAAAGTAAAAGCCAGTCCAATGCCTGTATGCCCGCTGTCATCATGCAGTTCGGTAACAGCATACGAATAAACCGGGTCCCTATGTATGGCATCACTTCCCGCACCTTTACCTAAAGGATAACGCTTATCCTGTACTGTTATCGATGTGATCATTTCTAAATTTCTTTTTTTATAGCCTCTCAGCAGCAGTCCCGGCTTTCAGCTTTCAGTATTCAGCTTTCAGCTTTCAGAATTCAGCTTTCAGAATTCAGAATTTGGCACTCAGCTTTCTGCTTTAAGTTTTTTGCTTTCCACATTCATCATTCCACATTCATCACTCATAATTCATCACTCATAATTATCTCACACTCATCACCGTCTTTACTTCCCCATTCACCTTAACTTTTACTTTTTTAGGAGTTACCGATCGTATACTATAACTAATAACTTTCCCATCCTTCCACTCCATATCCACCGTAAAATTGCCACGGGCTTTTAATCCTTTTACTTTGCCATACCCTTTCCACAGATCAGGAATAGCCGGTAACAGGTCAATATACCCGGCATGACTTTGCAATAACATTTCACCAATACCGGCTGCTGCACCAAAATTGCCATCAATCTGGAATGGCGGTCCGGCAGAGAACATATTGGGATACACGCCACCGCCTTTACCATAATTAATGTCGGTACGCAGTGTTGGTTTTAAAATTTCTCTTAACAATTTAAACGCACGGTTACCGTCTAACAACCTTGCCCAGAATAATTGTTTATAGGCAATGGTCCAGCTGGGGCCATCATCACCGCGTACCTCGAGTGTTTTTTTAGCTGCAGCTGCCAGGTCAGGTGTAGCACCAGGTGTGATTAAATTACCGGGGAATAAGCCATACAAATGCGAGATATGGCGGTGCTCGGGATCGGTTTCTTTATAATCCTCTATCCATTCCATAATACGTCCGTCGGGCGCAATAACACCTGGCGGTGGCAGCTTGGGTAATTTTTGTAGTAACTCGTTACGGAAAGCGGCATCAATATTTAGCTTTTTGGAAGCTGTGATCACGTTGTTAAATATTTCCCGGATGATCTGGTTATCCATCGTAGCGCCTTCTGTAATGCTGGCATGATTGCCATTGGCCACATAAAAAGAATTTTCCGGTGAGGAAGATGGTGAAGTAACCAGCCAGCCGGTTTTTTTATGCTCGACTAAAATACTGTTATAAAATTGTGCCGAGCCTTTGATGATCGGGTAAATACTTTTCAGGTAATTGATATCATTGGTAAACTCATAATGTTCCCATAAGTTATTACACAGCCATCCCGACCCGGCCTTGCTGATACCCCAGGAAGCGCTTTCACCTGGCTCCGTAAATCCCCATACGTTGGTTATCACATGTGCTACCCATCCCTCTGCATTATAATAAGCTTTAGCGGTTTTAGCCCCGGGTTTCATCAACCCTCGCACCAGTTCGGCCAATGGCAGGTTCAATTCTGATAAGTTCGATAATTCAACCGGCCAGTGGTTCATCTGCACATTCACATCCAGGTGATAATCGCCGTTCCAGGGTGTTTGCACCTGGTGTGCCCATAAGCCCTGCAAATTGGGCGGCAACAGACCTACCCGGGTACTGCTGATGGTAAGATAGCGGCCAAACTGGAAAAACAAAGCCGGCATGCCCAGGTCATTCTGCGGGTTTTCATAATAAGCTGCCAGGCGTTTATCTGTAGTCTGCGATTCCGCAGGACCACTACCCAGGTCAATCGACAAGCGGTTAAACAGTTTCCTGAACCGGGTAATATGCTGTTGTTTTTGCAGTGTATAAGAGCGGGCCAATGCAGCTGCCATATTTTTAGCAACAGTGGTTTTGTAGCCGGGATGCTTAAAATCAGTAGCAGTGGAGATAAATATGAGCACACTGTTGGCGTTCTTTACCACCAGTTTATCATTTTCATACATAACCGTACCACCGGTATTTTTCACCTGTACTTCGGTTAAATACTGCATGCCCTTACCATCGGTGCCATTATCCAGCTGCCCGCTTAGTTGTAAGGCTTTGTTCACCAGTTGTACGGTACCTTTTTCGGGACGGTTAATGCTTACCGCAAAATTTACAGCCCCGGCCTTATCCGCTTCAATCTTTATTACATCCACATCATCATAAAAACTGGTAAAGTATTCACGTTTGTAATCAACGCCATTCAGCGAAAACTGCGTGGTGGCTAATGCGCTGTCCAATGACAATACACGTTTATAACGGGTATAGGATGCAGCAGAAGCATCCCCATAGTTATAATCAATCTGTAAATTGGCCAGTAGCTGGAAACAGCCCCATTGTTTACCGCCGGAACCAGGCCCCAGGCAAACAAAATCCTTATCAATCAGTTTTTGCGCTTCATCGTTTTTACCCTGGTCCAGCAAAGTTTTAATAGCGGGCAGTTGTTTGTAGGCATTGTAATTATTGGCGTCCTGCGGCCCACCCGACCACATGGTAATATCGTTCAATACGATCTTCTCTGATTGTACGCCACCATCCGGTGTCATACCCAGCCTTCCGTTGCCCAATGGCAATGTTTCTTCCCATTGCGAAGCAGGCTTATCAAACCATATTTTTAAAGGCCTTGTCTGGGCATGAACAAATGATGACGACAACAATAGCAAAATGACATACAACAAACGCAATCTCATGAGTACAAATAGTATTAATCGTTAGAAAATCAGATGCTCAAAACTATCCATTCCTTCACCAACAATAAATGGATTAAATGATACTGCACATGGATTTTTCTATGGAATAAAATGGTTGATTACTGGCGATTCCAAAAACTCAGCTCACTTAAATTACTGTAAGCATTTTCACCGGATGCCACTTTTTTAACACGTATACGTATATAACGCACCGGTGGCGGATTTTCCATTAAGTTTATTTTATAAGGGCCTTTGCCATCATCCGAACGTACTACCTCGCTTAACAAAGTCCATCCTTTTGCTATGGCATTGGCTTTCCAGTTGGCATCATTTCCTGGCACCGTAGTTTCAGCACCGGTAATATTGGCAATTCCCCATACTTCATACTCCGTTGGGTTATGACAACAATCCCTGCCCGTGGTTTCCATAATACCTAAATGATCATATACAGCGCCCATATCAAAAGTAAAATGGTGTGGCAACTGGCTGCTACCATTACTATGAAAAATATTCGGATACCCCTGTGGCCCTACCGATCCGTCCCATAACCTAGCAACACTGGTCTGCGACTCGTAAGGCTGTACATCGTAAGGTAAATTCAGTGCCGCAAAAATGGATTTGTTACATAATACATTGGTGTAAATAGTGGGAAAAGTTTCCGCATTGTTTACTTTAAAAGTGTCTAATGCATTGGTAACAGGCACATAGGCCGATTGATAGGTAACAGCTGTAGAGGCTTTATAGTTAACCAGCGTAACCGTATTATTTAACTGCGACAGGAAAGCGGTGGCCTGCTGGTTATTATTATTGGTATAAGTAATGGTAGTACCCACATTACTGGTATCCGTAGCAGCAAACCGTAACAATACATCGCCGTTAGGTTGTACTTCGTAAGGATTGGCATTATCAGGGAAACGGTTTATTAAACCACCCCGGTATACGTTACCGTAGATCTTTACATTATTCAGGTCCAATGGTATAGAACGGTTTCCCTTTGTATCAATAGCATGTACGGTAAATGAGTAGGTATACTCAAATAACCCGGAAATAATAGTACTGATTGAATCCTGGCCACTTACCCTTGTTGCGGGAACCACTACAGAATCGGCTTTATTATTCCAGTATACAATATATTTTTCAATAGAGGGATCAGGACTGGGCTTCCAGTACACCATCACTCTTCCGTTACCGGCACGGGCTTTTACCTGTAAAGGTACACCCGGGTAGATCAGTTCTTTATCATCCAGGTAATCCCTGAACTCCTTATCGCTTTTATCACAGGCTGTTACTAATACGGCGACAAGCAATACAACCACGAAATATATTTTATTAAACTTTGTCATTTTACTTGAATTAAGTGTGAATCATATTAATCAGGATCACCAAAAAATGTTATTTCCATAGCATGGGCAAAGTCGCCCCCAGACCATGTTTCCGCCACATTCAGCCGGATATATCTTGTCTTGGGACTAGCCAACGGGATATTAAAATTGACACCGGCAGCTACAAAAGCTTCATCGCTGGCATTAGTAGCACCGGGCATTAAACCTGATGGCGGATCGGGGAAAATAAAGTTGCCCAAATTCACCCAGTCACCCACAACCGTTCCTTCATTGGAGTAAGCCGGCAATACGGCATTCTGTGGCGATACCTTATCTGTACCCCATAAGGAGAATTTACGTGCATTGCCATGACTGTACGCAAACTGTAAAGGCCGATTGTACAAAACAAAACGGCTCAGTTTGGCATATACGCCCAGGCCAAATGTACAGATCATCGGATAGCTGCCTCCCGGGTTAGTATGCCAGCCATTGGAATAACCATCGGTCTTACCATCCCACAAATAAGGCAGTTCCCAGCCATACCCTATTTCCGTATCAGAGGGCAAACCATATTTAAAGAATAATGACTTGTTCAACTGCGTTTCAAACAAAGGACTGATCTGGGCAAAAACCGTATCAGAAGTATTACCCCACTCATCGCGGATATAGGCGCCAAACCTGCGGGCCTCCGTATTATATCCCCTTACTGAAAAATTCACTGCTTCCGCAGCATCATAATGTTGTTCCACAATACCATATTCATTCACTATAGGATCCAGCTCCAGTAAAATATAACCAAATGACCGCTTGTTGGGATTTTGTGCCCGCACATTCACCCCGCCAAAATCGGCTGACAGCTGAATAGTAGCTGCAGCTAGTTTGTAGTAGGGATCCTGCGGATGCACGGTAACCTGCACGGGATCTGATTTTACATTGGCACGGCTTACTGCTTCCAGGGTTACCTGGTATTCACCGGCCGTGGCAAAGCCCTGTACCGTAATGGTATCTGTATAATAACTGGCTTTGGTTTCCCGCTTAACACCTTTACGGATCTCATACCCTGCCATTACATATAACAGGTTGGGGCTATTGGGCAAAGTATAAATAATATGTGCGCCGCCGTTAAAATTTTCTACCCGTACATTGGTCACTATACCCGGTTTGGTTTTATCGTTTGAAGCGGGTTCGTTATAATTTTTGTCCTTGGTACAGGAAAACAATACGACTGCCAGCGCAATACTCATTAGCGCAACCAGGGATATTGTTCTCAGTTTTTTATTTTTCATAATTGTATATTCAGTATTAAGCAATCAGTATTATGGTTGTACAGTTCAATTACTGCTGATGATTTTACCAATAGGGGTTTTGTACCAGGTTGGGATTAATGATGAGGTTATTGGCTTTAATCGGCCATAAGTAATCCCTTAAGCGGAACACCGGCAATAACTGTATCTGCTGCTGGTAATAATTGGATGCTTCGGCCTGGTAAATATTCCATCCCAGTAAAGGCACACTTAATACCTGCTGCAGTTCCTTCCAGCGTCGCAGGTCCCAGCCGGCCTGTGCTTCAAAACATAATTCAATCCTTCTTTCCCGGTGTATAATTTCACGCAGGCCATCTTTTGAATTTGGTTTAGCCGGGTTACGTGATGAATTGGTCCAGGCAGCCTGCACACCGGGCAAGCCGGCACGGGTTCTTACCTTATCAATGTATTGATATACGGTTGCATTGGGGCCATTAACCTCGTTCAATGCTTCGGCATATAATAAGTACAAACCGGCCAAACGCATCAGGGGCATCCTGAAATGAATGGGCTGAAAACCATCGTCATAAACGGATAAATAATGCACCAGTTTTTTAGGCCAGTAACCGGTAATATTTAAACGGATACGATCCTTAGGACCGGCCAGTGCGCTGTTGCCTCTAGCCTGCACGGTATACATATCGTTGGCGTCCATTTTTCCATTACCAAACCAGGCAGCACCGTCAAAAGCAAGGTTGGCATAAAACCTGGGTTCACGACCAAAATGTGCTTCCACCGTTTCGTAGTTAGGACGTAAATAATTTTTATCAGCCTGTGTAGCCATTTTTAAATGATAACGGTTGGCATAGTTCCAGTTTTTATCCTCGTTCATAGGAACGCCATTGCTGGTATAAAAAAGCTCCTGTGTAGAAATGGGTGCAGAAAATGTGGAGGGGTTAGAGAAAGCATTAACAACAGAGCGTGATGTTAATCGCACCGATGCATGACCCTGGTAAGAAAAATAAGGGTTCTGCGCCCAGATCATTTCCGGGTTCAGGTCCCATCTTTCGGTTACGGCGTTTTGTATGGTCAGCACCCGTTTAATATCGTCATTCATATTACTGATAGTGGCAGGCGGTACAAACTGGTATAAGCTCATCCCCTGCGCTTCACAGGCCGCAATAGCTTCCCGGCAGGCATCAGCCGCTGCTACCCATTTTTGCGCATCATAAGTTTGCGGAAAAAGTGCCTTACCCCCTTTATCAGTAAATGAAGCATAGTCTGGATTACCATTGAACAGCGGACTGGCAGCCGTCATTAATACTTCTGCTTTTACAGCCAGTGCAATAGGTTGGGTAACACGTCCCAGGTCGCGGGCCTGGTTATCAATACGCACCGGTAAAGCTTCTGCCGCTTCGTTCAGCAGCTTTACAATATAGTTTACCACATCATCCACCGCATCACGTTTTACCCTTACTTCCTCCGGTGTGCTGGTAATAGGCAGGTTAACATCAGTAATAGGTATAGGGCCATACATGCGGAAAAGATAATAGTGGTAATAGGCTTTTAAAAATTTCACCTCTCCTATCCATCTGGTTTTTTCACTTTGTGACAGGTCAACCGGTTTATCAATATTTTCCAGCATGATATTACAGATGCGGATAGAACGGAACAGGCAGGATATCTCATTGTCACCATCTCCAACCCAGACGTTCAGGCCCGGCGATGCGGCATTTTGGGTACCGGTAATAAGGTTAAAGCCGGTGCGGTTAAAATTTAAAAAATCTGTCAGGTTATTCGGATATATTAATTCCGACGAAGTAGTGAAGCCGGGGTTACGGGCCACATCACTCAAACGCTGCAGGTAAGCATAACAGGAAAACAAATAATTCTCGGCCTCATTCCTGTTCCTGAATGCATATTCCAGTGTACCCACATTATCCGGGGTTACATCCAGGTATTTTTTGCATGATGTAAAGGAGGTTAACACCAATACCATCATTATTATTTTTACAAAGCGTTTCATACGATTCTATATTTATCTCAGGTTTGTATTGTTTGACTGACCAATGTCCGGAACTATGAACGGAGCGTCGCAACATGAGCTCCCCGGGGGGACTGCAGCCGATAAACAAAAATTATAAGTTGATATTGATACCCAGGTTATATACTTTCTGAATGGGATAGCTGAAACCATTTCCCCTTAATTCAGGATCCCACATTTTAAACTTGCTCCAGGTTACCAGGTTCAGGCCATTAAAGTAAATACGGCAATTGGTGATCTTTAAACGTTTGAGTATACGCGGCGGCACGGTGTAGCCTACTTCCAGCGATTTTAAACGCAGGAAAGAAGCATCCCGCATCCACCAGGTGCTGTTTTGTAAGTTATTCTCAATCTCTGCAGCAGTGGTTCCCAAACGTGGATATACCGCATACAGGTCCTGGTTATCCTCGCTCCAGTGGCTGTTGGCAAATTCCTGTAACAGTTGTGTGTTGCCCCATATATACTCATCGGGACTAGGCACAAACGGGCTTACCCGCCTGGGATCGATAAAGAAAGATACCCTTGCCTGGCCCTGGAAAAAAGCGGACAGGTCAAAGCTTTTATACCCGCTGGTAAAACCAAAGCCATATACAATCTCCGGTACTTCGGGAAAGCCCAGGAAAGTTTGATCGGCTCCGTCAATGATGCCATCATTATTCAGGTCGCGGTATTTTATATCACCGCCTTTAGGCGCATTACCATTTACCGAAAACACCTGTTGCGGGGAGTTGGCAGCTTCCAGGTCATCCACAAATAAACGTTCTGCTATATAACCCCAGCGGCGGTTAATAGGCTGGCCGGTTACATAACGCCAGGGTTCTGCCCAGTTAGGCTCTTCATATAACGTATATTTATTGGTGGCGTAAGTATAATTAGCCCGCACAGCTGCCCAGAAATCGGGTGTAAAACTTTGTTTATAATCCAGCGACAGGTCAATACCCCTTGCTCTCGCCTTACCTAAGTTAGCGGTAATGGCCGATTCCAGGCCCAGGGTGGAAGGAATGCTGGCCCGGTTCATTAATATATTTTCACGGTCATAATTATATACTTCGGCTATGATGTTCAGGTTTTTTAAGACCGTCATTTCCAAAGCCAGGTTGGTTTGTTTGGAGGTTTCCCAGGTAACATCCAGGTTTTCGTAGTTGTTGATAAAAACACCGCTACGCTCATATGCATTGAGTGTACCAAAATAAGCGTAGTTACCACCGCCGGATAAGTTAACATCGGATAAATAGAAGAACCTTCTTTCACTGATGGCATCATTACCTACCAAACCATAACTGCCTCTTAGTTTAAAGCGGCTGATGATATTTTTAACCGGCTTAAAAAACTTTTCGTCCGATACTACCCAGCCCGCACCAATGGTGGGGAAGAAACCAAAACGGTTATTTTTCGAGAAACGTTCAGAGCCGTTATAGCCAAAACTCGCTTCTACAAAGTATTTGTTCAGGTAAGAGTAAGTAGCCCGGCCTGCCAGTGTAAGGTTACGGTAAGGCAGCGCTTTAAATAAAGTGGAAGCATTGGCAAAACTGGTTTGCTGTGCAGCACCGATTAAGGAGGAGCTGATCGTATGATCGCCTAAACGTTTGTTATAATCCAAAGCACCCTGGAAGTATAAAAAGGTATTAAGATCGGTATAACCCGGATTGTATGTTAAATATTCCTGTGCCACATTGGAGCCTGTGGGCTGCGAGTTTAACCAGTTAAGGGTATACCTGTTACTCATTTTATCGTAACTGCCTACATTATAATAAAAAGGCGAGTAAGCCATGGAAGACTCGAAGTAAGAATAACGGTTGGTATTAAATATACCCCGGAAGGTCAGGCCCTGGGTAATAAAATCCAGTCGTTGGTTTAATTCCAGCTGTGCCGACATACGTGATTGTGAAGAGTTTTTATGCCCGCGTAATAAAGCCGCATAAGGATTATTGTACCGGATAGAATTGGCCCCGTCACCGCCTACATTACCAAATAAAATATGTTTGGAGTTGGCCCTTGCAGAATCCTTTGGAAAGAAAGCCGGGAATAATACCGGGCTGGTATGCGTGGCAATATTATACAGGTCGGTAGAGAAACCGCCGTCTGCCGTCATCGGCCCGTTGTATTCGCTGAAATTACCGGATAAACGTACAATCAACTCGGTGGTTTTTGATAAGTTAATATTGATATTGGAACGCAGCTGGTAATTCCTGAACTTGACATTGTTATCGTTATTGTTCATCTTGTCTTCCTTCAAAATTCCATTGTCCACATTATACGATCCTGCGATATAATAACGGGCTACGCCACCGCCGCCACTTACACTTAAATTAGCACGTTGGGTGGACGTACGTTTTTTAAACAACATATCCAGCCAGTCCACCGCCGGGTACACATAGGGGTTACTGCCCGGTGCATTATCAATGGTAGCCTGGGTATTAATGATCTTATTAGGCGAAAAAGGTAAAGGCAGTAAAGGATCGCGGGTTACCGTTGCTTCGTTAAATAAGTTCATGTAGGTAATAGGGTCGGCCAGTTTTAAACTTTGTGTATTCTGCGACATAGACTGTTCTACCCGCAGGTTAATATTAGGTTTACCCACTTTACCTTCCTTGGTGGTAACCAGTATTACCCCGTTTGCACCACGGGCACCATATAATGCCGTTGCATTGGCATCCTTTAAAATAGAAAAACTGGCAATATCATCCACCTGTAAACGGGCCAGGTCGCTGGCCGTTAGCTCCACGTTATCAATTAATATCAGCGGATCACGTTTGTAACCAAAAGTTGTTACACCACGTATAAAAAAAGTAGCATTGTCCAAACCGGGTTGGCCACTCTGCTGGTAAGCGATCATACCGGCCACTTGTCCCGCAAGCGAAGTAGTAAGATTACTGGACGGAATTTTTAAATTGCCCGGCTGCACCGTTGTTACCGAACCAACAATTGCCTCCTTCCGTTGTTTTTTACCAAATGCCACCACTACTACTTCATCATCTGCAGAAGATGGCGAAGGTACCAGGCGGATAGAAAATGTGGTGGTATTGCCGGTAACCGTGATCCTTTGTTGCTGAAAGCCGACATAGGTGATCACCAGTACCGTACCGGGCGTTACCTCCAATATAAACCGGCCATTCACATCGGTATTGGTGCCCACTTTTACATCCTTATCGGACATCACGCTGGCGCCGTCAATAAGATTACCGGTCGTGTCAACCACCGTACCGCTCACCGTTATTTTTTGGGTAACCTGTGCCTGTAACAGGGAGTTACCGGCAAACAGCAAAGAGAAGAACAAAAGCAAAGCAGCGCAACAGGGCCACTTTACTTTACAGAAAAGTTTATTCATATACAGCAAGTTTGGGGGTATCAATCGTAATACCCGAACCAAAAGTAAACCAGTGGTAAAGGCACAACAATAGCTTATTCTCGGAATATGATGGATTATTCTACTATACCCGGCAATAATTTTAAGGTTTGCCTCAATAACTACCAGTGAACTCCATGCATACCTGCAGGCTGTTTAATAACCAGGTCTGCACTACTTTTTACATAACCTTTATACCATACCCAGGCCTTAACATTATCGCTTCTGCCATACATCGCTTATGACAGTCTTATATGCCAGGAATAGCCCCTGCGCATAAAAATGGATTATCCTATTACAATTTTGTATCTTTAAATTTCGTTGCTTCACCCAAAATTTTTAACAGGTTAATTCAGTAGCTATAACCATGGCATTAAAGAAAAAAGATGGCTTTGAAGGGGAAAAATTTATCAGTATCCCCAATGCAATATGGAAAAAAGCCAACCGGCTTAATCCCCTGTTAAAACAATTGTACATTAAACATATCGGCTACTTTCCCAAAGCGGTTGGCCATTATCGTGAACGTAAAAAAGGCTGCGAGGATAATATACTTATCTATTGCCTGAAGGGTAAAGGCTGGTTTTCCATCAAAAACCAGCGGTTCACGGTTAAAGTGAATGAATTTATTTTAGTACCGGCCACCACCCTGCCCATGAGTTATGGCGCCGATGAACAGGACCCCTGGACCATTTACTGGGTACATTTCAGCGGCGATAATATTAACCAGTTCAATAAAAGCTACAACATAGGTTTATACGACGGCCCCCAGCAAATAACCTTTAACGAAAAAGGATTGCAGATATGGGAAACCATGTACCAGAGCCTGGAAATGGGATACAGTACCGAGAATATTACCTACAGCAATATGTGCCTCTATCATCTGATCGCCACTTTCCTGTATCCTGGCAAACATGTAAATGAAAAAAAACGGGAATCAAAAGACCTGATCAACGACACCGTATTGTTTATGCGTAATCATATTGATCATGTACTGACAGTGGATGATATGGCCAAACACAGCAATCGTTCTACCTCACACTTCTCTACCCTGTTCCGGAAAGCCACGGGCATGTCGCCACTGGATTATTTTATACACCTGAAACTGCAGAAAGCCTGTTTACTCTTATTCAATTCCAACAAAAAAGTGAAGGAAGTAGCGGCCGAACTGGGTTACCAGGACCCCTATTATTTTTCGCGGCTGTTTAAAAAATACATGGAAGTATCACCCGAGCAATACCGCTCCATACAGCAACGCGATCACCAAATTGATTAAAGCCATGCATAATAAATACTTCATCAAACAATATAGTTTTGAGCAATACCAACATGGTGGTATAGGCTATAGCGATATTGAAACCATCCTGCAACGCAATAACTATATTCCCATCGAATTTCCGCATCATAACGATACGGGCTTTATTACTAAACTGTGGCGCTTTATATTCCTGTTCCGTACTTTACGCAATATACCCGCCCATGCCGAAATAGTATTTTTATTTCCTGCATACGCCAGGATCATTCAGCATTTCATTAATAAACTCAGCAAACGTAAAGACATAAAACTGGTCTGCATTATCGGGGATATTGATGGCATTAAAGACGACGATAGCCTGCAACTAAAACAAGAAATAAAGGAGTTGAAAAAATTCACCCACTTTATTGTACACAATAAAGGCATGGCGGACTGGCTTATACAGCAGGTAGGCCAGGTTAATTATGGTACGCTCCGGTTCTTCGATTTTCTTACGGCACCGGCCATCGCAAACCGGGCAAAAACATATGCTATCGCTTTTGCCGGTAACTTAAACAAAAGCAGTTTTGTACACCAGTTACCCGGCATCACGGCAAAACAACCTGCTTTACATTTTCATATCTACGGACCCGGTGAAACACCCATTGTGCCTGGTACAAATATTAGCTATGAAGGCAGTTACCCTCCCTATCAAATGCCATCCCTGATAAAGGGTTCCTTCGGGCTTATCTGGGATGGCCCCAACCCTGAACAAATGGAAGGTTCTTTTGCCAACTATATGCCATACATGACCCATCATAAACTCTCCCTTTATATCCTGGCAGGCTTACCCGTTATTGCCGCCGGTATATCTGCCTCCGGCGAGTTGGTGAACCAATACCAGATCGGCATTACCGTCAACAGTCTTACCGAACTGCAACAGGCCATTGATAATATTACACCTGCGCAATATGAAACTATGATCAGCAATATGCGCCCCCTGGCCCGGGCAATCAGTGAAGGGCAAAACCTGTTATCCGCTTTAGAAGAATTGAAATAGCCGCATATCTACACAGATTTAAGACAAGGCCGGTTGGCTCTGAAAAAATTTGAGCTTACCGCAATGCCATTCCATATCCGCGAAAATCTGCGGTACCCATCTGCTATAATCTGTGGAAAAAACTATCCATTCCCAGTAACAAGCACCTTGATATGACTTTATGTCCGTAAAAATTATAAATTAAAGACATTTTGTCTCAAATAATTCAACAACCCGTCTTAAAGGCACCCAAAAATCATTTTTCTGGCATTGGTCCGCAATTTGACCACATGAGTTTGTACAAAATTTTAAAACAATTAAATACGAATACTCATGAATCAGGTAAAATTTAAACCCCAGTCTTTTGACAATCAGTTCACTAACCTGCTTGACAACTTCTTTAATGAATTTCCCGGCATTAGCAGGCACGATGCTGCCAACGGGAAAAGCAGTTTTATTCCTGTGAATATAACCGAGACCGAAAACCAGTACCAGTTAGAAGTTGTGGCTCCGGGTTTTGAAAAGGCTGACTTTTCAATCACGCTGGATCAGCAATTACTGACCATTGCTGCGGAAAAACAAAGCAATACAGACGAAAAAACAGGTAAAAACATCAGGAAGGAATACAACTTTAAAAGCTTTAAACGCAGCTTTACTGTGAATGAAAAAATTGATGTGGAAAGTATAGATGCCAAATATGTTAACGGAGTGCTAATCCTTGCTTTACCCAAAAAGCAAATTGAAAAGCCGGCGTCTAAACAAATAGAAATACAGTAATTAAGGATTAAATATTTCTCATAAGCAGTTGGTTTTGGTTTGTCCCCGTCGTGTCTACGATGGGGACTTTTTTTTATCCTATTTACACATATATCGCTTTAACTTTCATGTAAACCGGTTATTTACAACCAAATGAAGTAATATTGCATCTTGTAAAGGATGAAAAATATGCTAAAAAAAGGCCTTGTTGTTATTTTAATGCTATGGTACTGTTTACCTGCTTTTTCACAGACAACAGACACGATTCCCGTAAAAATTGACACTTCGGTGCATATTCCCACTCCCGTGATCCTGGACACACCTTTACGTATCCAGAACCTTAACCCGTTCATTACCCTGCACGTGGACTCTTCCTTAAATTACCAGCTTAATATTAATAAGGATGAGAAAAAATATTACTGGTACCTAAAAAACTCACCGGTTGGCCTGCGTATCAATAAGGATAATGGTCTCCTCTCCTTTAAAGCCGAAAAAACCTATTTTTTATCCGGTAAGCTGAAATACGATGTGGAATACATTGTAAACCTGGGTGTTCAAAACCTTTCCAATCCAAGCGAAAGGGTCGATACCAGCTTTACCCTTATTTTCTTTAATACCGAAATAGTACAGCCTAAAATAAAACTTACTGTGGGCAGTGCCCTGTTAGTTGACGAAGGACAAAAAGTTTCCTTCCAGGTACTGTGCGAGGCCGGCAACTTCCCTATCGAAAATATCCTGTTCTCCAGCAGTGTGCCCATTGGCAACTTTAAACTGGTAAAACGTTGCGATGATATTTTTGAATGGGATATCCCTTATGATTTTGTAACCGAAAGCGACGAAGGCAAGAAAAAAGATGTGGTATTAACCTTTATAGGTTCTACACGCCAGCATGTACGTGATACGGCCAGCATCAAGGTAACCGTTCGCGATGCCCTCAACTATCCCCGTGCCGTACAGGAGCATAAAGCTATCGACAGTACCATCAACGATTATATAACCAAACTGCAATACCTGTTCTTTAAACTGGATAAACAGGTACGTAAAACCAAAGGTACCCGTACCGGCTTTGACGTAACCGCAGGTACAGCCGCTTTAACCGGCACCATCCTTAATACATCAACCGATAAAGGCATGCAGAACACGGGTAAAGTATTACCCAGTGTAGGTGTTGCCCTAACTCCCATTAAAGAAGCTACTTCGCCCAATAAAACGGTCGAGCAAAACCAGGCAACGCTGATCCGTTCGGCCACCAAACGCCTGGTATACATGTTAAACGATAACATGATCATTGGCGATAAAGACCCTGATATTGCTAAAAAAATTGCAACCCTCAAAAGCGAATACAAACAAACCCAGGCACAGTTAAGCGATGTACCTATCGAAATGGTAAGGGAAATGTCCCGCGAAGACCTGGATCGTTACTTCAACAGCCGTAAAGTAAACAAAAAATACAGGCTTAAATAATCAGCTAATATTTTGTGGGGCTACCAGCTCCATATCGGCTGTCAGCTGCAGTTCCGGCTGCTGCGGGGTTCCGTGCTCCGCTTTGCTGCGCACCGGCTCCCGCTGGTCGCCGCCCTCCGCATCCGGCAGCCTT
>CAYUMH010000052.1:0-29309 GCA_964445775.1 uncultured Terrimonas sp.
CATCACGGGCAGCGGCTTCGGTTTTGTATTGTACATAATCGTCGTAACCAATTACCTCGGCTTTAATAAAACCTTTTTCAAAATCGGTATGTATCACACCGGCAGCCTGCGGGGCTTTCCAGCCTTCGTGAATGGTCCAGGCACGTACTTCCTGTACGCCGGCAGTAAAATAGGTGTACAGGTTTAACAGCTTGTAAGCCGAACGGATCAGGCGGTCCAGGGCGGGCTCGGTCATTTTATATTCGTCCATAAACAGGGCTTTGTCATCTTCATTATCCATCTCGGCAATCTGGGCTTCAATGGAATTGTTCATGATGATCACCTGCGCATTTTCATTCTGTACGGCGGCCGTTAAAGCTTCCGAAAATTTATTGCCGGTGTGCATGGAGCCTTCGTCCACATTGGCTACGTATAAAACAGGCTTGTCCGTTAATAAGAAAAGATCAGCCACGGCTACTTTCTCTTCCTTGCTTAAGCCCAGTTCACGAATGCTGCGACCTTGTTCCAGGTGCGCTTTGCAACGCAATAATACCTCTAACTCGGCTTTTAATTTGGGATCGGTTTTGGCGCCTTTCTCTGTTTTAGGGATTTTCTTTTCTACGCTTTCCAGGTCTTTTAACTGTAATTCGGTATCAATAATTTCTTTATCGGCAACCGGGTTAATGGCCCCTTCATCACGTAATACATTTTCGTCCTCAAAACAGCGGATCACATGTATTACGGCATCTACTTCACGGATATTGCCTAAAAATTTATTACCCAGTCCTTCGCCTTTGCTGGCACCTTTTACCAGGCCGGCAATATCAACAATCTCAATCTGGGTAGGCACAATGCGGTCGGGTATTACCAGCTCGGCCAGTTTATTTAAACGGGTGTCGGGTACATCTACCAGGCCCACGTTTGGTTCAATTGTACAAAAACGGTAGTTGCTGGCCTGGGCTTTAGCGCTGTTGCTTACAGCGTTAAATAAGGTTGATTTTCCAACGTTGGGTAAGCCTACAATTCCTGCTTTTAAAGCCATAAAAGAATATTTAGTAAGGTGTCTGTTTAAAGTGTGTTGTACTACACCAAAAACAGCGTTTAAAAAGTAAAGGCTACTCGTTTGAGTAGCCTTTGTTGTTAGTACCCCGTAGGGGAATCGAACCCCTGTTACCAGAATGAAAATCTGATGTCCTAACCCCTAGACGAACGGGGCGTTCTGTTTTTGGGATTGCAAAGATAAGGGCCAGTTTTTTACCAGCAAAAAAAAATACAAAAATCTTTAAAAAAAATATTTGAGCCCCTCTTCTTAACTACGCAAATAGCTACTTTATTAATTCGTATATTTGCGAGCCTTAAAAATATTGTTCAATCACAAAATAAAACTATGAGTACTGTAAAAGTAGCTATTAACGGATTTGGAAGAATTGGTCGTTTAGTATACCGCCAGATTTACAAAATGGAAGGGATTGATATTGTAGCTATCAATGACCTTACCAGCCCTAAAGTATTAGCGCATCTGTTAAAGTACGATACAGCTCAGGGGCGTTTTGATGCTGATGTAAAAGCCACTGAAAACTCCATTATTGTTAACGGCGACGAGGTTAAAATATACGCTCAAAAAGATCCTGCTCAAATTCCATGGGCTGCTCATGAAGTAGATGTGGTATTGGAGTGTACCGGTTTCTTCACCGATAAAGCAAAAGCTGAAGCCCATATTACTGCAGGCGCTAAAAAAGTAGTTATTTCTGCACCGGCTACCGGCGATCTGAAAACAATTGTATTCAACGTAAACCATAGCATACTGGATGGCAGCGAAACCATCATCAGCTGTGCTTCCTGCACCACTAACTGCCTGGCGCCAATGGCACAGGTATTAGAGGAGAAATTTGGCATTGTAAATGGTTTAATGACCACTATACACGCTTATACCAACGACCAGAACACACAGGACGCTCCGCACCCGAAAGGTGACCTGCGCCGTGCACGTGCCGCCGCGCAAAACATTGTGCCTAACAGCACCGGTGCTGCTAAAGCCATTGGCCTGGTATTACCTTCATTAAAAGGTAAACTGGATGGCAGCGCACAACGTGTTCCAACACTTACCGGCTCTTTAACCGAGGTAACTGCGGTTTTAAATGCTAAAACCAGTGTGGAAGAAGTAAATGCTGCTATGAAAGCTGCGGCTAACGAAAGCTTTGGTTATACCGAAGACGAAATTGTAAGCAGCGATATCATCGGTATCAACTTTGGTTCATTGTTCGATGCTACGCAAACCCGTGTACAAACTGTTGGTGATACACAACTGGTACGTGTGGTAAGCTGGTACGATAACGAAATGAGTTATGTAAGCCAGTTGGTACGTACGGTACATTTCTTTGCACAACTGATCAGCAAATAAGTTCTTAATTATACGATGGCGTGCCCCCGTGTCGGGTAAATAATGACGATAAGTTACATTTACTGACACGGGGTCGGGCTATACGCTGCTACTCCGGCCCGTCCCCTGACCCCCAAAAGGGGAACCGCCAGGCACCGGGCTTCACCGGGGTATACGCTGCTATCCCTCACGCATGTTGAAAAACTAACTGACTTGTCATACTTTTACTTAGATCTGAGCCCTCTCATATTGTTTTAAATAAAAACATTACAAACTATATGAGTAAGAAAAATGTTAAACGATTAAGCGCCAAAGAAATTCAAACCGAAATTGAAAACGGGGGAAAGTTTGTGCACTATCAATACGTTATCTCCTACATTATCGGAACATCGAAGAATCAATCTGAATTAAAACTGGTAAAACAGGGGCAAAGCGCTTTTTTGCATAGTTTTTGGTACAACCTGTCTACCATCATGTTTGGATGGTGGGGTTTTCCCTCCGGCCCGTCGACTGCTGTAAAAGCGTTGCGGACAAATATGAAAGGCGGGGTAGATGTGACCAACCAGATACTGGCTGTTTCGGCCGGGTACCTGATGTACGAGGAGGCCAATAGCGAAAAAGCTTAACCAGGCGGTATTATCATAAATTATACAACTACAATCATGAGCAAGTTTTCCGATTACAATTTTAATGATCAAAAGGTATTGGTAAGGGTCGATTTTAATGTGCCCCTGAACGATTCATTGGAAATTACCGATGATACCCGGATCAAAGCGGCGATACCCACTATTAAAAAGATAATTGAGGACGGCGGTAAAGTAATTTTAATGTCGCACTTAGGTCGCCCGAAAGACGGCCCAACGGATAAGTATTCGCTGAAGCATTTGCTGCAGCATATCCATGCTTTATTAACCGAGGCTTTGGGTAAGCCGGTACCGGTATTGTTTGCAGACGACTGTATTGGCGAACAGGCGGCACTTACAGCTAATATGATGCGCCCCGGCGAAGTATTGCTGCTGGAGAACCTGCGTTTTTATAAGGAAGAAGAAAAAGGCGATAAAGCGTTTGCCAAAAAACTAAGCGCTTTGGGCGATGTGTATGTGAATGATGCGTTTGGCACAGCACACCGGGCACATGCTTCTACTGCTGTGATGGCAGAGTTTTTCCCGGCCGGTAAAAAAATGTTCGGCCTGTTAATGGAAGGCGAAGTAAGCAGTGCGGAGAAAGTACTGCATAGCTCAGAAAAACCTTTCACGGCTATTATTGGTGGTGCAAAAGTTTCTGATAAAATACTGATCATTGAAAACCTGCTGGAGAAAGCTACCGACATCATTATCGGTGGTGGTATGGCTTATACCTTCTTTAAAGCAAGGGGTGGCAATATCGGTAATTCTTTATGCGAGGCCGATCGTTTGGATACTGCCAAAGCCTTACTGGAAAAGGCAGCCGCTAAAAATGTAAAAATTCATTTACCGGAAGATTCTGTGATCGCTGATAAATTTGCGGCAGATGCCAACACCGATACGGCTGCATCGGGTAATATTCCTGATGGCTGGATGGGCCTGGATATTGGTGCTGTGGCTATTGAAGCATTTACCAATGTAATACTGGCTTCTAAAACCATTTTATGGAACGGGCCGATGGGTGTTTTTGAAATGGAGAAATTCCAGGCTGGTACCAAAGCTATTGCAACCGCAGTGGCCGAGGCAACACAAAACGGTTCCTTTAGTTTAGTAGGTGGCGGTGATAGTGTGGCTGCTGTAAACCAGTTTGGCTTTAATGATAAAGTAAGTTATGTATCTACCGGCGGTGGCGCCATGCTGGAATACTTTGAAGGTAAAACCTTACCGGGTATTGCTGCTATTAAAGACTAATATATTGTCAATGTATATACGGAATCCCCTGTTTTGCGACAGGGGATTTTTTATTAAGCAAATTGTTGATTTCATTTCTTAGCAATAGTTAAGAAAACGGTTTATGTTCAGCGGTAGTTTTGTGTGCTTATAATACAACAATGAATACGGGGTACAACAGATATGCAGGCAAAAAACTTCCATTGGTTACGGGCCTGTCTTTACTGACCATGGCAATATTGGCAGGTATTGGTTATGGGTATGCTTTTCCGCAAATTTATATCCGTGATAATGCTCCGGCTACCTTTACTAATCTTGCAGCAAATAATCACCTGTTTATTTGTTTTATAGTATGCTTTCTGGTTATTTTTTTACTCGATCTCCTGCTTTGCTGGTTATTGTACAGGCTTTTTCAGCAGCTAAATAACCGCCTGGCTATTATCATGGCGTTTACCCGGCTGCTTTATACCATTGTTTTGGGCTGGGCTATTGTACACTTATTAATGATCTCCTTGCATATACATGAGGCAATTGCCTCCACAGCGATTATGCATCGTTTTGAAAGCTTTTTAGCAATATGGTCGCTGGGCCTGATCGTATTTGGCCTGCACCTGGTATTATTAGGATGGTTGCTGGTTAAAACACCCGCAGTACCTAAGCTGATGGCTTATATGGCATTTTTTGCCGGGCTATGCTATTTGCTCACCAATATGGCTGCCCGGCTTTTACCTGGCTATGCGGCTTATAGTGGTACTGTTGACATGGTACTCTCTCTACCCATGGCATTGGGTGAATTATTGCTGGCAGGCTGGCTGCTGGTGAAAAGAGAACGGTGGAACAAATTACCGGGGCCAGGTTATGTTTCGCCGGATATGGTGTAATGGTATCCATATTCGGTGTGATAGCCTTTATAAAGTTTATTTTTCTCCTGTTTTAATGCCGGTATCAGGTGTTTTTTGTACCGCGTAATCAATTAATTTAACCGTTCTGCCATCTGCCGATACATTTAATTGTGCCCAGCCATAGTATTTTTTATCACTGTCAATAGTATAAAAGCCGATATACAGGTTGCCTTTCCCGGCAAAATCACCTTTTGAGGAACTTGTATTGGTTACATAATCATAACTAATGGCCGGAGAACTGGTATTCCAGCTTGTAGAACTACTATTGATAGCTACACCGGCCGGCATTCCTTTAATTAATCCGTGGGTATTGGTTAAAATGGCCCCTGCGCTGTTATTGGGATGCAGGTAAATGCCATTGGGTGTTGTTTCCCAGCTCATTAAAATGCCGATAGATAGTTTTGGGACAGACGCACTGATGCTGCCGATATATTCGAACCGGTCAGTGGGAGCAGGTTTAGGGGTATAGGTTTTCAGTGTTTCGTTTACCGACTGGTAAATAATATTGGGGTTAGGGGCCGGGTCGTCCTTGCTTTTTTTACAGCCATAAGTGGCGGCCAGCAATACAAGGGAAGCTGCAATAATAATTGGTTTCATAAAGTTTTAGTTTATGGTGCTAAGCTAATTGTAAAATGGGGAGACAATAAATTAACTCGTTAAAGGGATGCTTAAAATCGATAAAGGAAAAATGTTGGGTGTAAGATTACTGTTGGGCAATGGTATGGAGCTGAAAGGCTGCCCGATGGAAGCGGCACCCCGGTAAATAAAACCGGGGTATAGCGGACAGCGGGAACTGTGGTTGATGGTAGTTACCAAAGACGGGAGCCCCAATAAATTACTCCTGTTAACCTGTATTCAGCTTGTTTTGCCTGCCGGTAAATCTAATTTCTGCCTTACCTTTGCCACCTTTATGAAATATCACAACGAAATTCAGCGCAGGCGAACTTTTGCCATTATCAGTCACCCGGATGCCGGTAAAACCACTTTAACAGAAAAATTCCTGTTATTCGGTGGCGCCATCCAGATAGCGGGTGCGGTAAAAAGCAATAAAATTAAAAAGCATGCTACTTCCGACTTTATGGAAATAGAGCGGCAGCGTGGTATATCGGTAGCTACCTCGGTAATGAGTTTCGAATACAATGATATACTGATCAACCTGCTGGATACACCTGGTCACAAGGACTTTGCAGAGGATACCTACCGTACCCTCACGGCTGTGGATAGCGTAATCCTGGTGGTGGACAGTGTGAATGGGGTGGAAGACCAGACCCGCAGATTGATGGAGGTATGCCGGATGCGTGATACACCGGTAATTGTTTTCATCAATAAAATGGACAGGGACGGTAAAAACCGTTTTGACCTGCTGGAAGAGATTGAAAAAGAACTGAAAATTTCCTTACACCCCATGACCTGGCCTATTAACAGTGGCAAGGATTTTAAAGGGGTATATAACTTACACGATCATAACCTGCGCCTGTTTACTGCCAATACCAAGGCTGCTGATGAGGATGATGTAACGGCTATTGAAGATATTAACGATAGTTTACTGGAGAAGAAGATAGGGGATAGCGATGCGGCAATTTTGCGGGAAGATATTGAACTGGTGGATGGTGTAAATGGTCCGCTGGATGTTGAGTATTACCTGGCCGGCCAGGTGGCGCCTGTTTTCTTTGGCAGCGCCATTAATAACTTTGGTGTTAAGGAGATGCTGGATACTTTTATTGAGATAGCACCTACACCCCGCAGCCGCGAAACCACCAGCCGTTTACTGGATGTGGAAGAAGAAAAACTGAGTGGTTTTATTTTTAAGATCCACGCCAACCTTGATCCCAAACACCGGGACAGGATCGCTTTTTTACGGGTATGCTCCGGTAAGTTCCAGCGTAATAAATACTTCCATCATGTACGCCTGGATAAGGATGTACGTTTCAGTAACCCTTATTCTTTTATGGCCCGTGATAAAAGCATTATCGAAGATGCTTATGCGGGTGATGTGGTAGGTCTGTTTGATACCGGTAACTTTAAGATAGGTGATACCTTGACTGAAGGAGAAGATTTTTATTTCACCGGTATTCCTTCTTTTTCACCTGAAATTTTTAAAGAGGTAATCAATAAAGATCCTTTAAAAACCAAGCAGTTGGAAAAAGGTTTATTGCAACTTACCGATGAAGGTGTTGCCCAGTTATTTACCCAATTTGGCGGTAATAAAAAGATCATCGGTTGTGTGGGTGAACTGCAGTTTGAGGTGATACAGTACCGTCTGCTGCATGAATATGGCGCTTCGGTAACATTTAACAGTATGCCGTTTTACAAAGCCTGCTGGTTAACCAGTAAAGACCCTAAGAAATTACTGGAGTTTACCCGCTTTAAACAAGCCAATATTGCCGAGGATAAGGATGGACATGTGGTTTACCTGGCACAAAGTGAGTGGTTCCTGAATACCGAGATCACCAATAACCCGGATATCACTTTCCACTTTACCAGCGAGATACACAAGGCGGAAATGTAACCCAATACCCGTTACCTCGCCAGGGTAATGGTATATTCATCCGTTATATCGTTATTGGTTCTCCATATACGGAATGTGGCCCCACGTAACAGTGTGTAGTTATAAGTGCCGTTCAGTACAATAGCTCCTGAATTATTACAGGCATTGGTAAAACTTACCTGGTTGTTGTTCATGGTAAAGGTACCATTACAAATAACCGGGTAACCGGCGGTGCTGCTGCCCGTAAAATTATTGCCGGTAAAGGCAATGGTTATATCTGTAGCTGCCATACCCGTACGGCTGAAATTGCCATTATAGGTTCCTGCCAATACAGGCGGGTCCTGTGTTTCTTCCTGCTGCGCATCTTTTTCTTTTGAACAGCCGGTTATTATTGTTGCCCACGTAAGGCATACCAATAGTATTTTATTTACCTGTTTCATAACATCCTGTTTAAGGTTAACAAATACCCTGGACGGTTATACAGGTAATCTTGCACTAATCAGGCCAAAAAAAAGTCCCGGTATAACCAGGACTTTCTGTTGAGCTATTTGATTGTATATCTTATTGTTATATCAGGAACCAGGTACGGTGTTTTGCTTATTAAAACTTAGCAATAACACCGGTATAATTCTGCGGGGTTATTTTTTTCAATTCCTTTTTCAATGTTGCCGTAATACTTAACCCGTCAATAAACTGGTGTATGGCTGCTTTATCTATCTTGTCCTTACCTCTTGATAATTCTTTTAATGCTTCATAAGGATTAGGGAATTTCTCACGGCGTAAGATAGTTTGTATAGCTTCGGTCACTACCGGCCAGTTATCTTCCAGGTCGGCATTGATCTTGGCATTATTCACCACCAGTTTACCTAAACCTTTTTCTAAAGATTTAATAGCAATAAAAGTATGTCCCAGGGGTACGCCGATATTGCGTAATACGGTAGAATCGGTCAGGTCGCGTTGTAACCGTGAAACCGGGAGTTTGGCCGATAAATGTTCCAGTAAAGCATTCGCAATGCCCAGGTTGCCTTCGGCATTTTCAAAATCAATGGGGTTTACTTTATGCGGCATGGTAGAAGAGCCTACTTCACCTTTCTTGGTTTTTTGTTTGAAGTACTCAAAAGCAATATAGGTCCACACGTCACGGGACAGGTCCAGTAAAATATTATTGATGCGTTTAATGGCATCAAAATGAGCGGCCAGGTTATCGTAATGTTCTATCTGGGTAGTAAACTGCTGGCGTTGCAGACCTAATGAGCCAATAAACTCATTACCCCATTTAATCCAGTCGTTTTTGGGGAAAGCTACATGATGGGCATTAAAGTTGCCGGTAGCGCCTCCAAACTTAGCGGTATAAGGTATATGCAATAATTGCTCTACCTGGTTATTGATCCTTTCTACAAATACCATAAACTCCTTACCCAGGGTAGTGGGGCTGGCAGGCTGCCCGTGTGTATGGGCCAGCAGGGGAATATCTTTCCAGTCGGTTGCCAGTTGTTTTAAATGACCGGCCAGGTTTAACAGGGTAGGCAGGTACTCGAGTTCCAGGGCGTTCTTCCACGATAGGGGAACTGCGCTGTTATTAATATCCTGCGAGGTTAAGCCAAAATGCACCCATTCTGTCAGTTCACCGGCTTCATTATCCTGTAAAATGTTCTTCAGGAAATACTCTACGGCCTTTACATCGTGGTTGGTAGTGGCTTCAATATCTTTTATTGCCTGGGCCTGCTCTACGGTAAAACCTTCCAGTAATTGTTTTAAAGCCTTTTTAGCCTTAAGCGGCAGTTTAAAGAACTTCTTTTTTTCTAAAAAAAACAGGTATTGCACTTCTACTTCAATACGGTATTTTATTAAACCATATTCGGAAAAATAGGCGTCCAATTGTTCACTTTGTTTACGATAACGTCCGTCAACGGCCGAAACGGCTGTAAGAGAAGATAGTTGCATGAATACTTATTGTTTTATCTTTGAGGCTGCAAAAATAGTTGAATTGGACAAGAGAATAAAAGTAGGAATTGTAAGTTACCGGAATACCCGCCCTTTAATTTACGGATTGCAGCAGGAGCCTGTATCGCAGCAGATTGATTTAGTGGAAGCCATACCCTCGCAACTGGCCAATATGCTGGTAGAAGGGCAGATTGATGTGGGCCTGGTGCCCGTGGCTATTTTGCCGCAACTGGAAGAGTATCATATCATTGGCAACCATTGTATTGCCACCGATACCGAAGTGGCTTCCGTTTGCCTGTTCAGCGAAGTACCTTTAAATGAAATTGAGACCATTTATCTTGATTACCAGAGCCGCTCCTCGGTAGCGCTCTTAAAAATACTGATGCGGGAATCCTGGGGCATTAACCCGCAGCTGATCATGGCCCAAGATGAAAGCTACCGTAATGAGATCAAAGGCACTACAGCCGGTCTTGTTATAGGCGACAGGGCCCTGGAGCAGCGCCGCCAATCCACTTTTATTTATGACCTGGCTTCCGAATGGCGTGCCATCACCGGCCTGCCCTTTGTATTTGCAGCCTGGGTAAGCCTGAAACCATTACCGGCCGATTTTATCGCCACTTTTGACGCGGCCAATGCTTTAGGCCTAGATCACCTGGATGAAATTGTAGCCGCACATCCCTATCCCTACTACAACCTGAAAAAATATTATACCCTGCACCTCAGCTATACTTTAGATGAACGTAAGCGCAAAGGCATGGAATTATTCTTATCTTACCTGCAGCACCAGCAACCGGTATTGGTTAGTTAATAGTTCATAGTTAATAGTTAATGGTTAATAGTTAGTGGTTAATAGTTCATGGTTGATGGTGTATAGTCAATTCATCATTCATAATTCATAATTCGTCATTCATAACTCATAACTCATCATTATGTCAACCATGGATAAAGTTAACCTCGCAGATAAATTTGCGCTTTTTTCTGAGCACTGGTCGCCAAAGATCGTTGGTGAGCTCAACGGGCAACATGTAAAACTGGCCAAATTTGAAGGGGAGTTTGTATGGCATAAACATGACCATGAAGATGAACTTTTTTTTATTGTGGAAGGTGTTTTAAAGATCGAATTCCGTGATAAAACCATAACGCTTGAAAAGGGCGAATTTATGATCGTTCCCAAAGGGGTAGAGCATAAGCCTGTTGCCGAAAGTGAAGTTTGGGTGATGCTTTTTGAGCCGGCCACTACTTTAAATACCGGTGATACGCAAAATGAACTGACCAGGCATGACTTAGACCGTCTGTAAAATATACACGCATGCAGCGGTTATTTATCCTGATAGATCATAGTTTCACCTGATAATTAAACAAGACTGCTGTATGAAAATTAACCGGATATTGATTTTTCTCTTATCCCTGTTCTCACTTTCTTGCCTTCAGGCGCAGGATCATACCTCACTGCAAAAAAGCATCGAAGATTTATTGCGTGAGCAAAAATTGCCAGGAGCAGTTTGGACAACACTGGATGGGGACAGCATTACTATACAAAGTGCAGGCATTAACAACCTGCAAACAGGGGCAAAGCTACTGCCAACAGATAAAGTGCATGTGGGTTCCATTACCAAAACCGTATTGGCCCTGGGTATGCTGCGACTGGCAACCGAAGGTAAAATACAATTGGACCAGCCCGTAAAAGCAATACTTCCTAACTTACCCCTCAGCAATCCGTGGGGGGCTACAACACCCGTTACTGTAAGACATTTACTGGATCATACAGCAGGACTGAGCGATTTACGGTTATGGCATTTTTTTAGTTCCACTGCAACACCCAATACCGCTTTATCTGAATTTTATACCCGTAACCCTGCTGTGTTGAAAGTTCATGCAAAACCCGGTAGTTTTTTTGCTTATTCCAATATGGGGTACACTATCCTGGGCATGATCATCGAAGCTGTTACCCAACAGCCTTACGAAAAATACCTTGATGAAAACCTGTTGAAGCCAATAGGCATGCACAATAGTACCTTCCGGTTTTTATCGCAGGAAGGGGCGTATAAAACCGATGACCTGGCGATGGGACATTTTGATAATGGCAAAACAGCTCCTGCTTTACCTATTTATCTGCGGCCGGCGGGACAGTTCACGACAACGGCAGCGGATATGGGCGTATTGCTGCAGTTTATATTGAGCAAAGGAAAAACTGAAAACGGGTATTTTATAGATAGTAGCTATTTTGAAAATTATGGAAAGCCGGCATATACCATTGCTTACCGGAATGGCATTCACAACGGGTATGCACTAGGTACTTTTCTGCGCGACCGTCATGGTGTAACAGGCATTGCCCATTCGGGAAATATTATTGGTTACAGGGCTATGTTTTATATATTTCCCAAAGAGAAAAAAGGTTTTTTTATTGCCCATAATATGGATAGTGAGACAGCCGATTATGAGGTGTTTAATAAAACCCTGATCGATCACCTGGGTATTCCCAAAAAAACGAGTTGGTCTTACCAGGTGCATCCAACAGAAGAACTGGGAAAATGGGAAGGGTATTATATGCCTGCTATTACCAAGGTAGAACCTTTCCGGTTATTTGATATGCTGAGTGCGCTTACAAAAGTTGAGTTTAACGGCAATAAAATGCTGTTTACCCCTTTCCAGAAAAAAACAACCTCGCTGGATCATTTGGGTAACCAATTGTTCCAGTCAACAGCAAAAGTTGACCCTTCCGTTTTTTTATACGAGGATGGATCACAGCTTTTCCTTACAACCGGCATCAGTACCCTGCAAAAGGTCAGCGGTTGGAAAGTATTCACACTATCAGTGAGTTGTTTGTTAGGATTGCTGGGCCTGCTCCTGGTGTGCTGTTCAGGCATATACCAAGCTGTAAAATGGAGATCAAAATTCTTTACAAGGCCGTTAGCCTGGAGTTTTTTGGGAATGGTATTATTTATTACAGCGGTCATAATGGTGGCTGCCGGGGGAATGATACATACCGGTAATAAAAACGCGGGTAGCGTGTTGTTATGGATCAGTACCATTTTATTACCTGTGCTGTCACTGGTTTCCTTATTCTTTTATGCCAAAAAAGGAAGGATGGTATTAGGTACAGCTGGTTTCTGGGCCATTATATTGCTGGTGCAGTTTACAATAGTGTTATACATTTATGGCCTTGTGCCGTTTACTACCTGGAAATAAAAAAATACGCTGTTAAAATAATAAATGCATATGAAGAAAATAGTGTTGGACCTGGCGGTAAGCCTGGACGGGTTTATTGAAGGACCTAATGGCGAAATTGATTGGTGTATTATGGATGATGATATGGATTTTGAGGAGTTTTTAGCCAGCGTGGATACCATATTTTATGGCCGGGTAAGTTATGATATGTGGGGCAACTATCAACCTGCTGCTGATGCTGCCCCGGCAGAAAAAACCATGTGGGCAACGGTGCATGCAAAACAAAAAATTGTTTTTTCCCGTGAGACCAGGGAGGATGATAAAGCAACTTTTATCAGGCCCGATGATCTGTTGAAGGAGGTGAAAGGTATAAAAGAGCAGGAAGGAAAAGATATCTGGTTATATGGTGGTGCCGGCTTAATTAAAACTTTTATTCAGCAGGGTTTGATTGATGTATACCGTGTATCAGTACATCCTGTAGTACTGGGGGCTGGCAAGCCTTTGTTTGAAGACATACAAAACCGGCTTAATTTAAAATTATTACAAACCAATGTTTTCAGATCGGGTGTTGTGCAGTTGATCTATGAACCGCAATAAAGAAACGGATCAATAAAAAACCGGCACCTTACAGTGCCGGTTTGGTTTTTCAGAACAGTTGTAACATGAATTAGTGGAATACACTAAGGGTGGGAAAGTAAATTTTCTGAAAATCCAGGTTGGTCTCATCGCCGCCATATACTATTTTCTTTACCAGGTTGCCATTGCTTGCATTGTATATCAGCAAATAGTTTATAGTAGATGCATTGCCATACCCTTTAATACCATTTACGATCAGGTAGTCTTTGTTTTTATCGTAACGGATAGCGCCGTATACCATAAACGGTGACTCGTTAATGGTAATAAAAGGCTGATCCAGGGACCCGGGGTTTCCATCAATATATTTATAAATCTTAGTACCGGAGTGATAGAATACCGCATTCTCTTTGGTAGAAGCCGTGAGGATGGTTGGTGCGTCCAACCCCCAGGAGCTAACGGCAACCGGTATGGTTACACCGGCTGTATCCAGTTTGCTGTCAATAGCCACCAAACGGGTACCCACTGCGCCCCATACTTTACCATTGGGAGTAGTAGTTAAACCACGGTTGATATTGGTAAAGCTTTTAACAAAAGAATTGTTGCTGCTTACGTTGATGATCTTTACACCATTGCTTTGTAATACAAAAATGTAATTATCCGTTTTGATCATATCGCCGGAGTTAACAGCCGATACGGTCTGCAGTTTTGACTGTACCTGTAAGGTGGTAAGATCAATATAATATACACCGTCATTGGCGCTTACCAGCCCGGTATTACCACTTACATGCACCATGCTGCGCCAGTTGCTGGCTTCCTGGGTGTAGCGGGCTTCTTCCTTTAAAGTACCGGCATCTACTTTAACAATAGGACCGTTTAATTTACTTAACAGGTATAATTTACCATTGATGATGCCGGCAAACTGCAGGGTGCTGGTCATAGCAGCATTGGAGGTGATTTTACCCGGGTTCTCTTTTTCATATACCCTGGTAGCTACCGTATCGGCACCATAGGCATAAAAGTTAACCGTTCCAGCCGATTTGCCATATGATCCTTCTCCAATAATAAAAAAGCCATTGTCGTAAGGCTTTGATGGTTCCGGCTGTTCCGGCCCGGTAAAGCCGTCATTGTCACGCGAGCAGGAGTATAAGGTAATGGCCATTATACTTAATAATGCCCATTGTTTTGTTTGTTGTAAAAATTTCATTGTTATTAATTATCAGGTCAGGTCGTGTTGGGTTAGTTATAATGCAGGTCTTTAATACCATTTACTTCAGTGGACACTTCTCCTAACCAGCCACCGTCGCCTAATACGGCTGTTTGTACCTTGATAAAATCAATGGCTTTCAAATGCACCTTATTGCCTTTTTCATCAACAGCATTGTCAATATCCACTAAATTGCCACCCACAATATTATCGGCATAACCCCAGGCATAGGGCATGGATTTAATATAGGTTGGAACGGTGAGGTCTAACTTGCCTTTTAACCATGCGCCTTTTAAGGTATAGCTATTGGCTGTGATCCATTCAGGGTAATAAGCCTGTGTGTGAAAATTGTTTTTCTTTACAAAGCCGCTGGCGCCTTTATTGTCAGTCCAGGGCACGTCTTTATTGGGCGCATCGGGTCGATAGTAGGTTACTTCATAATTTCTTGCATACTCGGCAGGGCCTTTGTCAAATTCACTGCCTGCTAATTCATACCATTTGTCATCCGGTAAGCCGTTGCCGTTATCGTCCTGCATTACGTATACAATACCCGGCTCGCTCCATTCGGTTAACGCATTGCCCAATACCTGGATATCATTACCTTCTTTGTTAGGTACACTGTGATCGAAGCCCATTACAATATAACCGCCAAATGCACCCAGGGTAACCATACCCGTTTTGCCCACAATACCTTCTGCGCTGGCCAGGTTGCCCGGCGCTTTATTGATGAACTGTCCAGGCGCCGGCATGTATTCAAATAGTTTTGTTACATAGGCATTGGCACCACCGCTGCGGATAAGGGCATTTACTTTAACGGTAAAACTGTCACGGAAAGAACCATATTGGTTGGCTGCCAGGTAATATACTTTATAGGTACCTGCCACATCAAATGCATGACTGAAAATGCTGCTGATAGAAATGGCACGACCATTTACATACCATACTTCATTCACATCTTTACCGGCGGTGATGGTGGCGTTAATGTTTACAATTTCTTTAATGTTGGTCTCAATGATTTTCTCGGTTACAGAGAAAGTGGCATTGGGAACAGCAGTGTCTTCTTTTTTACAACTGTATAAAAGAACGATAGCCGCTACAGCCCATGTTAGTTTTTTAAACTGTTTCATTTGTTTGGTTTGCTTATTTTGTTTTTGTTTTAAATGCAATATGTGCAGGAATATTACCTGTGGTGGTTGATAAGAAGCGTTTACCTTCTTTTGTGTAGCCGTACAAGGTGCCGGAGGATACATAGTCTTTGGCGTCGGCTACATATATATTCCGGCTTACGGGATCTACTGCTAAACCATAAGGTGTATGGATGTCTGTATGTGTATTGTCAGTAATGAAATTCTTATTCAGCAGGGTTTGTGTTTTAACATTGATCATGTTATAGGTAACGGTCCAGGACATGGTAGCAAAGCTGAACTGTGAGCCTACAATATAGGCCGTGTCGCCGGTGATGTTCAGGTTGGCGGCTGCAATATCAAATGTTTTGGTAATGGTTTCTGTTTGGGTATTCAGTACAAATAATCTGGATGGTATATCCTGGTAATCACCACGGGAGGTGATATATAAATTGCCGCTGCTATCGGCTTTTAACCGGTGCAGGTTAATGGCCACATCAATATCCTTTATTTTCGTAAAACTGTTAATGTCAATAACCGAAACGGTGCGTTCATAATGTGCCGGGTCATAGCCCCCGGAATTGGTAATGTATAATTTGTTACCGACAACAGCCATTTCTTCCGGCTGGCGTCCTACCGTTACTTTGCGGGTTATTTGTAAAGTATTGGTGTCAATCTCTGCAACAAATCCGTTAGGCGATCCGGTGCCTAATTCAATATTGCCATCATAGGCACTTACATAGGCTTTGCCTTTTGCAAAAGTTATATAACGGCAGTTTTGTATAGTAATAATGCCCAGGCGTTTGGTGGTTCCGGCATCCATCACTTCTACTTTATTGGAGGCATTGATCACGGCATATAACTTGCTGCCGTAAATACCAATATCGTTTCCCACATCACCCAATTCTTTTACCGCGCTGGGGTTGGCAGATGCATAAATATTACTGCGGTATATGCCGCCTGCATAATCATAGTAATCCAGGGTGGACATGTTTGTACCCATATTACCTTCGTTCAGCAGGTAAAAGCCTTCCACGGTAACCACGGGTTGCTCGGGCACGGGCACTACTTCTTCTTCCAGTGTTTTATCATCTTTTCTACAGGAAACCAGCGTGATAAAAAAACATGCCATTACATAGACAGATCTTATTGTTGTACGTATCATGTTAAAGTGTTAAACTAAACATAGTTCTGAAATTGGTTCCCGGCATGGGATAATTCAGCACCACGTCATAGTATTGGTTAAATACATTGTTTACTTCGAGTGAAATACGGTATTGTTTGTTTTTTACTTTTTTCTCCCATACAATACCCAGGTCAGTGGTGTACCAGGGCTGCATATAATTAATTGGTTTATTCTCCGGCAGTACATAACGATCACCTGTATACAGGTAGCTGTAATTCAGCGTCCAGCTGCGCCACTGTAAGGAGCCGTGCAATGAGCCGCTGTGCACCGGGGTATAAGGGATCTGGTGGTTGTAAGATGAACTGCGGGCTGTTTTATCCAGGGCTTTTTGGTAAGTATAGCCAACACCGAACTGCAATAAGATTTTTGACCACAAATGACGGTTGTATTCAGCATTTACATCAATGCCCTTAATGGTAACCAGGCCATGGTTAATCATCATCCAGCGAAACAGGTTGGTAGATGGTACCGCAATGATCTTGTCTTTGATGCGGTTAAAATAAGCATCGGCCTGTATGGAAAAACTTTGTATATCGCCCTGTGTTTTATTATAGATAAAGCCTGCATTCCATTGCCTGGTATATTCAGGACTTAATTTGATATTGCCGATCTCGGTATAATACAGGTCGTTGAAGTTGGGCATACGTAAGGATTCTTTATAAAATGCCCTTAGCCTGAAATTCTTGGAAGCAGTGGGTTGAAAGGATAGACCAATATAGGGAAGCAATGCTTTTCGGTCATCGGATGTGGTATACTGTTTTACATACTCATCATAATAACAATATACCAGGGATGATTGTATAGCAATACGGTCAAAACTGAAATTACTGGTAAAAACGCCTACATAACTGTTCCGCCTGGGATAGGCAAAACGGTAGAGGTTAGCGTTTAAAAGGTTATAGGAATAATCGGCTGATAAACCCAACTGCCACCAGGGTCTGGCAGTGTATTGTTGCGCAACCGATACATACCATTCAGTCTGGTAAAAACGGTTGGTGAGCGCTCCTTCCAGTGTGCCGATCCTTGGATCAACATATTTTAAATAATCGTGGGCATATTTGGCATTGACCAGGATACTATAACTGGAATCGAAATGATGTTTGTAGCTACCCTGTATAAAAATATTCCGGTCCCACTGCCGTTGCGGATTATAAAAAACATTGGAAACGATGGCGCCGGGCAATCCTCTTTCCGAATGATAAAAATAACCTTTTACAAAGCCATCACTTTGTTTGCCTTTGTAAAATAAACCGGTCTCGGCCCTGAATGCTTCAATATCGCCGTTATGCCTGGTGGCAGTAGTATCATAACCCCCGCTTTGTCCTTTTTTAATATCCCTGTATTTATATTTACCGTGGGCATGAATGTATTCAGTGCTGAAAGCGGTGCTCCAGTTATTGTTTAGCTTTTGATGCCATAACAGGGAAGGGTTGACCAGGCCGAAAGAACCCGTTTTAAAGCTGGTTTTCAATAAATGATGGCTGCTGTCAAACTGCGGGATCTTTGTTTTAATAAAGATAGAACTGGATGCCAGGTAAGCTCGGGCCGGTTGTGGCAAAACACTTTTTTGTCCATTATATAATTCAATACTTTCAATATTGTCCAGCGAAAACTTACCCAGGTCAACCGTTCCGTTTTGTGCATTACCCAGGAGGATGCCGTCAAATATTACGGCTACATGTTGTGTTCCCATGCTGCGCACATTGATGGTTTTTAATCCGCCAACACCACCATAATCTTTCAACTGTACACCGGAGAAATAACGTACGGCATCGGCCACAGAAAAACTGTTGAGTGAGGCTAGTTTTTTACCATTTAATATCTGGGAAGGAGTAGGGGAGATGATCCTGTGCATGGCATTGTTGCGTATTACGATCTCGTCCAGTTGCACAGACAGGGAATCCGGTAAATGATTTTGCCCATTTACGGTTATACCTGTAAACAATAATACAAGGCAACAGCATAGCTGTTGTGCACAACGCTTCATTCAAATACTATTTGATAAAAAAATCAAACAGCTTGCAGGATGTTAAGAAAACAAATGGATGCTAATTTTTTCAGCACTTGTTATACTCAAAGCTTCATGTCCCGAAAGCTTAAAATTTATAATGCGCTGGCAGGTCTCCTGACTTGTCCTCATTTTGAGCGGCCTTCCCATAACACCGGGGTATTACAGTGGCAAAAGATTGTCAAAATGTTGCATTAGGACTTACAGTAGCGGGTCTGTTCAGGATTTACACCTGATTCCCTTTTAATTGATAACAGCCAGTAATGCGGTTATCAAACCAATGCGCCGCAAAGATAGCATAAAATAGTACCGGAAGTGAAAAAAAAAGTAGCGGGTGGGATTTATTTCTACTCAGGCTGTTACATACATTGTGGAATTGAATCAGTCGATAGACTCCTGCAATCCTGAATCGCAAATCAATGTTTTAACGCCTTCAATCCTTCATACAACATTTAATTAATCGTACCTTTGCACTAATTTTTTATTATGGCATACAAAGATCAGCAGGCATTTATTGATGCATTGGATAAAGCAGGTGAACTGGTGCGTGTAAAGGAATATGTGGACCCTGTATTGGAGATAGCAGAGATAACCGACAGGATGAGTAAAGAACCCGGTGGTGGTAAGGCAATTTTGTTTGAAAACACAGGCTACGATTTCCCGGTGTTGATGAATGCCTACGGCAGCGATAAACGTATGTGTATGGCCCTGGGTGTACAACACCTGGATGATGTGGCGAAGGATATTGAGGCCCTGTTTAAACTACTGGCATCGCCTAAAGAAAGTATCATTGATAAATTAAAATTATTACCCAAGCTGGGCCAGTTTGCCTCCTGGATGCCCAGGGTAAGAAAGGGCAGGGGCGCCTGCCAGGAAGTAGTAATGGAGAACCCGGATATTACCAAAATACCCGTTATTACCTGCTGGCCTAATGATGGTGGTCCCTTTGTAACCCTGCCGGTAATACATACCAAGGATCCCAATACTAATACCCGTAATGTGGGTATGTACCGTATGCAGGTATTTGGTCCGCAGTTAACAGGTATGCACTGGCATAAACACAAGGTATCTGCTAAACATTTTAACGAGTATAAAAAACTTAATAAACGCATGCCGGTGGCTGTAGCGCTGGGTGGCGACCCGGCTTATGCCTACTCAGCCACAGCACCCCTGCCGGAGAATGTGGATGAATACATGCTGGCCGGTTTTTTACGCAAGAAAAAAGTGGAGCTGGTAAAATGTATTACCCAGCCGGATATAGAAGTGCCGGCCGATGCGGATTTTATTATTGAAGGTTATGTTGACCCCAATGATGAACTGATATGGGAAGGTCCTTTTGGTGATCATACAGGTTATTATTCTTTACCCGACTGGTATCCCCGTTTTCATATCACGGCCATTACACACAAAAAAAATCCGGTGTATCCCGCTACTATTGTGGGAATTCCGCCACAGGAAGATGCCTGGTTAGGCAAAGCGACCGAGCGTATCTTTTTAGCGCCTATTAAAATGACCATGGTGCCCGAGATGGTAGATATGGATATGCCGATTGAAGGCGTATTTCATAACCTGGTGATCAGTAAAATACACAAGGAATATGCAGGCCAGGCACAAAAAGTAATGAATGCTATGTGGGGCGCCGGCCAGATGATGTTTAATAAAATACTGGTGGTAAGTGACGGGGAAACACCATTGACCGGTTACGAAAAACTGGCCCGTTATGTATTCAGCAATTTAAACCCGGCACAGGATATTTATTTTTCGCAGGGCCCGATGGACGTACTCGACCATAGCTGCAGCAAGCTGGGCTTTGGCGGTAAAATGTGTATTGACGGCACTAAAAAAACAGAAGAGGAAATTAATGAACAATATGCCGCGGTTACAATAAAAGGGATAGCAGAGAAAGAAGCCATCCTGCAACAGTTCAGTGAAATAAAACAGATCAACGATAGCCTGCTGGCAAAGGATATTGCCTGTATCATTGTATCCATTGAGAAGAACAGGAAGGGCCATATTAAAACATTACATCAGCAATTATGTGCGCTGCCGCAGCTGGAAGGGGTGAAGCTGGTATTGTATGTAGAGCATACGGTTAATGCGCATGATATACCCACTGCATTATGGCGTTTTTGTAATAATCTGGATCCCCGCCGGGATAATTTTATATATGAGCAGCCATCCGTAAAACAACCTGGCAAAACCTTTGCCTGTATGGGACTGGATGGTACCATTAAAACAAAGGAGTTTGACGATTTTTACCGTGACTGGCCGAATATTATTATCGCAGATGAAAAAACAATTCAGTCTGTTGACGAAAAATGGCCTTCACTGGGATTGGGAGCGTTTATACCTTCACCATCGCTGCGGTATAAAGACCAGGTATATGGCGATGGCGCAGTAGTGAGTGAGTAGAATATAAGATTTTAAAATAAACAAACCGGGGTGTCTGATGATACCCCGGTTTGTTTTATATGTCAGCAGATCAGTGAAGCGAGCATAATATTAATTGTGCTCTCATCATAGTAATCGTAACATTTCTTGGTTTTTAAATCCTGCAACGAATTTTTATAAGCGCGGCAATTGGAAATACTGGGGTTGTCGACATATTTTTCCTGGGCAGCGATCATGGCATCTTCTAACTGTTCGCAGGTATAATTTTCTAAATCTTTTTTACTTTTTTTACAGGCAGAAAAGGCTGTCAGCATAATAACAGCTAAGGCCAGGACGGCAAATATTTTTTTCATGTTACTTGTTTAATGGATACAAGAATAGAAAAAAATATATAAAAGGAGGCATTTACTGGTAAAAAAATTACCCGGCCCATCCTTCCCGGTCCAGGCTGCGGTATTGTATGGCTTCTGCCAGGTGCTCCGCTTTAATTTGTTCGGTACCAGCCAGGTCGGCAATGGTGCGGGATACTTTTAAAATACGGTCATAAGCCCGGGCTGATAAATTGAGTTTATGCATGGCTGCTTTCAGTAAATTTTGTCCAACGGTATCAATGATACATATTTCCTTAAGCTGTTTGCTGCTCATCTGGGCATTGTTATAGGTGCCCGGCGTGTCCTTATAACGTGCTGCCTGTATATCGCGGGCAATAATTACCCGTTCACGGATGATGGTCGAACCGTCGGGTTTGTCAAGGGATGACAACTGGCTAAAGGGCACGGGTGTTACTTCTACATGCAGGTCAATACGATCAAGCAAAGGGCCTGAAATTTTATTCAGGTATTTCTGTACGGCACCGGGCGGGCAGGTACATTCTCTTTCGGGGTGATTGTAAAAACCACAGGGGCAGGGGTTCATCGAGGCGATCAGCATAAAGCTGGCCGGGAAATCGAGTGCTACTTTAGCCCTTGAGATGGTTACCCTTCGTTCTTCCATCGGTTGACGCATTACTTCCAGAACCGTACGTTTAAACTCCGGCAGTTCATCTAAAAACAATACACCATTATGGGCTAAAGATATTTCACCCGGCTGTGGTACACTGCCACCACCGATGAGGCCGGCATCGGAGATGGTATGATGCGGACTTCTGAAAGGTCTTTTTGAAACAAGGGTAGCATGCTCGGGTAACTTGCCGGCAACAGAATGTATCTTGGTTGTCTCCAGCGCTTCATGCAGGCTTAACGGGGGAAGTATGGTGGGGATACGCTTGGCCAGCATGGTTTTCCCGGCGCCAGGCGGGCCGATCAATATGGCATTATGACCGCCTGCGGCAGCTATCTCTAAGGCACGTTTAATATTACTTTGTCCCTTTACATCGGCAAAATCAATATCAAAATCATATTGCGAATAATAAAACTCATCACGTGTATCCACCTTTACCGGGCTCAGGCCGCTTTCATTATTGTCGAAAAAGTCAATTACCTCTTTTATGCTGTTTACGGCATATACAGCGAGATTGTTTACAATGCCGGCTTCTCTTGCGTTTGCAGCCGGAACAATCAGTCCCTTCATAGCATCCTTACGGGCCTGTATGGCAATGGGCAGGGCGCCTTTGATCGGTCTTATTTCTCCGTCAAGACTTAACTCACCCATAATAACATACTGGCTTAACGCTTCTACATTGGTCAGTTGTTCTGTTGCAGCTAAGATGCCCAAGGCGATGGGCAGGTCAAAAGCGGTACCACTTTTCTTAATATCGGCAGGTGCCATATTTACCACTACCTTGGTGCGTGGCATATCAAAACCGTTTGTTTTAATGGCACTCTCCACCCGTTGCAGGCTTTCCTTCACGGCATTATCGGGCAGACCCACAATCATCGGGTCTTTACCGCTGTTCATCCAGTTTACTTCAATGGTGATTGGTATAGCATCTACGCCGTAAACGGCACTGCCGTTAATTTTCACAAGCATATGATGAAGATAAAATTTTATTAATTAAGAATAATGAATTAGTAATTAATAATGCATAGTGAAGGAATTAATGGGGTTATTAAAATCAGGCAACCAGTCGATAAATTTATTTTTTCTTTTGGAGGAGGAGTTGAATAAATAAAATTTAATATACATGAATTGTTTTATGCTATATGTATATATCTGAATAATGTATATGTTACTAATTAAACATAAATAATCTATTGCTAATATTAAGCGCAAATAACAGGTGCTAATGTTTTGTAAAACTAGTTTGGATGTAAGGTTATTGGCATACTTTAGTTTCAAATTAAACCAAATGAAACAACACTCCCAAAGGTTCCTGCTCTTAGCAGGCTTTTTTATGCTCGCCACGGGCTGTACCAGAAAAGACAATGACCATTCTTCGCCTGAAACACCAGTAATCAAAGTGGCAAATGAATGGCTTGCAAGCCGTATTAAGAAGGGAAATCCAAATGGAGGGATATATATTAAATACCGTATATGTGTTGGTGTCAGATGTCGAAAGTTTAAAGTTGGAACATCGAATTCAAATGTAAATATTTTGTAAAATAGTAAAACAGATTTGATAGGATGAATTATTCTCCTATAGTTTTGCGCCATTAATTATTAAACTAAAATTTATTTATGAAACACACTCGAGTTGTAGCATTCGCTACACTTATCAGCATGTTAGTTCTTTCCTGCTCAAAAAATGAACAAGCTGAATTTTCCGATTTAAGTTCAAAAAAAGAAGTTGAAGCAAGTGCACCTGAAGCCAGGGTAATGACATCAGGTTTTGGTAGCGGTATAAACATTCCGATGGATGCCATTGTACGTTGGGTTATTCTTGATGCTAATCCTGGAATAACGGAATCGCAGCTAAACAACAGCTCTGCTAACTTTATTACGGATCTCGGTTACCAATCCCTTGATTTATTTGAAATGTTTATGGCAATTGAGCGTTTTTTTTATATAAGTATACCTGATGATGAAGCTGAAAAATTAAAAACGGTTGGTGACCTTATACAGTATGTTGAAAGTAATGCCTTTGGCGATTTCTCAAATTCAGTTACTGATGATATGGGACGTACTCCAGCACAAGTTGGAGCTGAGTTTAAAGAAGTTGCATTTGAAACGGGGCCTACATCGAATATAGCTTTCACAAAGCCAACATCCTCAACGGCTCGATTTTCCTGGAACGTTATTAGGCATGTGTACAATCAATGGTGGGTAAAATCGTATGACGAAGCTGAAGGTTATAGATTAGGTGATAATACAGCCGTTGTTTATAAAATTACTCATGACCGTTCGGAATTTCAAGGAGAGAGGCATGCTTCTTTTAAACTTCAAAGGTCTAATATAGTAATACCAGTTTTCGATTTAGGTTGGGAAGAGTCTAGCCATAGTACATCAATTGCTTCTGATTATAAGTCTGGTGTAGTAACTGTTTCGGGAGGAATTACAAACTATGGTCTCATCCTCCCAAATGATAGATATTCTCAAAGTTGTACAATTAGAGTATATTAGTGCTTTATATATATAGTTATGATTTTAGGTAAATTTATTAATGCAGCGTTTCTAATCATGTTTTTAACGCAATGTAATAGCTTTAAAGGAAGTAAAAGCTCACAGGAACAAGAAGATGCTTTTGAAGGAGAAATAACATTTACAAACAAGTTAATTACCAATCGTGTACTATCAAAAAATGATAGTATGGTGTATAATAAAGCGAAGACAATGTATATATATAGAAATTGTTTGATTGATGTTAGAGAAAACTCTATTATCGAGGATGGTGTATTTGTTAGAAAAGATACTACCTCTTATTTCTTTTATAACTTCGATAAGCAAAAGTATATTGAAATTAAGCGTTTGACAGGAGATTTGGAAATTTTAAAGCAAGGCCCTATGGCTGAAATTAAAGATTTTTCCCGAGATGGAAAGTATGACCCTTTAAATGGAATTCCAGATTCTGCTTTCGTTATAAAAGATACAGTATTAAACGGAGCGAATGTTAAGACTGTAAAGTTTTTTAGTGACCCGACTGTAGATGATAGCATGACCTTAAAATTTACTGAAATAATTAAGTACTGGGTTAATCCAGCCATTAAAGGATTTCCAGTACAGATTAGTTATTCATTAAGCAAGAGCAAGGATAATGCTTTTGTTTTTAGAAGAGAGTACCCTTTACCTAGTGGTGAGTCTTACATAAGCACTATATTGGATTATAAACCAAAAAAGCTTTCCGATTCTTTAGTTTCTGTCTTTAAAAGGTTGATGGAAAAATAACTTTTAACTAATACAAATAAAGCGACTTCGGTCGCTTTATTTATTTAATACCCTTGTAAGACTTTTAAAAAAAGCCATCTGGCCTATCTGATGCTGATTGCGATAGATTAGAAATAAAATATATTTACTTAAATAGTACAGAAAAGATATATGTAAAAGAAAATGCTGATAAGCATTCTGAACGATGCAGTGATAGTATTTAATTCATTTACACTGGAAATAAATTAAATCCCAACCCTACCGGGTTGCAACAGCCGATGATTAGTATTACTACAGCCGGTAACAAAAAATGAAAATTAATTAATCACAGCAGCTGGCCAATCCGGGGAAATTTAATCCTACATCTTAAAATTCTAAATCTTAAATCTTAGATCTTAGATCTCAGATCTGCCAATATTCTCCAGCATCTCCACCACCTTCTCTCTTTTTAAAATAACATACCCGATCCGGTCATTACTGATACCTTCTTTCAATTGGTAGCTGAAGGAAAGTTGTTCGCCCGATACATCGGTTTCAAAATAGCGGAAGGTGATAGACTTATTATCTTTTAACTCATCGCCAATCTCGTATAAGTGGGTAGAGAGTATAAACAATGAGTTCCTGATTTTTAACAGGCCATTGATAACAGCCAGCGAACATTTCATGGCATCCTGTACATTGGTGCCTTTAAATAATTCATCTATCAGCACCAGCCATTTTTTCTTATTGTTGATCTTGGTAATAGTGTTCTTAATTCTTTGCACCTCGTTATAAAAAAAACTTTCACCCTTGCTGATATTGTCTACCACATTAATATTACTGATCAGTCCGTCAAACAAAGTGAGCTTTAAATGCCGGGCAGGCACGCCCATGCCAATATGCGCCAGGAAAACCGCAGCGCCTACCGATTTAATCAGCGTACTCTTACCGGCCATATTAGCTCCTGTAAGGAAGATGAAATTATGATCAGGGTTCATCTGCATATCATAAGGCACCGGCTTGGGTAAAAGTATATGGTATAAACCTTTTGCTTCTATAAGCGGTGGATCCTGCTCTATAAATTCAGGGAAAGAAAGATCATAGGTCTGTACCGCTTTGGCCATGGAGTACCAGGCATCTAAGCGGTAAAAAATTTCGGCCAGTTCCCTTGTCTGTGCTTTTTTACTGCCTTTTAAATAATAAGCGCATTGCAGGTTTTGTTTTAAACTAATGGGCTCGTGTCTGGGCAGGGCAGCCAGTTGACTAAAAGGCGTAGCGCTCATTAACTGCTCAATACGTTCAATATAAATTTTAATAGCTTTTGGCAGGTCTACATCCTTTAACAACAGGTATATCTGTTGCAATCCCCTGAAAAAATCGGCAAAATGGGGGATGGAGTATTTGATCATGGAATAGTCGGCATTGTGTAACCAGCGATAACTATAATCGTTTAAAAAATGCCGGTTGGCACTTACATGGTCCAGCGCATAATCCAAAAACTTCTCCATCACCAGCAGGGTGCCATTACTGATATCGGTGGGCCATTCGTTCACATGCTCCATTAAAGTACGGATGATATTCTGTGTTCCTTTGATCCGCTCAATATCGCCATGCGGCTGGCTGAAATAATGATGCAGCCAGGCTTTCCCGCCACCGGTAAGCGTAAAGTTGAGTTTATGGAAAATAGAGAATTCCTCTTCCTGGTTAAAAATGGAAATGTCGTTAAATGATATATCGTCTATCTGCATGCCATTAAGTTAATAGTTCATTCATTCAATTGACAGTTGACAATGGACAAGTGGCAATTATCCACATACAAAGGGTGTATTGTTGCTGACTACTCCTCTGGTGCCCATTGTACACTACTTCCCGACTTTCTGACTTTCCGTCTTTCCAACTTCCCGACTTTCTGACTTCCTGTCTTCTCGTCTTTTCTCCACCTACCGGTTAAAACTTAGTCTTTGTCCCTGTAGTGATTCATCCCACACGCCATTTCCATAAACAAGATGTCCGTTTACAAAAGTATGGGTTACTGAAGCGGGCATGGTACTGCCTTCCAGCGGGCTCCAGCCGCATTTAAATAATATATTGTCAGCCGCAATGGTGAAAGGACGGTCCATGTCCACAATTACCAGGTCGGCAAAATAACCTTCGCGTATATAACCCCGGTTCTCTATCTGGAAACAATCCGCCACGGCATGCGACATTTTTTGTACCACTTTCTCTATACTGATCTTCCCTTGCTGACAATAAGATAACATCAGGGGTAAGGAATGCTGTACCAGGGGTAAACCTGCGTGGCCGCTGAACTCTTTACCGGGTATAGGGATAATGCTGCCGTCGCCCAGTCGCTCAAATCCTTTTTCTTCCAGGGTATGTGGTGCATGGTCGGTGGCAATCACATCCAGGCGGTCATCTAACAATGCCTCCCATAAAGCCGCTTTATTGTGGGCTGCTTTAATGGCCGGGTTACATTTAATGCGGTTGCCTAACCGGTCATAATCATCGGCAGTAAAATGTAAATGGTGTACACATACTTCCGCAGTGATCCTTTTTTCTGTCAGCGGTAACATATTACCAAACAGCTGTAATTCCTTTTCCGTACTGATATGTAAAATATGTAAACGGGTATTATATTTCTTTGCTAACTGAACAGCATAAAAGGAAGATTCAAAACAGGCTTCTTCATTCCTGATGATGGGATGGTCTTTAGCCGTCAGGGGTCTGCCTTCGGCCTGTAAACGGGCCAGGTTTTCTTTAATAATGCGTTCATCCTCGCAATGGGTAGCAATTAATAATTCACTTTCGCCAAATACTTTCTCCAGGGTCAGCGGGTTATCTACCAATAAATTGCCGGTGGAGGAACCCATAAAAATTTTAATACCGCAAATATCTTTTTTATGCTCATTGGCAGCCAACGCATCCTGCGCATTTTCGTTGGAAGTACCCATGAAAAAGGAATAATTGGCCAGGGATGTTTGCTGCGCAATACTATATTTCTGTTCCAGCAGTTCCAGTGTATAGGCTGGGGGAGCAGTATTGGGCATCTCCATAAAACTGGTAACACCACCGGCAACCGCGGCCTTACTTTCTGTATAGATATTGGCCTTATGGGTAAGACCGGGTTCACGAAAATGCACCTGGTCGTCTATTACTCCCGGCAACAGGTATTTGCCTTCGCCGTTAAGGATGGTCACTTTTTCTTCGCCGGCACTGATCTGCGGCGCTATTTTTTCAATGCGGCCATCTTTCAATAAAACATCTGCCACAGTAGTTGTTCCTTCATTTACTACCTGTATTTGCTTAATCAAATATATTTGCATAATTCTGTACAATAATTTTTACTGACATGCAATTTACGCAAACCCTTCTGAGGCTAAGTCTGATTTTATTATTACCGGCTGCTGCTGCGGCACAAACCACGTATTTACAGCAGGGCGATAAACAAAATACTTTCCTGGAAAGGCTCGAAATAAAAGCACAGACAGATTCGGTTCTCAATTTCTCCAAAAATAGGGCATATAGCCGCAAGTATAACGTTGCCGGGGTAAATAGTTACCTGGCCAAATATGGCGAAGCGGGTTTGTCGGCAGTGGATAAATACAACCTGCGCAGCTTTTACATGAATAATACCGAGTGGCTTACCGAAGAAGAACGGGAACAGTACAAAAGCAAAAAGAGTATCTGGAATACTTTTTATAAAACACCGGCTAATTTTTACGAAGTACATGTAAAGGATTTTGATATGGTGGTCAACCCCATATTACAATTAACCTTATCCAAACAAAACGATAACAGCCAGCGCCTCTTTCAAAATACCCGCGGCCTGAGCATACGCGGAAAAATTGCCAATAAAATTGGTTTTACCGCCATGGTTACCGAAAACCA
>CAYUMH010000053.1:0-1324 GCA_964445775.1 uncultured Terrimonas sp.
ACCCGCGACCTCCGCCGTGACAGGGCGGCATTCTAACCAACTGAACTACCGATCCTTAGCAACTTTATCTGTTATTGAACAGGTATCGTTGTTTTGGGATTGCAAAGATAAGGGGCCGGTATATTCCCGCCAAAAAAAATAAAAGATTTATTTACAAATTTTTACAAGTTTTTTAAACTAACCGCATGTATTGTTTATTGTTTTATTTTAGCGCCCTTATTTATTAATTTAATTATGCCTAGAAACGAAAACCGACAGTTTTTAGATTTTGAGTCGCCCATAAAGGACCTGATTGAAGAAATAGCCATTGCAAAGAAAAGACAGGAGAAAGTAAATATAGGCGCCCAGCACGACCAGCTTATACAAACATTAGAAGACCAGATAGTTGAAAAAAGAAAGGAGATCACTAAAAACCTTACCAGCTGGCAGCGTGTACAGTTGAGCCGTCACCCCGACAGGCCCTATACCAATAAGTATATTGAGAAGATGAGCGATGAATACGTTGAGCTTTTTGGTGACCGCAATGTAAAGGACGATAAAGCCATGGTGGGTGGTTTTGCCAATTTAGGTGGCGAAACCGTAATGATCATCGGCCAGCAGAAAGGAATCAATACCAAAATGCGCCAGTTGAGAAATTTTGGTATGGCTAACCCCGAAGGTTACCGTAAAGCCTTACGCCTGATGCGCCTGGCGGAAAAGTTCAATAAACCTATTATTACTTTAATTGATACACCCGGCGCATATCCTGGTTTAGAAGCCGAAGAACGTGGCCAGGGTGAAGCCATTGCCCGTAATATATACGAGATGATCAGGCTGAAAGTACCTGTTATCTGTGTCATTATCGGCGAAGGTGCCAGCGGTGGTGCCATGGGCATAGGTGTTGGGGATAAAGTGTTTATGATGGAAAATACCTGGTACACCGTGATCAGCCCCGAAAGCTGTTCCTCCATTTTATGGCGTACCTGGGAAAAGAAAGAGGTAGCTGCCGAGCAGTTACGTCTTACTGCCGATAAAATGTTAGGCTTTGGTTTGATTGACGGCATTATTCCTGAACCCCCGGGTGGTGCACACTGGGATTATGACCAGTCAGCCGAGATACTGAAGAATTATTTATTACCCGTGCTGCAGGAACTGAAAAAGATCCCGGCACAGGACAGGGTGAACACCCGTATCGAGAAGTTCGGCAAAATGGGCTTCTGGGAAGAATTGTAAACAAATTATAAAGCATTACAATACAAGCAACATGAAATACGTTACAAAACAGGCGTAACATGTTGCTTTTTTTATTGCCGGTATAAGGTGGTATTATATTTGCTTTGCGCTG
>CAYUMH010000053.1:1334-29207 GCA_964445775.1 uncultured Terrimonas sp.
TAACATTCTTAGTTATGAAATGTATTCTTTCTGTTCTACTGTTAACGGTAACGGGCTTTTTTGCGCATGCACAAAAGTTTAGCCTGGGAGTATTTGGCGGCCTGTCGGCCTATAACGGCGACCTCACCGAAAAAGCGTTCCCTAAAAAAGTAACCAACGGGGCTATTGGTATTACCGGTAACTATGAACTGTTTCCCAAACTTACGCTAAGGGCGGGCTTTACCTATGCCGTAGTGGGTGGTGCTGATCGTTTCAGTAACGAACCATCTCAGCAGGCTCGTAACCTGAGTTTTGAAACGGCGCTTTATGAGTTCAGTGCCGTGGGTGAATATTATTTCTTTGACCTTGAACGCCAGTTTTTCTCCCCCTACATTATGGGAGGGGCTGCCGTATACCGCTTTGACCCTTACGCTTATTCCGATAACCAGAAAGTATATTTGAAACCCCTGAGTACCGAAGGGCAGGGTATTGCCGGCTACGAAAGCAGCAAACCTTATAGTCTTACCCAGCTCGCCTTACCATTTGGCGGCGGGGTAAAATTTGCCATTACCAATAACCTGCGCCTGGGTGTGGAAATCGGCCTCCGTAAGCTGTTTACCGATCACCTGGATGATGTAAGCGGCAATTATGTAGATGAGGCTGATCTGTTGGCTGCAAGAGGACCACTGGCCGTTAAAATGGCCTACCGTGGTAATCAACTGCCCAACGGGAATCTTTACCCGGCAAAAGGTGACCAGCGCGGAAGCCCCAAAGCAAATGACTGGTATTACTTTACTGGTTTACATCTTACCTACAGGTTTGGCAGCGAAAAAGCGTTTAACCGCCGTAACCGTTTAGGTTGTCCTACTGTCCCGCTGTAATAATTAATAATATGGTGCAATGAAGGGGAGGTCCCGGGCGGATTCGAACCGGCATGGGTTTATTGCTGCCTGAATGCAGAAGGTGAAATACCCGTATGTTTTTTAAAGAATTTACTGAAAGCCGCTACAGAACTATAGTTCAGCGCTGTGCTTACGGTAGAAATATTATTATCCGGCATTTTTAACAATAACCGGGCTTCATTAACGAGTGTTTCCGACAATATATTCCCTGGTGTCTTTCCCGATATATTCTTACAAAGCTGTATCAGGTATTTTGGACTGATAAATAATTTGTCCGCATAAAATGAAAGTTCCTGCTGGGTTTTAAAATTAAACTGTACCAGCTTCATAAACTTCATAAACAATTCGTCCTCCCGGCTCAGGGCTTTTTTACGCACTACCTGCCGGTTTTTAAAAAAGATATCGGCGGTTTCAAACAACAGGTTAAAAATAAGACTCTGTATGATCTGGTCCCGGAACAGGCCGTCCTCTTTTGTCTTGTCATAAATAATATCCAGCTTGTTCTTCAGTAATTGAAAGGCTTCCTTATCCAGGTTAATATGGGCCAGTGTATCAAAACTAAAAAATCCCAGGTGTTCCAACTGGCGTGCATCGAGAATGTTTTTGAGCAGGAAACTCTTTTCAAACACCAGCACTTTCGCTTTAAAGTTTTTGCTGTGCTCAAATACCTGTATCACCGTTGAGGGAATGGCGGCAAAGAAATGATTGGCTTTAACCGGTATCTCCTGGTTGTTTAAGGATATCCTGGCGGTGCCGGCAATACAAATAGCATAGATGTAAAAATCTGCCCTGAAACCTTCTTCCGGGTACATCATCAACCCGGCGCCTTCCGAAACAAAATAGGGTTTATCCTGTTCTTCCTGGCCAAAGAGTTGTAAAGTTGTCCGGATATTTTTACTGGTGTTCGACAAAATACTTAGATGCTTGTTTTCAACAAATGTATAATTCATAACGAACATTCAGCTATACGTTTACAAAAATGTATTATCCACACACCGCCGGGGCACCGGTTATTGAGGCACCACCTGGTTTTTCGTCTTCCATATTTTTACCTGCAGCAGTACGGTTATCAGTACAAAACTTACAATAGTGATAATGCTTAAAGCCATCATCTGGGGTTGTATATCGCGAAAGGTTCCACCGTATACAGATAACTTTCTGAATCCCTGCAGGAAATGCGTTAAGGGTAATATGTCAGCAAATCGCTGAATGAGAACAGGCATGCCTTCCAATGGCCAGGTATAACCACTCAGGATAAAGGAAGGAGTAGCCAGTACCATTAATAATTCAGTGGCTTTTAACTGGTTGGGTATGGCCAGCGAAAACAACATACCAATAAACATACAGGCCAGGCTGAAGAGGGTAACCAGCGCCGCCATCTGTATGGAAAATACCGGTATATCAATATTGTAGATAAAATAAAAAGAGCCTACCACCATCCACATGGCAGCTGTGAGTAACAGGAAGGGGGTGAGCTTTAATAAAATATGATAAAGCGATGACCGGCTGGTCTGTACAAGTTTTTTAAAATAGCCATCTTCAAAATCCCGGGCAAATACCAGTCCCAGGCCCAGGAAAATAACCTGCTGCATAATAGTACCCAATATGCCGGGCAACATTAAATACAGGTAATTGCCGGATGGGTTATAAAAGCGATTATAGTTTACCTTAAAAGGCTCATACCGCTGCACAGCGGTAGCATGGTCCATACCTGCCTTCTTTAAGCTTTCAATCTCTACACCGGCGCTGAAGGTTCCCAATACGGTTTGTATGGCACGGCTGGCAAAATTGGCTGTTACCAGGTTGGCGGTGTTTACATCTACCATGATCTCGGGGTAACGTTTCTGTAAAATATTGGCTTCAAAACCTTTGGGAATACTGATAACCGATACATATTCTTTTGATGGCATTTCAGCCGCAATATTACCGGCATCAAACTGTACTTTGGCAACAGAGAGATTCTCATTATCATTCAGGGCATCAATGATCTTGGCACTCATTGGTGTATTGTCCTCATCTATCACCACGATGGCCATCTCGGTCACTTTGCCTTTTTTATACACCTGTATAAACATCAGGCCATACAATACCGGTGCACCAAAGAAAATGGCTACCAGTACACTGTTGCTGAATATGCGGCGGAACTCTGTTTTTATTAAGCTGATAAATTGTTTCATGGTAAATGTTTTTACGTTTGCAATCCGAAACCGGGTAATTATTTGTCAAGCAATACCGAACTGTTATTATACAGGCCGGTTGCATCAGCGGCATTATCGGGTAACACTTTCAGCTCATAAAAGCTCTCACCAATGGCCCGGTTGGGTGCGGTACTGGTATTATCGGCATACCGGGGTAATTGTTTTACCATGGCTATTTTACCTTTTATTTTTTTATCGGTATTGGGAACAGTGATCGTAACGGTGGTTCCTAACGGATAAGCATTGATGTTTTTTTCACCGATCGTAAAACGGAAATAAGGATGAGCTGAATCATAACCGTTAAAAATGGTATAACCCGGTGTAGCCAGTTCACCTGCTTTTAACGTAATACTTTCAATGAGCATATCGGCCGGTGCAATAATATAACGCTCACCGGCAGCGATCAATACTTCATTACGGGCGCCAACGGCTCTTTCTACCTGGCCTTTGGCACTGCGGATGGTTTCAGGACGGGTACCCCTTGTTATTTCTTTTTGTTTTGCCTTAACAGCATTTACCTGTGCTTTGGCCGCAGTATATTTAGATTTTACTTCATCATACTGTTGGGCAGGTACCAGGGAGTCGTTAAACATATTCTGTATACGGTGAAAAGACTGTTCAGCATATACCAGCTGTGCTTCGGCGGCATCCAGCTGGCTCTGTATCTGCATCAACTGGTCGCTGGTAGCGCCGTTCTGTGCTAAGGAAAACTGCCCTTCTGCGCTCAAAATGGCGCCGTTGGCCTGCTCCAGTTTGGCAGCTATTTCCGGTACATCAATAATGGCCAGTGTATCACCTTTGCTAACGGCCTTGCCTTCGCTTACAAAAATGGCGGCAATCCTGCCGGCGATCTTGGGTGCTACGGTTATACTTTCCAGCTTTACTTTTCCTTCGGGTGCAGTAGCCTCGTTATTATTGGAGGAGCAGGCCGTAAATAACATACTGCCCATTAATAAACTTGTTACGAAATATCTTGCTTTCATGTTGTATATATTTACAGGTTTCTTTGTTGGTTGTTGAATGAAATACGATTATAAATTTTTTAATAAGGAACCGTTCATGTCGGCTGCTTGTAAAGCGGCTCTGCGTTGTTCGTACAGTGCCTGCTGGTACTCAAACTTTGCCGTTTCCACATCGGTAATCGCATCTAATACTTCGGCCAGTTTAGTGAGTCCGTTGAGGTATTGTTTGTTGATAAAAGCATACGTGTCTTCGGTTAATTGTATAGATGCCTCTTTCCATTTTACTTTTTGTGCAGCCAACAGGTAATCTTCTTTCAGCTTGCTGTCAGCCAAAGCAAACATATCCTCCGCTGATCTTCTTTGCACTTCCAGCGACCTTCTTTGCAAGGCAGCTTTTTTAGCATTATTACGGGCCTGTAAGCCGTCAAACACATTCCACTGCAGGCGTACACCGGCATACCACTTAGGTTCTAATAAAGACAGGTCTCTTTCTCTTAATTCATATTGGCCAAAAGCTGCCAGCTTGGGAACATATTCTGATAAAGCGGCTTTCTCCTGGTACCTGGTGGCTTCTATGCCTTCGTCCAGGGCTTTGATTTCCGGGCGTACTGTTATATGCTCCGCCGGTATGGCCGTTGTGGTTTGCAGGGTAGGGTGTAACTGTGCAATAGCTTCGGTGGTTAAGCCGGTAAGCTGGTGCATCTTATTGTTTAATACTGTTTTTGAAGTTTCGTTCTCCAGTTTTTTAACGGCCAGTTTCTGGCGGGCCAGTTCAATACGTTTTCTTTCCAGCGGGGTGGCCAAACCGTTTTCAATGGCTTTATTTACAAAGCGGGTCTGTTCGTCCAATATCTTTTCAGAGGCAGCCAGTATGGCATCAGAACTGTTTACCAGCGCCATCTTATCATATACATCCGCAACATCCAGCCATAGTTTGGTTTGTTGTTTCTGGGTAAGGTGATCAAAGGACCTTCGCTGGTGCTGGTAGGCTTTGATCCCGTTACTTACTTTAAAACCACTGAATAATAACCATTGGCTGCTAACGGTGGTCTTAAAAATATCTTTGCGCTGGATGGGATCTACCGGCTGTAAAGGAATATTACCGGGTAAACTACTGTTAAAACCCAGGCCCAGTTTTTCTTTAATTAACAGGGATTGTGTTCCCATTAATAACTGTTGCAGGTTATCGGGGAAAACAATATCGTCGTTGAGCCGGGTATAGGTAGCATTAAAATTTACCTTTGGCAGGTAATTCAACCTGGCTGATTGTATATCAATAGCAGCTTCCTCTTTTTTAAGCTGGTATAACTGCAGTGTGTCGTTTTTTGTAGCAGCATGCTCATACAAAAACTTAACCTCGTCATTAAAAAGCTGTGCGTTCACGTTCAATCCGCTGATGCCAAGGAGGATGATTAAAATGTTTTTTTTCATGTTCTCAGTCATTTGATACTGATGCAAAGGTGAAAAATAACAGGACGGGGAATTTGTCCAAAAATCAAAATAGCTTGTCCAAAATGTATTTTTAAGGGACAGTTTGCCTTCTTTTACGCTGTGCGGAGCAATAAATAAAGCAATATGGCTTTGATCTTAGGCTTATTTTTGCAGCATGAATTTCATGGCTTCCATTGATATCAAACCGCTGGATATACCTGTTAAATACGGTGATAAGTTGTTTTTGATCGGCTCCTGTTTTACCGAACATATCGGTAATGCATTGGGTGGTTTAAAGTACGAGGTATTACAAAATCCAAACGGCATATTGTTCGATCCGGCCAGCGTGGTGAATAGTATCATGAGTTATATTGAGAACCGGCAATACCAGCCCGAACATCTTTTCCAACTCAACGAGGTTTACAACAGTTGGGCACACCATAGCCGTTTCTCTCATATTGATGCAGCCACCGCCATTGAAGTGATCAATGATACACAAAACCGGGCCCACCGTTTTTTAAAAGAGGCTGATTGGGTAATCATTACCCTGGGTTCTTCTTTCAGTTATCGTTTACAGGAAGCAGCGGCGGGTAACAGAGCCGTTACCGGTTTAAAGAACGGGGTAGCCAATTGCCACCGGGCGCCGCAACAATGGTTTAATAAACATATGCTGGAGATAGAGGAAACTATTTCTTTGCTGGATAATTGTTATCATCGTTTAAAGAAATTTAATCCAAAGCTAAAGATCATCTTTACCGTTAGCCCGGTGCGGCATCTGCGGGATGGGGTAGTGGCCAATAACCGCAGCAAAGCCCGTTTAATAGAAGCGGTACACCATATGGTGAATAAATTTACCGATCTCTTTTATTTTCCGGCTTATGAGCTGGTGATTGATGTATTAAGGGATTACCGTTTTTATGATATTGACCTGGCACATCCTAATTACCAGGCTACAGAATATGTCATGCAACGGTTTACCGAGAGCTGTATTGATAAAGCATCCCAGGCCTTAATGCAGGATGTAAGACAACTAATTATCGCCCGCAACCATAAAGCATTCCAGCCCGAAACAGCTGCACACCGGCAGTTCCTGTTAACCCAGGCCACAAAAGCAAAAGCACTACAGGATGCTCATCCTTTTTTAAACTTTACAGAGGAGATAGCGTATTTTGAAAAGCAGGGTAGTAGAAGGGATTGATGATGTAAGATTTGTGATTTATGAATTAGGAGTTATGAATTGTGAATTATGAATTATGAATGATGAATTTTCACTATGTACTATCTTGCTTTTCACTAACCTCTTGAGCTTTTGAACCTTGAACTCTCTTAATCCTCCTATGAACCATTAACTATGAACTATTAACCTTATTCACTAACCTCTTGAACTTTTGAACTTTGAACTGCTTGAACTCTCTTAATCTCCCTATGAACCAATAACTATTAACAATGAACTGTTAACGGGCCCTTGAACCTTTGAACTTTTGAACGTTGAACTTTTTGAACGTTGAACTTTTTGAACGCTCCAAACCTTCCTATGAACCATTAACTATTAACTATAAACATTACTCAAACATCTCATACTTCGTCTTCGGCCTGCGGGCTTCCAGCCACTGAAAGCCTTCCAGGCGCATTTCAGATGGTTTTTTCTGGCTTAAAGGCCAGATGGTACCGGTAACCTGGCTGCGGAAAACAACCTTATCGAGTTCTTTCTCCACAAAATAAATGTCCATGATATCGCTCTTCGTTTCATTAATGCCGGTATACGAGCTGTCGGCATCATCCCGCAGGTAATAAATACACTCGGCAAAGCCACGGGCACGGACGGAGTCAATATTACCATCAATAAAATAGCCATCCATACGGCGCGATTTTATCTGGTTATAGGCATCCGTATCCATTTTATTCACCATAAAGCTATTGTCGTAGGCCTCTACCTTTTCAGGTTTCTTGTTTTTGGTAAACAGGTGAATGGTATCGCCGGTTATCTGGCTGTTCTGCGCCCAAACTATCGGGTTATCGTACAAACGGAATACGGAATCCTTGAAGGAATAAAACATGCTGTCACAAACTGCCTGTATAGAATCGTTAAAAATGCGCACATTCCTGAAGGCTTCAAAATACCGGTTGGTACTGTCCTTTTCACCAATGGCCGCTATCTTTAACCCTGAAACGGTATCTACCACAATAGAATCCTGTGTGCCGTACAGCGCTGTTAGCTTGGCGGTAAACAAAGTGTCAGCTGTTATATAAATGGAGTCGTTATCCTGTTTAACGATCATCAGGGGCTTTTGTGTGGCTAACACTGCTTCAGTTACTTTATTCTGAAAAATCTTATCGCCAATGATGGTCACACCCTGCGCCGAATCTACAATCACACCACGTCCGGTTACCATGTAAATACTATCATTCTGTGTAATACGGTCACCCGTTACCGTTCGTCTTCCCTTTGTATCTAATATGGTAGGCCTTTGCCCGAATTCGGCTTGCTTGGTTAACTGGTTGTAGAAACCTTCCCTGGTTTTAATAACATTCTGACTGCTATCTGTGATAGTAGTATAGGAAATAAACCGGGCTGTTCTTGACTCTGTATTATACAATAAGGAATCGGTAACAATATTATAGGCAGGGTCTTTCAGTACCACATCTTTTTTAAAATAAACATCTTTCATGTCGGCATAATACCAGCCTTCCTTACTGGTTAAAACGGTTTTACCATTTACCACACGGCCGCCTTTTTTGTAAATGCCTATATTGGTCATCATATCATATTCCAGATCGGGGGTGGTCAACACTCCGTGACCATCTGTTAACTTGACATTCCCATCTAAAAAAGCCAGTTGTTTATCTTCAAAATAACGTAAATGATTAGCGGTAACGGTTGCCGTATCGGCATCCACAATACGTACATTACCCCAGGCCTCAAACAATTTGGTGCGGTCATTCTTTACACAGCTGTCGCAAAAGAAAAGGGTATTGCCCTGTTTCAGTTTTACATTTCCTGCAACAATGGTCAGCTGGGTGCTGTCGTCAACGGTTTGTAAGGTCAGCTGGCGGGTATGACTTAGTATCTGTAATAAATTGTTGCTGGTATCGCCGGCAATGGTTACCTGTGCATTGCCGTTGCTGTAAAGCATGAGTATCAGTGCAAGCAGTACCAGTTTGGGTAAAGTTGCAAAAATGCCTTTTAAGGATTGTGAGGTCATATAACCGGTTATTTGGGTAGCGTGTCTTTTACTGCTGGCGAAGTTAAAGGACCGCTTTTATCTTTTTTACCGAACACCGAAATATTAACGTAGCGTTTAGGATGTGCCCGCAGGTCATCCATCAATATCTCAGCGCTTAATATGGCATTATTTAACCGGTTGTAAATCTGTTTGTCGTTAATTAAAGCGCCTAATGTACCATCGGTGCTTGACACTTTATTAACAACCAACTTAAGGTCATTTAGCATATCCTGGATCGTATTTACTACTTTATCCAGCTCTACTTTAGCAAGGCCATCGGAAAATTGTTTTGCATTACTTAAAATTGCATTAATACTGTCGTTGTTCTTGCGTAAGTTGGCTGTAATTGATTCAGTATTGCTTAATGTTGCGGTAGCGCTTTTTCCGGCAACACTGATTACTCCTTCTAATTCCTTTGTGCTGTTATTTAAGTTTTGTAAGGTTGCCTGCAAGTTAATTTTTGTAGTACCGTCAAAAATACTGTTTACATTGCTCAACACCCGGTTCAGGGTATCGATGGTTTGACCCACTTTACCCAATATCGGGTCCAGTTGCGGCGCCATCGAACTTAACATACCACCGGGGCGGCTCATAGCTTTAATTTCGTCGCCGTACTTAATAAAATTAGTTTTATCATTTCCTTTTACAATGGCCAGGTTGGGGGTTGATAAAAGGCTGGGTTCAATAAAAATATAGGAGTCTACGGGGATATTAATGTCTTTATCCAGGGCAATGGTCACTTTAATGGCGCTAACATTCTTGTCAACATTTTCGGTGGCATACACTTTACCTACCTGCAGGCCTTTTATCTTAACAGCATTGCCTTTGGCTAAGGCACCAATATCATCAAAAATGGCGTATATCGTATTGGGGTTGGTGAAGAGGTCCTTACCTTTCAAAAAATTAAAGCCAATAATCAACATGGCCAGCGTTACAATAACCAGTAAGCCTACTTTTGTTTCGTTGTTAATCTTCATATAAGTCGTTTCGTGGTTAACTACCAGTAGCTAACAAAGTGCCAAAATAGCCAATTATTGCCAAAAATAGCGAAGTAAATGGGTTTTAAGCAGTTATCAGGGGCTTTCGGCTGCAGGTTCTCCGGTCAGCAGCAGTACCCGCTTTACACTGCAAGTCCGCCACGGCTCCCTGCACAAACCTTCAGCGGGCTTTCCGTTGCAATCGGGCAGCCGCCCGGCTATATACCTGCCATCCTAATTCATCATTCATCATTCCTAATTTTTAAAAGGTATTTCATTAATGTGTATTTCTTACATATTAATCCTTATCTTGCTGTACAAATTTAAACGATTGTCATGTCAGCTCCATCTTCTTTAGCCACCAAACCAAGGCTATCGCTTTCGCAGATCATTAATATGAGCGTTGGTTTCTTTGGCATCCAGTTCGCATTTGGCTTACAGAATGCGAATGTCAGCCGTATTTTTCAAACACTCGGAGCTTCAGTCGAAAGCATACCGGTATTGTGGATCGCTGCGCCTATCACCGGTTTACTTATTCAGCCATTGATTGGCCATTTGAGTGATAAAACCTGGTTGGGCAAATGGGGCAGGAGAAGACCATACTTTATGCTGGGCTCTGTATTTGCAGCCCTGGCTTTATTTATATTTCCCAATGTAGGCGGGCTTTGGATGGCCGCCATTATGTTATGGATGCTGGATGCAGCCATCAATGTGTCAATGGAACCTTTCAGGGCCTTTGTAGGCGATATGTTACCCGATTCGCAACGTACCACGGGCTTTGCCATGCAGAGTTTTTTTATTGGCCTAGGGGCGGTTATCTCTTCCTTATTACCTTATATACTCACCAAACTGGGGGTGGCCAATGAAGCGGCGGAAGGTGTGATCCCCGATTCGATAAAAATTTCATTTGTAACAGGCGCAGTTGTGTTTTTAGCGGCCATTGCCTACACCGTATTTACTACTAAAGAGTATTCACCGGATCAACTTAAATCTTTTGGCGAAATAGAGGCTATCAACGAAGTAAACATTAAAACACCTGCTAAAAAATTTTATAATAAGGGTCTATGGTGGCTGGTTACAGGGTTGGCATTATCTGCTATCCTGTATTACAATAATCTCAATAATGAACAGCCTCTGGAAAAAGAGCTGTATATACTATCGTTTGGGATTGCTGCTTTCGGCTTATTTCAAATAGTGGCAGGTCTTTTACACAGGGGTAAACAATCCGGTGGCTTTGTAGAAATTATGGACGACCTGAATTTTTTACCGGACACTATGAAAAAACTGGCGGTAGTACAATTCTTTTCCTGGTTTGCTTTATTTGCTATGTGGATATATACTACTTCGGCACTCTCCCAGCATTTATCCGGCACTACCGACACTACCTCCAAAGCATATAATGATATGGGCAACTGGGTAGGCGTACTCTTTGGTGCTTATAACCTCTTTGCTGCTGTTCTTGCCTTTTTATTACCTGTACTGGCTAAAAAATATTCCCGCCCTGTAACGCATATGATTGCCCTGATAGCTGGTGGTTTGGGATTAATATCTTTTTATTTCATTAAAGATGAAAACTGGCTGCTAGTAAGCATGGTGGGAGTAGGTTTTGCCTGGAGCAGTATTCTTGCTATGCCTTATGCCATGTTAACCAAATCGCTGCCGGCCCAGAAAATGGGTGTGTATATGGGTATATTTAATTTCTTTATTGTCATTCCCCAGATACTGGCGGCTACTATATTAGGCGTATTAACCAAACATATGTTTGGTGGTAATACTATTGATACCATCGTTTTAGGTGGCGTATCATTAATTGTTGCGGCCCTGTTCACTTTACGTATTAAAGACAAATAGATCATTATGAGAAAACGTTTTTTACTCTGTTGCTGCTGTAGTTTTATACTCTTTATTTTTTTACAGGCCCAGCCAACACTTTATCCCACCAACTGGTTTACGGGCTTAAAAGACAATAACCTGCAATTAATGGTCCGTGGCGAGGGGGTGGCCAATAAAGTACCCATGATCAAAATGACTGTAGCCGGTATGCAACTGGCAGAAGGTATGACCCTGAAAAGTATTCAGCGTACGGAGAATCCTAATTATATTTTCTTAAACATTGTTATCAGTGCTACCGCAAAACCGGGTGTACGCAAAATTCAGTTGGGACCAAAAGATAAAGGCCTGCAGTTTAATTATGAACTGGTACAAAAAAATAAGCAAAATGGTAAAACCCGTACCCAGGGCGTATCGGCGGCGGATTTTGTGTACCTGCTGATGCCCGATCGTTTTGCCAATGGTGATCCCGGCAATGATATTATTCCCGGCTACCGTTCCAATACCAGCGACAGAACGAATAAATACGACCGGCATGGCGGTGATTTCAAAGGCATAGAAAAAAACTTTGGTTACCTGAAACAATTGGGTATTACAACCATCTGGATGACACCTATCCTGGAGAACAATGTGACCATGATGCATGAATGGGGTAATAAAGTGGCCGGGTATCACGGTTACTGGTTTACCGATCATTACGAAATTGATAAACGTTTTGGCGGCAACGGAGGTTATAAAGCCTTTTGCGATAATGCACACCAGAATGGCTTTAAAGTAATACAGGATGCGGTATTCAATCATATCAGCAAAGAACACTGGATTTACCTCGATCCGCCCGCAAAGGACTGGATCAATAACTGGCCGGCTTTCCAGGGCCCTAATCACCGGGAAGAAGTATTATTTGATCCCTATGCCTCGGCCTATGATAAAAAAGTAATGCTGGACGGCTGGTTCGTAGATCATTTGCCGGACCTGAATCAACGTAACCCCGAATTGGCGAAATACCTTTTACAACATGCTATCTGGTCAACCGAAACCTATGGTATTGACAGCTGGCGGGTAGATACCTATAAATACTGTGATGAAGCTTTTATGAACGAGGTAAACAAAGCCTTGTACCGCGAATTTCCGAATATTACCATACTGGGGGAAGCCTGGGTGAACAGTGTCATTGGCAATGCCTATTTTACCCGGAATAATATGGGTAATATATTCAAGCATAACGCCAATGGTATCATCGACTTTCAAACCTGTTTTGCCATGTTGTCGGGCATGAACCGTGCCGACGGCTGGATGGACGGGGTAAATAAACTATATACCACCCTGGCACAGGATATTGTGTATAAAAATCCGATGAACAACTTATTATTCCTGGACAATCATGATATGGACAGGGTTTACTCTGTGGTGGGTGAGGACTGGAGTAAATTTAAAATGGGCATCAACTGGTTATTAACCCTGCGTGGTATTCCCCAGATATACTATGGTACAGAGATACTCATGAAAAACTTTAAAAATCCCAATGATGCCATGGTAAGGGAAGATTTCCCGGGAGGCTGGGCGGATGATAAGGTGAATAAATTTACCGCGGCAGGACGTACACCTAAAGAAGACAGCGCCTATACTTATATGAGTAAGCTGGCTAACTTCAGAAAAACAGCACCTGCTATTACAGCGGGAAAGCTGATGCAATATATCCCGGCCAATGGTTTGTATGTGTACTATCGTTATACGGACCGGCAATCGGTAATTGTATTATCACATACCGGTAAGGAAGCGGCCAAACCTAACTGGACTAATATGCAGGAAAGGGTAGCAGGTTTCAGTAAATTAAAAGATGTGGTAACGGGTAAGGTCACCAGTCTCCAGGATCTTACATTACAGCCAGGCGATAGTTATGTAATGGAATTATTACCTTAATGGTATAACAATAGCGGCCGGTTCACATCACAATAGTAAAGTTAAGCACCTAGCTGTTTTGTAAGTTGTTTATAATCAATTTTTTATAGTCAACTGGTTCTCACTAAGACGATTATGTATAGTGGATAAAATATAAAAAATATATAGTAATTATTTTTAAAGTATTGTATAGTTTTCAAACTAATTGTATTTTGTTACTTTTGCGGCGCAATACCATTAATTAATTGTTTGATATTGTGTTATTTGAATAGGTATTGTAACAAAGCAATAAACTTATGCGAGCTATACAAATGGTGGATACTAAGACCCAGTATCTGAAAATAAAAAATGAAGTGGACGCGGCAGTGCTGAAGGTGATGGACAGCAGCGCCTTTATTAATGGTAAGGACGTCCAGGATTTTGCTCTTAACCTGTCACAATACCTGGGTGTTAAACATACCATTCCTTGCGCTAATGGGACCGATGCCCTGCAGATAGCCTTAATGGCACTGGGGTTAAAACCCGGCGACGAGGTAATTACCCCTTCTTTTACATTTATTGCTACTACCGAAGTAATTGCTTTGTTGCAATTAACACCCGTCTTCGCGGAGGTAGATAAAGATACCTTCTGTATAACTCCTGAAGCTATTGAAAAAGCCATTACGCCTAAAACAAAAGCTATTGTGCCGGTTCACCTTTACGGCCAGGCCGCACCAATGGAAGCAATTATGGCAATAGCCGAAAAACATAATCTATATGTTATTGAGGATAACGCCCAGGCCATTGGCTGCGATTATACCTTTACTGATGGAACAGTAAAGAAAACCGGTAATATCGGGCATATCAGCGCTACCTCCTTCTATCCCTCTAAAAACTTAGGTGCTTTTGGTGATGGTGGTGCCATCTTTACCAATGATGATGCGTTGGCCGAAAAAATGAAACGTATCGCCAATCATGGCCAGAGCAAACGGTATTACCATGATGAAGTAGGCTGTAACAGCCGTCTGGATTCTATCCAGGCCGCTATTTTAAATATTAAACTGCAACACCTGGATGAATACAATGCAGCACGCAGAGCGGTAGCTGCTTATTATGATGCAGCATTTGCCAATGATCCTAAAATAAAAACACCGGTGCAGGCATCCTATGCCAAACATGTGTATCACCAGTACACCGTATTACTGGAAAACAGTACGGTTCGTGAAAACCTGAATAAATACCTCGCAGAACAGGGCATCCCTTCTATGATCTATTACCCGGTACCAGGTCACAAGCAAAAAATGTTTGATCAGCTGGGTGTAACCAACCAGGAAATGGAAGTGACGGACTGGCTGACGGAACGTGTGATATCATTACCCATCCATACTGAAATGGATGAAGAACAATTGTCATTTATTACTAATCATATATTAACCTTTCTAAACCCGAATTCTTAGTATGAAAATTGCAGTTATTGGTACCGGCTATGTCGGTCTAGTTACCGGAACATGTTTTGCTGAAACAGGTAACAATGTCGTTTGTGTGGACATAGATGTGACCAAAGTACAGAAACTTACAAATGGGGAGATTACTATCTATGAGCCCGGACTTGAAAAATTATTCCTGAGGAATTTAAAAGAAAACCGTTTAAACTTTACTACTGATTTAGCGGAAGGTATTAAGGATGCTGAAATCATTTTCCTGGCCTTACCAACACCTCCGGGTGAAGACGGTTCTGCCGACCTTAAGTACATACTGGGTGTTTCGGAGGAATTAGGTAAAATTCTAACGGACTATAAAGTGATCGTGGATAAAAGCACTGTGCCGGTAGGTACTGCTGCAAAAGTTAAAGCGGCCATTGAGAAAAACTATAAAGGTGAGTTTGATGTGGTGAGTAACCCCGAGTTTTTAAGAGAGGGCGTAGCGGTGGATGACTTTATGAAACCTGACCGTGTAGTAATTGGCGCATCCAGCGAAAGAGCCAAAAATGTAATGGGGCAATTATATGCACCTTTTGTACGCCAGGGTAACCCGGTAATTTTTATGGATGAAAAATCAGCCGAGCTGACCAAATATGCTGCTAATTCATTTTTAGCTACTAAAATTTCGTTCATGAACGAGATCGCACAATTGTGTGAACTGTTAGGAGCTGATGTGGACCAGGTACGTAAAGGAGTAGGTAGTGATGAAAGGATCGGACGCCGTTTCTTATTCCCCGGTATTGGTTATGGCGGCAGCTGTTTCCCTAAAGATGTACAGGCCCTGGTTAAATCTTCTGTTGAAGTAAACTATGATTTCCAGATATTAAATGCAGTGATGGATGTAAACGAAAAACAAAAACTGCATTTAATGCCAAAGATCAATGCCTACTTTAATAATGATTTAAAGGGTAAACATTTTGCATTGTGGGGATTGGCATTTAAACCGAATACGGATGATATCCGCGAAGCCCCGGCATTGTATATGATTGATGAATTAGTGAAAGCAGGTGCTACCGTATCGGTATTTGATCCTGAGGCCATGAATAATGTGAAAAAACTGCTGGGCGATAAAGTTGACTATGCCGAAAACCAATATGCAGCGTTGAACAATGCCGATGCATTGATCATTGCTACAGAATGGAACGAATTCAGAACACCGGACTTTTTAAAGATCGTTACCTCTTTAAAAAATAAAGCCATTTTTGACGGCAGAAATTTATTTGAAACCAAAGCTATTAAAGAACTAGGCTTTCATTACGAAAGTGTAGGCCGTGCAACCGTAAATTAATCATTCATGAAAAGAGTTTTAATTACCGGGGCTGCCGGCTTTTTAGGTTCACACTTATGTGACCGCTTTATAAAGGAAGGATACCATGTTATTGCCATGGATAACCTGATCACGGGCGATTTAAAAAACATTGAACATTTATTCCAGCTGGAGCAATTTGAATTTTATCACCATGATGTAAGCAAGTTCATACATATTAGTGGTGATTTAGACTATATCCTTCATTTTGCATCACCGGCAAGTCCGATCGATTATTTAAAAATACCTATTCAAACCCTTAAAGTGGGTGCGATGGGTACCCATAACTGTTTAGGATTGGCTAAAGCGAAAGGCGCCCGTATACTGGTAGCTTCTACCAGTGAAATATATGGTGATCCGCTGGTGCATCCGCAATCCGAAGAATATTGGGGTAATGTAAACCCGGTTGGTCCGCGTGGTGTATATGATGAGGCTAAAAGATATATGGAGTCCATTACTATGGCCTATAATAGCTTTCACCAGGTAGAAACCAGGATCGTAAGGATATTTAATACCTATGGCCCGCGTATGCGCCTGAACGATGGCAGGGCTTTACCTGCATTCATTGGCCAGGCTTTGCGTGGCGAGGACCTGACGGTATTTGGCGACGGATCACAAACCCGCAGCTTTTGTTTTGTAAGCGACCTGGTAGAGGGTATTTACAGGTTATTGCTCAGTGACTATCATTTACCCGTTAATATTGGCAACCCCAATGAAATCTCATTAAAAGATTTTGCCGAAGAAGTTTTGGCTTTAACAGGTAATACAGTAAAAATTATTTACAAGCCTTTACCTGTTGATGATCCTAAGCAACGTCAGCCCAATATTGAAAAAGCAAGAACTATTTTGGGTTGGGAGCCTAAAGTAGACCGTAAAGAAGGCTTGAAACTTACCTATGAATACTTTAAATCGCTTCCGGAATCCGAATGGTATAAACAACCAAAGGAATTTGTAAGTGCAAAATAAAACACCTCATTTTAAGTAATCTCATGTACGATCAGATTGTAAATAAAAAAGAAAAACTGGCGGTAATCGGGTTAGGATATGTAGGCCTTCCTATTGCTTTGGAATTTGCCAGAAAAACAAGTGTTATAGGCTTTGATATCAATGAAGAAAGAGTTGCATTAATGCAGCAGGGTATTGACCCCAGTAAAGAATTGGAAAAAGAAGCCTTTGATGGCTGTGACATTATTTTCACTACTTCTCTGGAGAAATTGAAAGAAGCCCGGTTTTTTATAGTTGCCGTACCTACACCTGTAGACGAGCACAATGTTCCGGATTTAACACCGGTAACCAAAGCATCGGAAACCATAGGTAAAGTGATTAAAAAAGGCGATTATGTTGTGTTTGAATCAACGGTTTATCCGGGATGTACGGAAGAGGATTGCCTGCCTATTATCGAGCAAATTTCCGGCCTGAAAAATGTGACTGATTTTAAACTGGGTTATTCACCTGAGCGCATTAATCCGGGTGATAAGGAACATACACTGGCCAGTATTATTAAAGTAGTATCAGGTTGTGATGAAGAATCGCTGGAAGTAATTGCCAAGGTATATGAACTGGTAGTTACTGCCGGTGTTCACCGTGCTTCAAGTATTAAAGTGGCCGAAGCGGCTAAGATCATTGAGAATACACAGCGCGACCTGAATATTGCCCTGATGAATGAACTGTCTATTATTTTCAATAAGTTAAATATTAATACTTACGAAGTATTGGAAGCTGCAGGTACCAAATGGAACTTTTTAAAATTCCAGCCAGGACTTGTGGGCGGCCATTGTATTGGCGTTGACCCGTATTACCTCACCTATAAAGCCAGTGAACTAGGCTATGATGCCGAAGTAATATTGGCCGGTAGAAATATCAACGATAATATGGCAAAATATGTTGCCAATAATGTGGTACAGCATATTATTAAAAACTCCAACGATGTAAAATCGGCAAAGGTTTTAGTAAAGGGCGCCACTTTTAAAGAGAATGTAAGTGATATACGTAACTCCAAAGTGGCCGATGTGGTGAAGGCTTTAAAAGCCTTTCATCTAAACGTGGATGTGGAGGACCCTTATGCCAGTTCGGAGGAATTGCAGCATGAATACGGTTTTGAGCTGACTAAAGATATTGCCGCGGATTATGATGCGGTAATTGTAACCGTACCGCATAAGGAATATGTAAAGCTGGACGATGCTTATTTTACCAGTATCACAAAGCCTGAAGGATTAGTGGTTGATCTGAAAGGTGTGTTTAGAAAGAAAATTACTTCACGAAATTACTGGAGCTTATAATATGCCTTTTTTTGAAACCGGTTTAGCCAATTTGCTCGTATTTGAACCCAAGGTATTTGAGGATAGTCGCGGCTACTTTTTTGAAGCGTACAATAGTGAAATACATAAACAACAGGGACTGACGTACCAGTTTGTACAGGATAACCAGTCTTCATCCAGTTATGGGGTGATCAGGGGACTGCATTACCAGTTAAATCCACACGGCCAGACCAAGATGGTAAGAGCCATTGTGGGGACCATTTATGATGTGGCTGTTGACCTGCGTAAAGGGTCACCTACTTTCGGGCAACATTTTGGTATTGAACTATCTGCCGAAAATAAAAAGCAACTGGTGATCCCGGTTGGCTTTGCACACGGCTTTTCAGTATTGACAGAAAAGGCAGAAGTATTATACAAGTGCGATGGCTTATATAATAAAGAAAGCGAAGGCGGCATTATTTACAATGATCCTGCATTGAATATTAACTGGCAGGTACCATTGGATAAAGCCATTATATCGGATAAAGACCTGGTGCTACCAACTTTAGACGCCTGTAAAAACAATTTTACTTTCTAGTATGTCTGCATTACCCAAAATACTGGTTACCGGTGCTAATGGTCAACTGGGCTCAGAGATCAATGAATTGTCGGTAAATTACCCGGATTACGAATGGATATTCTGTACCCGGGAACAAATGCCGCTGGACGATGAAAAGACCTGTATTGATTTTTTAGCGTCTTCACAGCCACAGTTTGTAGTGAACTGTGCTGCCTATACGGCGGTGGATAAGGCCGAATTACCGGAAGAAAAGGAAAGCCTGTTCGCTATTAATGCCACCACTGTAAAAGCAATCGCCGCTTTTTGTAAAAACAACAATATCCGGTTAATACATATTTCCACCGATTATGTTTTTGCCGGTACCGGCAGTGTGCCCTATAAAGAAACTGATGCCACCGATCCGGTAAATATATACGGCGCTTCCAAATTAGCGGGGGAACAACATATCACAGCAGTTAACAGTGATGCGGTTATTATCCGTACGGCATGGGTATACTCCCGCTACGGAAAGAATTTTGTAAAGACCATGTTGCGTTTAATGCAGGAAAAACCGGCTATCAGTGTGGTGAACGATCAAACAGGAACACCTACTTATGCCGCAGACCTGGCACAGACCATTATCACGATCATCAATACTGCTGAGTGGCATCCCGGCATCTATCATTTCAGTAACGAGGGTATTATTTCCTGGTTTGATTTTGCCCTGGCGATTAAAGAATTAAGCCATAGCAATTGTACTGTGAACCCTATACCTACCAGCAGCTTTCCCACCCCGGCTAAAAGACCTGCTTATTCTGTGCTGGATAAAACAAAGATCAAAACCACCTTTGGCATACACATTAATAACTGGAGGGACAGTCTTGCCGGTTGTTTGCAAAAAATACAGGACAATTAAGACGGCGGTTAAGTAATACCAGCAACAGCGGTATCAGCGCTTTCTTCCGTCAGGGTGATAACCTTTACTGTTGAGTAGTATTGTTGCAGTCCAGGGCTGCGACCCGCAACATTGCTGTAGGGGCACGGCGCAAAGGCAGTTAAGCAGAAATACCAAAGCCGGCAAAATAAAAAACAATAACCAACCATTATAAGCCGTTTATGCTACAAGCCGGCCATTTTAACCTTTTAGGTGGTATTTAACCATTTTTTTTAAGCGGTAGTTTGGCTATATTCCTTTATTTTGCAATAAAGCAACAAATACAATGGCTGAAGCAATTATAACCTTAAGCAATGTAAATATATACCAGGGTAACAGTGCTGTATTACAGAATGTTAACCTTACCGTTAACGCCGGTGAATTTGTGTACCTGGTGGGTAAAACCGGTACCGGTAAATCGAGCCTGCTGAAAACCTTATACGGCGAACTGACCTTAAAGGAAGGCGAGGCCAATGTTGCAGGGTTTTCACTGAACGGCCTGAACTGGAAGCAGGTACCTTTTTTACGCCGTAAAATGGGTGTGGTTTTCCAGGATTTCCAGTTGCTTACCGACCGGAATGTAAATGATAACCTGAAATTTGTATTAAAAGCCACCGGCTGGACAGATGAAAAACTGATGGCTGATAAGATCCAGGATGTACTGGATAAAGTAGGCCTGAAATCAAAAGGATTTAAAATGCCTTTTGAGTTAAGTGGCGGTGAGCAGCAACGTATTGATATTGCCCGTGCCTTATTAAACTCGCCCAAACTGATCCTGGCTGATGAACCTACAGGTAACCTTGACCCGGAAACATCGGATGAGATCATGAAATTATTGTTTCATATCTCAAAGGACTTCAATACGGCCGTTGTGATGGCTACGCACGATTATATTGTGGTGAATAAATATCCTGCCCGTATGATCCGTACCGAGCAAAACCGGGTAATTGATAATGCTACCATAGCCATTCAATAAGCTGGCGGGTATTTTTTTCGTTGGAATACGTATCTCCCAATAAACGTTTACGCAGTTTTATTTCCTCCTCGGCAAAAGGCTGATGATACAGTTGTGCAATAATGGAAGCAAAACCATTGCTGTTGCCGGCTATATGACAGGCTTCTTCTAAACCGGTACCAGCTACCATGGGTGTGTTTACCACGCAATGCCGGCCTTCAAATAATGCATGTAACAGTTTTAAACGTATGCCCGTAATGTTTTTATTAAAAGAGGGTAATACATGTATATGTGCTTTGCGTATCAGGTCGTTCATTTCCGATTCAGAAGGATTAGCGATCAAACAGGTATGCTGGCATAATTCAGCCGCTTTTATTAAACGGCGTCCCGGCTTTTTACCCGCAATAACAAAAGGCATCCGTACTTTTGAAAAAACCCGGCATAATAACCACATGGCCGCCTCCTCATTTTCCGGTACAGATAAATTACCATGATACAAACATATACTGCCCATACCTTCAGGGCTGTTTACCTCCTGCCAGGTAGGAAAAGTAGGTATAAAAGCGGTATTCGTAATCTTGTGATCCTGTTGTAATACCTGTATATCTTTTTCGGAAACGCAGGCGTATAAACAATCATTGGGAAGTGTATCGGCATATTTTTTCAGCCGCCTGCTTTCCCGGTTAAAAAATAGTTTTTGTTTAATGCTGCCTGTGGCCCTGGCCAGCTCTTTATAATAAATACTTTCATCGTTGTGCATGCGCACTACAATACGGCGGTTACCGCGATTAATATAAGGCAGTATGCCGGTGCAGTGAATGCCTTCCAGGAAAATGGGGTGGTTGTCTTTATTTAAATTAGTAATCAGGTCCTGGTTAATGCGGGAGGAAACGATATAAGGTTGCTTATCAAAAAAATAACTGGTGGTGAACTTTTTCCGTTCGTACACAGAAATACTTTCGCAATACTGGTTCAGTTCATTGGGCATGCCCCGGTCGTTATAACTGAAATAATGTAAATGAATAGCAATATCCAGTTGTTTGAAAAGGATAATACGGTTCATCATATCAATGGCGCCACCATAATCAGCCGGGAAAGGAACATCTAAACAAACTATGTGCAACTGCTTTTTCAATCGTGTAAAATAGATTTGTAAAAGGAAATTAACTTTTTTTGTTCAACCTCCCAGTTTAAAAAATGTTTCGCTTCCAGGCAGTTTTGCCGTAAAGTATCATATAGAACAACATCCTGTAGCAAATTGTTTATTTGTGCCGCTAATCTTTCCGGCGTCATATCATCCACCAATAAGGCAACCCGGTATTGCTTATTCACTCTTTCGTACTCCGGAAAAGCCATGGCAATTTGCGGTAATCCCGCCTGTATATAATCAAAAAACTTATTGGGCAGGGAATAATACTGGTTTAATCCTTCATTTTCACACAATGCAATGCCTATATCTGCCGATAAAGTGTATTGCCATAACTCGTCCGGTAATAACATACCCGTAAGTGTTACTTTATCCTGCACCTGGTAATCGGTTATTAACTGTTTTAGCTGGGGCATAAAATTACCATCACCGCAAACCACCAAACGGGCATTAATATGGTGTAAAGCCGGTATCAGGTATTCAAAGCCACGGGCTTCGTTTACAGCGCCGGTGTATAACAAAATTTTGGGCTGGTTGTTTACCCGTACAGCGGATGGGGATAATATTTTTGTCACAGGCACATTTCTTACTACCTGGTACTGTACACCATATCGTTTGGTAAACTCTTCGGCAATACTCTCGCAAACGGTATACCCATGCCTGAACTGCGGAACGGCTTTTCTTTCTACCCGGTCCCATATTTTTTTAATGGCGGGCCGGGTTACAATTTCTTTCATCTCGCTGAAAAGCTCGTGGGCATCATATACCCGGGGAATAAGTTTCAGCTTTGAAATATATAAACAGGGGAGTATCGTGTCCAGGTCAATGGCACAAATCAGGTCCATACGCTTAAACAACAGGTAAAAAAATAAGCGAATATTATACTCTGCATAAAATAACTTACCGGTATTAAACCAGCAGCGGATTCTTTTTTGCCTGAAAAGCTGTTGCTGCAAGGGTTTTGACCGGTTTAATTTTCTACCCACCAGTGTAACCTCATAACCATTGGCTGCCAGGCAACTGCAAATGCGTTGCATACGCTGGTCGTAGGTAAGGTCATTGGTAACGGTAAAAAATAGTTTTTTCGGCATGCAGTTCCTTTTAAGCCAGCGGCATGGCATCATAAATCTGTTGTATCGCTTCTACGGTCTTTAACCCGTCTATGGCATGTGAAAACGGGTGATGGTCGTTCCCCAGCGCTATCAATAAATTATCATATACTTTATCATGGTTGCTCATGGAACCTTTATAAAAACCATAATCATTTGGCTCCCCCGTTTCGCTAATCATAGGTATGCCGGTTTCGGCAACCAACTGGTATGCTACCTGGTTCATGTACTCACCACCAATCTTAACACTGCCGTGTTCGGCTATCAAGGTCAACGATACTTCCATATTTTTCCGGTAACTGTTAATGGACCAGTTAATGCCACCAATGGTACCTTTCTGCATTTTGATGGAAGCTATACCGTTATCTTCAAAATCAATGGTCTCCTGGTGGGTAAAATTATTCCTGAATCCTGATACGGTTTGTATACGGTCGTTTAACAGCCATAACAGGGCATCAATATAATGACTGAACTGGGTAAACAAAATGCCACCATCCAGTTGGGCATCGCCTTTCCAGGACGAGTTGTAATAGGCATTGGGCCTGTTCCAGAAACAATTCAGCTGAAAGTTAAAGATGGTACCGAGCTGGTTATTATCCAGTATCGTTTTTAAAGCGATCAGTGCGGGGTTGTAGCGGGTGGATTTAACAACAAACAGCTTTTTACCTGCTGTAGTTGCTGCTTCCATCATCGCATCGGCATCGGCAGCAGATGTTGCCAGGGGCTTTTCACAAAGTACATGTGCATGGGCCTGTAAACAGGCTATACTGTGGGAAGCATGTAGACCGTTCGGCGTGCATACGGCAATCACATCATAGGGCTGTGCTGCTAAAAAATCGGCAATGGTATAAAAAGCCCTGGTTTGAAACTGCTGTGCCAGTTGGTCCGCTCGCTCAGGAATAATATCGCAAACACCCGCCAATATTCCTACCCGGCTGATCTCGGCCGCATGACGGGGTGCAATTTTTCCACATCCTATAATCCCAAAGCGTAGCTTGTTTCCCATAATAGCTGGCAAAGATAAAGGCAAATCCCAGGTTTGAACACATATCCGGCGGGCTTAGTTTTTTTCTTTTAACCAGGATGGTTTATATTTGGCGGCTTTGCAATTTTGCCAGGCTTTAATAAAACATCTAAAACTTTTTGAACTAATTATGTCGCTGCGGGAAAAATTTACCGGAACAGGTATCGCAATCGTTACCCCATTTTTGGCCGATGGATCTATAGACTTTACCAGCCTGGAAAAGTTGGTTGAGTTTTGGATAAAGGGTGGGGTAGATTATTTGGTAGTGCTGGGTACAACCGGCGAAAGCGCTACTGTACATGGTAAGGAAAAGCAGGACTTATTTACATTTGTTCAAAAACAGGTGAATGGCCGTGTTGGGCTGGTAGCCGGCATTGGCGGGTATGATACCCAATCTGTAATAAAAGGATTCAGTGAGTTTGACCTTACCGGTTACGATGCTATTTTATCGGTAGCACCCTATTACAACAAGCCCAACCAGGAAGGACTGTTCCAGCACTATAAAGCATTGGATGCCGTTACGCCCTTGCCTATCATGATGTATAATGTACCGGGACGAACCGGGCAAAACCTAACGGCTGCAACGCAGTTACGAGTGGCTAACGAATGCCCGAATATTTTTGCTACCAAAGAAGCCAGTGGCAACCTGGAACAGGTGGGACAGATCATAAAAAATAAACCAGCCTCCTTCATGGTTATCAGCGGGGATGATAATTTAACCCTGCCTATGATCGCCCTGGGAGCTGATGGTGTAACATCGGTAGTGGCCAATGCTTTTCCTGAAGATTACGCCAATATGGTAAGGTTATGCCTGGCCGGCGATTTTGCAAAAGCACTGCCATTACATTATAAGTATACCGATATTGTAAATGCTTTATTTGAAGAGGGAAGCCCTAGTGGCATTAAAGCCGTATTAAGTCAAATGCAGCTTTGCCAAAATACATTCCGCCTGCCCGTTGTTGGGGTAAGCGAAAAACATGCTCAAAAAATAGAAGCATTGGTAAAAGCAGTATTATAAACTTAGCAATGTCCCAGCAGGTAATATACAATTACAAAAACTAAAATAAAGCCCAGGCATCCGCCGCCCCATTTGTAGGCAGCTGCGCCCGCCAGTAAAGTTTTAAGCCAATTTTGCATAAGAATGTTTTTTGATCAGGTAAAGCTATTCAAATAAAATGCCAATTGCAATAATGGGTTGTGGCAGGCTTGCGTGATTATAAATTAGATTTGTGAGAAAGTTAATGGTAACCGGCTATGTACACTAAACAGGAAGCCTCGCTTATTAAAAAGAAATTCTGGACCAGTTTTGGCCGCTACCTGCAACCGGTTCCCAATGCCGAAGGCGAAACGATCAATTGGATCAACTATAAAACCGGTATCCGCGACATCTTTTTCCGCATGGATGTAGATACCCGATCGGCACAAATTGCCATCGAGATCAGACATACAGTCAATAGCCTGGATAACGGCTATTATCAGCAATTCCTCGCGATGCGTACTATGCTCGAAAACACGCTGGGAGAAACCTGGCAATGGCAGCCGGAGGTACAGGATGAATCCGGGGCTGTTTTAAGTCGTATATATACCACTCAGCCGGGCGTTAATATTTTTAAAGAACCGGACTGGCCGGCCATTATCACATTCTTAAAACCAAGGATCATCGCCCTCGATGAATTCTGGTTACAGGTAAAAGATGTATTCAGCTAAGTGCTTTTATTAGCGCTAAAGTCTATATTTATAGGGCAATGTTGGCAGTACAACAATTGCCCTGTTTTTTTGTTGTACCTCCATTATTTTTATTTTAACCCCTTCACACAATGGAAATCCTTTTTATCGCCATCGCCTTTGTCATTGGCTTTGTATTTTACAAAATAGGGCTGCCGCCCTTACTTGGGTTTCTTACCGGAGGTTTTGTACTATCTGTATACGGTTATCAAAGTACACATGCCCTTGACGAGCTGGCACATAGCGGTGTGATATTTTTGTTATTTACACTAGGGTTAAAAATAAGGCTCAAAAATTTTTTACAACCCGAGGTCGCAGTGTCCGGACTTTTGCAAATAGTCATCAGTGTGGCCCTGCTCTTTGGCCTGTTCACACTTATTGGCATTAATGCAGGTTTTAGTACCAGCCAAACCATCTTACTGGGTATTCTTTTAGGGGTAGCCAGTACGGTTATTGCCGCCAAAGGGCTGGAAGATAAAGGAGAGCTGGATTCTTACCATGGCCGTTTAGCTATCGGCATCCTGGTAATGGAAGATATTATTCTTATTGGCATACTGGCGTTTACAGGCTTAAAAGCGCCTTCGCCCTGGGCGTTGGCTTTATTCTTACTGCCCTTGTTAAAGCCTGTATTGGTAAGAGTGCTGCGTTTAATTAAAAATGATGAACTGGTATTGCTATATGGCATTTTAATGGCTTTTGGTGGCGCGGCCCTGTTTGAATATGTGGGATTGGGTGGCGAGCTGGGCGCTTTTTGTTTTGGTGTACTGCATGCCGGTGAAGAAAAAGCCGGCGAGGTTTCCAAAAAACTATGGTCGCTTCGCGAAGCCTTTCTTACGGTATTCTTCTTAAAAATCGGTTTAACAGGCCTGCCTTCCTGGACCGATCTCCTGTATGCCATGATCCTCGTAATCATCCTGCCATTCCGTGTAGCAGTTTTCTTTGGTATACTATCCTTATTCCGCTTACGGGCCAGGACCAGTTTCCTGACTGCCACCTCCCTGGCCAGCTTCAGCGAATTTGCCATCATTACCGGTGCGGTAGCAGTTACCGTGGGCTTATTGCCGCCGTCAATGCTGATTACTTTAACCACCGTTGTGGCCTTCTCCTTTTTAGTGGGAGCGCCTATCAATGCCAAAGCCAATCAATTGTTCAATAAGCTGGAGCCGCTGCTTACTAAATTTGAAAGTAAACGTTCCCGCAGCGATGCCGAACCGGTTAATATCGGTATTGCCAATTACCTGATCGTAGGCATGGGACGGGCAGGTACTTCTTCCTACGATTATTTCCAGGAGAGGGGTTTAAAAGTGGTGGGTTTTGATACCGACCCGGATGTACTGGCTACACAGCGTTCCAAAAAACGCCGGGTGTTATATGGCGATGCTACCAGTAAATTATTATGGCAAAACCTCGATATTAACCAGTTACAGGGTGTGGTGGTAACCATTCCTGAAGAAGAAGGAAAAATGAATGTAGTGGAGGCGTTAAGGGCCCGTGGTTTCCAGGGGCATATCAGTGTGATGGTCGATTCGGAATCGCAGGCCAAACAACTCAAAAGTATTGGCGTTAACACCATCTGCAGTCCATTGGTACAGGCAGGGGTGGAGCTAGCCGAAAAAGTGGTAGTGGTGCCCAAAGCAGCCTGATAAAACAATAATATTAAAATGCAGGGGCTGTCAGCTGTGGTAACAACGCTCAGCCGCGGTCCCGGCTTTTCGCTGCAAGTCCGGCACATCCCTTTGCACCTGGCCTCACCGGGCTTTCCGCTGCAATCCGGCAGCCCGTCACCTTCTCTTTGCTTTCAGCTCTCCAATTCATCATTCCACATTCATCATTCATAATTCATAATTCTGCATTCATCATTCATAATTCTGCATTCATAATTCATCATTCATCATTCTCTCAGTAAGTTTGCACCAATGGATGAAATACTAAGGGTACAACAATTAACAAAACTGCTGGATGGGCAACCCATTGTGCAGGATCTTAGTTTTGTGTTACACAGGGGGCAAAAAATG
>CAYUMH010000054.1:0-28930 GCA_964445775.1 uncultured Terrimonas sp.
GTTAACTTCCCGGGAAAATTTACCACCGAGAAAAAAGGCGATTTCAGGATCGCTACCTGGAATGTGGCCCGCTTTGTTGAAATGAAAAACAATAACAACAAAGGCAGCCAGACCCGGTTAAAAATGTTTGACCTGTTAAAAGAACAAAATGCCGATATACTCTGCCTGCAGGAATTTGTACATGTAGATAATAACCCCGAATGGTATGCGAATATTAATGATATACAGACAAAACTGAACTATCCCTATTATACCTATACCTATTATAATGATGGCAATCCCAATTTTGTATTAAAAAACGGGACGATCATTTTTTCCAGATTTCCCATTGTAGATAGTGGTATGATCAACTTTCCCCGTCCTTCTTTACGTGAAGGATTGGTATATGCCGATATTAAAGTGAAGGATCAGGTCTTCCGGGTATTCAGTACCCACCTGCAATCATTCCAGTTAAGGCAGGATGACTATGATAAAATATCTAAAATAAAAGAGGGTGAAGATGGTATTGTCAGCAACTCCAAAACCATCTTTGCCAAAATGAAGACGGCTATCGTTAACCGGCAGATCCAAACGGATATTGCCCGTAAAATAATGGATGACAGCCCGCACCCGGTGATGTTTTGCGGCGATATGAACGATGTACCCAACTCCTATACTTATTTCACTTTGCGGGGTAATATGAACGATGCTTTCCTGGAAAAAGGCCGTGGCATTGGCCGTACTTTTGCTTCTTTATCGCCTACGTTGCGTATTGACTATATTTTAGCCGATAAATCTTTCGAGGTAAAACAATTCAGGCGGGTGGTAAAAAACTATTCCGATCACTACTTACTCGTGGCCGATCTGCAGTTGCCGAAAAAATAAAGCAATACAATGTAATAAAACAAAACCCGGACCATGGTCCGGGTTTTATATATCTGTGTTTTTAGCTGTTGTGCAACTATTAAACTTCGGCGCTTAATTTCTTCGCTTGTTTGTTTCTTTCATTCTCATCTAAAACCACCTTACGCATGCGAATAAAGTTAGGCGTAACCTCAATACACTCATCCTGCTGAATATACTCCATACACTCCTCTAAAGTCATCAGTGTTTTTGGAGCAATACGGGTAGCGTCATCACTACCGCTGGCACGGTGGTTGGTCAGTTTCTTACCTTCCGTCGCATTTACTACCAGGTCGCCGGGTTTAATATTTTCGGCAATAATCTGGCCAATATATACGTCTTCGCCCGGGTCTACAAAGAAAGTTCCGCGGTCCTGTAATTTATCAATAGAGTAACCGGTAGTTTTCTCTGTATTCTTAGAGATCAGCACACCATTGTTGCGGCCGGGGATAGGGCCTTTCCATGGTTTATATTCACTAAAGCGGTGGGCCATTACAGCTTCACCGGTAGTGGCGGTTAACATTTGTGTACGTAAACCAATTAAACCACGTGAAGGAATATCAAACTCCAGGTGCTGCATGGTGCCTTTTGTTTCCATGATCAGCATTTCACCTTTACGGCGGCTTACCAGGTCAATTACTTTACTGGCAAACTCTTCCGGTACATCTACTACCAGTGTTTCGTAAGGCTCACATTTTTTACCATCAATCTCTCTCACAATTACCTGTGGCTGACCAACCGTTAACTCATATCCTTCACGGCGCATGGTCTCGATCAGTACACCTAAGTGTAATATACCACGACCATAAACCAGCAGGCTATCACCTTCTTCACTGTCCACTACACGTAAGGCCAGGTTTTTCTCTGTTTCTTTCATCAAACGGTCACGTAAGTGACGGCTGGTAACAAACTTACCGTCTTTACCAAAGAAAGGAGAGTTGTTTACAGAGAACAGCATGTTCATAGTTGGCTCATCTACGCTGATCACCGGTAATGCTTCCGGGTTTTCTGCATCAGCAATGGTATCACCAATGTTAAAATCTTCCACACCTACTACGGCGCAAAGGTCACCGGCAAAAACCTCACTGATTTTCTTTTTACCCATACCTTCAAAAACATACAGCTCTTTAATGCGTTGTTTCTTAATAGAACCATCAGCCTGCATTAAGGCAATACTTTGTCCTTCTTTAATACTACCGCGACTTACTTTACCTACGGCAATACGGCCAAGGAAAGAAGAGTAATCCAAAGAAGTAATTTGCATTTGCAAAGGACCTTCATTGGTTTTTGGCGGCGGTACATATTTAATAATACCGTCTAATAAAGGGTTAATATTATCTATTTGTGTAAGAGAGTCGTTAAACCAACCGTTTTTACCGCTACCGTAAAAAGTAGGGAAATCCAATTGCTCTTCTGATGCATCCAGGTTAAAGAATAATTCAAAAACCGCATCATGTACTTCGTCAGGACGGCAGTTAGGTTTGTCTACCTTGTTAATAATAACAATAGGTTTCAGGTTTAACTGCAAAGCTTTCTGTAATACGAAACGGGTTTGGGGCATTGGTCCTTCAAAAGCATCCACCAACAGGCAAACACCATCAGCCATCTTCAATACCCTTTCCACCTCACCGCCAAAGTCGGCGTGACCAGGGGTATCGATCACATTAATTTTTACCCCGTTGTAAGTAACGGCAGCGTTTTTACTGAAAATAGTAATACCCCGTTCTCTTTCCAGGTCGTTACTATCCATAATTAACTCGCCTGTTTCCTGGTTGTCGCGGAAAACCTTTGTGGCATGTAAAATTTTGTCAACAAGGGTAGTCTTACCGTGGTCAACGTGGGCAATAATTGCTATGTTTCTGATTTCCATAATATCGTTTAAATAAACTGTCTGGTCATATACGATACCGGCTGCCGGTTCACCACTTTACTCTATTTTCCACCCCGGTGGTCGTTTACCACGCATCCAAATTGTGTAATTTAGAAAGGCGGAATTTTAAAAGTGGCTGGTAATGAGTGAATTACCTCGACGAACGTATAAAACTGTCAACAATTTTCATTTCAAGGGCGCAAAGGTACGCTAATAAAACGGGGCTAACAAGTGAAAGTATTGTTACGAATAAGAAAAGGGCAACCGGATAAGCTATTAGTTTGATTAACAGTACATTTAGGTTACCGGCTGCAGTCCGCTGACCCATCTTTACTTGCGACGCTCCGTTCGGGGTTCTGTTCGCTATGCACCTTTTAAATACCCGTTACCACGGATAACCTGATATTATTATAAAAGTACTTTTGATAAAACATCTCCATCATGAAAGTTTTCTGTTTGCTATTGTTGTTAATGCCGGGCTTAATGAAAGCTTATGCACAACATTGCCCTTTCGATGGCGGAGAAGTGATTGTTGTCCAGCTGAAAGATAAAACCGGTAAACCTGTTAATGACAGCTCATTCCGTATTACACTGGTGGAAAATCATAATAGCTATGCCGACTCCTGTACCTATGCTTCCGGGCTATTACAAGTTGCTTTTACATCTATTGAAAAAGGCTGGATAAAAAGATATGCCAACAGCTGGAAAAATACTGCCACCCATTTATTGAAAGAGACAGACATTAAAACAGAGCAGGGGTATAGGGCGGTGGTACTCAACCAGGCCCAGGCAGATTGTATGATCAAAAACGGGAACGATTTTATTTACCGGGAAAGAAACTATACCATACAGGTAAGCCGGGCTAATGAAATACTACAAACTATTACAGTACAGCCCGACCGGAAATATAAATTATGTACGGGTGCAGGCAAATGGTCCAGGATAAAACCTATTGCAATAATCATAGAATAATTTATTCCTTTACTTCTGACAACCTTACACCTTAAGCCTTACACCTTAAACCTTATACCTTCACGCCTACTACTCTACTTCCACCGTCACATCGCCCCCGACCGGGTAGCTCTGGCAGGTAAGTATCCGGCCTGCGGCCACTTCCTCATCCAGTAACACTTCGTTATACGCCATCCAAACCCTGCCCTTGGTACAGGTCGCAATGCAACTGCCGCAACGGCCTGCTTCGCAACTGTACGGAATACCAATATTTTTTTCTTTAGCGGCAGCCAGTATGCTGTGGGGATATTGTACGGTGATGGTTTCCGTTTTACCAGCTATGCTAATGGTCACAGCATGCGCCCCGGTATCCGGTGGTTTGGGTTTGTTTAAACGGGGTAAAGTGCTGAAGTTCTCTTTAATAATTTGCTGCGGTTGCAGGCCATGTCCCAGCAGGGTAATACTGATGGTTAACATATAATCAAAAGGCCCGCACATATAAAACAGGGTCTTGCTGATATCGGTCCTGATATATTGCTGTAACAGCTGCTGTAATAACCAATGGCTTAAGCGGCTATGGTAAACATTAAATACATCACTGAATAAAAAGCGGATGGTCAGTTGATTACTATAAGCCTGCGCCAGTGCCTGTAAACGTGCATAAAAAATGGTATCGGCTTTTGTTTTATTACTGTAAATAAGGGTAACATGGCTTTGCGTGGTAGCCAGTAAGGTTTTTATTAAAGAAAAACAGGGGGTAATGCCACTGCCCGCTGCCAGGAAAAAATACTGTTCCACTGTTTCCGGTTTTTCGGGTAACCGGAACAGGCCACTGATGCCCGAACTAAACAATATATCACCTTCTTTGGTATTATATACCAGCTGCCGGGAGAACTCACCGTTATCTACCTTCTTTACGGTAATACTTAAAGTTTCATGTAAAGCACTGCTGGAAGAGATGGAATAGGACCTTCTTTTTTCGCCATGGGGCGTGTAAAAAACCAGGGTAACAAACTGTCCGGATGCATAGTCCGGCTGCCATCCATCCAGTGGTGTTAATTCAAATGTTTTTGCCGCCGCCGTTTCGGTAATAACTTTACTGATCAAAAAACGATTAATACCATTGGGTAAACTATCCATACCGGCAATATACAATAGATATAAGAATTGAAAAACTGTATAACCGGCGATATTAAGCCGGTTGAATGAGTGTAAAGAAATTTTTCTTTACATGAATATCAAAAACAGTTGCTGTTTCCAATGGTTCGCCGTCAATATGTAAAGGGGCATTATCCTTATTGGTTATTTTTATTTTATCGGTCTGGAAATAAATCACTGCCCGGTTGGTATCAATAGGCCTGGCAGTTTGCAGGCTGTTAAAGCCGGTTACCTGGCGCAGGGTCTGTAACACAAAATTTACTTTATTCTGTTTGGTAACAATTACAATATCCAATAAACCATCGCTCAGGTTGGCGCGGGGTGCTATGGTTACATTATTCCCAAACTGGTTGCTGTTGGCAATGCTCACAAAATAGGCATCCACCTTAATCTTCTGTTTGTCAAAAGCCATTTCAAACGCATAACTTTTAGCAGCAAAAAAATTTAAGGCCGATTGTTTTACATACATGGCCAAGCCACGGGTAGGCTGTTTGGCAAAATCATGGGCTACCTTGGCGTCAAAGCCAATACCGCAGAGCATGCAGGAAAAATAATCGTTTACAATAAATGCATCTACTTTAGCGGCTTTGCCGGTAAAAATTGTTTGTAATGCCTTGGTAGGCGCTTTGGGTATACCCGTTGCCAGGGCCAGGCTATTGCCCGAACCACAGGGAATAATACCAAAATTAACGCCGGTTGGCTGCAGGCTATGTATTACCTGGCTTACCGTGCCGTCGCCGCCGGCTGCCACAACATCGGTGATGTTTTCTTCTTTAATAGTATCATGTAAAAAACTATAATCGCCATTGGCCACCGAGGGGTATATAAAATAAGGTATTCCCTGCGCCGTGGTCCTTTTTTCAATCAGGGCCTGCAAAGATTGTTTGCCTTTGGTACCTGAAATAGGGTTGACGATATAGATGATCTTGCGGCTCACAGGTTATTGTAAAATTAAAGTACATAAATGAACAGGTCGTACTCTTACAGTAGCGGCCAGTGCCGGATCGGAAGGTATTGCCACGGTATAAAGAACAATGGTGTTTTGATCGCCAATTGCCTTTTTCAGCTCAGCCGCGTTGAACGGTTGTTTTGTGTTTTCAGCACGGAACAATTCACGCCGGTTATTATCCATAATAATATAACTGCGGTTCAGCTGTGCATCCGGCTCTTCCGTGTAAATAATCTGTAATCCGTTGTTTGTAAAGAGGTCCTTTGCTTTTACTGTTTTGCTATTTGCGGCAGGGTCCTCCGTATTACTTTGTAAAATGAGCTGTTTATTTACAAAAACCTGCCAGCCCGGTTTTGCCGTTGTTGTAATGCTGTCGGCATTCAGGTTTTCTGTTTGGTTATTGCGTTTACCTGCACCACAGGAAACTAAAAAAAAGCCGATACCCAACAGGAGCACTATGTGTTTTATCATGTAGATGAAATATATATGCAAGATACTAAGGATTGTAACAAGGCCCGGTAAACTTATGACAGACCATTACTTTAAGTACCAATCTTTATACCTTTTTAATGCTTCCAGAAAATAATAATCGGCATATATCAGCGGTACATCTATCTCCGAATTAAAAGGCAGGGCCCCGGTACTGTGTAAAAGCAGGAAACCGCCATTTGTTCCAGGCGCTGCTTTATACTGATCGCTGTCTAAGGCGCGTAATATGGTAGTAGCATCCGCCAGGTATTTTTCTTTTTGTTTGCCTTTTGTGTATTGTCCCAACTCTAATAAGGCAGAGGCAGTAATGGCTGCAGCCGATACATCCCTAACGGCATCCGGTATATTAGGTGCATCATAATCCCAGTAGGGAATTTTATCGGCAGGTAAACGGGGATGATTAAGTATAAAGCCCGCAATATTTTGTGCCTGCTGTAAATAGGCTTTGTTTTTGGTAAAACGGTACATCATTACATAACCGTACAATCCCCAGGCTTGTCCGCGGCTCCAGGCAGAGTTATCGGCATAACCCTGGTGGGTGCGCTTTTGTAATACAGCCCCGGTTGCAGTATCATAATCTATTACATGATAGGAGCTGTAATCAGGCCGGTAATGATTTTTGGTTGTTGTTTCCGTATGTAAACGGGCTATTTCACTTCCCTTTTTATTGCCGCCATTGCGTGCCGCCCATTCCAGTAACTCCAGGTTCATCATATTATCAATAATGACAGGGCAGTTAAATTTTTTGCTTTTGTTCCATGATTGTATAGCGGGTATACCGGGCCTGAACCGGGTAATCAGCGCATCGGCCGCATTTAATATGGGTTGTTTATAAGCTTCATTCCCTGTAATACGGTAGGCGTTTCCAAAACTGCAATACATCATAAAACCCAGGTCATGGTGATCGGTATAAAACTGGTTAGGTTTTATTACCTCCAGGGCTCGTTCTGCTTCCTTCCTGATGCTGGTATCACCGGTTTGTTCATATATATACCATAATGATCCGGGATAAAATCCGGAGCACCACCATTGTATTTCCATGTTCACCCAGTTGTTAGTCGCCTGCTCATAACGCTGCGGCATCTTACCAGGGGTTACATGCTGCATCAGCAGTTTATACTGTTTTTCGGCAAACCGGAAATTAGCGGTAATAAGGTCCGCCATTTTTTGCTGGCACTGTACAGCCGTGGAAGCGGCGAAAAGGGTTATCACTAAAAACAATAAAGGCAATCGTTTCATGAACCTGTTATTTATGGTACAGGCATAAAAATACGTTACATTCATTGATTTAGGTGTGTAGAATAGTATTTAGTATGAAGTATATAGTATCCAGACAGGACGCGGGTTTCACATCTGAAATCTCTATTATACTAAATATTGCCGGTCTGTCTAACCTAACTCCACTCCTCAGGCTTATCAATATTTTGCCGCTTGTTAATACGGGTTGCCACAATAATACTGGCTTCGTATAACAGGTATAAAGGAATGGTTACAATGGTTAAACTGAACGGATCGGTAGACGGGGTAATGATAGCGGCAGCAATAAGTATAAGAACAAATGCGTGCCGGCGGTACTTACGTAAAAACTTGGCTGTAACAATCCCTATCTGCGTTAAAATCATTACCAGTAAAGGCATTTGAAATAATACACCAATACCAACCGTGGTATAGATAAGGTTTTCCAGGTAATCGGAAAACGAAGGCATGATGGTTATTTGAGCACTCAACTTGTAGTTGAAATAAAAATTAACCATGAAAGGGGTTAATATAAAATACCCGAAAGCCACACCCAGGAAAAAAAGCATGGATACAGAAAGGATGATGCCACGGGTTTTTCTTAATTCTTTTTCTGATAGTGCCGGCTTTACAAAACGCCAGAACTCCCAGAAAATATAAGGGAAGGCTATCACAAAGCCACCTACAAATGACACGGTAAAATGAGAGATAAACTGTCCGGTCATGGTGGTTTCTAAAAACTGTGCATTTACCTGCTCAAAACAAAGGGCTTCTTCTATATGAAGTTTTTTACCCAACATGCACAACCATTGCGAGCTGATAAAATCGGTACGGGTAGGAGCAAAAATAATGGAATCAACAATTTCGCGTACAAAAGCAAAAATCACAATGGCGCCAATAAGGATCGCAATAACGGAACGTATCAAATGCCAGCGCAACACTTCCAGGTGATCGATAAAGGACATCTCGCCTTCGGCGGATTTGCTGCGTTTATTTAAAAAGTCTAGTAAAGCCATTGTAAATATTGAAACGGGGGCAAAGTTAGCGATTGGCAGTTGGCAACAAGCGCTTATTTTAATTTTTTCATTTTTACCATTTCAATGCGGGTATCGCTTACACTGATGATATCAAATTCAAAATCATCAATAATAATGCGTTCCTTTTGCTGGGGAATGGTTTCGTGGGCATTAATAATATAACCTGAAAGGGTTTCAAAATCACCCTCCTCAAACTCAAAACCATATTTTTCGGCCAGGTAGTCAATTTCTATACGGCCGGAGAATATGTATTCATTTTCAGAGATCCTTTTTTCAACAAACTTAGCGGTATCGTATTCGTCAAATATTTCACCAAAAAGCTCTTCCAGTACGTCTTCCATGGTAATAATGCCGGCTGTGCCGCCAAACTCATCCACTACCCAGGCAATACTCTTGCGTTCACTGCTTAACTTTTTAATCAGGTCGGTAGCGCTCATGCTCTCGGGTACTGCCGGTATGGCAAGCAACACATCCTGGATTGTTTTGGGCTTTTTAAACAGGTCCAGCTCGTGTACATAACCAACAATATGGTCAATATTGCCATCGTACACGATCATTTTACTGAGCTTGGTATCGGTAAATTTCTCAATCAACTGGGTAGTGCCGGTATTTATTTCCACCCCAATAATCTCTTTGCGCGGCACCAGGCACTGGCGTATACGTACATTGGGCAGCTCCTGGGCATTTTCCAGTAACATGGAATTACGTTCCTGTTTTTCCTCATCCACGGCATCCTGGAACATGGTCCGCAACTCATTGCGGTTAAAAGGCTCCTTGGTCTTGTCTAAATTAATATTGAATAAATACTTCAATATCCACTCGGCCAGCGACACCAAGCCATTGGCCAGGGGTTGAAGTACGATATAAAATATATTGGTTAACCAGGCAAGCCCGCTTAACATGGCCGTACTGCGGGCCCTGAAAAAAGCCCGGGGCAAAAATTCGGCAAAGATCAATACAATAAAAGTGGCAATAATTATTTCAATAACAATATGGAACAAATCCCCGCCTAAGCGCAGGTTTTGCCAGATTGGCCTGAGCACATCACTGATCTGCAGGCTAAAAAATACAAGGGAAAGAATATACCCTACCAGGGTTACGCCTAAAAAACTGGTAGGCGCATCCATAAATTTGGATAATAATCGGGAATTTGCCCCGCCCTGTTTTTTCTTTAGTTCAATGCTTAACTTGTTAGCGCTGAAAAACGCCATCTCAATGCCGGTAAAAAACGCCATTATCAGCAGGGTACACAAAAACCATATGATCAATTTCCACTCCATGGTAACTTAAAGATATAGAATAAAGTTGTAAGAAAATATATCCCTGACACCTGTATAACTACGATTTTTTACAACCGTACGGTTTGCGGGAACCCTTAGTTTTCCAAAAAAGTCCGGATAATTTCTTCGGCTTCGGCACAGGCCCGCTCCAGGTTATCATTTACAATGATCTTATTAAAATGATGTTTGAAAGACAGTTCGTAGGAAGCTTTATTTACCCGGTCGTTCAATGTTTCTTCGGTCTCGGTTCCCCTGGATAATAAGCGGCGACGCAGTTCATCCACGGAAGGAGGCTCAATAAACAGCGATAAAGAGCTGTCCGGGTATTGCTGTTGTACATGTATGGCCCCTTTTACATCAATATCCAGCAAAGGACAAAGATTATCGTTCCACAGGCGTTGTATCTCGCTTTTCAAAGTACCGTAGTACTTGCCTTCGTACACCATTTCCCACTCAACAAAATCATTGTTCTTTATTTTATCCCTGAACTCCTGCAGGGAAATAAAGTAATAATCTTTACCATCTGTTTCATTGCTGCGGGGTTGCCGGGTGGCAGCGGAAATGGAAAAAGACAATTGAGGAAAGTTTGCCAGTAAATGACGGGTAATAGACGTTTTGCCGGCCCCGGATGGCGCAGTTATAATAATGATTTTTTCTTTTGTCAAAGCCATGTGCAAAGAAAAGAAAAAAATACTGGCTGTTAAACAGAGATTTATCTAACCGTACACATATATTTTAATGTGAGGGTGGAGCACTGTTTTCCTTAAACAGCTCATCAACAATAGGGTACTCCTCCGGCACTTTACGCAATACATACCAGCTGATGATGGCACTGCCCAGCATCAGCACCGCACCTAAGAAAAACGGTATACCGGGGAAATGAAAACTGGCTCCGGGTTTAGAAAACTCGTAAAAAAGCCCGTTCATTACCAATGGCCCAAATACGGCCGTTAAGCTCATCAGGCTGGTAAATGCGCCCTGTAACTCGCCCTGTTCATTGGGTTTTACCTGTCCCGCAACAATTGATTGTAAAGCAGGGCCGGCAATACCACCCAGGCAATAGGGCAACAAAAAGGCATACATCATCCAGCCCTTGGTGGCAAATGAAAACAATAACAAACCAATACTATATAATACCAGTCCTACATATACACTGCGTTTATTGCCTAATAAAGGGTTGGTAAACCGTATCAAACCCGCCTGTACCAGGCCCACAAACAAGCCTACTACCGCTAAGGAAATACCTACCTGTTGTTCGGTCCAGTTAAAACGGAACATGGTATAAAAACTCCAGTTGCCCTGTACGGCCTGTGCGGCAAAAAATAATAAGAAATAAGCTACCGCCAAACCACCGATCACCGGGTATTTTTTTAACAGCATCAGCGAACCAACGGGGTTGGCTTTTTTCCAGCTGAAAGGCTTACGGTTGGCCTTGCTTAACGATTCCGGCAATACAAAATACCCATACAGGCAGTTTAACAAACACAAGGCAGCCGCCGCGTAAAAAGGCGCCCGCAGGCCAAAGCCGGCAATCAAACCTCCTAATGCGGGGCCAATTATAAAACCCAGTCCAAAAGCGGCGCCTAACAGGCCAAAGTTTTTAGCCCGGTTCTCCGCATTACTTACGTCGGCAATATAGGCCGATGCGGTAGTAACACTGGCGCCGGTAATACCCGCCAATACGCGGCCAATAAATAACCATCCATAAGTAGGCGCCAATGCCAGTATAATATAATCAATACCAAAACCTAATAAGGATAACAATAAAACCGGCCGGCGGCCAAAGCGGTCGCTCAGGTTGCCTATAAAAGGGGCAAATAAAAACTGGGTTACAGCATATACCGATAATAAATGTCCGCCAAAGGGACTGGCCTCGTTGATGGGTATTTGTTTCAGTTCTGCAATCAGGTCGGGCATCACCGGTATAATTAAACCCCAGCCCATTACATCCAGTAAAATGGTAATAAATATAAAACCAATTGCGGCCTGCCTCGACGATTTCTGCATAAAAATTTATTGAAAAGCGGACAAAGTTGCCTCTTTTTTGGCAAAATGAGATAATCTTTTCCGTTTATACTTTAAAATGGAACGCTTGTTGCATAGCCAGTATTTATAGCTATCACAATCAATAGGTTAGCTATTTTTTAAAATTAACAATATATGGGGTGGTTATAATTAAAGTGATGTATACCTTTAGCGCTTTAGGTGCTGACACTAGGTAAACACTACCACCCATATTTTTTTGAACTAAAAAGAATCATGTATGAAGCTCACAGTTTTACTAGGCCTGGCCTCAGTAGTAGTAATGGCGCCATCCTGCGTTAGTAGTAAAAAATTTAAAAAATCGCAAAGCGAGTATGCGGCCCTGGAAACCCGCTATACTACCTTACAGGGTAATTTAGATAACTGTAACACCGAAAAAGCCGAACTGGCCCGCCAAAAAGGTTTGCTCGAAAGTGATATTGCCAGCCTCAACAAACAAATTGATTTCTTAAAGCAAAACAATACCCAGGCTTTAAAACAACTGGAAGACCTGTCGGTAATCTCTTCCGCACAGGCCGAAAGCATCAAAAAATCAATGGAAAACATTGGTGCTAAAGACAATTATATCCAGACTTTACAGCAACAAATGGCCCGTAAAGACTCCCTAAACATGGCCCTGGTAATGAACCTCAAAGGCGCTATTGGTAACCTGAACGATCAGGATATTAATATTAAGGTTGATAAAGGAGTGGTATATATCGATATTTCTGATAAGCTGTTATTTAAAACCGCTAAGTTCGATGTAACACCGGAGGCCCGCGATGTACTGGGTAAAGTGGCCATGGTATTAAAAAACCAGCCTGATATCGAATTCATGGTAGAGGGACATACGGATAACGTGGAATACAAAGGCGCCGGTTTGGTACTGGACAACTGGGACCTGAGTGTTAAACGTGCTACATCGGTGGTACGTATCCTGCAAAAACAATATGGCTTAAACCCGGCTAAAATGGCTGCTGCCGGCCGTGGCGAATTTAACCCGGTTTCCAATAACGAAACTGCCGAAGGCCGCGCTGCTAACCGCCGTACCCGTATTGTTATTTTACCGCAGTTAGACCAGTTCTTTAAATTATTAGAGCCAGGTAAATAGTATACAAAACATTTTACTATAAAAGAGCAGCCTTTACCGGTTGCTCTTTTTTTATGGGCGTGTCCCCGGCTTATATCGGGGCGCTCGATCCTCGCCCGGTACATTCATGCGGGGCCGGGCTATTGCGGGGTTCGCTTCGCTCCCGTGCTGCGTTGCACTGCGCACCGGCTCCTGCGTCGCCGCCCTCCATATCCCTCACGCTTTCTTATTACGCCTGTTACATAAAACATTGATGTAAATAAAAACCGCCTACTAAAGACGGTTTAATAAAACGTGACAACAAGTATTAATTACAGGTATACTGATAGCTGGAGCTGGCTACTGTACCAATATTAGCACCGGTTATTCTATTGGAGGCATCAAAAGTATAGGTAACGGGCATACCGTTAAAAGAATTTACCAGGTTCCTGTTTTTAATCATAATAAAACCATCATCACTTAATAAACCGCTTACGGTAAGAACGTCTGCTGCCTGTACCGCTTTAGATTCATCGTAAGTAAAACTTACTGTGCCTGAACCGCTGGTAGAAGAAAACAGGTTGCCATTTACCCAGGTGTAATTAGCAACCTGGGGTGTTGAACCTGTGTGATAAGTGTCAGTTCTTTTTATTAACTGGGTACCACTATACTCCATAAAATAATTGTTCCATTGGGTGCCCGCCACATTTTTCTCCAGCCGTATATTAACCGGTAAATGATTATCGTTTAAGGTGGCATTTATTTTATGAAAAAAAGCACCGTCAACCGTAACATTCACAATAACTGATAACCCGCTATATTCATATCTGGCAACTTTGTTGCCACGGGTAATGCTGCTGATCCTGCCATTACCATCGTAGGTAAATACATAACTACCCACATCGGTTGTTACAGTCAAAAGCTTACAGTCCTGTTCTTTGGTCTTATCTTTTTTACAACCGGTTAATAAAATAAAAAGGGTAATACAGGCAAGGATTAAAGGCTTAAGCGTTTTCATTGTGTTTGTTTTTGATTGTTTGCAAATCCGCATCAAAAGCAAAAATGAAAACTAATAAACACCTGTTCAATAGCACGATAATGCGTATTGCTTATACCGCTGTAAGGCCACAATATTATACATGCAAACAGTTAATTGTGAGGCTATACTTACCTGTTAAAAATGAAGGTGGGCAGCAGTGTGGATCTACCTGCTAACAGCAGTCCTGGTTTCTTCAAAAACACCGGTCTGCCTGTTTTTACGCACATTATCCCAGTCAAAATAACGGCCGTTCATGGCTACGTATACACCCGCAGGTAAGGATTGTGCAAAAGCTAATGCGCTGCCCAGGTTAAATAACCCGTCAGAGCTACCAAACTTAATGGGTATCATGGCGCCGGTTAATATGATGGTTTTACCGGGCACTTTATTGGCCAGCATAGCAGCGGTAACCGACATGGTATCGGTACCGTGGGTAATAACAATCTTATCTTCTTCGCAGGTCTGGCATTGATGTAAGATCAGCTCGCGGTCGGCATCGGTCATCTCCAGGCTGTCCACCATCATCAGGGTCCTTATTTCTACCGATAAACGGCTGCGCCCCATTTCCAACAGGTCATGCAGGTGCGAATCCTTAAAAAACAGCTGTCCGTTCAGCTCATTATACTCTTTATCAAATGTACCTCCTGTAATAAAAATGCGTATTGCCATATACCTGCCGTTTAATTTGGCGAAAGTAAAACTTAAATAGCAAAGATTTTTGAATAATAGGCGTCAAACATCCTGGTAAAAAAGTTAGTTGACAGGACGGTGGGAGGTGTAAAAACCCTACTCATAAAAACCGGGCATTGTTATTGGGTAAAAAAAAGACCAAAGGATTGTAATATAACCAGGCTTAACTGGGAAATGGCATGGCGCATGTTATAAAAAACAATTACATGTAAAGAGGGCAATTCCTGGTTAAATCGTTTATAGTCAGCTATTTGTCTATTAATTAGGTGAACTTTAGCTTTTTTGCTTTTCTTTGTAACCCTTTTATAGGATCACACTTTTATTAAAATTTACATAAGCATGTGGCGTAAGCTGGGCAAGTTTGTTTTACAATATCGTATTCCATTACTTATTTTATTAGCGGTTAGTACATTTTTAATGGCGTATTGGGGCAAGAACGTAAAAATGAGTTACGAATTCTCCCGCGCTATCCCTCCCCAGCATCCTACCAATGTCACTTTCCAGGAATTCCGGAAAAAATTCGGCGGCGATGGTAATCTCTATGTTATAGGCTTTCAAACGGATAAGCTGTTTACCGAAAAGTTTTTTAACCGTTACGCCCATTTAAATGATACGCTTAAAAAAATAACCGGTGTTGAAAGTGTTATCAGTATCCCCGACGCCTTTGGCCTGCTGAAAGATACGGCCACCGAAAAACTGAAAGCGGTTAAAATTTTTACCCAAAAAACATGGACTCAACAGGAGCTGGATAGTGCCTCCTCCGTGTTTTTGTCTTTACCTTTTTATAAAGGCCTCTTATATAATCCCGATACCAAGGCCTTTCTCATGGGTATCAGGATCAACGATGGCATCATGAACTCTCCCAAGCGTAACGAAGTTACGTCTACCATCCGGGGGCTTGCCGAAACCTTTGCCGCTGAGCAAAACGAAACCCTGCATCTGAGCGGCCTGCCTTTCATTCGTACCGAAATGTCAACCCGTATTGCCAAAGAAATGCAACTGTTTTTGCTGGCTTCGGTGGTATTGTCGGCATTAATACTATTGATCTTTTTCCGTTCCATATCCGCTACAATCCTATCTATCAGCGTGGTAATTATTGGTGTATTGTTCTGTGTAGGCACCATGTACTTATTTAAATATGATATTACTTTATTAACGGCCCTTATTCCGCCATTGATCGTGGTGATAGGTATACCCAACTGTATTTACTTTTTAAACAAATACCACAGCAGCTGGCAGGATACGGTGAAAAGACTGGGTGGTGTATTGCCTACCGATAAAAAAGCCTTACAGGAATTAAAGAAAGAGGCGCTGGTAAATATGGTAGGCCGTATGGGCGTGGTTACCTTATTCTGTAACCTGGCGGCAGCCATTGGTTTTGCGGTATTTGGTTTTACCGCCAGCGAAATTTTGAGTGAGTTCGGGGTAATTGCAGGTATCAATATCATGTTATTATTCTTTATTTCCCTGGTACTCATACCCGGTGTACTGAGCTTTTTGCCGGTGCCTAAAAAACGCCATACCCGTTACCTGGATAATAAACGGTTAAACCGCTGGCTGGACAGGCTGGAAAGATGGTGCTTAAACCACCGCAGGCTGATCTACGGGGTTACGGCTGCTCTGTTAATAGCCTCAGTTATCGGCATTTTCAAGCTAAAAAGCGTAGGGTATATGGTGGATGATATACCCAAATCGGATAAAGTATATACCGACCTGAAATTCTTTGAAAAGAACTTCCGTGGTATTATGCCGCTGGAAATTGTGGTGGATACCCGTAAAAAGCAAGGAGCTGTACGAAACATTGGCAACCTCACCAAAATGGATGAATTATCCGGTTATATTGCCTCCATGCCGGAGATGGCAAGGCCTTTAAGTATCATCGAAGGGTTAAAATTTGCCAAACAGGCTTTCTTCGATGGCGATAGCAGTAACTACTCCATGCCTTCTGACTTTATGCTACCCGGCCTGGTACAATACTTAAATATGCGCCCGGATTCCGGTGCCGTTAATACCGGTGGTGCATTTACCAAAATACTGTCCAGTTTTATGGATAGTACCAAGCAACAGGCCCGTATCAGTGTAAATATGGCCGATGTAGGTACTATTGAGCTCCCTAAAATTTTAGATAAGATCAGGAATAAGGCTGAGGTATTGTTTAACGGGGACAGTATCAACTATGCCAAAGAGGTGGACAGTCTTAAAAAAGTGCTGCCGCCTGCAGAACTGGCCAAACAAATTGACTCCAGCAAACTGGCTAAAAAGGCCGATATACAGTTAACCGGCACAAGTATTACCTTTTTAGAGGGTAGTAAGTTCATTATCAATGGTTTGAAAGAAAGTATCTTTTATGCTTTTCTACTGATCTCGCTTTGTATGCTTTACCTATTCAAATCAGTAAGAATATTAATATGTTCTCTGATTCCCAATGTTATCCCTTTAATTATCACGGCCGGAGTTATGGGTTGGTCGGGCGTACCTTTAAAGCCATCAACGGTACTGGTATTCAGTGTTGCCCTTGGTATTGCCATTGATATTACCATCCGTTTCCTGGTAAATTACAAGCAGGAGCTTCCCCGCCAGGCCAATAATGTCCGTGAAACAGTGATAGAAACCATACACAGTACAGGCATAAGTATAATATATACTTCAATGGTACTCATAGCCGGTTTCGTTATTTTCTGCTTCAGTGGTTTTGGTGGTACTTTTGCTTTGGGCTGGCTTACCTCTTTAACCCTTGTAGTGGCTACTTTTACCAATCTGGTTTTATTACCCGCACTACTAATTACCGTAAACAGAAAGAAAAAGTATAAACGAAGCAGCAGTTCTTAATGAACTGTTGTCTTTTCCTTAAAATTTTGTCAAATTATTGTTAAGTTGTTTAAAAAGAATGACTTAATATTGCGATTTCACACACATAACGGTAAGAAAATTTTTAATCTAAAAAACCTAAAATGAAACAAATGTTAGTGTTACTAACATTGTTCCTGTTCACCGCAGGTACATTGTTAGCTCAAAAGACCATTACAGGTAAGGTTACTGACGAAAAGGGGGACCCGATTCCAAGTGCTTCTGTAACTGTTAAGGGAAGCGGGACAGGCACAACTACAGGAGAAGATGGAAGTTATACACTTTCTGTTCCATCCACTGCTAAACAACTAATTTTCTCAAGTGTTGACTTTGAAGACATTACCATTAATATAGGTACATCGTCTGTTATTAATGCAACGTTAAAAAGTAAGCTGGAAGAGCTTGTTGACGTAGTGGTAACAGGTTATACTACTACTAATAAAAGAAAATTTGCCGGTTCGGTTGCATCGGTATCTGCAGCGGAAGTAAGGAAACAAACCTTTGGTTCCTTTGATCAGGCCTTACAGGGTCAGGCCGCGGGTGCTTCTGTAGTAGGTAATAGCGGACAACCCGGTTCAAATGCCGTTGTGCGTATCCGTGGTGTGGGCTCTATCAGTGGTGGTAATGTACCGCTTTATATTATGGACGGTATTGAAATTTCTGCTGCTGATTTTGCCAGCTTAAACCAGGGCGACTTTGATAAAGTAGAGATTCTTAAAGATGCAGTTGGTACTGCTATGTACGGTTCAAGAGGTGCTAATGGTGTAATTGTTATTACTACCAGGAAAGGACAGGCCGGTAAAATGACATTAAATTATGACATGCAGATCGGTTTTAGCCGTTTGCCAGAAGATAGGCTGAAAATGATGAATAGCCAGCAAAAGATTGACTATGAGTTGCAGAGAGGTAATCCTTACGGGTGGTCTACAGCCGAGGCAGATAGCTTAAGAAATGTAAACTTTAACTGGACTGATGCTTTATTTCAAACCGGCATGACGCAACAGCACCAATTGAGTGCAAGTGGCGGTACAGCTAACAACAGGTACTATGCTTCTTTATCATACCTGGATCAGGAAGGTATTGTAAAAACTACCGGTTTAAAACGTTACACAGCTCGTGTTAATGTTGACAATAATATTAATAACTGGCGTTTTGGTGTAAACCTGCAGGCTGGTTATTCAAAAACGGTTGGAACCAGGGAAGGTGATGTTTATATTGGTTCTCCTTTAAATGCCATCAGGTGGTCAAACCCTTATGAGCGTGATAAAATTCCTGGTACTGACGAGTGGCAACAATTTGGTGGTACTGGTGTTTTAATCTCTGGTCAGCCTAACGGAGCCATGGAGCTGTTTGTTAATCAAAGAAGCACCCAGCAAATGAAAGCTTTAGGTAATGCTTACCTGGAATATCATTTTGCCAGCGTTAAAGGTCTTTCTTTACGCACTAACTGGGGTGGTGATTATACACAAAATGAAGGTTCTGTATATTTTGACAGAACTACTTATACGGGTAGCCAGGCTTCTGGTGGTAATGGTAGTTTAAACAGAACCTACAACCGTAATTTCAGGTATACAGGTACTACATCGGCCAATTATAAAAATACTTTTGGAGACCATGAAATAGACGGAGGCGTATTTTTTGAAGTGGTGAAAAATGATTTCAGAAACTTTGGCTTTACCGGTTATGGTTTAACCAATGGTTTTCCAAATGAAACAGGTATTACACCTGGTAGTGGTACCAACGGCTTTATTCCCGGGGTAACGGGTGCCGGTACACAAAACGGTATACAGTCTTACTTCGCTATTATTAATTATGGTTTTAGAAACAAATATTATCTGTCATTAGTAGGCAGAAGAGATGGTTCTTCAAGACTGGGTGTTGATAACCGTTATCAAAACTTTGGTTCTGCAGGTATCACCTGGGTAGCCAGCCAGGAAGATTTTGTGAAGAATATTAACTTTATTAATGATTTGAGAGTAAGGGCTACTTATGGTACTACCGGTAACTTCGCTACTTCGGCAGGTGATTACGGCCACATACCTTCATTTGGCAGGATAGCTTACAACGGTGCAACAGGATGGGCTATTACTAACCCCGGAAATGCCAACTACCGTTGGGAACAAAATAAAACCTTGAACCTGGGTGTTGACTTTGCTGTGTTGAAAAACAGGATCAGTGGTACTGTAGAGTGGTATAATCGCAGAACAGAAAACTTATATTACGCACAACCTGTTTCCGGAACAACCGGTAGTAACAGTGTACCCGGTAATAATGGTACATTATTAAACAGGGGTATTGAAATAACCTTAAGAGGTGATATAGTTAGAACAAATGATTTCCGCTGGTCTGTAACTGGTAATGTTACTTATAACCACAATGAAATTTTAAGCATGCCGCAAGACTCTGTTCCTGCAGGTACAACTATGTTATTTATTGGTAAACCTATCAATACATTTTACCTGGCAGGATATGCAGGTGTTAACCCGGCAAATGGTAATGCCTTGTATTATGAGTTAGATGGAAAAACAACTACGCAGACATATAATCCTGGTTTAAGAAAAGCTTTGGGTACAAGTAATGCTCCTTGGTTTGGTGGTATTTCAACTAATGTTTCTTACAAAGGATTTGATTTGAGCGCACAATTGAACTTTTTCTTAAAGCGGTATATGTATAATAACGACAGATACAACTTATCTGTTCCTGGTTATTTTTATGACAACATGGCTGTAGAAATGTTAACAGAATGGAGGCAACCTGGTGATATCACTAACGTACCACGTCCATCATCTAGTGGTGGTAATACCTTCCAGGAAAATACTACACGCTTCTTAGAAGATGCAAGCTATTGGAGATTACGTAATGTAACATTAGGATATACTTTCTCTAAAGCCGTTTTGGATAAAATAAGAATCAAGTCAGCTCGTATATTTATTCAAGGTCAAAACTTATGGACTAAAACCGACTACCAAAGCTTTGATCCTGAGGCAAGTGGAGCAGTGTTGACAGGTGCTCAGTATCCTGCACTTAAACAAACAACATTAGGAATCTCAGTTGGGTTTTAATTAAAACACTAATAAAGTATGAAAACAATAAATAAATATTTACTACTTGCATTTATTGGTGCATCAGTAATAGCAGGCTGTACAAAAAAGAATCTGATTGATTTAAGCCCGGAGTTTATTTTAGACGCGGTGACTAATCCTTCCAACATTAACCAGGTAGAGGAGGTTTTGGCAGGCGCCTATACTCAAATCAGAAGTGGTAGTTATTATGGTGATGGCAGCGGAAGTGGCTGGTCGTTAATGCCGGATATGATGAGTGATAATTTGTTGGAAACAAATGAATCATTAAACAACTATAACCGTATGACAGACTGGACTTACGATGGAGATGTAGCCTTAGTAACCGGTATGTGGGAAGCGCCATACAAAGTAATAGCACATGCAAATATTGTGTTGAGAGATATTGATAAATTTACGAATGCTGGCAACCAGGAAAAAGCAAACAGGTTAAAAGGACAGGCCTATGCCCTGCGTGCACATGCACACTTTGATCTGTTCCGCTTTTTTGCACCGGTTTATACCAGAAATAGTACTACTGATCTGGCAGTGCCTTACATTACAGATTTTAATGTATCACCAGCTTTAAAACCGGGCCGTCTTAACAACAAGGATTTTTATGACAAGCTGTTCAGTGATCTGACTAATGCAGTACAATTATTGGCGAATGTTGATGCTGATATTAATCCTTCTGCAGTTAAAAGACCTAATGTTGATTTGGCTGGAGCTAAAGCAATACAAGCAAGGGCTTATTTATATGCAGGAATGTGGACTGAAGCAATTCAAGCTGCAACTGATGTAATAGCATTAAGACCAATTACACCGGTAACCGGCAATTTTGCAGGTATGTATAACGAAACTACGGCAGGAGAAATCATCTGGAATGCTCAGTTCGATGCTAACCAGGGTGGCCCTGGCGGTGGTACTTATTTTTCTCAAAATAACAGGAGTGCTTTCAGACCTGCTGCAGATGTTGCAACCATGTCGGGCATTACCGGTTTAATTCAGAACACGGATATCCGTTACAATGCTTATTTTAAAACTATTTCAGGCCCAAATGCAGTTAACAGGCTGGTAGTAAGTAAGTATAGAGGTAAGGCCGCCTTAACAGACGGTAATACCAACTTCCCAATTTACAGAACAGGCGAAATGTACCTGATCAGAGCTGAGGCTAGAGCAAGAAATACGCCTGCACAGGAAGCTTTAGCATTAGCAGATTTAAATGAATTGCGTTCTAACAGGTTCCCGGTTTATGTTCCACTTGTTGGTTTAACGGGCCAAACTTTATTGAACGCAATTGCCGATGAAAGAAGAAGAGAATTATTTGCAGAAGGTCATAGATTCTTTGATTTGAAACGTACTACACGTCAAATTACAAGGACAGGTGATTGTGGTAATGTAGCGTTATCCCCTGCAGGATCTTGTAGCTTAGTGCCAACAGCAAGGGAGTGGGCATTGCCAATTCCTTCTACAGAAACGACTGTTAACGGTACTATCAAGGCTCAGCAAAATCCTGGGTATTAAATTATAACAGGATAGTCTATAAAATTACAAAAGGGCCGCATCAGAGATGCGGCCCTTTTGTATTAATAACATTTAAAATAATCAAACACTTCCTTGCATTCATCACACTGGTATAAGGCTTTGCAGGCTGTGCTGCCAAATTCGCTGATGCGGTGGGTATGGTAGGCGTTACAATGCGGGCATTGAACGGCCTCGTGCGGAGTAAATAATGCTGAACTACATACCTGTTGTTTGTGATTGGGCGGTGCAATGCCGTAGGCTTTTAGTTTGCTTTTCCCGGCCTCACTCATCCAATCGGTGGTCCAGGCAGGTGATAATACCTGGTTTACCGTTACCGTATCAAAACCCAATGCCAGCAATTCCATTTTAATGGTAGCGCCAATGACATCCATAGCAGGGCAACCGGTATAAGTAGGGGTGATGGTAATAACGGCTTCCTTATCATTCACGGTTACATTGCGTACTATACCCAGGTCAATGATCGTGAGTACCGGTATTTCCGGGTCGGTAACATGGGTCAATGCCTCCCATACCTGTTGGGTTGATATAGTGGTACTGCTTACCATATCGCTTCAGGGTGAGTACGTGGTAAGGTTTGCATGACTGCTAAAATATCAGTCAGGTGCATTGTATGATTTCCTGATTTACCACCGGCTTGCTGTTCCTCATTGGCCGGCATAATTAAAGTAGCTTCCGCTAAAACAGCCATTGTTTTTTGATGCCACTGCTCCTGCAATAAACCGAAGTTGATAAACCCCGTTTCATAATCGGCAGGCGTAATCAGTTCCTTTGTATAAGCCGATAATTGCTGCAACGCGTTTATCATACGGGCATTACTTTCTTCGGTACCATCGCCCAGGCGAATGACCCACTCACTGCTCCAGCGTAAATGATAGGTTACTTCTTTTAAAGCCTTGGTACAAATAGCGGCTACCTGCTCATCGGAATGATGCTGCAATTGCTGGTAAAGATGATATTGATAATTGCTTACAAAGAACTGGCGTAAAACGGTCAAACCCCAATCCTCTTCATTCGGCTGTTCAACCATCAGGCAGTTTAAAAATTCATGGGCATCACGGAAATAAGCCAGTTTGTCTTCATTGTAATCCTTCTCTCCCAATAATATTGCCGCATGCTGGTAAAAGCTACGGGCCTGCCCGATCAGGTCAAGGGATATATTGGTTAACGCAATATCCTGCTCCAGTACCGGGCCATGGCCACACCATTCGCTGTTACGATGACCCAGGATCAGGGCATTATCAGCCAGGTGCAGTATATGTTTTATATGATTGGTCATTGTTTGCGGTTAAAAAGTTCAAAGGTTCAATAGTTCAAAAGTTCAATGTTGTGCGTAATACTTTGCCGGCTTGCGCTATTAGCGCAGAAGCGGAGTATTGCATAATGCTGAATAGCATTACCGAACGCACAAGTGAGTGACACAACAGACGATGATAGTAGTAATGCTGTTGACTGGCAAAAATCTTACATCATACAATCAGCAATCTTACATTCATTACATATGTCCTACTTCATCCGGCAGGTGATAAAAGGTGGGATGACGGTAAATTTTATCTATCGCCGGTTCGTACAAACTCTCCGCCTCATCCGCTTCACTGGCATGTACCTGGTTGCTGGGCACTACCCAGATGCTAACACCCTCTGCACGGCGTGTATACACGTCCCTCGCATTTTCAATGGCCATTTGTGCATCGGCCGCATGCAGACTGCCTACATGTTTATGATCTAAGCCCTGTTTGCTGCGTATAAAAACCTCCCACAAAGGCCAGTCGTTATTGGTAGCCTGTGAAGCATCAATCGCAGCCCCTGCTTTATCTTCCGGTATATCGCCGTAATAGTATTTTTTTAAAAAAGTAAACATCATAAGTTATGTATTAGGCCGCTTGTTGTTTTTGTTTGGCTGCTTGTTTGGCCGCATGTGCCGCCGCCGCTTCACGTACCCATGCCCCTTTGGTCCAGGCATTACGACGGGCTTCCAGTCTTTCTTTATTGCAGGGTCCGTTACCTTTTACTACTGCCCAAAACTCGTCCCAGTCTATCTCTCCCCAGTCATGTTGTTGTTTGGCCTCGTTCCATTTAAGGTCCGGGTCAGGTAAGGTCATTCCTAATACTTTTACCTGCTGTACACACATATCCACAAAGTTTTGCCTTAGCTCATCATTGCTTTTGCGTTTTATTTTCCATTTCATGCTTTGATCGCTGTTGGTGCTTTCGCTGTCCTTTGGACCAAACATCATCAGCGATGGCCACCACCAGCGGTTAATGGCATCCTGGCACATGGCTTTTTGCTCAGGGGTACCATTGGCCAGCGTTAATAAAATATCGAAGCCCTGGCGTTGGTGAAAACTTTCTTCCTTACAAATGCGCACCATCGCCCTGGCGTAAGGACCATAGGAGGTACGGCATAACATTACCTGGTTTAAAATGGCAGCGCCATCTACCAGCCAGCCAATGGCGCCCATATCGGCCCAGCTGATGGTAGGGTAATTAAATATGGAGGAATATTTGGCTTTACCGCTGTGCAGGTCATTGATCATCTGCTCACGGCTTTCGCCCAGGGTTTCAGCAGCGGAATACAGGTATAATCCATGACCGGCCTCATCCTGCACTTTGGCCAGTAAAATGGCCTTACGTTTTAACGAGGGAGCCCTGGTTATCCAAGCGCCTTCGGGTAACATACCCACAATTTCGCTGTGCGCATGCTGGCTTATCTGGCGGATAAGCGTCTTCCTGTAAGCATCCGGCATCCAGTTAAGGGGTTCTATTTTTATTTCCGCATCAATAGCGGATTGAAATTTTTGCTCAACATTTTCCACGGGCAAACTATATTATTACCTGTAAAGGTACAAAAACTAACGAGTGTAAGCAAGGAGGAGAAAATTAAAATTCAAAAGGAAAGTTTAAAAAATGAATCCCCGAAAGGCATAAATTACATAAAAGCAAAGGATTACCTTTGCCGCTGATTCATTTTACAGGAAATTTTATGCAAACCCTACCAATAACGGATAACGGCAATATTGTTACGGCAAATGAACAACCCGAAACCACCCATCCGGCGCTTAAGTTTTTGGCCAAGTTCATATCTTACCTATTTCACCCTTGTTTTGTGCCCGTATATGTGGTGCTGTTTTTAGTGTATGTACACCCAAATATGTTTGTTGGCTTTTCGTCCAAAAATAAAATACTGGTAGTGGCGCAGGCCTTTATGATGTTCAGTTTTTTCCCCATCATTACCACTTTGTTATTAAAAGCCCTGAAGTTTATTGATAGTATTCAGTTGCCTACCCAAAAGGACCGGATCATACCTTTAATTGCGAGCATGACCTGGTATTTCTGGATATGGCATGTATGGCGTAACCTGCCCGATTATCCCAAAGAGCTGGTAGCACTGGCGTTGGGTGTATTTGCCGCTTCCATTATTGCCATGCTGGCCAATATAAAGTTTAAGATCAGTTTACACGCGATTGCCGTAGGTACCATGGTTACCTACCTGGTTACTATTGCCCTGCAACAACCACTTCAGTTTGCGGTATACCTGTCCATTGCCTTTATTATAGCCGGCCTGGTTTGTACAGCCAGGTTGATCAGCGGCAACCATAATACTTTTGAAGTATATACCGGGTTTTTAGCCGGTGTTGGTGCACAACTGATCGCAAATATGGTGGTATTGAGTTAAAGGAGAACGCTTACTAAACATTGTATTTTATAAAACCTGCTTTGTAATATAAAAGAGAAAAGGGGTAACAATTGTTTACCCCTTTTCTCTTTTTGCTTCCGGTTATCTCGCCTGGAATATTACCCTGGGACCGGATCCGCCGCCCAGCCCGGTTTTGCTAAGGCTATAGGTAAAGCTGATAAGACCATAACGGCTGAGCGTATTTACCAGCCTGTCTTCAATATAGTTTTGGTTGCTGGTACGGTCTACCGAAATATTCTTATTCAAAATATCGTTCACCCGTATTTTTAATTCGCCCCGGTTGTTTTTTAAGAATTGTTTACTGATCGATGCCCCCCACAATGGGATTCTGGCATTAAAACCGCTGGATAACTGGTGATTGATGGTATAATTAAAATCGGTACTGAAATAAAACCCTGCGGGCATCTGCCAGTTAAACTCAGCTTCGTAGTACTGTGAAAAATAGGTATTGTTGAATTTATTATCCAGTGAATAGGTGCTGCGGTTATAATTCAGACGGGTGCCGAACATCAGGTCAATTTTATCACTGGGGTTGATATCAATATTCAAACGCGGCCCAACGGTATAGGTGTTGATGAGGTTCTCAGCGCCATTGGTAAACTGTATACCACGGTTATAGGCAACCGTTGCGCCTAAACGAAAATCGGTCTTTAATCCCTTTACCGGTATGCCGGTGCTTACATTACCGTTTACATTGTACACCCCGTCCACGTTCACCGGTTTGGTAATCCTGGTGCCTGATGCCAGTAAACTATCCGCATTCACGATTTTATTATTGGTTTTAGTGGCACTGAAGGTGGCAAAAAAGTTTTTGTTCCGGAACGGGTTGATGCTGTTATAGTTTAAACGTAGATTATGTGAATACTCCTGTTTTAAGTCAGGATTACCTTCTCTTTGCAACAGGGGACTACTGATATCCGGAACCGGTTGTAACTGGCTGACGGTTGGCTGTGTGGTATAGGTTTGATAATCGGCTGTAATGCTTTTGTAACGGGTAAACTTGTACTGGAACCTTGCAGATGGCAGCAGGTTATTGAAGTTTTTATTGATAATAGAATCTTTAATGCCGCTTACTACTTTTCCTTCCAGGTAAGCGTACTGCCAGTTTAAGCCAACAAAATAATTGTATTTTGATTTTTGGGTACGCACCCTTGCACCGGCCTGTGTATTGGCATAGATGTTTAAAAAGTCATTGCTCAGCGAATCGTTGAACCGGTCAAACTTATCATTTACATTGTTAAAATCGTATGTTGTTTTATTGGATACATTTTTGGTACGGGCGTTGCTGGCACTCAATTCCAGTAAGGAAGAGCGGAAGATGGGCTCTGTATACACCAGTTTGGCGTTATAACCGTTTAACCGGCTGTCGTTCTCAATGTACTGGTTAATGGAATCGGCCCGCAGTTTGGCGCCCAGCCTGTCATAAAAGTTATTGACGGTTTCCAGGTTGCCGGTACCATTGTTATCGTTAAATGTAGTGAGTAAACTGAGTGATAAGGTACGGCCGCGACGCCTGAATTTTTTACGGAATAATATTTCATTATTAAAATTAAACCCTTTGCTATTACTGCGGTTGTAGGTATAACCATCATTGCTGGTCACACCATCCGAGCCCCATTGTTTAAAATCGGTACGGGACCTGTTGTCCGATTGTTGATAACCGATAGAGGGTGATATTTTGATGGAGTGAAAGGTATCGATGAACTGATCGATAATGAAGTTTAAGCGATGGCTGTTGGCTGCGTTATCGGTATAAGCATTTTGCCTGTTAAAATAGCTGGAATCGGGTAACAGGTATTCACGCAGGCGTTCGCTGCTGGTTTTGGGGTTGAAGTGATTATAAAAATAGTTGCTTCTGAAATCAGTTTTAGTGCCAAACATGTCATTGTAATTCAAACCACCGCCCCAGATGGTACGGATACCCTGGTTGGTATTGCCGGCGCCGGCCAGCATGGCTGCTGTGGCATCGCTGATAGTACCGCCGCCCCCACGCATCAAACGGCTGAGCTCACCGGTAAAACTCATCATGTCCGTAAAAGAGAACCCTTCCGTATTGGTATTATTACCCATACCAATTACCGAAGCCTGCCTGGCTCCTTTGAACGAGTTAATATTAAACCTTCCTTCTTTGGTATCACGGGTACCGCCGCCGCCCATGATTTTGCCAAACATGCCTTTCTTTTTATCGGCTTTTAGTTTAAGGTTAATGGTGCGTTCACCATTGCCGTCATCAAAGCCGGTCATGGCAGCCTGGTCACTTTGTTTATCGTAAACCTGTACCTTGTCTATGGCATCCGCCGGTAAGTTCTTGGTAGCAATTTTCGGATCATTGCCAAAAAACTCTTTACCGTCTACCAGTACCTTGTTTACTTTCTGGCCCTGTGCACGGATGGTACCGTCTTTATCTACTTCCATGCCCGGCATTCTTTTCAACAGCTGCTCCACACTGGCATTGGGCTGGGTTTTAAACGAACCGGCATTGTATTGTATGGTATCACCTACCATGGTAACAGGCGGGGCTTCGCTGGTAATCACTACTTCCTCCAGTACCTGTGTTTTATCATCCATTTTTATATAACCCAGCTGTACCTGCCTGTTAGTATCATCAATAGTGAAGAATTGGTTTTTATTGTGGTAGGCCACATGTGTGACCAGTAAACGGTAATCACCGTTTTTCAGGCCGGTGATCTCGAACCGCCCTGCCGCATCGGTCATACCAAAACTTACCAGTGAAGAGTCTTTTTTTAATAACACAGTAATGGTAGCATCGGGAATAGCACGGTTGTTTAAAGAATCGAAAGCCAGTCCCAGTACCTTTCCTTTATCCTGTGCAAATACTGCGTTGGCTGTAGCTGATAATAGCAGTAGTAATATAAAACCATACCTCATAAATAGCTGTTTTTTTACGGGTACGAAAGTATTCTTATACCCGTCATCAACGGGTTAATGATGCTTTGATTAAGGTTAATTTAGGTTAATGTCTCTGCCTGTATTACCCGAATGCCGGTTTTTACAAATCTGAGGTCTTTAACGTTATATTAATTACATTGCAGCATGTGTAAACATGAACAAACTTTTTGTCCCCGTTGCAATGGCGGCTTTGAATGTAAGGC
>CAYUMH010000055.1:0-13860 GCA_964445775.1 uncultured Terrimonas sp.
TTTATCCGTAGCAGTTATCACATATTGTTTTTTTATACTATGTACCCGCAAAACCGTGCAAACGATTGATTTTTGTCAAAAAATCAGTCATTTTTTAGCCCTTTCCGGCCGCGCCCTGGTTTTATATATATTTTTAAGGGTAAATCCTTAATATCCAATACATGAATTACCGTATTTTATCAGGCATACTCATGCCTTTTATCACCGTAATAGTCCATGCCCAACCTTGCACCCCGGCTGGCAATCAAACCAGTTACGGTACCAATAACCAATGGATAGGTTATATCTACAACAGTACCAATTTTACCAATTATATAGGTTATGTAACAGAAGGCTCAGCGGCCAGTCCCAATTTTGACCAGGGCTTTGGTGGCAGCAATACTACCTATTATACCAATGGCTGTTCTGTTAATACCAATTATTTCAGTGCCAGGTACCGGCTGCAAAAAACGTTTTCAGCAGGCGCCTATGATATTACGGTAGGTGGCGATGATGGTTATCGTTTAAGCCTTGATGGTGGCAATACCTGGGTTATTGACCGCTGGTCCGACCAGAGCTATAATATTACTACCTATACCGCCAGTTTAAACGGCACTTATAATATGGTGCTGGAATACTATGAAAGAACCGGTGATAACCGCATCAGTATTGCCTTTCAAAATTCCTGTTCCGGCACCGAAAACGTTAATACCTATGGCACCGCCAATACCTGGAGAGGTTATGTGTACGATGGTACTAACTTTAATACCTACAAAGGGGCAGTAACAGAACCCCTTAACTTTTCACAAAACTTCGGGGGCGATAATACAACCTTCGCTACTACCGGCTGCACCGTTACTACCGAAACATTCAGTGTACGTTACCGGCTGCGTAAAACCTTTTCCTATGCCAGTTATACCTTTGTAGCCGGTGGTGATGATGGTTACCGCCTTAGCCTGGACGGGGGTAATACCTGGGTTATCGACCGCTGGTATGACCAGGGTTATCAATCCACCGTTTACATTACCAACCTCGATGGTACTTATGATATGGTATTGGAATATTATGAAAACGGCGGTGCTAACCAGGTTAGTTTTAATGTACAGACCAATTATCTTCTACCGGTAACCCTGTTAAACTTCAGCGGCACCGTGCAAAACAATCAATACCTGTTCAACTGGGCGGTAACAGGTAACAGTACGCCTAAATATTTCGAGTTACAACAGGCTGTACAATCCAGCCAGTTCAACACCATTGCTACCATACCGGCTTCACAGGCTACCAGGCAAAACGGCAACCTGTATTTCCAATACATGCTACCCCAAAATGCAGCCACCTACTATCGTCTTAAAATAACCGACCAGGAGGGTGTAGTCACTTACTCCTCCGTTATCCAGATCAGGTCACAGACCAGCAATAACATCACTGTTTTCCCTACCATTGTACACAATCAACAGGTACAGGTAAAAGCAGCACAAACTTACCGGCAGCTAACGGCGCAACTATACAATATGCAGGGGGTGAACGTGTGGCAGCAACCTATCGGCGAAATTTTACCCGGCAGGCAGGTAACCTTATCCTTACCACAGCAAAAAATGGCGGCAGGTACTTACCTGTTAAGACTCAGCAGCAATGGTCAGGTAGTGCATACGGCTAAAATTATCATCCGGCCGTAGTAGTTGTTTTTGGGGCTTTCAACAATGGTCCTGCCTCAGCTGCAGTCCACGCCTTCTGTAGTAGTGCAGCAGGCGTATTACTCTGTCCCTTCAGGAAAGGGGGTGGCGGCTGCAGCTACTACTGCCAGTCGTGCAGCCTGTCAGCCATATAACCCCTCCCGGCTTAAAAATCGGCCCCCAATTACCGGGCTCAACTATTTCAATAATAAATTTTCAAATACCTGAACGCTTGTTTGGAAAATATAAATTCTTCTTATATTTACAACAAACCATCACAACATGAAACTATTTCAACTGACTGCTTTTTCCTTATTACTGCTGGGAACTACTATATTTTCATCCTGTGAAAAAGATGACGATGCGTCTGACAAACCCAAAGAACATGTAAAAGGCGATATTGCTTTAACCGGTGCACAATCAGTACCGGCTACCACATCACCCGCCACAGGCACTTTATGGGTGTCATTCAGCGAAAAAACACATATGCTGGATTATGAGTTTAACTGGTCCGGCTTACGCGATACCATTATAGGCATATCCATACATGGTCCTGCTCCGGTAAGTTTTGCCAGTGCTACTGTAAAACAATTATTACCCGGCTTTTCTAATAATACTACCCGTGCGGGTTTGTTAGCCAACCAGGCCGCGTATCCTTACCTGGGCGGTAGCTATAAAGGTTCTGTTTTAATTGATGGCGCTAACCTGAAACAGGAGGAGTTGTTAAATATGTTGTACTATATCAGCATCCGCACCAAAGCTTTCCCTACCACAGGTGAAATCAGGGCACAAATACGTTTCAGATAAATTTTTAGTCTCCTATATAAAAGAAGCGGGCTGTTGTACAACAGCCCGCTTCTTTTATCATTTTAAATTAATTATTCACAACCTAACAACTCGCATAACCTGGCTTCCAGGTCATGCCCCCGCAGGTTTTTGGCCAGTATCTTTCCATCGGGGCCAATTAAAAAATTCTGCGGTATTCCCTGTACTTTATATTGTTGCGCCACGGCATTGCCCCAGCCCTGCAGATCACTTACATTGGTCCAGGTAAGGTTATCCTTTTTAATGGCATCCAGCCATCTTTGTTTTTGTCCCGGGTTATCTAAGGATACACCCAGTACGGTAAAATTCTTATCCTTGAATTTGTGAAAATTCCTTACCACGTTCGGGTTTTCCTGACGGCAGGGACCACACCAGCTAGCCCAGAAATCCAGCAGTACATATTTTCCCCTGAACGATGATAAAGCTACCGGCTGGCCCAGTGTATCAGCCTGTGTAAAATCTTTGGCTACAGAACCAATAGCCGTTCCTTTCTCGTCATCTACAAAACCCTGCAAATATTTACCATAAGCATTGGTCAACGCGTCAGGCTGTAATTGCTGCAGGCGTTGTTCCAGCAGGTTTACATCGTTATTAATATTCAACACAACCAATAATAAAAAGGGGCTCACGGCAGAGTGTGTATATTTAGCAATAAAACCATCCACATCCGTTTGAATACTATCCGTTAACACTTCGGCATTCAGGCGCAATACCTCATCCTGCTCGCCCGACCGCAGCCGCATGGCATAGTTATTTAACCTGTCAAACTTAGGCGGGAATATTTTCTGGAAAGCTGCAAAAGAAGCCTGGGTAGCCGAGCCAGTGTATTTCCACGCAGCCAGGTTGTTTAATGAGCCAGTGATCTTTAATTTTTCATTCCCTACAAAAAGGTGCTGCGCTTTACCGCCCGGTAAATTCAAAGCCAGTAAAGAAGGTTCTTTTACTTTACCCTTTAACACAAACCAGTTGTTCACCACTTTGCCTTTGGCCACGGTGTCACGCGGGTTATTCATATCAGTAAGGCTTACCACCGCGTTGGGCTTTAAGCCCTGTATACTACCCGATACCTGTAATTGCTGGGCTGGTGCCAATACACCAATACCACAACAGAACAGCAAACCCGACAGTTTCTTTAATTGCATCATAATAAACAGGCTATTATTGTATAATTAAGCAATGGTAAAGATACAATTTGCCCGTGAGAGTTAATATCCTTCAAAGAATGCAAAAGCATGCCCTGCTCAATTTTAACTTTTCGGATGCTTACCGGTTATTCATGTATTCCTGTAACATAATAGTAGCAGCTATTTCATCTACCAGGGCCTTATTACGCCGCTGGTTTTTCTTCAGGCCCATTTCCAGCATGGCATCTTTGGCCATTTTAGAGGTGTACCGTTCATCTACGGTTTGTACAGGCAGGTTGGGGAAGTTTTTCTGTAATTGTTTAATACAGTTGGCTACCAGGGGGGTAGCATGGGTATCCGTATCATCCAGGTTTTTAGGTTCGCCGATAATGATCAGCTCCACCTGCTCCTGCATAAAGTATTTTTTCAGGTAGGCCATTAATTCCTTTGAATCAACAGTAGTTAAACCCGTTGCAATAATCTGGAAGGGGTCCGTTACCGCAAGGCCCGTCCTTTTTAAACCATAATCAATTGCCAGTATACGTGCCAAGTGTAGGGTATTAAGTATTAATAAAAAGATCGGCAATCACAAAAACAGCAAATACTACCGATGCTATGCCGTTTGCCGTCATAAAAGCCAGGTTTACCCGGCTCAGGTCGTTGGGCTTTACAATGGCATGCTGGTATACCAACATGGCTGCAAATACCGCCACGCCTATCCAATACAACCAGCCAAAACCACCGTACCAGCCGGCTGTTATTACACAGGCCGTGCTTAATACATGTAATATTTCCGAAAAACGCAGGGCCTTGCTTTTACCCAGCCAGGAAGGAATGGAGTTTAAGTTCTGCGATTTATCAAAATCAACATCCTGCAGCGCATAAATAATATCAAAGCCACTTACCCAAAATATGACGGCAAAAGAGAACAACAAGGGCAGCAAAGCAAAATGGCCGGTTACCGCCAGGTAAGCACCAATAGGCGCCAGGGCCAATCCCACGCCCAGCACCAGGTGACAAAGTGCGGTAAATCTTTTGGTATAACTATAGCCCAATACTACGGCCAGCGCCACTGGCGATAAATAAAAACAAATGCGGTTGATAAAAAAAGTACATACTACAAATAATACACTGCTGACAATGGTGAACAACAGCACATTATTCGCTTTTAATATGCCTGCAGGAATTTCGCGGATAGCTGTCCTGGGATTCTTCGCATCAAAATGCCGGTCCAGGTACCGGTTAAAAGCCATGGCCGCACTGCGGGCAAATATCATACAGAGTATTACCAGTACAAACCTTAACAGTAATTGCTGAAAATTCTCCGGATAGCTGTTCAGAAAATCATCATCAATATCACCTCCCGAGAACATGATAAATTCATGATCACCCGATGACCAGTCAAAATACATAGGCCACACGGGACGTACCGCCAGGAAAAAACCGATCAATGCAAAGGGCATTGCAAAAATGGTATGCGAAAATTTTATTAGGCTGAGATATTTTTTGGTTGACATAATTGCTATTCAGTTCATAGTTAATTGTTCATAGTTAATTGTTCATAGTTAATGGGGTGACGTAATAGTTAGTAGCAAATTTTGATTGTCAATTGTGAATTGTCAATTGTCCATTTTCCAACTTCCCTACGCCTTCAGCCTTTCACCTTACTCCTTATCTTCCTTTCCCACCACTTTTCGTACCAGTTCCCAAAGCACTACTCCCGCTGCAGTTGCTATATTCAGGGAGTGTTTCATACCCAGTTGCGGAATTTCGATACAGCCATCGCTGGCGGCAATGGTGCTTTGTTCTACCCCCGTTACTTCGTTACCGAAAATAACGGCAATTTTCTCCCCCTCCTGTTGCTCCAGTTTCTCCAGGCTGGTACTGCCTTCGGCCTGCTCTACGGAAAACACTTTATAGCCCAGTTCACGCAGATCAGCAATGGCTGCTGCTGCATTGGGAAAATGTTTCCAGCTTACCGACTCCTCAGCACCCAGGGCTGTTTTTTTTATCTCTTTATGGGGTGGTACTGCCGAGTACCCTATTATATAAACGGCTTCAATTAAAAAGGCATCGCCGGTACGAAAAACACTACCCACATTGTAAGCGCTGCGTATGTTTTCCAGCACCACAATAATGGGTAGTTTTTGCGACTGTTTAAACTCGTCAACAGTCATCCGGCCTAGTTCGTCCATGCTCAGTTTTCGCATGGCGCAAAAGTAATTGAAATGTGCTTATTTAAGGTTCACAATGCGTTTATCTTTGGGATATTTAACGGTATAACTAAACCGTACTTTTTTACTTTCACCCGGCTTCAGGTCTATTTTCCAGGTCATTACACCGGTTTCTTCGTTCACGGTAGCGCCGCCGTCTTCATCCAGTTTTACCTCCACTTCTTTAATACCACTTAAAGGGAACTGGTCTTTCAGCAACAGGTTCACATCGGTAAGTTTATTGTTTTTAATTACTATTTCGTAGGTAAATTGCTGGCGACTGTCTTTGCCACTTGTTTTAAGACTACTCAGTTCTTTGATGAGTGAGCGCTTGATGGCAACACGCCTGTCACGCCCCAGGGATAAGTTCAGCGTATCCGCCGTGGTATTGGGGTCTATCTGCGATTTGCCTATATAGGTATCATCCATAATAATATTAGCCTCACCGGGTAACAGGTCCAGGTTTTGCCAGTTGGCTATTTCGGCTAACAGGTAAGCATCTTTATCCACCCTTGGTACGCCATAGTTTTTTAATATGCTGTTTACTTCTTCATCTTTAATGGTTACATTATGTATCTGGCCATCACTTTGAATATCGTAAGGCAGATCAATTTCAAAATTGGTATTCAGCTGGCCTTCGTTTAACGTGGTATAGTCCTGTATGGTAGCCGGTGCAATGGTATCATCATATTGTTTTTTAAACTCAATGCCCGACACTTTTCCTACCAGGACTTCACTCAGGGTTTCATCCTTAGTATATGATTGTAACACATTTCTTTGAGAATTAGCCACCATGGCCCTGCGTTGCAGATCGGAGTACAAACCGGGAACATATAATTGTAAATGCCAGGGCGATAATACCGGGGCCATTACCCCAAAATTCGGAGTGCCCGTACTTAAAGTAAGTTTGGTATTACGCCAGTTAATACCGGTTTGCTGGGTAACCGAAGCCTTATATACCAGCTTCATTTTATTGGTTTTAGAATTTACCCGTACATCGTACACAGGGGTCCAGCCTGCATTAGCGGTATAATAGGATAAAGACAAAGGTATTTCGCCTCCTTTTTTGTTCATTACCTGTAATACTAGCTGGCCGTATGGCAGGGCATTGTCCATAGTTTGCTGTTGCATTTTGGTAATAGCTACACGGGTATCGGCAATTTTTTTATTTAATGCGGCAATCGTCTGTTCATGGTTGTAAATGGCGGTCTTCGATTTTTCTATTTTACCATTATGAAAGTCTACCAGCTTTAATAATTCAGCGCTGGAATTAAGATTGGTACCACTGTTAGCAACGGCCTGTTCAATAATTTTACCGGAGTATGCCAGGGTTTCCTGCTCAATGGTAATGGTGTTTTTCAGCTTGCTGATATTGTTCTGCATGCGGGTGATACTATCTTCCAGTTGCACCTGCCATTTAGGTATTTCTGCCGCCTGGCTGTTAGGGTAATACACCGAAAACTTATGCGACAGCAAGGCCACATCCTCCGGGCAACTGATCTGTAAACTGCTCAGATCAATACTGGTACTCAGCTTATTAATAACAATAAAGCGGGTGGCCGTACTTACCGGCACTTTTGCCTGGTGGGTTAATTCGGCCCCGTAACCAAAGTAGACGGTTGCGGTTGAAAGCGATGCGTCTATACGGGCTGTATCCTGTGCCATTGCCAGTTGTGATAAAGCCAGTCCTATTGTTGTAAGTATTTTATGCATAACCTGTTTTTTTTACTGGATGCAGGTTTTCCTTTTCTTACATAAACACCTGTTCATTTTTGAAAGCTTTAACAATCAGCAGCCCTCCCATCCGCTATTTACAAGGCATCTACATTACCAAATTGCCGATTTCTCTTATTATCTTTGCACATTGAACAAAAGTTGAAATAAATGACAATTCTTCCCATAGTTGCCTACGGTCACCCGGTTTTGAGAGAAGTAGCAAAAGATATTACAGCAGCCTACCCTAACCTGGATAAGCTGATAGAGGATATGTGGCAAACCATGTACGCCAGTAATGGTGTGGGACTGGCGGCCCCCCAGATCAACCGCAGCATCCGTTTATTTGTAGTAGATACAGAACAGATGTTTGAAAATATGGACGCTGCTGAAAAAAGAGAATTCCCCGGCGATACCGGCATTAAAAAAGTATTCATCAATGCCCATATTGTGGAACTGGATGGTGAACCCTGGGCCTATAATGAAGGTTGTTTAAGCATACCCAAGATCCGGGAAGATATTAAACGTCCCGAGTCCGTTACCCTGGAATATGTGAACGAGCAGTTTGAACTGATGACCGAAACCTTTACCGGCTTAACTGCCCGGGTTATTTTACACGAGTACGACCATATTGAAGGTAAATTGTTCATTGACCATATCTCGCCCCTGAAACGGAAACTGATGAAAGGGAAGCTGGCGGATATTTCGAAAGGGAAGATAAGAGTGGATTATAAGATGATGTTCCCTGGTTAATTAGCCAATTTGGCAATTTGATAATTTGGTAATTAAAACCGATGAAATGGAAGAAGAAAAATCGAAGGAAAAAGATTTGAATTATCCGTTGAAGTTGTGGGTTTTAACCTTGTTTATCGCGGCTATTTTATATTCTCTCTGGTCGGCATGTAAAGATGACTGGAGTGATGTACCCGGCCTTTTATACGGATTAATCATTGTTGCTTTTTGGGAGCTGTGCCTGGGATTTATTTTTGGATTGCCCGCTTTGATAGTAGTATGGTCCTTGTACAGAGGTTATATATTACTTACTAAAAGCCTGTTAACCGATTATGTCATTACGGTTCTGTTATCCATTATCAGTGTTTTTGTTTCGTTCAAATTACTGCTCGGCGGTTTTAATTTTGAGGAGCTTGCTATAGTTTATATGATAGCCATCCCCATTGCCGCAGTGGTTTTATATTTAAGGCAGAAAAGAAAACAGCATAAAATCATAGCTGTTTCGTTAACAACTATAAACACTGAATAAATTAAAGGTGAATGAGATAATTGGGATACCGGTATGAGCTTTGAAACCATAAAACGACCATTAAATTTATTATACCCTGTTCAGGTATGGCTGACAGTTATTTTTATTGCCGGTCCTCTTTTAAATTTCCTGGTTCCGCAATCCTATAACAATCCTCCCAGCAAGGGTCTGCTGGATTTATCGGATCTCCCTTTCTTCCCTTTAGCGAGTTTCCTTTTCTCTATTCCATCTTTTTTTGTTGTTTTTATTTGTCATTACTTTTTATGTAACCGGTTAAACTCCGCCTGGGCACTAAAATGTATACTTATTAGTATATCTATCGTTTGCCTGTTTTTAAGTTCATTCTATTTAGGCCTTAACCATTACTCTTACCGTACCTTTACCCTATACAGCATTAGCATAATTATTTCGGCAATATTGTATAAGATTCCATTTATATCACATAAAAAAACAAATAACGCCTACTCACAACATGCTCAATAGCATTACCGAACGATGCAGTGAGTGACACAACGGACGATGATAAAAGTTATGCAGCTGATTACAAAAAAAATATTACCGTTTTTAATTGCCGTATGTTGGTTAAGCACCGGCGCATTGGCGCAGGATGTAGATTCAGTGGAGAATGAGCGGCTGGCACGGATGATCACGCTGACGGATGTGGTGATGAGCAAGGAGTTTAATGTACCTAATTTTATTAAACGGGTAAAGGAGGATACTACTTTTTATAAGGCCTTTAAAAACCTGCGCATACTGAATTTTACCTCGCTGAACAGCATTACCATGACCAATAAAAGCGGCAGTAAGGTAGAAGCCAGCCTGAACAGCCGTACCCGGCAGCTAATTACCAACCGCTGCCGTTTAACGCATGTTGATGAAGAGAGAACAACAGGAGATTTTTACACTAAAAAAGGCGATTATAATTATTATACCGCTGAGTTATATGCCAGTTTGTTTTTTGCCAAAACGCCCGTTTGCGGTGAGGATAATATTGTAAAGGGATCCACCATTAACCCACGCAATAAAAGTGGCATGGATAAAAGAAAGGAACAATTGAAAATGCTGTTTTTTAACCCGGGCAAAAAGATAACCGGCATTCCTTTTATGGGCGATAAGAGCAATATTTTTGACCCGGATATTGCGGCTTATTATGATATGCAGGTAGATGCCGGTAGCTATGAAGGAAAGGATTGTTATATTTTTAGCATTAAGGCCAAAGAAGACCTTACCGGCAACCAGCGCGATAAGATTGTATTTGATAATATGACCACCTGGTTTGCTGCTGGCAGTTATGAGATACTGGCCCGCACCTACGCCCTAAGTTATGGCGCAGGCGCTTATAGTTTTAATGTAAACATGGAAGTGAAACTGGGCTGGTTTGGTAAATTACAGGTGCCTACCCTGCTGCGTTATAACGGCAACTGGAATGTTATTTTTAAAGCCAAAGAAAAAGGCTTTTTTACTGCTACCCTGTTTGATTTTAAATAATTATTCCAGCTCGTGCCCTTTATGGCCAATGTATTTGCGCCATTTTTCAATCACATTCGCGATATCTTCCGGCAGATCAGTTTCAAAAAATAGTTTTTCTTTGGTAACGGGGTGTTCAAAACCCAGGGTTTTGGCATGCAGCGCCTGGCGCGGACAAATAGCAAAACAGTTTTCTACAAATTGTTTGTATTTGGTGTATACCGTACCTTTTACAATCCTGTCGCCGCCATAAAAGTCATCGCTGAATAAGGGATGGCCCAGGTGTTTCATATGCACCCGTATCTGGTGGGTACGGCCCGTTTCTAAAATACAGCGCACCAGTGTTACGTAGTTAAACCGTTCTATTACCTCGTAATGAGTAGTAGCATCTTTGCCAAAATCGCCATCGGGATATGCGGTAAAGAGTTTACGGAAGCGTTGATGACGGCCAACATGCGCCACAACGGTTCCTTTATCTTCAACAATATCGCCCCAAACCAGGGCCACATATTGCCGCTGTATGGTATGATCGAAAAATTGTTTGGCCAGGTTACGCATGGCTATATCGGTTTTGGCCAGTACCAGTAAGCCGCTGGTGTTTTTATCAATGCGATGTACCAGGCCAAAACGGGGCAGGCTTTCTTCCGTTAACCCCGGATTTTGTTGTTGTAAATACCAGGCTACGCCATTTAACAAAGTACCCGAATAGTTACCACTGCCGGGATGTACTACCATGCCTGCCGGCTTGTTAATGATCATCAGGTGTTCATCTTCAAATACAATATTCAAAGGCATTTCTTCCGGCACCACATCTGACTGATCGGGATGGTCATCGGAAAAAACAACAATTTCGTCGTGGGGTTTTATTTTGTAGTTGGGGCTTACTTCTTTACCATTTACCAGCACCATGCCATCTTTAATACCTTGCTGCAACTTATTGCGGGTAGCATTTTCAATGCGCTGCATTAAAAATTTATCAATGCGCAAGGGTTCCTGGCCTTTATCAATAGTAAAGCTGAACCGTTCGTATAAGGCTTCATTATGATCCTCGGCTCCATGCTCGTTTATATCCGGTTGGTTATCCATGTACTAATCAGTTTGTGGTTATATTGCTATAACACGGTTTGCATAAATGCTTTTACAGTCTGTTCAACCGGCAGGTTTTTATCAAACGACCTGATAAAAGCCGTTCCGATAATGGCGCCGTTGGCATATTGACTGGCTTTTTGAAAACTTGCTTTGTCCTTAATACCAAAACCAATCATGAAAGGGTTTTTCAGGCCGGCCTGTTGCAAAGCACTAAAGTAAGTTTCCTGCAAATGTAAGGCAGCATTGTTACCTGTGGTAGCCGAAGAGGAAACTGCGTATAAAAAACCCGATGTCAGCTCGTCTAATTTGTGTAACCGGTCGGCCGGTGTTTCCGGTGTAACCATAAATGTAAAATCCAGGCCGTATTTTTTGATTATTGCGCCATACTCTGTTTCAAATTCGTATACCGGCAGGTCGGGGATAATTAAGCCATCAATACCCACTGCCGCTGCATCGGCACAAAATTGTTCAAAGCCGTATTGCAGTACCGGGTTCATATATCCCATTAATAAAACAGGAATGGTTATTTCTTTCCTGAAATCTTTTAGCTGTTCAAACAGGGTTTTAATGGTCATGCCGTTGGCAATGGCCTGTGAACTGCTCTCCTGAATTACGGGGCCATCTGCCAGCGGATCGCTGTAAGGCATACCCAGTTCAATAATATCGGCGCCATTTTGTTGTAATAATTTCATTACCGGCACGGTACTGTTTAATTCAGGAAAACCGGCCGTGCAATATATATTCAGCACATTTTGCTTTTTTACAGCAAACAGCTCTTTTGTTCTGCTCATAGTTATTAGTTTACCGGGGCTATATGATAGGTTTCGCCCCTGATAGTGATTGTTTTGTACTTGGGATAAGCTTTTACATCCAGCACTAACTTGTAGGCGGTTGTAGCTTCTTTTCCGTTATCGGGTATGTTTACAAATGCGTCATCGCCGTTTTTGGTTACGGTTAACTGGTCCGCTGAAAAGTCAGCCGGCAAACAGGCTTCAAATTCAAATCTTTCGCCGGCAATATTGGAGATCATTTTCACCGAAGCATTCACCTGGTTGCAGTTATCAGCCAGTTTTTTAATCTCCAGTTCGTGTTTAATATACGGCTCTGTTTTGCAGGCAGCCAGTAATACTGATAACAGGCAAAATGACATTATTCTTTTCATGCTCATAGTTTGTTTTCTAATCGCGCCATATAGGTTTCCATGTCCTTATCCCCACGTCCGCTTAAACATACCACTACTACATCCTCCGGCTTCCACTGCTGTGTTTGCAGAGCAGCCAGTGCATGCGAACTTTCCAATGCCGGGATAATACCTTCCAGTTTAGCCAGGTTAAAAGCGGCCACCAGCGCTTCCTCATCGGTAGCATTTAATACCGTTGCCCTGCCCGTTTCAAATAAATGAGCATGCAGCGGGCCAATACCCGGATAATCCAGCCCGGCAGAGATGCTGTGCGGCTCTACTACCTGGCCATCTTCGGTTTGCATGAGCAAACTTTTACTGCCGTGTAAAATACCCGGCCTGCCCAGTACTGAAGTGGCGGCGCTTTTTCCGCTATCCACCCCGCAACCGGCGGCTTCAACAGCCAACAGTTGCACTTCAGCATCATCTAAAAAATGATAAAAAGCACCGGCTGCATTACTGCCACCGCCCACACAGGCAATTACATGAGTGGGCAGCTCATTACCGGTCTTGGTTTTTAATTGTTCTTTTATTTCCGCGCTGATCACACTCTGGAAGCGGGCTACCATATCCGGGTAAGGGTGCGGCCCTACCACGCTGCCGATAATATAGTGCGTATCGTTGGGGTTGTTGATCCAGTCGCGGATAGCTTCGTTGGTAGCATCTTTTAAGGTTTTACTGCCCGATGTAGCAGGGATTACCGTGGCCCCTAACATTTTCATACGGGCCACATTGGGTGCCTGGCGCTGGATATCTTTTTCGCCCATATACACAATACATTCCAGGCCTTTTAATGCACAAACGGTAGCCGTGGCCACACCGTGCTGACCGGCGCCGGTTTCGGCAATGATCCGTTTTTTACCCAGTCGTTGTGCCAGTAATATCTGGCCGATGGTATTGTTCACTTTATGGGCCCCGGTATGGCAAAGATCTTCTCGTTTTAAATAAACGGTGGTGCCCACCTGCTGTCCCAGCCTTTCGGCCAGGTATAAGGGTGTGGGGCGACCGGCATAATCGTGTAATAATAGATCCAGTTCTTTCTGAAAAGCCTCATCCTGCATAATTTCCAAATAAGCAGCCTGAAGCTCAGTTACATTCTTCTGTAACATTTCGGGAATATAGGCCCCGCCATAGCGACCATAATAACCATGCGCATCGGGGTATTTATAGGAGGACATCTTAAGTATTAAGTTATATGTGGTAAGTAATGAATTTTAAGTTGGCAGCCGTAGGCTACCGGGCAGGCATATCGTATGCCGGGAAGATGTATTATGGCTTACGCCAACAGAATGATATGTACACTTTTGTGTTCATGGAGTACAAATGTAAGGTTTTT
>CAYUMH010000055.1:13870-28228 GCA_964445775.1 uncultured Terrimonas sp.
AGGAATTATGAGTTATGAATGATGAATTAGGAATTAGGAGTTGGATCTCATTTATTGCTTGTTGCCTATTGCCTTTGTCCATTGTCAATTGTCCATTGTCAATTGCAGCTCGTCAATTGCTTTGCATTGCCGCTTTCCGCATTGCTTCGGCCTGATCGTGGCCCAGGTAGCGGTCAATAATGGTATGGCCCCAATAGATAACGGGTGTAAGGATCACCGCTACCAGGAACTTGTAAATATAGTTGCCGATACAGATGCTCATGACCAAACCCAAACTCCAGGCCTGACCCTGGCCCGGTGAAAGTCGCGGCCCGACATAGAATGCAATAAACAATACCACGAAGCTATCCACGAACTGCGATATGACTGTAGAGCCGGTGGCACGCAACCATAGTTTTTTTTCGCCTGTTATCTTTTTAATTTTATGAAAAATAAATACGTCCAATATCTGTCCCACTAAAAAGGCAATCAGGGAGGCAATAATGATCCAGGAGCTTTGTCCGAATATCACTTTAAAAGCGCTGTCAGCGTTAGGTATGCCGGCAGCCTCGTAGTTACCCACCCAAAAACCGGCGGGCTGTAAATGAATGGCCCCCTGGAACATGATAAAAGCATAGGCAATAAGACCGGCAGCCAGGTAGGATAAAAACTTAACCCCACGCATGCCGTAGTATTCGTTAATAATATCGGTCATAATAAATACAATAGGCCATAACAAAACACCTGCCGTAAGGTTAAAGGAGAAAGTATTGCCCAGTATATTCCATTGTAACGGGTCAATGCCTAACGTGCCTTCCAGCGAAAACAGTTTTACGCCAACAGTTTCGGCAATTAATGCATTGGCAATAAAAAAGCCCGCCAGTATAATGAATAATTTGGTAGGCTTACTACTGATGATAGTATGGATCATTAACGTAAAATATATGTATCATTAATAAAAAAAGGAAAACAAGGTTGCTGGCCACCAGCCATACCGGTACATATTCGGCCAGTTTTCGTTTAATCATCAGCACCAGCAAATATAGTAAACAGGTAAGCGGAATAATGATCAACCCCAATGTGTATCCCGCAAAAATTATGGAAGAGCTAATGCTCTCCTGCCCTGTCCAGTCCCAAATAAGTACAGAAAACGACAGTAGTACGAAAATACCTGCCAGAAATGCCACTCTTGACAAAAATAACAGCCAGCGCATGAGGATTTTTCATGTAAAATAGCATTATTTTGTCAGCTTGAAAGTAAAAGGTACAAAAGCCTGGATTTTTTGTTACCGGCTATAGTCCTAAATCAACAGGCTATTATTACGGCATTGGCCGGGATCAAATAACAGAACAAAAATATTATGAAAAATAAAGTAGTACAACAGGTGTTACCGCATGCCATAGCAGTGGTTATTTTTTTACTGGTATCGGTAATTTTTTGTAAACCCATCCTGGACGGCAATGTATTGAACCAGCACGATATTGTAGGCTGGAAAGGCATGGCCCAGAATGCTTTTGAGTATAAAGAAAAACATGGTCATTTTCCTTTGTGGAACCCTAATTTGTTTAGCGGTATGCCAAATTACCAGGTGGCGTTTGAAGGTAAATCTGCTTTACCCGATTTGAATATCCTGTTCACACTTGGCCTGCCCAAGCCAATCAGCTTTTTCTTTTTAGCCTGTATCTGCTTTTATATACTCTGTGTTTCACTTCGTCTCAGGCCTATTGTAGGCATTTTAGGGGCGCTGGCATTTGCTTTCTCTACTTATAACCCGGTTATTATTGGCGCCGGTCACGAAACAAAGATGATGGCCATTGCTTACATGCCATTATTACTGTCGGGTATATTACTGATTTATAACAAAAAATATTGGCTGGGTCTGGCGTTAACAACCCTGGGCACCATGATGGAAATCTCATCCAACCACCCGCAGATAAGTTATTATTTTTTCCTAACCGCGTTCGCTATTACTATTGGTTATTTAGTTTACTGGATTAAAAGCAAAGACTATAAACATATAGGTATTGCCCTGGGCACTACTACAATAGCCGGTATAGTAGGCTTATCAATAACAACCTTAACATTGCTTACCTCTACCGAATATGCAAAAGCTACTATGCGGGGTGGTAAATCGGTAGAAATTTTGGGTGATTCTGTAAAGGCGGTCAATACTACCGGCCTGGATGCGGGCTACGCATTCCGTTATAGCATGTCCAAAGCGGAACCTTTAGTCATGATGATGCCCGGTGCTTTTGGTAAAGGATCGGCCACACCATTAGGTGAAAACTCGAAAGTAACAGATAAGTTGATTAGCCAGGGTGTACCGGAAGCAAACGCTGTACAGTTTGCGGCTAACTTGCCGGCCTATTGGGGTGGTATGTCAGGTCCTGGTGAAGGAACTTCCGGTCCTCCCTATATCGGAGCTATTATCTGTATACTGGCTATTATAGGATTTGTGGTCGTTAAACACCCATTGCGTTGGGGTTTATTAGCCGCTTTTGTTTTAGGCATCATGATGTCCTGGGGAAGTTATTTCTCCGGTTTTAACCTGTTTTTATTAGACTATCTGCCATTGTATAACAAATTCAGGGCTCCCAGTATGTCTTTGGTAATACCACAACTTACTTTACCATTAATGGCTGCATTGGTATTGCATTATTTATTATTTGACAAAAACAGCCGTGAACATTTACAGCAAAATTTTAAAAAAATATTATATACCCTGGGTGGTTTAACTGCCTTATTAGCCATCATATATATTGCTAATGATTATGTAGCGGCAGGTGATGAATCGCTTAAGGAAACGCTCATTTCCCAGGCGGGCATGAACGATGATATGGCCCGTTCCGTTATCAGTGGCATGAAAGAAGACCGTAGTCGTATGTTTGGGGGCCAGGTATTAAGAACCATCGGATTTATGGTATTGGTGCTGGGCATGATATGGTTGTATATTAAAAACTATATCAAACCAATTGTGGCAGTAGCCATTCTGGGTGTAGTATCGATGATAGATCTTTTTGTTATTGACAAAGATTACCTGGGCGAAGCACACTATATGCCTGCAGATGAATTAGAGCAACAAAGTTTTACCAAAACAGCTATTGATGAAGCCATTTTAAAAGATACGGATCCTAACTACCGGGTATTTAATATGGCTGGTGATCGCTTTAACGAATCCCGCACTTCTTATTTCCATAAATCTATAGGTGGTTATCATCCTGCTAAACTGCGTGTTTACCAGGATGTAATTGAGCGGTATTTGTCTGTGAATACTAACCCTGAAATATTAAACATGCTGAATACCAAATATGTAATTGCAGCTAACCCGGAAAACAGGCAACCCATATTAATGCCGAACAGTCAGGCATATGGCCATGTATGGCTGGTTAAAAATATCAAACAGGTAAAAGATGATGCAGAGGAATTACAAACCATCGGCATTACCCATTTAAAAGATACGGCCGTAGTACAAACAAGCTTTGCAGCCGCAGCTCCTCAACCACAATGGGATTCTACAGCGTCTATTAAATTAACCAAATTTGATAATGATGTAATGGAATACAACTTTACAGCATCTACTCCCCAGTTTGCTGTTTTCAGCGAAGTATATTATCCTTATGGATGGAATGCGTATATCGATGGTAAGAAAACAGATTATGTAAAAGCAGATTATGTATTACGTGGTTTAAGTATCCCTCCCGGTAAACATGCCATTAAGTTTGTGTTTGAACCGGAATCCTACAAAAAGGGGGTAACAATTTCCTATATAGGTTCTTTCCTGATCTATATTTTTGTATTGGGTGGATTTTTTATGGCCTGGAGGCAAAACCGCCAAAAAAACAAAACGATTAACGGTTAATGAAAATAGCTTCATTAGTACCGTATAAAATAATGCCCGCCCGTATGGGCGGGCAAAAAGGTATTTATCTCTTTCTTAAATATGTAAGTCAGCATGCTCCGGTAGTTTGTTATACCAGTAACGATAATGAACCGGGTAGTGCTGAAAACTTTACCGTAAAAAAAATACTGGGCACTGGCAGCAGCAGGTATTACAACCTGTTTAACTTTTTTAAGCTAAAAAAAGATTTTAACGCTGAAGGGATAACTCACCTGGTACTTGAACACCCTTATTTAGGTTGGCTGGGTATTTTATTGAAATATTTTGCAGGGGTTAAGTTCATTGTACACTCCCACAATATTGAAGCCCTGCGTTTTAAAAGCACAGGGAGATGGTGGTGGCGAATTTTATGGCAGTATGAAAAACTGGTTCACCGGCAGGCTGATCATAATTTTTTTATTACAGAAGAGGATAAAAATTATGCAATAGCCAACTTTAAACTAAAGCCGGGCCTTTGTACGGTTATCACCTATGGTATAGAGCAAGCCCAGGCCCCTTCCCTTACCTTTAAAGAAGCTGCCAAACAACAGATCATTAGGCATCACCAGTTACCCGAACCTGATTTCATTATATTGTATAACGGTTCGCTTGATTACAAACCCAACCTGAACGGATTAAGAACCATTGTTAACCAGGTTAACCCGGTATTACTGGCACAAAAACAGTTTACTTATACCATTATCATTTGTGGTAACCGTTTATCTGCGGAAAATAAAGCCTGGCTGGAATCGCAGCGTAACAACAATATATTGTTTGCCGGTTTTGTTGACGATATTAATGTATATTTTACTGCTGCCGATATGTTTTTAAACCCCATTACAGATGGCGGAGGTATTAAAACCAAGCTGGTAGAGGCCCTCGCAGCCAATAATACTGCGGTGTCTTATAATAACGGAGCCATTGGTATTCCCCAGGGCATTACCGGTCAAAAATTAACGGTTGTACCGGATGATGATGCGGATGCTTTTTCAAATGAAGTAGTGGCACAGATCCATGCCGGTAAAGCAGAAATCCCACCAACCTTTTTTAATCATTTTTACTGGGGCAATATAGCTGAAAAAGTGTACGGCATTCTTCAGACAATGCGCTAGTTCCTGCATGTGATGTAAAAGTCGTAATCACCGGTTTAGCGACATTAGTTCTACCGGTTACAACATTTTATAAAAATATGGGGCATTACGTATAATGACCGGGGTTAATGCCCAAAGCTTCATTACATTTTTAAGAAATCCCCACCACATAGAATAGTGTTTAAAAGGGTTTTGCAGCTTTATAATATTGTGTATCAATAATCCTACGGCAAAAACCGGAATTGTGATTGTATAGCCCAGCAACTGAAACAGGAACCAGCCTACGCCAAATTCTTTACGGATCCTTACAAAATTGGAAACCATGATCTGTAACCCCTTCTTCGTATATAAGTCAAAATACCCTCTATCCCCGGTACCAAAAGTTTCATTAGCCGATTTACCCTGCAAATGGATCACCTTATATTGACCAAAAATACAGAGTGGCCCTTCTTTCTTCAAGCGGCTGCACCATTCGGCCTCTTCCGCATACAGGAAAAAATCTTCGTCCAGCAATCCCGCTTTGGCAATACTATCTTTCTTAACCATTAAAAAAGCACCGTTGATCCAGTCCACTTCCTCTTCTTTGGATGAGTCGGGTATATTCGGCTTTTTTACTTTAAACAGCTGTGCCACTGCTTTCAATAAAGGCCCCGTATAAGGCAGGGGGAGTAAATAATTCAACCCGCCTTTCATTACATAATTACCGGCTATCTGCGGTGTCCCGTCTTCGTATAACAGTTGTACACCACAAGCTACATATCCGGACGCTGTAAGAGACTGGTAACAACGATCAATAGCATTGTCCTTCACCAGGGTATCCGGATTTAACAACAATACAGTGTCGCCCGTAGCATCACGGATACCGGCATTATTCGCCCTTGCAAAGCCGGCATTATACCCCATATCAATCCACCGGACCTTATCAAAACTGCCGGAGATCGTTTGGGTAGATATATTTACATCCGTATCATTATTTACAATAATAACCTCCGGAAAAATATCCGAAACAGGTAAAAAACTGCTTAAGCAATCGTGTATCAGCCCGATTGACTTGTAATTAATAATGATAACCGATAGTTTCAACAAATCTTAAATTATTGTTCAAAAATAGCGCTAAAAATTACACATCCCCTACCAATACCGGCTCAGCCAAACGCTCTTCCAGCTCTTTGCCCTGCTAAAAAAATGTATTATCCCAAAAGCCCATCCCTTCTCCAGGGGAAGGGATTCCATCTTTTATTACTGGTTAAGTATAACCGGACAAATGTAAGATTTTAAACCTGTTTGCCTCAAAAGAGCTATTTTGCATAACCTAATAATTGTTCCTGACATGCGTTTTACAAATGCCCCTATTGTATCCATTATTATCCCCTGTTACAATCATGGAATATATCTTTCCGAAGCATTAGAGAGTATTGAAAACTGTAGTTATAAAAACATTTGTGAAGTAATCATTATTGATGACGGAAGTACTGATCATTATACAATAGAAAAGATGGCCTCCCTTAAAGAAATGGGATGGAATATTATTACCCAAAAAAACAAGGGTTTGGGGGCCGCCAGGAACACCGGAATTATCCATGCAACCGGAAAATATATTTTACCGCTGGATGCTGATAATAAATTAACAGATGGATACCTGAAAAATTACACATTCATGGAGGCGAATCCGGAGATAGCCGTAATGTATGGTAATGCCAGGTATTTCGGCGAACAAAAAGGCATTTGGCAAAATACAGCATGGAGCCTGCAAAAGTTAATGTTATATAATTACATTGATGCCTGTGCCATAATAAAGAAAGAAGCTTTAAACCGGGTAGGCAACTACAGTGAAGATCTGGTATACAACGGCTACGAGGACTGGGATTTATGGCTTAAACTCGCCTTTGCCGGGTATAAGTTAAAATATATTGATGAAATTTGCTTCGAATACCGCATTGTAAAAAGTTCTATGGTAAGAAGTTTGACAAAAGAAAAGGCCAACAGGCTACTGGAACAAATAGATGGCAAACATAAACCCTATTTAGACGCTGAAGCGTTGAACGATTACATTGTGAAACAAAACCCGCTAACACTTTTTTTAAAATTATGTATTAAAAAGTACCTGCCCTCTTTTTATAATTATTTATATAAGAAAAATTTAGTCAGAAAATATTTTTAAAATGAATGTCGACTCAAGAAAAGAACAATTAAACAGGCTTACCTATTATAAAACCGGGCTCAGTGACCCCAATTACTTACATTATAAATCTCTTTTTGAAGACATCACTACCGCAATCAAAACACATGCAAAAGGAGATGTTTTAGACATTGGATGTGGTAATAAGCCTTATAAAAACCTGTTCAACAACGTCACTTCCAGTTATATTGGCTGTGATATTATCCAGTCATCCGGCAATGAAGTAGACATTATTTGCTCCTGTACCGATATTCCTTTATCTGATGCATCCAAAGACACTGTTTTTTGTACGCAGGTTATGGAACATGTAGCCGAACATGAAAAACTACTGTCAGAAGCTTACAGGATATTGAAACAGGATGGCTATATTTTATTAACTGTTCCGATGTGCTGGGAACACCATGAAGAACCTTATGACTTTTTTAGATTTACCAGGTATGGATTACAGTACCTGTTTGAGAAAACAGGTTTCACCAACATAAAGATCAAGGCAAACGGAGGAAAATGGGCACAAACAGGACAGATAATGATAAATAGCTTTCGCTCTTCTATTAATAAAGAACATATGTCCGTAAGGAGAAAAATTTTCAGGTTCTTTTTTAAAGCCCTTGGAATAAAATGGCTAATCAATATCTTTTTCTCTTTTCTGGAAAAAATTGACCCGGACGATAAAGCAACCTTAAATTTTATTGTTGTTGCCCAGAAAGCCAAGGCCTAAGACTACAAATATCTCCGGGCAATCATATTGTAGGTTGTATCTACCTCTTTAATAGCCTGAACACTTAAATCTTTTAAGTATTTATTCCATGATTGAGACTCCCATACATGATGTAAATAAGCATCATGAAAGACTCTCTTTTTCTCAAATAAATACTGCAGCCCAAGCTTATTATACAGCGGGTAATGGAATGCATAGGGGCTGGCAACATGGATCAGGGAAGGGTTTTCTTTTGCTAACCGTTTAGGAACAAAAACAGAATGCTCTCCCCAGTGGGCGTCGTTTCCTTTGGAACGGAAAGTACGGTATTCATTCAACCATAAGTTCAAAAAGGGACTATTCACTTCACTCATCATTACCGCATTGCATAAACCTTCAACCTCCGCCCCAAAAAAGGCCTGCTTATTCAATCTCCTGATGCCCGTCGCAATTCTTAAAAAATGACTATCATAAAAAGAATATTTGGGCACTAATTGTTCTCCAATAACAAAAGAGTGATGGTAAAATGAGTGCAGGGGTTTTATAGATAGCGTATCTAAATCTAAATAAACCCCGCCATACTTATTCAACATATTCAGCCTTACTACATCACTTTGATGAGCTACATGGTATAATCTGTTGCCAAATATCTCTGCAGGAGCTGTAATTTTATTTAAAAGCAACTCAGGCTTTATTTTTTCCCACCACTCTCCTGTTGGTTCATATTCATAGTGAAAGTAAATACAATCCGGTTTATTTACTTCTTTAGCAGATTTAATTGCCAGGTAATGAACAAGCGAAAATGGTTTCCCCCCAAAATCCGGGGACATTCCAAAAATAAAATGAAAAATATTAGGGATCATCAATATGTATGTTTAACACTACCGGTAATACAAAATAGTAGTTTATGCTTCAATGGTTTCAAATATATAATCAATATCTAAAACCATGGTCAGCCTATAGTTTAACGAAGTCATTAAAGGCAAAATATTGTCATTCAGCAAACTTTTATCCATACATTCCACTTGTACTACAGGTCTAAATTTTTTGATCATGGACAAAGCTCCCCTGATCACTTTATCTTCAAATCCTTGAACATCCAGTTTAATAAAATCAAGCCTTTCCAGCCCGTTTCCCAGGCAAGCATCAATTGTTGTTATTTTAAACCCTCCACCGGCATCTTCCTTTAAATACAAGCCGCCATGATTTACTTGTTTTTTCCGGGTAGAGATACTGGTATCGTCCCGGAAGTCAATACTGGCAGTAGTTTCTGTTTCACCTAATCCCAATTGAAAAGAAATAACACTTGAGGATAAGTTATTCAATTCAATATTTTCTTTTAAAATTTCAAAAATTTGTGCCTGTGGTTCAAAACAAAAAACTTTGGATGCCGAACAGATTTTAGCATAATAAATAGCATGATTCCCAATATTAGAGCCAGCATCAATAACTACGCCTCCAATAGGAATTTTCGTCCTGGTGCACTCAAGGTCGTGAAGATCAAAAAAGGAGTTGTTGCTGATTATATTCAGCGAGATATAATCTCTGACATCCGGCAGTTTTAGTTTTATTTCTTTCCCTTCATACGTAAACTTAAATGTCATTGCGTTAACATCCAGATTCTGATTTTTCGAGGCTTGGCTGACTTTATTATCAAATTTGGCTTCAGCAATCCAATCTTCAATACGATTTTTTATTGGTCGTATTTTTTTTGCTAAAGTGGTTACAAATGATTTTAACATATTTGTTTTTTATAGACTAATCTCTCTTGGATGTCCTTCTTTTTTATATAAATAATACCTTGCCGGTTCGTGATGAAAGGCAACATCATTCGGGTAAATAAATTTATCAGCTAAGCAATCATTCCTTACAAAAAAGGCATTTACCCCCGACAATGTACAGGCCACTAAACTGTAGTTTTTAGAGGCAGCCAGTTTCGTAAGGGATGATAAAGAGCTGCCAAAATTACTGCTTCCGTCCCAAATATAGTTATTGTTATAGGGTATAACAAACTCAGTACCAGGAGGGAAAATTGCATTGTATTCAACACATACAACCCTGGGACTATACTTTTTTATGGCTTCCCATATATAATAATCATTTCCATCAATATCAATAGATAAAAAATCCAGGTCTTTGACAACCTTACCTTCCTCAAATAAATGCTCGATATTTTCTGCTGTTATAAAAGCGTTAAGTATTGTTAAAGCTCCTCTTTCTACCGATTTTTTATATCGCTGTGCAATCCTTTTAACATGATTCTTATTTCCTTCAATCCATGTGCCGTTCCAGCCTTGATGTAATAATAGAATGCTGTTACACTCTACCCCGGACTCTACGCCAAATTCGACAAAATATTTGTTGGTAGTCCCTATACGGTTAAATATCTCAGCCACAATTCCATCTTCACCATATTGGGAAAAACTTTGTCTTTCGAAGTTATTCAACTGTCTCTCGTCTTTGTATTTTTCACTGCTGAGTAGCTTCAACAGGTACTGTTCTATTGCTATCGACTTCAATGTAGAATCAACAACTATACTTTTTTTCTTAAAAAATTTATTATAAATGGACATAAAACTTAAAATTTAGCCTATCTGATAAAGTCAGACCAGAAATAGTAAACACTGGTTTATTTTATATAATTAAACCATTGTTCAGTACAGAAAAAACAAAAAATACCACCTAAAACTACTCCCGGCGTTCATAAAACCTTTGAGTTCTTAAAAAAAGTGCTAAAATCCCGCCTTTTAAGATATTCCGGCAAAAATACATGCATATATTCAACAATGCATAAAGTAAATAGTGCTATTTTTATTTGTAACTAATTGCCTGACCCAATAAGACTATTTGGCTATTTAACCATTATGAGGTATCTTTTTTTACTCTTTTTTTTAAGCTTAAACCTATTTCTCCGGGCTCAATATGCGACATCAGGAACAGGCGTACTAAAGAATCAATTGTGGTGGTTTGACTGGTCTGGAATAACCCCCGGTAACGGGGTCAGTAAAACCTTTATTACCCACGACGGATTAAATATCACCATTACCTTTTCGGACGTAATAAATGCTAACCAACTCGTTCCAAGCCAAATGAATACATGGTCAGGAGCTGTATTACATTTATTATACAATTTTACAAATCCCAATATCAGACCGGCGTTGTTCAGAAGTGAAGCAGCCGGAGGAGTCAACAATATTACATTTACAATGACAATAGCTGCAACGCGTGACGGCAACCCTACTCCTTTTACTTTTATCGCGGCTGATGCAGAGGCAAGTACAGTTAACGAAGTAATTACATTTACCACTACCGGTAGCAACTGGTCTGTTTTAGAGTTTTTTAAAAACTCTTCGCAAACTGTTAACCCCCTTACAGGTTGCGGCACCACCACTGCCATTCTTAAAAGCACTTATGGCAATGCCTCTGCTACAGGTCAAAACCCGATTTTATCTACAAATTCACCCAATTCCGGAATACTGACAATTAAAACATCACTGGATAACTCAGTAGGAGGAGGCATGGCTGTTGCCTTTGGAATTTTTGCCCCGGTAGACAGGGGCGATCTTCCCGCTTCTTACGGCTTTGCACAACATAAACTGTCCTACACTAACATAAATGGTTGTAATTACACCCCGCCTTTACCCGGTATGCAGCAAAATACCAGTTTAAAAATAGGGAATGTTGCAGCAGATGCAGACAATGTTCAAACCCTGGACGACAATGCAGAGGGTGTTGACGAAGAAGCAGTAAGTTCTTTTCCCGCCTATGATGGAAATGGAAGCTATTCCCTTAATTTACCTGTTGGCAATACTACGGGAAACCATGCTTACCTGTCAGCATGGTTTGATCATAACCGGGACGGAGTTTTTACAGTTAATGAACGTATAACAACAACAGTACCTAATAACAGTACTTCGGCTTCATTGACATGGACAGGATTACCCCAGTACTTACCTTATGGCATTAGTAATGAGTTTGCGTTCAGGTTCAGGATATCATCTGATCAATCATCTGTTTTAAATGCTTCGGGCTTGTGCCCGGCCGGGGAGGCAGAAGACTATTTAACTCCTTTAACCCATCCGCAACTCAACGTCACACCTCTTTTCACAGCTCCTGATACAGTTTGTGTCAACAATCCCATCAATATTCAAAATCAATCCACTAATGCTTCTTCTTACTATTGGAATTTTTGCGTGGGTGATGTTACTGTTCCTCCTACGGGAACTAATCTTGGCAACCCCGGTAGTAATTTAAGAACACCCGTTTTTATGGACTATGTTTATGATAACGGCAATTACTATGGATTTGTTGTAAATCATAACCCTGGTGGTTTAATTCGATTGGATTTTGGTAATAGTCTTTTAAATATCCCCACATCTACTGATCTTGGAAATTTTGGTGGCATCATTCCCAACTCAGGCGAAGGAATACAAGTGGTGAAAAATGAAGGAAAATGGTATGCAATTATTGTTGCCGGTTTTAGTGGTGTGGGTATGCCGGAACGAATTTTAAAAGTTGAATTTGGTAATAATTTGACTAACCCCAATCCTACAGCTACTAACTGGGGTAATATCGGCAATTTATCCCAATCCATAGATTTCACTTTATTTCAAAAAGACGGGATGTGGCATGGCTTAACCTTTAATAGCCAAAACAACACTATTACTCGTTTTGATTTCACAAATAACTTTGATGCAGCGCCGACCGCTGTAAATCTTGGCAATATTGGAGGCTTACAATACCCTACGGGATGTTATGCAATAAATGACAATGGGAACTGGAAAGTTTTTGTTGTCAATGCAGGATCTAACAATTTAAATGCACCTTCAAATTACTCATTGACCCGGTTGGATTTTGGGAACAGTTTAACCAACACTCCTGTTGGTGTAAATCTCGGAAATCTTAACGGTGTATTACAAGCCCCTTTGGATATTACTATTATAAAAACATGTGACAAAACTGTGGGCTATCTCATTAATGCCCGAAATGGATTTAATCAATTAGTAAAGCTCGATTTTAATAACGATTTATCCAGTACCCCTGTAGCAACAGCCATTGGTAATACTGGTGGACTGAGCTTCCCGCATTCCATCTCTAAAATATTCAGAATAGAGAACGACCTGTATAGCTTCATTACTAATGCCAATAACAGCACTCTCACGCGTCTGCAGTTCCCCGGTTGTAACAATGCTACCATACCCAGCACTACCGCTCAAAACCCGCCGCCTTTTACTTATAATCAACCCGGCACTTATAATATCAACTTAACTGTGGATGACGGCCTGCCCACACAGGCTTCTTATTGTAAACCAGTTGTAGTACTTGCAGCACCCGCTAAAAACCCTATACAACAACTAACTATTTGTCCCGGACAAACCATTACACTACAAAAAAATTTACCATCAAATATCACTTATGCCTGGAGTACCGGGGAAACCACCAGCGCCATAGATGTAACCACTACGGGTGTGTATTGGGTGGACATGACACGCTTTGGCTGTACAACCAGGGATAGTTTTAATGTGGTGCACGAAACGGCTGATTTTAGTTTTGTACAGGATGTTTGTAACCCGTTACAGATAACCTTTGTTAACGAAACACCACAAACCACCGGCATTGCCTGGGATTTTGGCAATGGCACGACCAATAATACAGACAATACTACGACTGTTCTGTACAACAACACCGGCAGCTATACCGTTAAAATGGACGTTATTACGGCTACTGGCTGTACACTTAGTATACAAAAAGAACTGATCATTGATATTATCATTGACAGCCTGATCATTAACCGCGATACCACCCTTTGTGAGAACAGCACTTTACAGTTAAACAGTTTACCGGCTCTAAGTTATTGCTGGTTCCCGGCTACCGGTTTATCCGCCACTAATATTGCCAACCCTGTTGCCATTAACCCTGCAGTACCCACCACTTATTATTTACATGCGCAGCGGCCTGGTAACAATCTCATTACCAATGGCGACTTTTCCCAGGGAAATGCAGGCTTAAGCTCCTCTTATACTTACAATGCAAACTCCGGGTTAAGCGAAGGCGTTTATACCGTGAGTAATAATGTGAGTGTATGGCACCCCAATTTTTCTCCCTGCACTGATCATACAGGGAATAACGGCAATATGATGCTGGTGAATGGTGCTGCCGTACCCAATACCGTAGTGTGGTCGCAGGAAATTACAGTAAAACCAAATACCAATTATGTATTCTCAGCGTGGTTACAAAGTTTAATAACCAGTAATCCTGCCAACCTGCAGTTCTCCATTAATGGTATACCGTTGGGCAACGATTTAAATGCACCCTCTGCCACCTGCCAGTGGCAACAGTTTTATACTACCTGGAATGCAGGTGATCATACCAGTGCCATTATCGCTATTATTAACAAAAACAGCGGCACCAGTGGCAATGATTTTGCCCTTGATGATCTATCCTTTGCTGAAGTGATCATTTACCGTGATTCCGTTACTCTCCAAACAGAAATACCCGTGGTTACTGCCAGCGTAGCCGATGCCACCATTTGTG
>CAYUMH010000056.1:0-5356 GCA_964445775.1 uncultured Terrimonas sp.
GCTTTCGCAAATGCTGCGTAAACCACGGGCGCCTAACTTGTATTCTACGGCTTTCTCCACCATAAAATCCAATACTGCGTTTTCAATCACCAGTTCAATGCCTTCCAGCTCAAATAATTTTTTGTACTGTTTAATCAGGGCATTCTTGGGCTCGGTTAAAATAGAGCGTAAGGTTTCTGCTGTCAGCGGATCCAGGTGGGTAACCACCGGTAAACGGCCAAGTAACTCGGGTATTAAACCAAATGCTTTTAAATCCGTGGGGTTAACGTATTTCAGCAGGTTCTTCTTCATATCCTCCTGCTGCTCTTTATCTACGTTAAAGCCAATGGTATTGGTTTGTACGCGGCGGGCAATAATGCGGTCAATACCGTCAAATGCACCGCCACAAATAAACAATATATTCTGTGTGTTGATCTTTACCAGCTTTTGTTCCGGGTGTTTACGGCCACCCTGTGGTGGTACCAGTACTTCCGATCCTTCCAGTAACTTCAGCATACCCTGTTGTACACCTTCACCGCTTACATCGCGGGTAATGGAAGGGTTATCGCCTTTACGGGCTACTTTATCAATCTCATCAATAAACACAATGCCGCGTTCTGCAGCTGCCACATCGTAATTACATACCTGCAGCAAACGCGATAAAATACTTTCCACGTCCTCACCCACATAGCCCGATTCGGTAAAGACAGTAGCGTCTACAATGGTAAAAGGAACGTTCAGTAAACGGGCAATACTTTTTGCCAGCAGGGTTTTACCGGTACCGGTTTCGCCCACCATAATAATATTGCTCTTCTCTATTTCAACATCGTTATTATTCTCTTTGTTATCGCCGTTGCGTTGCTTTAAACGTTTGTAGTGGTTATATACCGCTACGGCCATGGTGCGTTTCGCATCATCCTGGCCAATCACGTACTCATCTAAAAATTTCTTGATCTCCACCGGCTTTTTAATGGTGAGTTTAAAGCCGGAGCTGCCTTTGTCATCGCGGGAAACCAGTTCCTGTTCAATGATCTCACGGGCGTGTTCCACACAGTTTTCGCAAATATGCGCTTCCTGCCCTGCAATTAAAATTTTCACATCATCACGGGTGCGATTACAAAACGAACAATGTAAGGGACTCTTTGCCATGTTATTACAACAAATTAAAATGCCGTTAGTTGAGTGTCACGTCTGTTTGCGGCGTTATCGGGCTGATTTTAACAGGCTTCAAACAAACCTGGGAAATCCAGTCATAACAGGCAAACGCGTTACTGAATGATTAATATGCAAAATTAAAAAACCCTCCTGAGAGAAGGGCTTTTTTTTTGCTATATTACAAAAATAGTTTTTTACAACAACTTTTTGATTAATAAGGTTTTATAGCTTATCTACAATGCCGTCTACAATACCGTACGCAATAGCTTCTTTGGCATCCATGTAATAGTCACGGTTAAAATCTTTCATGATCTGCTCCATGGTTTTACCGCAATTCTCCGCTAAAATACGGGCGCCTATCTCTTTTACACGCTGTGTCTGGCGGGCCTGTATCTCCAGGTCGGCAGCAACACCACGCATCATACCACCTAATGAAGGCTGGTGGATCATTACTTCACCGTTAGGGTAAATAAAGCGTTTACCTTTTTCACCGGCACTCAGCAAAATACTACCCATACTGGCAGCCATACCCATACAAATGGTACTTACCGGGCTGCTGATCAGTTTCATGGTATCATGTATCACCATACCGCTGGTTACTACACCACCGGGACTGTTGATATAAAATTTAATTTCTTTACCCGGAGCATCCGCTTCCAGCAATAATAACTTGGTGGTTACTTCCCTGGCGGATTTATCGTCCACTACACCCCAGAGGTATACGGCTCTTTTCTCGAAAAATAATTTTTCCAGTTTCTTATTCAGCATCATCAGGTCGTCCCGTTTATCTTCCGGTTGTTTTTCATCCTCTTCATCTTCCATGCGCCAGTTACCTGATAATAAATTATTATGGTTCATGCTATTTTAATTTTTTAAATTTTACTTTTTATTTTACCGGCTGTTGTACTACTATCATCGCCTGTTGTGCTGCGCCCTAACATAGTTGTTGCGGGTTACTCACTGCACCGTTCAGTAATACTGTTCAACTTTTTTTAAGTCTTTCATTAGCAAATCAGCACATTGGCTAATCACCAAATTAATCCTTCTTCTCTTTCCTTGGGTTAGTCAGCAATACCTCATCTACCAGGCCATACTCTTTGGCTTCAGTGGCTGTTAACCAATGGTCACGGTCAAAGTCGGCTTCAATTTTATCCAGGGGTTGATTGCTATGGTAGTTAACAATATCGTATAACTCAGTTTTCAGTTTACGGATCTCGTTAACAGTAATTTCAATATCGCTGGCCTGTCCGCCGATGCCGCCGCTTGGCTGGTGCATCATTACACGGGCATGTTTCAATGCCGCACGTTTGCCCTTACTGCCTGCTGTTAACAGGATAGCGCCCATACTGGCTGCCATACCAATACAGATAGTGGCTACATCAGGACTTACATACTGCATGGTATCGTATACACCTAAGCCGGCATATACACTGCCACCGGGGCTGTTGATATACATATTAATATCACGGGTACGGTCGGTAGAATCCAGGAATAATAACTGGGCCGTAATAATATTGGCTACTTCATCATTAATGGGGTAACCTAAAAATATAATACGGTCCATCATTAAACGGCTGTATACATCCATTACGGCTACATTCATCGGGCGCTCTTCAATAATATTAGGAGTAAGGCCGGTAACCAGGTGCGATGCATAACCATGTAAAGTATTACTGGATATACCGCGATGCTTTACAGCATATTTTTCAAATTCAGAATTAAAGCTCATCTATAAAAATTATTAATTGAATGATGGTAAAACTAATATAGTAACAAAAAAGATAAGGATTTGGTTTTTATTCACCGGCCCTTTACCTGTAATGCTGCTACGGGTTTGTTTCCTTCAAATATCCGTCCAAATGCTAAAACCACAAAATACTATGACAGGTTTGAGGGAAAATGAAAGAAATAAGACAAATTGGCAAGAAAAGGCTGAAAGCTGAAAGCTTAAAGCCAAAAGCTTTAGGCACAAAGCTGTTGTTCTTTGCTATGTGTGATTTGCTGTACGACATCCCTGCTGTGCGAGACTTGCAGTTTCGCATGACCATCCTGCTATGCGAGACTTGTAGTCTCGCATCACCATTCTATCGCCTCCGGCGATAAAAACCACAAAAAACTGATTTCATAAACAGGAGCGTTCAGTGCTGATAAGCGAACCAAACGATGAACGGAGTCCGCCACAATGCTGTGGGGACAACAGGAGTGTAATCAGGGCGATGCAGCTGGTCCATAAAAATAAAACCCCTCTAAGGAGGGGTTTTACAACTTGTTCTTATCTATTAATGGTGAGCATGTTGGTGCTCCTGTACCATTTTAGTGAAATCGTCAACAGATATTTCCTGTTCAACCGGTTTTACCTGTGTTTCGGCCCAGTCGAACATTTTTTGTGTTTGTAAACGCATGAACGCATCTTCCACGTACTTCCTGTCCTTCATCATCTTGTCTACATACTCTTTAACCCATGGCTGGTCTTCTAAATTCATACCTCCGCCCATGCCGCTCATATAGCTGAACAATTGATTCAGGGCAAACTGGCGTACTTCTTCAGGTTTAACATCAATAGCCTGGTCTTTGGTGATTTTTTCAGAGATCAGTGACCATTTTAATTGTTTCAGGAAGCCGGGGAACTCCTGTTCAACCTGCTCATCCGTTTTAGGAGCCGCGCCTTCTTCAGTGCCCTGCTGTTGTAACCATCTTTTCAGGAAAGTTTCAGGAAACTCAATAGTGGTATGGTCGGTCAGCTGGTGGAAAATCTGGTCCTGGATCTGGTTGCTGCTCTGGCTTTTCCAGTAGGCTTCAATCTCCGCTTTTATTTTATTGCGCAGGTCTTCTTCAGTGGTTACTTCCTGGTTAGGATACAACTGGTCAAAGAAATCCTGGTTCAGTTCTTTCTTAACTTTAGAACCAATTTTGTTAATGGTAAGGGTGAAATACTTATCAGCAGCACCTTCCTGTTCGTTTATTTTCAGGTCTTCCAGTACGGAAGCCAGTTCTTTATCTTCAAAAGCCGATTTTAACTGGATGGTAACGGTATCGTTAACCGCTTTGCCTTGTAAAGCAGCACGGGTAGCGTCGTTAAAATATTTGGTAACATATACCTGGTTGCTGGTAACACCACCTTCAATGGTATTGCCTTTTTCATCGCTTTCAGTAAAAGCAAGGGTTAATACATTATCCTCACCGGTTACCGCTGTTTCTTCTTTGGTATCGGCAAAGCGGTTTTGTAAACGCTCTACTTCTTCATTTAACATGGCATCGGTAACGGTTACTTTATAACCGGTAATGTTGGCAGTGCCAAGATCAGGTAAAGTAAACTCAGGTTTTACACCAATCTCAAAGTTAAAAGTGTAATCCTGTGGATTGTTTACATCAATGTTTTTGAAATCGGCTTCCAAAGGAAGGGGCTGGGCAAAGATCTCCACCTGGCCGCTTTGCAGGTAAGCGTTTAATTCTTTGTCAATGGTCTTTAATACCTCATCGGTAAATAAAGAAGCACCGTACATTTTTTTAATTAAACCGGCAGGTACCATTCCTTTTCTGAAGCCGGGAATATTAGCCTGCTTGCTGTATGTTTTTAATGCTTTGTCAAAAGAAGGGAGATAATCGTTTTTTTCTATTGTAACGGAAAGCTTCTCGTGCAATAGACCGATGTTTTCTTTAGTAATTGTTGCCATGATATGTTTTTAAAGCCCGACAAGGTCGGATACATTTTATTATAAAATGAAAAAACAGTTACCGGATAAGTAACTGTTCTTTCATTTTCCCGGTTAGGGGTTAATTTTTTGTCCGGATGGAGGGACTCGAACCCCCATACCTCGCGGCATCAGATCCTAAGTCTGACGTGTCTACCAATTTCACCACATCCGGAAGACTATTATGCAAAACTGAAAGAACCTAAGGCATTCAGCCTACACATGATAAAGTATTCGCAAACCTGCTAAACTTTATAATGGGCTGCAAAAGTAAGGTTTTTTTGGAAATGAGGACTTTTTTGAAAATTTATTTTTTTAACACCACCATCTCTCCAGGCAACGGCGCAACTGTCATTTTTATATCCCACACTGCTGTAAACCTTTGTACATTTGAACACTTTTTATGAATCCTCATACAACAAAATACTATATCATCGCCGGCGAAGCCTCCGGCGACCTGCATGGTAGTAACCTGATCAAAGCCATCAAAACCTTACAACCCGGCGCCGATTTCAGGGCCTGGGGGGGCG
>CAYUMH010000056.1:5366-27938 GCA_964445775.1 uncultured Terrimonas sp.
CAGGGGCCACCCTGGTAAAACATTACCGCGACCTGGCTTTTATGGGTTTTGTGGAAGTGGTGATGAACTTGCGGACCATCTTTAAAAACCTGGCATTTTGTAAACAGGATATCAGCGATTATAAACCCGATGCTATTATACTGGTTGATTATCCCGGCTTTAACCTGAGAATTGCCAAATGGGCAAAGGAACAGGGCATAAAAGTTATTTACTATATCTCCCCGCAGGTATGGGCCTGGAAGGCCAACCGGGTAAAAATGATGAAGCAGTGCATTGATAAAATGCTGGTGATACTGCCTTTTGAAAAAGATTATTTTAAAGACAAATGGAACTGGGAGGTGGAATATGTGGGCCATCCGCTGGTGAATGTAATTGATGAAGCTATGCAAGGGCAACCCTTGCAAAAACTATCCGATAAGCCGGTAGTGGCCTTATTACCGGGTAGCCGTAAGCAGGAAATAAAAGTTAAACTGCCCATCATGTTACAGGTAGCCAAACAATTTGCGGCCTACCAGTTTATTGTGGCCAAGGCGCCCGGTCTGGACGAAAGTTTTTATGATGAAATGTTACAGGGCTACGATAATGTATCCTATGTCAGTAACCAGACTTATAACCTCTTGCGACAGTCCAGCGCTGCCCTGGTAACATCGGGTACGGCTACACTGGAAACGGCTTTATTCGGGGTGCCGGAAGTGGTATGTTATAAAGGCTCGCCAATCTCTTATGCCATTGCCAAAAGAGTGATCAGTATAAAATATATTTCGCTGGTAAACTTAATCATGGATAAGCCTGTAGTGAAGGAACTGATACAGCATGAACTGACACCGGCAAATATCACAAAGGAGCTGGAGGCTTTGCTACATGATCCGCAACGTAAACAGGAACTGGCCAATGATTATAAAGCCCTGAAAGAATTATTAAGCCAGGGTGGGAATGCTTCGGAAAAAGCAGCAAGATCGATCGTTGATTTTTTAACAGCCTAATTTAAAGGCCAGGATAATTAAAGCTACCAGGAATAACAGTATGCTCAGGCGGTTAATGCCATGCATATACTTTACCCAGGAGCTGTCGGGCCGGTCCTTATCTTTCTTTTTAATGTATAAATATTCGGCTATTTGTTTCCAGATACCCATTTGCTGTTGCTTTAGTTTGTAAAGTTACTAAAGCCCGGCAGTTAAAATAAAAAAGTCCTGTTGATAAACAACAGGACTTTCTCTATAATACGCTTATACAAAATCAATAACGTCCATACCTGTTTTGAAATAAACCGATATTGAAACCGGCCCTGATGATCGGGGCCATGGTTATACGCCTGTTACCAGGGTTGTTAGGGTCTAATGAAACATTGACGTAAGGAGAATTAGGGTTCTTCAATACGTCAAACAACAGGGAAATATAAAAAAAGGTATTATTGCCTCCCTGGCGACCCTGGGCATAACCGGCACCTACTAATAACGAACTCACATCCGATTTTATGGTTTCACCGATATACGAACTGCTTCCGGAGGCCGGCTCGTATTTCAGGCTGCTGAAATTGTGCTCAAACTGTCCCTGTACAAACAAAAAGTCAACCGGGTATAAACGGGTAAACACACCGGGTCCATAAGTGAACTGTTTTACTTTATCGCCAAACTCATAATAATCACGTACACCATTATACGCAAAATTGAACACTACACCGGCATCTACCCAATTGGCCAGTTTATAACCAAAGTGGGGGATAGCACCGGCAGAGAACTGACCGTTACCAAAGCCAATACTCACGTTTCCACCGGTAAACAGGTTTTCCAGTTTAAAAAACTTTTCTTCGGGTTCAGGCGTATTGGTTTTGTCCTGGGCAAAAGAGGCTGTAGTAAGGCCTATTAAGCCAAGACCTATAAAAATTTTTTTCAATTGCATAGTCCTAAAATTAATCTTGAACGGTTCAGTAATAAATAACGCTAACACAAATGTTTTAGTTTGTATCAGCGTTACAAAGATATTTTCAAATGCTGTTAAACCTGCGTTAAAGCGATCCGGGCTTATTAAGCATGGTCAAATATTTTACCCGCATTCAGAATATTGTTCGGGTCAAATATTTTTTTAATACCACGCATGATCTGTAACTGTACAGGATCAAAGGCAATATCCATATACGGCTTCTGTATCAGGCCAATACCATGCTCACCGCTGATGGTGCCGCCCAGGCTTTTTACCAGTGCAAATAATTCACGCAGGATGGCGGTCATGGCTTCATCACCGTGGCTGTTAGGTGTACCTGGTTTATTGATACGGATATGTAAATTGCCATCCCCTGCATGCCCGTAACATACGGCATGAAAACCATGTTTCAGACCCAGCGCTTTTACACCTTTTACCAATGCGGGCAATTCTGCACGGGGCACTACCGTATCTTCTTCAATGGTATAGCCTGCCATCTTTACCGCTTCTGCAGTACGGCGGCGCAGTTTCCATAATTCATCTTTTTGCTGGGAATCGTCTGCAAAGAAAACCTCACCACCTTCGTATTGGGTAGTTACTTCGGCAATCTGTTCCATCTCCTGCATCAATACATCCAGGTTATTACCATCCACTTCAATAATTAAATGGGCTGCAATATCATCAGTTACCGGTACGGCATGGCTGTCCACCATTTTGCTCACTATCTGTAAAGCATCTATTTCTACCAGCTCCATAGCGCTGGGCGTAAAGCCGGCCCGGAAAATAGCACTTACTGCTTCGCTGGCTTTTTCTAATGATACAAAGGGTACCAGCATCAGCAGGTCGTACTTGGGTAAAGGGATAAGTCGTAAAACAATCCGGGTCACAATGCCCAGGGTGCCCTCGCTGCCCACCATTAGCTGGGTAAGGTTATAACCCGTGGAGTTTTTTAATACATTGCTGCCGGTCCAGATAATTTCACCGGTAGGTAAAACCACCTGCAGGTTCAGTACATAATCCTTTACCACGCCATATTTTACCGCTTTTGGTCCACCGCTGTTCTCGGCAATATTACCACCAATAAAACAGGTGCCGCGACTGCTGGGGTCGGGCGGGTAAAACAATCCTTTTTCTTTAACGGCGTTCTGTAACACTTCGGTTATTACACCGGGTTCGGTGGTTACCTGCAGGTTACGCTCATCTATTTCAATAATATTATTTAAACGGTCAGTAGTTATCACCACACCACCTAAATGGGGCAGGGCGCCGCCACTTAAACCGGTTCCGCCACCACGGGGTGTAACCGGGATGCCATTCGCATTACATATTTTCATGATCGCACTGATTTCCTCGGCAGTGCGGGGGCGAATAACCACGTCCGGTAAAAACACCAGGCGTTCTGTTTCATCGTGGGAATATTGCTCAAGGGTTTCGGCATCGGTTTGTACGTACTGGCTTCCCACTATTTGTTGAAAAGCCTCAATATGCTCCAGCTTCATGTTAATTGCGGTTGCGATGATTTTTTTTAAGGGGATTATTAATAGCGGTAAAAATCGGAATAAAAACCCATATTCTACTATGTTTTAAGAGAATTGTAGACAATTGGCAATACCCGCTGCCTGCAGGAAAATGCAAAAAAAACTACGATTCAATTTTTCAGCATTGCCTGCTCACCTGCTTTTATTACCTTCGCAGCATTATTAATAAAGCCTCCATTTATGAAATTTGGTGTTGTTGTTTTTCCGGGTTCTAATTGCGACAGAGACATGCAGGATGCCCTGTCTAAAGACCTTGGTCAGGAAGTAACCATGTTATGGCATAAGGACAAGGGATTGCCCGGTTTTTCCACAGATGACTGTATTGTTTTACCCGGTGGATTCTCTTACGGTGATTACCTGCGTTGCGGCGCCATTGCCCGTTTCAGCAATATTATGCAGGATGTGATCGCTTTTGCCAATGAAGGCGGAAAGGTATTCGGGGTTTGTAACGGCTTCCAGATCTTATGTGAGTCGCACCTGTTACCCGGCGCTTTACTGCGTAACCAGAACCAGCAGTTCATTTGTAAGAACACTTTTATTAAACCGGATGGTTTTTATAAGGAAGCAATTGAAAATAAAGAGGTTATATATAAAATTCCGATTGCACACGGTGAAGGCCGTTATTTTGCGGATGAAGCTACTTTAGCCGGGCTGGAAGCTAATGGCCAGGTTATTTTCCGCTATTGCGATGAGAACGGTGAGGTGAACGACCTGGGTAATCCCAATGGTTCCACCAACAATATTGCCGGCATCAGTAACAGCAACCGCAATGTATTTGGTATGATGCCTCACCCGGAGCGTGCCTGCTCCTCCATTTTAGGTAATACCGACGGTCGCGAGATCATTGAAACCTTATTAATGGCCAAGCAACTGGTAGGCTAAGTAAATCGTCTACAGGAGGTTAACGGGTAAGTTTAACGTTACATTAGTACACTATTACCCAAACAATTGTTTTTCTTTGGTGTTTAATAGCTGAACATTTATATCTAAACAGTATGAAAAAAATAATTACGCTTGCATTACTATTAGGGGTTACTGCCATGAGTTTTGCGCAGACCAACCCGGTAAGCTGGAAGTTTACCGCCAAAAAAATTGCCGATAAAACCTACGAAGTGCATTTAACGGCTACCATGGAATCGGGCTGGCATTTATACTCGCAAACCCAACCGGAAGATGCGATAGCCATGCCTACCACTTTTAAGTTTACTGCTAACCCATTATTAACTATGGACGGCACTGTAAAAGAAAAAGGTAAAATGGAAAAATTCCACGATGCCAAACTGGGCGCCTCAGCCAACCAGTATTCAAAAACGGTGGATTTTGTACAGGTAGTAAAAGTAAAATCAAATGTAAAAACCAGCCTGTTAGGTGAGCTTACCTTCCAGACCTGCGACGACAAAAAATGTCTGCCTCCTAAAAAAGTGCCTTTTAATATTCCTTTGGGATAATGATAAAAATATCAATACAGAGCCGTTCGTAAGAGCGGCTTTTTTATTTGGGAGCCGGCTGTATTTCCCTGATTGATCGTCCCTTGCGATAGCTTGCCCCCACAGCAATGTGGTGGGCTCCGTTCAACAGTAGTAATGCTATTGGGCAGGGGCCGGAGGGGTTGCCTGGAAGTACGTTGCGTTTAAATCAAATATTATTTTACCTCAACATCATGGCCAATGTCAATAAAAAAAAGTTTAAGCAAATCATAGGTTTCAATGTCGGCGTTTATATGATTGTGCATTTTCGTTTCCATATATTGGCAATCTAAACAAACATTAAGTGTTGATATGATTTCTTCTTTATTGTTGTAAAAAACGAATGCATCGCGATAGGTTGGGGCGCACATCCATTGTGGTATACTTTTGATTTCAGTCTTTAAAATACTAATAAGTCTTCTGACTAATGGATCAGTAAATTGAAACCGGTTTGTCTTTTTACTGGAAGGATGGAGTGTCCCCTTTTCATTAATTATATATTGTGTGAAACCGAAAAATTCTTGTAATATTAAAAATCGTTTTTCTTCAACTGATGTTAAATTGTTCTTGTTTTCCTTCCTGACTTTCAGGCTTTCATATTCTGGTTTAATCAGGTTAGTACTTTCTTCAAAGTCTATACCGCGCTGAAATGAATAAGTTTCAACATAATCAAATGTCAAATTGCTAATAAACGCTATTGTTGTAATGTGATTCTGTGATGTAGGCATATTCTTTTATGTAACGGCTAGGACTTCGGGTTTATTTGACTATCAATTATATATATGGCTAGTTGTTAAACCCAATAACTTATACTAAAAAAATGAAATTGATTTCGTAAACTGAAGTAGGGTAAAAAAAGTTTTATTTATAAATATACTGAGAAATATTATTGAATGATGGCCTGCTCATGACTACTGAAGAATAGGGATGAAATATAGGGGATAATAGTAAAAATGTTAGATCAGAGCCGTTCGTAAGAGCGGCTTTTTTGTTGCATAAAAGTGAATAGAAATTAGTTTGGAAGGGTGAATGTTTATGGTTTGTTTAAGTAAAGTAGATTGCCGGAGGCAATAGAATATGGATGCGAAACTAAAAGTTTCGCATAGCACCAAAGTTTCGCATAATCCAATTATACCGGGTACCTATCAATAAATCCTAAATCAAAAATCCTACATCCTAAATTGCCTTATATGATATCAACAAAAAAACCGTTTCCTCTTAAAGAAAACGGTTTCAATTTGGTGTCGTTCTGTAAAAACCCGGCGACCGGCAAGCAAGTTGATAAACTGCTATATATCAATTTGATTTTTCGTCAGGAAATACAGAACGACAAGCTTATATTCGGTGAAACGAATGATTGTTCGTGTATTGCAAACATAAGGGAAATTATAATGCAATCTGCCTTTGGGTCATCATTTTTCTCAGATTTATTAAGCCGTAACGCATACGTCCTAAAGCTGTGTTAATACTGCAATTGGTAGCTGCAGCAATTTCTTTAAAACTCATGTCGGCATAATGACGGAGAATGATCACTTCACGCTGATCCTCGGGGAGATGATCCAGCATATTACGAACCCTGTCATGACTCTGGCGTTTGATCATTACATACTCGGCACTTTCTTCAGAGAAGTTAAGCACTTCAAATATGTCCTTGTCATCGCCCGTGCGGATGGTAGGAGTGCGTTTTACTTTACGGAAATGATCTACACATAAATTGTGGGCAATACGCATGGCCCAGGGTAAAAACTTACCCTCATCGGTATAACGTCCGTTACGCATCGTGTCTATAACACGGATAAAAACATCCTGGAAAATATCTTCGGCAAGGTGTTTGTCCTTTACCATAAATAAGATGGATGTGTATAATTTGTCCTTATGCCTTAAAACTAAGGTTTCAAGCGCATCAAGATGACCATTGGTGAACAGGTCCACCAACTCATTGTCGGTTTTTTGACTGAATGATTTCATAATACTCCTACAGGTTTAATAGTTTCCCCATGTACACAATGCTTACGCACACGTACACGACGATAGATATTGGTTTTAAAGTAAATTCGGTTGAACTAAAAAAATTGAGTAGAAGTTTATGACAATAGGCGTGTGATTTTTTGGTTTCTCATTTTATTCATTGGATTGATTGGAAATTAAAATTACACCATTTTAGATAACCGCCAAATATTTATTGTGCCTTTTGCGATCAATTTTCTAAAACAAATGTTAATACTCTTTTACCGGATTTCGGGTACTATTGGCCGGTTGGTAAAACCGGCACTGGCGAAATTGAACCTGAAACGTAATACTGTATTGCATTTCAGCGAATTTTTAAAATAGGGATAATTGTTTTTTATAACATCAGGCAATGGGTTTATTTTTGTAGACTATGGCAAGGAGCAGCAAAATAAAAGAGCATAACCACGAGGGGCAGGGTACCGTAATTTCCGCAGAAAATATACTTATTAAAGGGGCCAGGGTCCATAATTTAAAGAATATCACTGTCGAGTTTCCCCGTAATAAACTCATTATTGTAACGGGTGTATCGGGTTCCGGCAAGTCTTCTCTTACCATTGATACCCTCTATGCAGAAGGCCAGCGCCGCTATGCGGAAAGCCTGAGCGCCTATGCCCGCCAGTTCCTCAACCGGATGAATAAACCCGATGTGGATTATATTAAAGGACTAAGCCCGGCCATTGCCATTGAACAGAAAGTGATCAACCGTACGCCCCGCAGTACCGTGGGTAGTATGACCGAAATACAGGATTACCTCCGTTTATTATATGCCCGAATGGGTATTACCTATTCCCCGGTTTCTGGTAAGGAAGTGACCAAGGATGATGTAACGGATGTGGTAAAAGCCATTGCCGGCTGTAAGGAAGGGGATAAAGTGTTTATCCTTTCCCGCTTTAAGCAACATGCTAACCGCAGTGTACCCGAAGAATTGAATATCCTGATCCAGAAAGGTTTTTCCCGCCTGTACATTGCCGGTGATAAAACAGCAGGCACTTTACATAAACTGGATGAACTTACGGCCCTCACAGAAAAGGAGCTACAGAAAATAATCCCTAAAAAAATAGCCGGTGTTTACCTGCTGGTGGACAGGATGGTGGTAAAAACATTTACCGAGGAAGATGAACACCGTTTATCCGATTCGGTAAGCACAGCCTTTTATGAAGGCGAGGGTGATGTATATGTAGAAGTGCAAGGAAAAAACGATTCGGTAAAACTGTTACACTTCAACAACCGTTTTGAACTGGACGGCATGACTTTCGAAGTGCCACAGCCTAATTTGTTTTCTTATAACAACCCCATTGGCGCCTGCCCTACCTGTGAAGGTTATGGCCAGGTATTGGGTATTGACCAGGACCTGGTGATACCGAATAAACTCATCAGTGTATATGAAGGAGCGGTGGCTCCATGGCGTGGCGAAAAATTAAGCGCCTGGAAAGACCAGTTTATACGCGGCGCCAAAAGATTTGATTTCCCGATACACAAACCGATAGCCGATCTCACCCCGGCACAATTTAAAACCCTGTATACGGGTAATGAATATGTAAATGGTATCAACGACTTTTTCAGGGAAGTTGAACAGAACCTGTACAAAGTACAATACCGTGTATTGTTAAGCCGCTACCGCGGTAAAACAACCTGTCCTGAATGTGAGGGTACCCGTTTGCGCAAAGAAGCCCTATGCGTAAAAGTAGGTGGCAAACATATTGGTGAACTCAGTGAAATGCCGGTTAAAGACCTGAACGATTTTTTTATACAATTAACCAAAGGCCTTACTGCCAACCAGAAGATCATCGGCAGCCGGGTGATCACTGAAATTGTTAACCGCTTACACACTTTACTGGATGTAGGTTTAGGTTACCTTACCCTCAATCGTTTAGCCAATACCCTAAGCGGTGGTGAGAGCCAGCGTATCCAGCTTACCCGTAGCTTAGGCAATAACTTAACCGATTCGGTATATATATTGGATGAACCCTCCATTGGTCTGCATGCCAGGGATACCGATAACCTGATAAGGGTATTAAAGGAATTACGCGACCTGGGTAATACGGTAATTGTGGTAGAGCATGATGAAATGATGATGCAGCAGGCCGATCATATTATTGATATCGGTCCGCTGGCTTCACACCTGGGTGGTGAAGTAATTGCACAGGGCGATTATGATGAACTGATCAGCAACCCGGCCAGCCTTACCGGTAAGTATTTAAGCGGAGTACTAAGCATTACACCTCCGGCTCAAGTACGTAAATGGACCCGCAGCATTACCGTAGAAGGCGCCCGCCAGCATAATTTGAAAAATATTGATGTAAGCTTTCCGCTGAATGTACTTTGCGTGGTAAGCGGTGTAAGCGGCAGCGGTAAAACAACCCTGGTAAAACAGATTCTCTATCCCGCATTACAAAAACTAAAAGGGGAGTTCAGCGGCGATAAAGTAGGTTTTCATAAAGCTATCACTGGTGATATCGACACCATACAACAGGTAGAGATGGTGGACCAGAACCCGATCGGCCGTTCATCACGCAGCAACCCGGTTACCTATATTAAAGCCTATGATGATATCAGGGATATTTTTGCCAAACAACCGCTGAGTAAAATGCGGGGCTTTCTGCCCAAACACTTCTCCTTTAACGTGGAAGGTGGTCGTTGCGAAACCTGTAAGGGTGAAGGTGAAACCGTAGTAGAAATGCAGTTCCTGGCCGATGTGCACCTGGTATGTGAGAGCTGCGGCGGTAAACGTTTTAAGGATGAAGTGCTGGAAGTAAAACTGCAGGATAACAGTATTTATGATGTGCTGAACATGAGCGTGGATGATGCCATTGATTTTTTCAGCAGTGTAAAAGACGGCCAGTCCGTTGCCAGGGCCATACAACCCCTGAGCGATGTAGGACTGGGTTATGTAAAACTGGGCCAATCATCTGATACCCTTTCGGGCGGTGAGGCACAGCGTATTAAACTGGCCTCCTTCTTAGGTAAAGGACGGGCCGGCAATAATATCCTCTTCATCTTTGATGAACCTACTACCGGCTTACATTTTCATGATATTAAAAAACTGCTCGCATCCTTCCAGGCATTGATCGAACAGGGGCATAGTATCCTGGTGATTGAACACAATACCGATGTAATTAAAAGCGCGGACTGGTTAATTGAACTGGGCCCCGAAGCCGGTGACCAGGGCGGTAATTTGGTGTATGCCGGTGAACCCAAAGGAATTAAAAAAATAAAAGCCAGTCATACCGGTAAATATTTAGCCTTGTAGAGACACCATGCTAGTGGCTCTACAAGGCAATTAGAACACCGCCAGGTGTTCTTTTCATTTTAACAATATTTCTATTGCCCCTGCCTTATTTTCATTTACATTAGTGAAGAAAATAATGTGTTTTATGAGAAATATTTTTACGCTTACCCTTCTGTTCTGCGTATGGACTGTTCATGCCCAGACAAATATTATTGTCCCCCAAAAAGTACAAAGCTGGATAGATAAGGAGCTGGCAAAAGCACCTAATAAAACCCTGATAAAGAATTTCAATAAGGGAGATTTCTTTGCTCCTAAAACCTCCAGGGTCATCGGTTATTTAAAAGGATATAACGCGGCCGGCAGTTATACCACCGGTATGATCTATACCGCCAATAACCTTACCAGGGAGGATTATCCCACTGTAGTAAAGATTAACCCTGACGGATCATTCGAAGCCGAGTTTATATTACAATACCCGCAGATCAATAATATTAATATTGATGATGTATGGATCCCCTTCTACCTGGAACCAGGGCAAACCGTGGCCGTAATTGTTGATAAAGCAACGCAGGAAGCTAAAAAACTGGATAAAGGATATTACCGGTATGCAGGTACTACCGGCCAGATCAATAATGAATTGGCCGGTATAAACTTTCAAAGCATTAAGTATAAGGAACTAAACGATGCCATTAAAACTACTGCCCCGGATGATTTTAAAAAAGCAACACTGGAGAAATGGAAAAATGCCAAAGCGCAGTTGCGTAAAGAGTTTAATCAAAAAAAACTAACGGCAACTACACAGCTTATCGCATTAGCCAACCAGGATGTATTATTTGCTACCAACCTGTTTGATTATGCCATGTACCGGCAATATGAAAAGTCGGATACTGCTAATAAAATTGTTCAGCTTCCGTTAGAGTCCTCTTTTTTTAATTTTATCAACGATCTCAACCTTAACAACAGGGAGCTGCTTATATCCAATGAATTCTCCACTTTTATTAACCGGCTGGAATATAGCGAACCCGTTTTTAAAGCCAACCGGCTGGTGAATAATGAAGCGCCTGCCCTGGAAAGGGAACTAAGAAAACACCATGTAACTGATTCCCTGTTTTATGTACTGGCGCCCCAGCACAGCAATTTAATTTTACAGATCATACATGTACGGGCATTACCTTTTAACCTGCGTTATGTTTTTGATAATGTGACCGAAGCTGATAAGAACAGTTATTTGAACTTTAGCAAAAAGCAGCTGACAGAAAAGTTCCTGGCCGGGGAGCAGGACAGGCTGGCAGCAGCCGACCTTAAACGTAAAAATAATATAGGCACGGACCTGCCCGATACCCGGGCGGCACAAATATTTAAAGGTATTGTTGACCGCTACAAAGGAAAAAGACTCTATGTCGATTTCTGGGCTACTACCTGCGGCCCCTGTGTAGCCGGTATTAAAAGTAATTATGCGGTAAGAGAGAAGTTTACCAATACACCTGAATTTGATTTTGTGTTTATTACTTCAGAAGATGAATCGCCCAAAGATGACTACAATAAATTTATACAGGAACAAAAACTGGGCAATACCCACTATTTAAAAATCAGCGATTACCATTACCTGCGTGAGCTGTTTAAGTTCAACGGTATTCCAAGGTATGTAATCATTAATGAAGAGGGCAAACTGGTGGATGATAATTTCCAGATGTACAGCTTTAAAGCGGATGTAAAAAAACATTTTCCTCAATACGGCGCAGCTATTGACGAACTGTCAAATAACGGTGCCAAAAAACAATAAACATATAGTGCCATAACAAACTAAAAGAGTCGCCTGTACAGGCGACTCTTTTAGTTTATATTCTTTAAGCAGGGTAAATCACAATTTAATACCCTGGTATATCCTCCGTATCATAACGTTCCACGGAATCAATACCCTCCAGCGCTTTCAATCGCATTACCAGTTCATCCAGCTCTTCTTTGTCATGTACATACAGGCGTATATTGCCTTCAAACAATCCTTCCTTGGCTTCAATGGTAATGGCCGCAATATTCAATCTTAACTCACCGGATATCAGCATGGTAATTTTATTTACAATACCTACATCGTCCATACCAATAATGCGTACACCGGTAAGGAATGATATTTCTTTGTTTTTAGCCCATTTGGTTTTAACAACCCGGTGACCATAGTTGGCCATTAACTTGGTCGCATTCGGGCAATTGGTCCGGTGTATCGTTAATCCCTTGCCGGTGGTTACAAAACCAAAAACGTCATCACCCGGGATGGGCTTACAACAGTTGGCCAGGTTATAAACAATCTTATCGCTGCTCTCACCAAAAATGATCAGCTCGGCATCCTTCTTTAAATTATTATTTTGCTGGTGATGATGTTCCGGCTTATGTTCAATAACCTTAACGGGTTTAGGGGCTTCAATCCGGTCGCCCGTTACTTTAAACTCTTTCAGGTCTTTTAAATCAATATTTTTTACGGCAACCTGGTAAAACAATTCCAGGTTGGAGCTTAGTTTATACCATTGCACCAGTTCATCAATATTACTTTGCTGCATACTGGCGCCCAAACCTTCCAGCTTGCGTTGCACGGTATACTTACCTTCATCCGCTACAATCTTTTTCTCTTCCTTTAACGCATCTTTTATCCGGCCGCGGGCCTTGGCGGTCACCACAAATGTCAGCCAGTCTTCCGACGGTTTTTGTTTACTGCTGGTAATGATCTCTACCTGGTCGCCGCTGCGTAATACATGGCTGATGGGCACCAGCTTATGGTTCACCTTGGCGCCAATGGTCTTTACACCAATGGCACTGTGAATGGCAAAGGCAAAATCCAATGCAGTGGAACCTACCGGCATCATTTTTACATCACCCTTGGGTGTATATACATAGATCTCTTCCGTTAAAAAGCTGGTCTTAAAATCCTGCAGAAAATCAATGCTGTCCGTCTCCTGGCTGCTGATCATCTCACGTATCTGCTGAAACCATTTATCAAAACGGCTTTCATCCGATCCGCCTTCCTTATACTTCCAGTGTGCGGCTAAACCTTTCTCAGCAATCTCGTTCATTCGTTTGGTACGTATCTGTACTTCCACCCATTTACCTTTTGGGCCCATCACAGTGGTATGCAAAGCTTCGTAACCATTGGCCTTCGGACTGCTTAACCAGTCACGTAAACGCTCAGGCGAGGGGGAATAGGCATCGGTAATAATGGAATACACTTTCCAGCAATCCTCTTTTTCCCTCTCTACGGGTGAATCCAAAATAATACGAATGGCAAACAGGTCATATACTTCTTCAAAGCTTACGCCCTTCTTCTTAATTTTATTGGAAATGGAGTGAATACTTTTTGGCCGGCCCTGGATCTCGAAATTGAAATTATTTTTTTCCAGTTTCTCTTTTAACGGGCGTATAAATTCATTGATATACTTGGTCCTTTCCCGCTTGGTCTCGGCCAGTTTCTGGGCAATATCTTTATAAATTTCCGGCTCCATGTACTTCATGGAAAGGTCTTCCAGCTCGGTCTTTATATTATACAAACCCATCCGGTGGGCCAGGGGCGCATATACGTATACGGTTTCCGAAGCAATCTTTAATTGTTTCTCCCGTTTCATGCTGTCCATGGTGCGCATATTATGCAGCCTGTCAGCCAGTTTTATCAAAATCACCCGCGGGTCATCGGTCAGGGTCAGTAATATCTTTTTAAAATTCTCCGCCTGCTGCGAAGCATTTATATCTATTACGTTCGATATTTTGGTCAGCCCGTCCACAATACGGGTTATCTCGCCGCCAAACTCACGTTCAATATCGTCCAGGGTAACATCCGTATCTTCAACGGTATCGTGCAGCAGGGCGCAGATGGAGGAGCGTACGCCGAGGCCGATCTCCTCCACGCAGATTTTTGCTACCGCTATGGGGTGTAAAATATAAGGCTCACCGCTTTTCCGGCGCATGGTTTTATGCGCTTCTACCGACATTTCAAAAGCTATACGTAACAGGCGTTTATCGCCCGGTTTCAGTTTCAGCTTCAGCGATCGTAAAAGTGAACGGTACTCTCTCAGAATCAGTTTTCGCTCCTGTTCTTCATTAAGGTTATACTTGGGAATTTGTGCTACAGTCTCCATGAAATACGAATTTACTGAAAAAGATTACAGAAAAAAAAGACGGGTTCAGCCGGGGTTTGGTTGACAGGCTAAAAGAATTTGGGGCTGTCGGCTGCAGTAACCCTTACCGGCAGCAGTTCCCCGCCCGTCTGCAATACCCCCGCTTTAAGGCGGGGCTATTTCCGCCTAAGCGGGGCAGCCCTTCAGCCATCACTAATGCCCGGCAGGGCCATCTTTTCCTCAATAAAACTTTTTTCTGCCAGGCAAAACCTGATAATGAATAATGTTCGCCTCCTCCACCGGCATCTGTTGGTATAACAAATGGTGACAAATATTAGTTCAAAAATCAACTGCGCTGTTTGTCACTCCCGCCCCCATGCTTATTTTTACTTTTCCCTTTTTAATTCATCATCAGCTCGCCATAATTCTCAATACATTTGTAACAGTATGCAGGATTACCTTTATCATATTGTACAGGATACCCCCTTACTGTTGACACCCGAAAAAACAATTTTCTGGGAGGCGGCCAATACCCTTATTATTTCCGATCTGCACCTGGGCCGTTCTAAAAAAATAAAATCCGGCGATATTCTCATTCATGCTTCAGACTATGAGCTGGAGCTGCAGCGCTTAATGCACCAGCTTTACTATTTTAAAGCAGACCGCTTAATTATACTGGGCGATTTTACCTACAGTATTATTAACAACATACCACAGGAGTTTAAAAGCTGGCGTAAAAATTTTTCAGGTATACAAATGTTATGGGTAAAGGGAAAGGAAGATTTTATTGAAGAAGCCTGGTATCGCGAACACCAGGTGGATATTTGTTATCACCTGTTTAATGAAGGGCCTTTCAGTTTTGTACATAACCTGGAAAAATATAAAATACAAAAAGATGTGCTGGCTATTACAGGATATCCCTTATCGGGGCATTTAAGGCCGGTTATTTCCCGTAAAGTAAACGGGGTGCAAAAGGCAGACCTGCCTTGCTTTTACTTTACTGCGGAACAGGGCCTGTTACCGGCTTTCAGCGGGTATGGAAAACGGTATAAAGTAAAACAGCAGGCCGGTGAAGAAGTGTATGCCGTTATCAATAACAGCCTGCAGCATATCCGCAAGCTCAGCCGCAAAAAACGTTCTGCCTTATAAAAAGGGTATAAAAAAAGCGGTGTTGATCACACCGCTGTCCTCTATTTTATATTCCGCCGTCGTACTAATTTACTTTCTTCTTTAACGAGCTTACCTGTTGCTGCAGGTCGGTAACAATATTGGCCAACTGGTTAACATTCCAGCGTTGCATACTGCTGGTTTTGGAAATAACCACCTGGGCTTCCCACATTTCCAATACATCTTCGGCACTAACAGTATAAGGCTGAAAAACAGGATTATCGCTGATCAACGTAAGTTTAGCCTGGTTACGTGTATTTTTTTGTACGCGTTTATACACCACACCTTCATTACGCGATACCACGATACAGGCTGCATTGTTTTTAAGATCGTCCATCCTGTCAATCTTTTCACCAACAATTACAGAACCGCTGGGCGTGGGTAACATAGAGTCACCTACAATTTCAAAAGCCCGGTAATTGCCGCCCGATAAAAAGGGCAGGGTAAACGTATTCAGTTCATCAATAAAATCGGGATCGCCATAACCGGCAAGGTAACCGGCAGCTGCTTTTACCGGAACAAAGGGAATATCGGCCCGGCCGGCAGCCAGTTTCATGGCCCTGCGTTTGGTTAAATAATTTCCGGAGTCTTCACTAAGATCCTTGCGCAGTATATCGTCAAGGGTAAGTTTAAACATATCGCAAACAGCTTCCAGGATGTCAATTCGCGGATCGGCACGTTCCTCTTCGTAGGCGCCGACCAGGGATCTTTTTATTCGTAGCTTTTGCGCAAACTCTTCCTGGGTCCAGCCTCTCAGCTTTCGCAGGTACTTCATGTTTTTGTTGGCAATTGACATAGCTAATTATTTTAGCTGCAAAATACTAACATTTTTAACATTAAAAAATTTTAATCCACAATTTTTTAGCAAATTTTAGCAAAATAGCTGGTTCAGGGTTGGGCGGGGTGTAAAAAGATATGACTGGCTTATTGAAATATCAGGGTTATTGCTTTATGCGATTGGAATATTTCAACAATAATATCAAACAGGGTTTGTCCTTCACCGGCATTCAGCGCATCCAGTTGTTCCTGTGCCCATGTTACATTATAAGGTTTACCCTGGTCAATCTTGTTTTGATAAAACAGTCTTGTAGCTTCCAACCCCAGCTCGGTTTTGCTTTTGCCGGCCTCTTGCCAAACCAGGATAACTGGCTCCGTACCAAAGCCACTATATAGCACATCATTTAATGCATCCAGGTTATGTGCGGGCCTCCAGTCCTCATGCCAGTCCATTAACCCGTAAATAGTGGTATAAAAACCTTCAAGGTTATTAAACTGGTTGGCATCTAAAATAACAGTTGCGGACATTTTGTAAAATTACAGTGTTATCATTTGCCTATAAAATTAAGGGTTTCAATAACAGTACTGCTGCACGCGTATAAAGTTTAATAGGTTATAGTAAGTCCCACGCCCCAACCCATATCACTATCATAATGCACACCGGGCGCCAGGTGACGGGTAATAATATATTTCGCACCTACCATGTATTCTTTATCGGAGTTTACCATAAACATGGCCCTTGCCCTGCGGGTAAGCGGTATATCTTCCCTGCTTAACTGTAAACGAAAATTACCGGTATGGTCTACAGAAGCATCGGCTACTACCAGCATAGGTAAGGTATATTGTATACCTGCATGTACCACCTGCCGGCTATTCTTGGTTAGCTTTTGGCCAAACATATTTTTTTCACCGGCATGTCCCCTGCGGTAGCGGAAATCAACACCCACATAAGGGAACAGCCATTGCATTTTACCTACATACCGGCCAAAATGTGTTTCTATTTCGTATCCATGATGCGGCGTATAACCTACACGCCATTCGCCCTGGAAAGCCCAGCGGGTATTGGCATACATCAGCATACCGTCGTTACCATTACTGGCAAAATCATTTTGTGCCATCAGGTGAAACATGCGGTCATCTTTTTGAAGGTTCCGGTAAGCCCTGGCCGGGTTGGGTATTTCGGGGTTGGGCGCAGAAGCTTCGTAGGAAAATACCCGGCCCATGCCACTCATCATATGGTATAAAATATGGCAATGAAAAAACCAGTCACCATCCTCACCTGCATGAAACTCCAGGGTATCGGTCTCCATCGGTAATATGTCTATAACATTTTTCATGGGAGAGTTATCCCCGTATTTATTCAGTGTGCGGAAATCATGCCCGTGCAGGTGCATGGGGTGACGCATCATGGAGTTATTGTATAAAATAATACGCAGGTTCTCACCTTTTTTTATCAATATCTTATCACTCTCGCCAACGGTTTTATTATCCAGGGTCCATACATAACGGTTCATATTGCCTTCCAGTACAAACTTTAATTCCCGCCAGTTGCCTGGTGGTAAAGTGGTATTATGCGGCGATTGCAGCATATCATAATTCAGGGTGGTAATGCCTTTGGCTGCAGGCATATTCATACCGGCATGTTCAGGAGCTTTTACAGGTACCAGGTCCATACCGCATTTAGGGCATTTACCCGGTTTATCACTTTTTACTTCCGGGTGCATGGGACAGGTATAAGTGAGTTGATCTGTGGCCGCTGCATCGGGCATGGCGTGTTGCGAATGGTCATGTCCCTGCATGCTGCTGTTGTTTTGCATTTCGGGGTACATAACCGTGTTCATGTCCATTTTTTGTAAGCTCATATTCATGCCCATGGGCTTCATGTCACCGTTCATCTTCATCATACTGTTCATCATCTTCATACCCGCGAAATAATTCAGCTTACCCATTTTTGTGGCAGGTACGGCTTCACCATCGCCAAGCCATAAGGAAGCATATTTGGTCCGGTCCTCCGGGGTGATCAGTAACTCATATTTTTTGTTTTCCGGAATAGTAACAATCACATCATAGGTTTCGGATACACTGATGATCAGCCTGTCCACTTCCACCGGCATCACATCATTGGCATCGTTGGCAATTACCTGTAATTTACCACCAGCAAAACTAACCCAGAAGTAAGAAGAAGCACCGCCATTGATCAAACGTAACCGTACCTTATCACCGGCTTTAAACTGAGAAAGAGCGTTGGTGCTTTTCCCGTTAATTAAAAAACGTTCATAGTACACATCACTTACGTCCATGGCATTCATGCGCAGCCATTCATTTTTTAACTTAGTACCTAATGCTTTATGGCCGATGGCTTCGCCATAGCTCTGTACCGTATTTTTTTTAATGGCAAACCAGTCATTGGCATTGTGCAGGTACCGGTGGATAACCTCAGGTTTCAGGTCGCTCCATTCGCTTAATACTACGGGTATGGTAGGTATATCCGGTTCTGTACGTTTGTTAAAGATCAATGCACCGTATAAGCCTTGTTGCTCCTGTAGTTTAAAGTGGCTGTGGTACCAGTAAGTACCACTTTGTACTACCGGGAATTTATAGATATAGGTGGTATGGGGTGGTATCTCCAGTTGGGTCAGGTAGGGCACACCATCCATCCTGTTAGCTAATTGTACACCATGCCAGTGAACCGCACTGGGCTTACTGGCATTATTGTGTACATATATCAGGGCGGTATCACCAATGGTAAATACCAGGGGTGGGGCAGGTAGCTGACCGTTAACCGCAATGGCTTTTCTTTTTTTACCGGAAAAATTAACCATGGTATCGCTGATATAAAGATCGTAACGCACTGTCTTTGTTCCCGCTGTTCCTGCAGGAAAATGAATGCCTGCATTGGCGGCTTCAACAGGCTTGTGGCTAATATCGCCTTCCTTGTTGGCAATAGTGCCAACGGGAATATTGGCATTCAATGCTGTGGGTTGTAATACTGGAATAACAAACCTGTTAAAAGGAGTGTAGGCTTTGTTGTGGCCAAAATCAAAACTATCCTTTTTAATATGTTCCATATTTGTGTGAGGTGGATTGGTAGCTGTTTGTTCTTTCTTTACCAGGTCCATACCGCACTTGGGACATTTACCGGGCTTATCACTTTTTACTTCCGGGTGCATGGGACAACTGTACACCGCTTCTTTTTTATGATGGCCGTTATGTTGCCGGTGTGTGGTATCCTTTTTTTCGGCACTTACTTTTTTAGCTTCCAGGTTCATGCCGCATTTGGGGCACTTACCCGGCTTTTCCTGCTGAACTTCGGCGTGCATGGGGCAGGTATAAATAGTTTTGTTTGTTTGCGCATCCGCATAAAAAAATATAAGAAATGCCAGGCATGTTGCGATTAAGTACTTCATTGTTTAATTATTTATAACTCCCTTTAATGGTATATGACCGGTGATCAGTAACAGGTAACTAAACTTTTTCGATCTTGAATCCTGCTTTTTCTACAGTATTAATAATATCTGTTTCAGTTAACTCCGTATTGGTAATGGTGAGTGTTTTATTGGGATCCTGCGTATTTACCTGCCAGTTACCTTCGCCAACGGATGCGTTAAGGGCGGGTGTAACCCCTGCCACACAGCCACTGCAATTAATATTGGTCTTAAATTTCATTTTGTCTTCCGGGGTAGTTACACTAATGCCTTCTACCATATAACCAGCCTGTTGAATGGCCATGGTAACGGCCTCCTGTGCGGATATTTCATGTACCGTTATATTGGCAGATCCTGCCTGTACCTGGTCGACAGTTATACCGGGTATGTTTTTTAATGCACCGGCAACTCTTGCCTGGCAATGGCTACTTTGCATATCGGGAATGGTTATTTTCATCGTTTTCATAATAGTTGTTATTTATATTGTTGAATAATGTTGTTATATCTTTTTCCATTTTAAACGTAAACTGTTGGTAACTACGCTCACACTGCTTAAGGCCATGGCCGCACCCGCTATCATAGGATTTAACAGGAAACCGTTGATGGGGTATAAAATACCGGCAGCGACAGGTATGCCTATAAGGTTGTAAATAAATGCCCAGAACAGGTTTTGTTTAATGGTGGTAACGGTATGGTGCGACAGCTTGATAGCGGTAGGTATTTTACCCAGGTCAGAGGAGATGATGGTCATCTTTGCTACATCCATGGCTATATCACTCCCCTTGCCCATGGCAATACTCACATCGGCCTGTGCCAGGGCATTGCTGTCATTGATACCATCGCCCACCATGGCCACTTTTTTACCTTCGGCCTGCAGGCTTTTTACAAAATCGGCTTTCTGCGCCGGCAATACGCCTGCTTTAAAATGACGGATGCCTACCTGTTTGGCGATAATGGCCGCAGATTTTTCGTTATCACCGGTTAGCATATAAACAGCTATACCATCATCCTGTAATTTTTTTATTGCTTGTAAGGATGTTGGTTTTATTTTATCGGTGATGGCAATGGTAGCCAGCGCTTCTTTTTCATTGGCGAAAAAAATGACCGTGTTGCCTGCGGTTAACCATTCATCAGCTTTTGCAGCGAGTGTAGGGTCAATGGTAATATGATTGTTTACTAACAGTGTTTTATTGCCGGTAAAATAAGTGGTTCCCTGGTAAACGGCCCTCGCTCCAAAGCCGGTGATGCTTTCAAACTGTGTTACGTCCGTTACCGGTTTATTATCAAAATATTTTAATACGGCTTCGGCTAAAGGGTGTTCCGATTTTTTTTCTATACCAGATAATACAGGCTGTAAATTTTCTTTTCCTGTAGCCCAGTGAATATGGGTAATAACCGGTTTGCCTTCTGTAATGGTGCCGGTTTTATCTAATATGATCGCATCTATTTTATTGGCCAGTTCAAGGCTTTCCGCATCTTTAATCAGTATACCGTTTTCAGCGCCCTTGCCTACACCGGCCATAATAGCGGTAGGTGTGGCCAGTCCCAAAGCACAGGGACAGGCAATTACCAGTACCGTAACCAGTGCCAGCAAACCCTGGGTAAAGCCATTATCGCCACCCAATACCAGCCAGGCTGTAAAACTTAACAAGGCAATACCAATTACAATGGGTACAAATATGCCGGCAATTTTATCAACCAGTTTTTGCACCGGGGCTTTACTGCCCTGTGCCTGTTGTACCATTTTAATGATCTGGCCTAAAACCGTATCACCACCTACTTTCTCGGCCCTGTACTCCAGGCTTCCTTTTTGGTTGATAGTGCCGGCAAACATTTTACTGCCGGTTTTCTTTTCTACCGGTATAGGCTCACCGCTGATCATACTTTCATCCACAAAAGAATTGCCATCCACCACAATACCGTCTACTGCTATTTTCTCCCCGGGTTTTGATAACAGCCTGTCATTGATCTGTACACTGCTGATCGGTATTTCTTTATGCGTACCGTCAACTGTTATTTGTATCACCGTTTTGGGCTGTAAACCGATCAGTTTTTTTATAGCGGATGAAGTATTGCTTTTTGCTTTTTCTTCCAGCAGTTTACCCAGCAGGATAAAGGCCACAATAACAGCAGCAGCTTCAAAATACACATGGGCATGAATACCCTTACTGTGCCAGTAATGCGGGAATAAAGTATTGAAAACGCTGAATAAATAAGCTACACCGGTACTGAGCGCTACTAATGTATCCATGTTGGCAGAGCGGTGTTTAGCCTGTTTCCAGGCATTGATATAAAACTGCCGGCCCAGTATAAAGAGGATAGGGGTGGCCAATGCCCACATAATATAATTGGCATAGGGCATGTTCATAAACACCATACTGATCAGCATCAGGGGAACTGATAAAGCAATGGCCCAGATGGTTTTGATACGTAATGTTTGTAATCTTTTAGCATTGATAGCTTCCAGTTCGTCTTTTGCTTCTTCGCTTTCATCAATTACCAGATCGTAACCAATACCCTGTACTGCCGTTTTTAATGTTTGCGGAGTGGTAATGGTGGGTACATATTCTACCTGTACCGATGCATTGGCATAGTTTACGGCTGCCTGTAAAACGCCGGGCTGGTTTTGTAAAATGGTCTGTGTACTGTTGGCACAGGAAGCACAGGTCATGCCGGTAACAGGAAAGTTTTTGGAAACGGTATCTACCCCATATCCCAGGTCTTTAATGGTTTGTACCGCCTGGGGTAATATGGCCACGGGATCGGAAGTGGTAATTACGGCCTGTTTATTGTTTAACTCTACTTTATGTGATGAAATGCCGCTTAGTTTACTTAGTCCTTTGTCCACTATCAGGGCACAATGTTCGCTTTCTACATCCTGCAGTGGAATATGTAAAACATCTTCTGCCATAACTGTTGTTTTTTTTTGATACAACAAAGTTA
>CAYUMH010000057.1:0-19729 GCA_964445775.1 uncultured Terrimonas sp.
CATTTTCTGTCTGGCTGATAGAAATTGAAGGAAACCATGAAAAATTGGCGCTCACAATAACACCGGCAATAATATAGCCCAGCACCAGCGGCTGTTTCAGGGCTTTAAAAATAAGGGTCATAATAGCCGCTACGGCTAAAATCAGCGTAAGAGATGTTATTAGCTCTGGTAGATGATGCATCCAATCAATTTTTTTATTTTGGTTATTGTCAAAATAAGTTGATAAATCCTGTCTGTCGTTAATGAAAAATGCCGATTGATTGGCCGGCGTTATGCAATAATGTATTTAAGCATAGGTAGCACGTTATGTAACAAATAACGGTATGCGATTGTTTCAAAGATAGCTAAAAAATAGGCTAAAACAGACAGGCCCGGGGCTTATCTAAAAAATAAAGCCGGTCAGTTACTGACCGGCTTTAGTATACTAAGTAGTTAAGTATTAACTTTTTGGAGCTTCTTTTCGCCCTGCAACCTTACCGCGACCTAAGTCAACCAGTATCGGAGCGGCAACGAAAATAGAAGAGTAGATACCGGTTACCACACCAATCAGCATGGCAAAGGCAAATCCTCTTGTTACCTCACCGCCAAAGATGAACAGGATCAATACGGTCAGGAATACCGTTAACGAGGTCATAATGGTACGGCTTAAGGTATCATTGATGGCTTTGTTGATCAGTTCTTTCTGGCCCAGGTTAGGATATAATTTAGTATCCTCACGTATACGGTCAAATACAATTACCGTATCGTTCATAGAGAAACCAATTACGGTCAGGATGGCCGCAATAAAGTGCTGGTCAATCTCTAACGGGAACGGTACAATGTTTTTTGCAAAAGAGAATACGATCAGGGTTACTAATACGTCGTGTACCAACGATACAATGGTTCCCAGTGAGAACTTCCAGTCACGGAAACGGATGAAGATGTATAAGAAGATCAGGATGATAGCGAAAATAGTCGCCTGTACCGCACCTCTTTTTAAATCATCAGATATGGTTGGTAATACTTTTTTAGAGCCTAACAGGTTAGTGTTCTCAAACTTCTCAAAATTGGTATTTTCCGGTAAGTATTTAGCCAAACCTTCGTGTAATTTATGTACTACCACCGAGTCGGCATATTCGTTACGGGTTTCATTAATTAAATAAGAAGTAGTGATCTCTAAAGTACTTTCGTCACCGATGGTTTTAATTAACGGGTTCTCGTTCTCAAATGTAGCACGTAAGTCTTCTCTCACCTGCTCAACCGGAACTTTTTTATCAAAGTCTACTTTATAGCTACGGCCACCGTCAAACTCAACACCATAATGGAAACCGTTGAAGAAAGAAGCGATACCTAATGCTAAAATAACAAAAGAGATACCGTAAGCTACTTTCCTGAACTCGATAAATTTATAGCTGGCGTGTTTGAAGATCTTGCTGCTGATACCGGTGAAATATTTCACGTTTACTTTGCGTTTGGCAAAGATCTCCGTGATCCAGCGGCTAACTAAAATACCGCAGAATAATGACAGTAAAAGACCTAAGATCTGCGTGGTAGCAAAACCTTTAACAGGACCTAAACCAAAATAGAACAGGATAACGGCAGTCATTAAAGAGGTAATGTGACCGTCCAATACCGGCGCCAGTGAACGGTGGTAACCGTCTTTCACGGCCTGGGCATAGGATTTACCCCTGTTTAACTCCTCCTTAATACGTTCGTAAATAATTACGTTGGTATCCACTGCCATACCGATGGTCAGTACTAAACCGGCAATACCGGCAGCTGTTAAGGTAGCACCTAAACCAGCCAGTACACCAATAGTGAACAATAAGTTCAGTACCAGGGCAATATTAGCGATCCAGCCGCTGGTATTATAATAAACCAGCATTAAGATAAAGATCACCAGGAAGGAAATGCCAAATGACATTAAACCACCTTTGATCGCTTCTTTACCTAAAGTTGGTCCTACGGTTTGTTCAGATACAATTTTAGCAGGTGCATTTACTTTACCTAAAGCTAAAATGTTTGCTAAGTCTTTTGCCTCTTCTACGGTAAAGCTTCCGGAGATCTGAGAGTTAGCACCTAATTCTGCTTCTGCAGTAGGAGCAGAGTAAACAATATTATCAATTACGATGGCAATAGGGGTGGGGTTGCCTGATTTACGGGAAGTTTTTGCAGTCAGTCTGCCCCAGTCTTTAGCACCCTGGTCGGTCATTTCAATAGAAACGATCGGTTTGCTGCCACCTGTCTGGTCATAAGTTTGTTCAGCTTTCCTGATTACGTTTCCTTCTACAGGAGCTTTTTCACTACCATAGGTTTTTAAACCGTACAGCGGGAATTCGCTCTTGGTTTTTCCTTCGGCTAAACCGAATGCAAAACGCAGGTCACGCGGGAAGAACTTCCTGATAGCAGGATTTTCCAGGTAGCTTCTTAACTGGGCAGTATCTTTTGTATAACCAATGATGGCCATGCCTGGCTGTTGCATGGGTACTAAGAATTCGAATAAAGAACGCTTTCCGTTTTCAGCGGAAGGATTAGCACCTTTACCGGCAGTATCTTTCCCATCTAACTCACTTAATGTAATACCTGTATTGGTGGTGTCTTTTTTAGTTTTTGCTGTATCAATTTTTGCTACAACAGGGGCAATAGTGTCAATAGCTTTGGTAGCAGTATCAGCTTTGCTGGTACCTTTCAATATACCATCAAATACACCATCAGCCTGTTGTAAAGAGCTAACTAACTCTTCAATTTTATAAGTTTCCCAGAACTGTAAGTTAGCCGATGATTGCAACAGTTTACGTACACGGTCCTTATCCTGTATACCAGGTAACTCAACCGTAATGATACCTTTATTGGGATCGGGGCTGATATTAGGCTGGGCAACACCAAACTGGTCAATACGGGTAGTTAAGATGTTTAAGCTGCTGGCAAACGCTTCACGTGCCTGTCCTTCCAATTTGGTAATCACCGCACCATCACTGTCATTAACACTAACCAGGCCGGTTGTTGCCGATGCAAAAAGTGAAGCAAGGTTTTTATTGGGAGCAATTTTTTTAAATTCTTCCGCAAACAACTTTACAAAGTTAGCATCACTGTTACCCCTACGTTTGTTGGCATTTTCCAATGCCAGTAAAAACTCAGGATCTTTAGGGTTGTTAGCCAGTCCTTTCAGTAAACCGGTCATCTCTACTTCCATGGTAATGTTCATACCACCTTGCAGGTCAAGACCCAGGTTTAACTCTTCCGCTTTGGCTTTCTGGTAGCTGATAGCACCGGTAATGCCATAAGTAAGCGTTTCATTTTTTGTACTGTCTTTCAGCCTGGTAAAACGTTCGTTGAACAGTTTGTCCAGTTGTTCCTGGTAAACGGCTTGCGAATCTTTGTTGTCAGGATACTTCTCTGAGGCTCTAGGGTAGTTACGGGCAATATCAGCCTTTGCTCTTTTCTCCAGTTTACTTTCGTGATTACGAACAAATAGTGTAAACGATAGCTGATACAGAGAATAAATAATAAGCAGGATCGTAAAAAATCGAACCAAACCTTTCAGTTGCATACGTTATGGTAGTTTACGTTTTTTATCTTTTTAACGCCATAGTCAGCGTTAGAAAGACTTTTGGTAATTTTAAAGGCTGCAAAGATAATGTTTTCAGGTATATATAGCAGAACTTTTAATCACAACCAAATTTACTCTAATTATTTGATAATCATTTTGTTGCGATGTTAAAACGGAGAACTTACATTTTAGTGGCATTATATGGTATGCCTTTATAGCGGGAAATGATCATTGTACCTGTTTTGTTTAAGCGGGTGCCGGGCTGCTTCGGGGTGTAAAAAATTGTTTGTTACTGTGTTGTAACAGGGTAATTGGTAAAACAAAAACGAGTGACAGGCATCACTCGTTTTTTATACAAAAGCTAAATATCAAATTAAAGTGCTGCGCCAACAGCCACATCGCAACGGTGTCCGGGTTGGCCGTGTGCCGGATTAATGCGTACCTGGCCATTAGCAGGCAGGGGGGCCTGTGGCAGGGTCTGCGGTTGTTGTGCGGGCATGGTCATAACAGGCGGCGCACTATTGTTAACAGGCGCACCGTTTAACGGTTGTCCCACTTCAACATCACAACTATGGCCGGGTTGTCCGTGCGGCGGATTTAAAACAATGCCAGTAGCAGGTTGTTGCTGAACACTGCCCGGAAGAACAGGCGCACCCAGCGTATTACTGTCGTTTTTAATTTTGGGGCTGTCAACCAGGCTGGTATTGGCCGGTAGCGGTGGCAGAGGCGTTGTTGCTTCTGCTGTTTCGTTATTATTACAGGCACCCAGTGTGATAACGGTTGCCAATAAAAAAGCAGGGATTAATATTTTCATGAAACAAATATAGTTAATATACTTAACCCGCCTGCCGTCACTTCTTTGCATCCCATTGGTAGTCGATATAACTGTAACTGATTTTTTCGCCATCAATATCCAGTTTAATAAACCCTTCTTCAATATCGTGTTGTTTACCCTGCCACCATTTACCGGAAACGGAAGGGGCCGTGATGACCGTGGTTTTATTCATGATATCCAATGCTTCAAAGTAGTGCAAATGTCCCTGCAGGATCAGGCGTAAATTTTTCTTGTCAAATAATTTAATGATTTTGTGACTGTCTACCGAAGCTACTTTATCGTCATTGGCATTGATACCGCCACCATACCATTGTGATAAGGTAGTAATAAAGGGTACATGGGCCATAATCGCGACAGGTGTGGTACTGTCTACCGATTTTAAATCCTGTTGTATCCAGGCCATTTGTACACTATCAATTTTACCAATATACTTCCTGTCGGAAGTTATAAAAATATTGTCCAGCACCATAAAATGCCAGCCCTTATGATTGAAAGAATAGTAGCGTTTACCAAAATACTTTTCATAAAACCTTTTGCCAAAAATCGGGTTACTGGTATCAGCCGATTTATTGTATAACTGGAACACCTCATGATTGCCGATAGCATAATGTATGGGTGCTTTAATATTAGCCGCGGCTTTTAAATAGGCATTGGTATTAGTGACTACTTCTTTTTCGGTTACCCTTAAAGCATCATATATGATATCACCACCGGCCATTATAAAATCAGGGTTGATTTTGTTGATAGTGTCAACTACCATTTGAAACCCTTTAGGAGCGTCAAATTTAGTAGTATAGTGAATATCCGACATGAAGACAAAACTGAACTTATCCTGTGAAAAAACGGGTACAACAAATGTGAACAGGATAAATGTTATTGTTATTATTCTTTTCATATTTTATAACTGCGTTCTGCAACTGGTTAGGGGGCAGAGTATTTATACACAAAAAATTTCCTGTTTTTTAAATAAGCCAGGTAGGCTTCGCCATTAGGAGCAAAATCCAGGTTTAACTCATCTGCCACCTGTGGTTCAAAAATATAAGGTGTTGTCCAGTCCTGGCTTTCACGGTCAAGCGAAACAATAGTGGGGTAGTTGCTGCTGTTACGGTAAAATAAATAAGGAACCCCCAGAGGAGATACTGCCAGGTCAAAACTGAATAAGTTTCCGGATGCCCCGTTGATATAACTGGCCAAAGGAGTAGTGGTTTTGGTTGCTGCATTATATTTGATTACCCGGTATTTATAAGTGGCATTATCACTATTATCAGCAAAGGCGGCATATACATTGCCATCATCGTCCACATCCATATCAAAGTCTCTTACGTTGATAGCTGTAGCCCTGGTATCCCGCCACAGATCGGCAAGGGTTTCCCAGGTATTGTTTTCATATTTGTATAAGGAAACGGAATTGGGAGAACTCGCATTGAATACACCGAGATAGATTACACCGTTTTTTACCCGGGCTACCTGCAAATAACCAAACACGGAAGAAGCTCTTCCGGGGATAGTGGCATTAGTTGTCCAGGCATTGTTTTCAAAGGTTGAAATACCCAGCTCTCTCCTGGCCAATACACCGGCCGCATCCATGGTACTAAATAATAATAGTTTATTATCGTTGGGGAATGCCAGTGCATTATAGGTAACCCTGCTGGTGGTAATTCCTTTGTTGCCTACCAGGGCCCAGGACGTGCCGGATGTATATTTTTTTACGGTGTTAAGCTGTGATATGGAAGCGGTATAATCGCCGTAAGAGGCATAGGCGGTTCCCTGGCTGTTAAATGTAAAATCAAAGTTGCCAACTCTTCCGTCAGAAATTTCGCCCTTACTGATCCAGTTATTATCCTCGTAAGCCAGCATAGCCGCTTTTTGATTATCGGTAGGAGTCCTCGACTGGTTAAACATAATGAAAGGATCGCCGGTTTTTGGATCTACTTTCAGGATAAAAGTAGTGGCCGAATCATTATAAGAAAAAGGAAGACTTTTCCATACATAATCCGCTCCCTTGCCAATACTTACCGTATACTTTGCATTGTTATTACCATGCGATAAAATATAATCCTTAGGTACAGAAAAATCGTTAACTGTTTCACCGCTTTTCTGGTCTGTACCATCAATTTTCACAGTAGTATTGGCACTAACGGTAAACCTTGCTACCAGTTTTTTCCTGTCAATATTCTCGGGTAGTAAGATTACAATATTGTTTGTTTTAATATTGTCAAATACATAATCCTTCACCAGTACATCCTGGTTATCGGCTTCGTAAAAACCTATGGATAACAGCTTTGCTTCATCCATGTTCACTCTTTCCCAGGTAGTAGCTTCTTTTGCACAGGAAAAGAGAAACAACAGTGCAATAAGTGCCGGGTATTTCTTTATCAGTTTCATAAAAAAGTTATTGTAGTGGAACAATATCCATTGTCATTAATGGACGATAATCTTTTATTTAATCTTTGTAATGGTCAACGATTTTTGTTTTGAGTCCGGGCCTGGTAAACCTATGGTATAAGCAGGATTATCGGTACTCACCAGGTTGATCGTAATGCTGTTGTTTTTACTTTCATCAACAGGGTTTGATAACCATTTTATTCTGACCGGCATATCGTAGATACCGGGCAAAAAACTAACCTCCCGGGAAGTACTGATAATTTCATAGTCAACTCCTTCGGTCAGGCCATTACCGGCTACAATGGTATAGTTAACTTTAACGGGCTCAAAAAACTGAGGAGAGCTTAGATAAATGTTATAAGTACCTATGGAATTGGCGTTTTGACTCACCGTTAAAGCCGATGATTCATTATCCATTATATGAACGAACCTGAGAGTGTTGGGTTCTGTTTCGTCTTTATTGCACGAAAAGCTAATAAAACTTAATAGTAGCAATAAATAGGTTATATTTTTTAGTCTCATAATATTAATTGTTTACGGTGGGGTTACCTTTCATGGCAGGGTTGGCATCTATTTCTGATTGCGGTATCGGCAATACAAAATAGTCGCTGGGGTAAGCCATGCTTTTAACAATAGAAGTGGTAGTAGTACCACGGATCAAATTCTTCCTGGTTCGCACTATATCAAAAAAGTTATGACCTTCAAAGCAAAACTCTTTGGCACGTTCTTCTGCTATTTTTTGCTGCAGGAAGTTTTTATCATCTTCTGGCAACACAATATCAGCCGGTTGTTTATCCAGTCCCCGGGCAATAATTATTTTCAGGTCGGCGGCACAATCGCTGAGCCGGTTTTTAGCGGCATAACTTTCGGCCCTTATTAAATACATTTCAGAAGTCCGTAAAACCATCGGGTCATACCGTTCGTTATTGGGGGGATAACTTACTGTGATGCTCCATTTACGGGTCCGGTATTTGGCAGGGTTTGCCGGGTTTACCTGGAAAAGATTCAACCGGATATCCGCCGGATCATTAAACAGTTTCATCAAGGTATCGGCAGGTATATAGGTAGGATCACCTACCGCATAAACACGTCCAAGTCGCTTATCAGTTTTATCCTGGCCGCTTAACCTGAAAATGGCTTCCGCGCCGGGCACCAGGTTATTAAACATGGCCTTGTATTCATCTTTATAAGCCAGCACGCTGTTATTAATTACTTCTGTAGAATAGGTAATGGCATTATCCCAATCCTCGGCGTACAGGTAAACTCTAGCCAGTAAAGCCTGTACTGCTTTTTTTGATGCAATATAGGGGTTGGCAAAAGCTGTAGTTCCCAATAGCTTTTCTGCTTCTTTAAGATCCTTGATCACCTGGGTATAAACCGTTTTTACCGTTTGTCTTGCTACCGGGTCTTCCGGAGCCGGGTTAGTTAATACTACAGGTACACCCAGGTGGCTGGCATCGGGTGTATAATGATATGGTTGTGCATATACACGGCAAAGATCAAAATGAGATAGAGCCCTTACAAATAAAGCCTGGGCCTGGATAAGCTCAGCTTCCGCTTTATTAGCAGGATTTTTTTCTATAAATGCCGGTGCATATTCCAGGATATTGTTGGTGTTGGCAATCGTTTCCAGCGCATATCGCCATATATAACCTACTGCGCCAACCTCTTCTTCAGGATCTGATAAGAAATCATGTTGTTCTCTCATCATACCTACGCCGGTTTTTATTATATCAACCATATTGCCGGCTACCTCTGGATACAAATAAAAAGAGTTTAAATAATAGTTATACATTTTAGAATAGGAGCCGTTGATACTGGCTCTGAACCCCTCAATGGTAGAAAAAGTCTGCGGTATGGTTTGCCTGTCGGAATTGTCTACTTCGAAGTATTTTTTACAGGAAATAAGCCCTGGTAATACAATGATCAAAAGAATATATAGTCTGCGTTTCATAAATATACTGCTTAAAAAGTGATGTTAAGTGCGGCCAGGAAACTTGATTGGGTAGGGTAGCCGCTTCTTGATTGTTTAAAGGAATTCCTGTTGCTTTTGTCGTAAGGCGTCCAGAAAAACAGTTCGTTTCCAATGAGGCTTATTGCACATCTTTCAACGCCTAGTTTTTTCAGTGATAATGCAGGTAGCTTATAAGACAGTACCACATTACCCAGCCTGATATGGGTGGTATTAAAAACATACCTGGTGGAGTTCATGGTTGAGCGGCTGGATACGCCCCATACTGGTTTGGGATTAAGTGCTATATCCCCTGGTTGTTGCCACCTGTCCAGTTGATTCACAGATTGATTATCCGCCTCAATATTCAAACCATCAGAGTTAATGCTGCGGCTGAAAGTGCTGAATTGGTACCCTCCAAGTGAGTAAGTAAATAAAGCATTAACAGAAAAATTCTTGTAAGTAACACCTGTTCTGAAACCGCCAAACAGGTCAGGGTTGGTAGACTTGCCGTCAACACGGTTGTCTATACTATACACTCTTGTAATGTTACCATTGGCATCATACCACAAAGGAGCTCCGTCCCTGGGGTCTACGCCGGCCCAGCGGATAAGGTATAGGGTATTTAAATCGTAACCAACACGCCATAAGAAATTGCCCTGGGCTTTATCATTATCGTTGTATAAAGCAAGGGCTTTGTTTTTATTGTGAGCACCGTTTACCTCTACCCACCATTGCCAGTCTTTGGTTTTAATGATCTCCAGGTTGATTGTGGCCTCGATGCCGGTGTTAGATAATTCGCCGGTATTACTTTGGGCAGAGGTTTCACCGGTAGCACGCGATACCGTATTGCTTACGATGGCCTGTACTGTTTTTTTCCTGTAAGCTTCTACTAAAACAGTTAAGCGATCAAATAATCCAAGGTTTAACTTAAGGTTTACCTGGCGGGCTTCTTCCCAGCGGAGTTTGGCGTTGGGAATGCTGGAAATAACAGCACCCGGCAGGCCGTTATAAATACTGGAGGAGTTATATGTGTAGATGCCGAAAGATTCCTGCAGGCTTATCCTGGCATTACCGGTATTCCCGTATGTGGCATCTAAACGCAGTATATCTATCGCTGTATTATTGTTCAGTAATTCCTTTTTTATATTCCATCCTAATCCAACGGCATAAAAATTACCCCACCTGGCATCGGTTCCAAAAGTTGAGCTGCCGTCGCGCCGGCCGGTAAGCTGAAAGTAATACAGTTGGTCGTAGTTGTAACTTAATTGCCCGAAATAGGAGGCGTTTTTGATTTCTCTTTTACTGCTATCCCTTGTATTAATTACGGCTGCATGATCAACATTCCTGTGATTGTCATCAGGGAAACCGGAGGCCGTAATATTTTGGGTCCTGTACCATGTTTTATTTAACTCCAGCCCACCCAGTAGATCAAAATTGTGAACTCCGATTGTCTTTGTATAACTAAGCCTTTCAATGAAAGTGGACGTAATGGTCTTGTTATATGAGCGGGATGCATAACCAACCGGGTTCCCTTGCTGGTCCATTCCCTGCCAGTTGGTCCGTGCTTTATAAATATTCTGGCGGGTTCTCAAAAAGTCTACACCATATTGTGTGGTAGTCGTTAACCCTGGCAATAATTTATAGCTAACCATAATATTATTGTTCAACGAGTTTGTTTTCTGAATATCATCATTCTGATCCCGTGCTGCTACAGAATTTAGAAAACGTACAGTGGAATATTCAGGTTCGCCGCCAGGAGTAAGTCCTGTAATTTTTTTATTATACAGCCTGTAAGTCCCATCATTATTATAGGGAGAGTAGATCGGTAGAAAGTCCAGGTAATCCTGGCCGGGATTAAAAGTGTTGTTTTTATTGTAAGACCCTCGGGTAATTAAGGTTACAGCCAGTTTATTGGTTAGGTGATAAGTTAAGTTGGATTGTAGTGAAGCCCTTCTTTGTAAATTACCGATAATGGTAGATTTATCATTAAAATAACCACCTGATAAAGAGTATGTAAACTTTTCTGTACCTCCACGGTATGCGAGTGTAGCATTATTCGTTACCCCGGTACCATAAAACTCATCCAACCAGTTGGTATTAGTATTACTGTAGTTATTCAGGTCATTATCGGTATAAGGAAATTCCGCAAGATCTTTTCCCGCATTTACAAAAGATTCTTTTGCAAGCTCTAAATATTCACTGGCATTAAGTGTTTTAAACTTGGTACTTTTATTAACGGTAGCAAAGCCATTTTGTAAAGAAAGGCTGAGTTTTGGTTTGCTTATTCTTCCCGCCTTGGTAGTAACCAGTATTACACCGTTTGACGCATTAGCACCGTAAATGGCTGCCGCTGCCGCATCTTTTAAAACGGTAATTGATTCAATATCTTCCGGGTTGATATATGACAGGGGCGTTACGGCTGTCTGGATGCCGGGAACAAGGTTGGTCCTGTCGCCGGTAAATACAGGTGTTCCGTCAACTATCCATAATGGTTCAGCAGAGGCATAAAATGTACCCTGCCCCCTTACCCGTATATTCATTCTTTGCTTGGTACTGCTTGCGTCATCGGTATTAAAAGTTACCCGCACACCCGGCATTTGTCCTTCCAGTATGGCATCAATACGACCCGCCGGCATTTGTGCTATCCTGTCCGAGTCAATTTGAAATGCTGAACCTACAATTTCGGTTTTTTTCTTTTTCTGTCCATAGGCCATTACCACCACTTCATCATTTACGTTTTCATTGGTTTGCAGGACAATTGTTACTGGGCTTTTATAGGAAGAAACATCCAGCTCCTGTGTAATATACCCGACGTTGGAAATAGCCAGGGTAATTTTTTTTGCAGCGGGAGTTGTTATCCTGAAGCTGCCGTTCTTTTGTGATAGGGTGATAGCGTTGGTAGATTTTACGGCGATAGTAGCTGCTTCTACCGGTTCCTGTAATGCATTAACAATAGTGCCTTCTATTGTTATGTTCTGATTAGATTGCTGCGCCTGTAAATTATTAACAGCAACAGTAGTGATAAGCCCTACTATTGCCATGCAAACAGTGCGGGCTAGTTTTGCGATTCTCATTCCTGATTAGTTGGTAAATATGTAAATTAAAATCAATTAGTGAAAATACTTAATTTGATTAAACCCTTGCCTTTTTGTTAGACAATTTGAACGGAATTATATGAGCGGTACTCTCTTGTATAACAGGCAGCAGGAAAAGTTAGCAACCTGCTGTGACTAATGGAAGCGTTATAATAGGGTGCAGGAATTTGCGGGCGGTATAACAAATGTTCGTTTTAAAATACAATCAATAAAATACCGGAAACCGTAAATATTTGTGTAAACATTCTGGCAAAATGCTTGGTTTCTTTCATTAAATTTGCGAGCCTTTATACAGGCATTTAATTAACATTTAAACAATTCATATTAATTATCATGCAGCTCTCCTCTTTTTTGCAGCGCTTTAACGAACCCGAGACTTTAAAAATGGCCAAACTGGGCCGTGAATTACGGGCACAGGGTATCGATGTGATCGACCTTAGTTTGGGTGAACCGGATTTTGACACGCCACAGCATATTAAGGACGCAGCAATAAAGGCCATTAATGATAACTGGAGTCACTACACACCGGTACCAGGCTTTTTAGACCTGCGTGAAGCCGTTTGCGAAAAATTGAAACGTGATAATAATTTAGATTATAAACCTGAAAATATTGTTGTATCTACCGGCGCTAAACAAAGCCTGGCCAATACCATCCTGGCATTGGTAGATGATAATGATGAAGTAATTATTCCCACACCATATTGGGTAACGTACAGCGAACTGGTAAAAATTGCCAGGGGTAAAGTAGTAGAGATCAAATCGGAAGCAAAAGCAAAGTTTAAGATCACTCCTGCACAACTGGAAGCTGCTATTACGCCTAATACAAAAGTATTCCTGTTCTCTTCACCCTGTAACCCAAGTGGTACAGTGTATACCAAAGATGAACTGGAGGGCCTGGCCAATGTGTTCCGTAAATACCCCAACATTTATATCATCTCCGATGAAATTTATGAGTATATCAACTTTATCGGTGCGCATGAAAGTATTGCACAGTTTAATGATATTAAAGACCGTGTAATTATTGTGAATGGTTTAAGTAAAGGATTTGCTATGACCGGCTGGCGCCTGGGTTATATTGCTGCCAGTGTGGAAGTGGCAAAAGCTACTGAAAAAATACAGGGACAGTTTACCAGCGGCACCTGTGCCATTACCCAGAAAGCAGCAGTAACAGCGCTTACCGGCGATTTAAAACCAACTGTTGAAATGACAGAAGAGTTTACCCGCCGTAAAAAAAGAGTATTGGAACTGGTAGCTGACATTCCGGGTATTGCATGCCCAGAACCTGATGGCGCTTTTTACATCTTCCCCGATGTAAGTGCTTATTATGGTAAAAGCGACGGGACGACCACGATTACCAATTCCGCAGATTTTTGTATGTACCTGTTAAATACAGCCCACGTATCATCGGTAATGGGTGAGGCATTTGGTGAGCCGGCCTGTGTTCGTTTTTCTTTTGCCAACAGTCTACCTAAAATTGAAGAAGCCTGGAAACGTATTAAAGAAGCATTGAGCAAATTGAAATAAGAGAAGAATAGATTAAATAGAAAAAGGTTGTTTTGTTATAACAAAACAACCTTTTTTATTGTAAGAAAAGCAGGTGATTATTTTTTGCCGAAAGTATAGCCAACAGAAAAACCGAGTATGTTGTTGTTTACTTTATTATCCGAACCTTCATCCCCGTTATACGAGTTGGTTAAGCCTAATGTATAATGACTGCTGATATTTAAGCCAGAAGGGAACTGGTAACCCATAATGATATTTGCACCAAGCTCAAACCGCTTTAAAGGCAACTCGCCGGCTTCTTCTTTATCAAACAGGTCAAAGGTTTGGTCTTCGGGTTTTACTTTGGCGCTAATGCCATACCCGAAATTGGGGCCGGCGCCTGCAAAAAAGCCATTGTTTTTATACAAAACATTCAGCGGCAATTCAATACTGTAAATATTGATATTGTATGGAGTAGAAGGAAATTTACCCCCTTTTAATGCAAAAAGCAGGTTAGGCTGAACCGCAAAATGATCTGAAAAGGATAGTTCCGCTACTGCTCCAACCTGGAAACCAATTTTACTGGAAGAGAGATTAATTTTATCATTATCCTCTCCCTGTTCAGCTCTTATAACAAGTTGATTGGTATTGATACCTCCTTTGAAACCATACGTGAATTTTTGTGCAGATAAGGAACTGATGGCGCATAGAGCAATGGCCACACTGAAGATTTTTTTCATATTGTACATAAAGTTTAATTATGCGCAATATAGTATGAAATATATCTATATGTTATTTCGTGAATAAAATTACCAGTTAGTGGTACGTAAATATACAATAGCCTATGTTGGTGGGTTGGCTGCTTTTTGCTGCAGTATTTTATTGAGAGCCAGTACCTGTGGTATGACCATCTGTTTTTCATCATTGTAAATAATGTAATCGCATTTCGCAATTTTTTCATCCTCATCCATTTGTTTGCCCATCTTTTGTAAAACGGCTTCACGGGATATATTATCCCTTTCCATTACCCTTTCTACCCGGGTTTCAAACGGCGATGCGACACCGATAATAATATCCAGCTCTTTATACGAACCACTCTCAAATAACAATGCGGCCTCTTTAAGGGCGTAGCTGCTTTGTTGCCTTAACAACCAATTCCTGGAATGTTGTATTACTACAGGATGTGTAATGCTGTTTAATGTTTGAAGTTTATCGCTATCCTTAAATACTATACCAGAAATATAAGGGGTGTTTAATTTATCCTGGATATAACTTTCCGGGCCAAATTGCGCAATAATATGTTGTTTAACTTCGGGGTTGGTATTGATGATGGTTTTGGCTGCTGTATCGGCATAGTATACCGGTACACCTAATGTTTCAAAAATTTTTGCTACTACTGTTTTTCCGGTCCCTATACCTCCGGTAATGCCCACTTTTAACATGTTACACCTGTTTAGGTTTAGCAGTATACCCTGTACGTAACTATTTTAAATGCTACAAAATTATAACATATAAAATGGTCACAACTATGCATACACAATTTACAAAAATAAAAATTGGTTTTCCGCAATAGCATACTGCTACCCGGACTATGTTAGTAGGGAGGGCTTATGAATTAATTTTCGAGGAATGGTTATGGCCTGAAAAGTACAAATATCTTTTCAGAAGAGAGGGGCATTGGTAAAAAATAAAGGCCACAGCGGGTTACTGTGGCCTTTATTAACTATTTTTTATTATTTTTTGGCTGCATCAACAGCAGGTTTGTTCACCTGTGCGGTCCAGTCAAGACTTAAAGCCGATTTTTCAATTTTCAAATAACTGCCCGGACTTACTTCAATGCTTAAAGTACCGTCCTCATTTATTTTATTTATTACACCGTGTATACCGGCAATGGTTACAATTTTATCACCTTTCTGTAGGTCTTCAATAAACTTTTTCTGGTTTTTTGCTCTTTTAGATTGCGGGCGGATGAAGAATAACCAGAATACCACCACCATCATTACCATGAAAACAATGGTTTCGTAACCACCTAAAGGTCCGGAAGGCTTGGCTTGCAAAAAGAAAATACTCATTATATACTTGTTTAGAAATTAAATAAATTATTCAACAACTGTTACACTAAAGGTAAGCAGGTGGGTGGTGGAAGGCATAGTATTAGCTACCACGGAAACTGTTTTTCTTAACGGTGTACCAACAGACTGGTTCTGGCTGTCAAATACCGCTTTGATCACTTCCTGTCCGCCGGGAGCAATAGGCTTTTCCGGTTTTTCGGGAACTGTACAACCGCAACCGGCATCTACCTGGCTGATAACCAGGTTTTTATTGCCAATATTTTTCAGGGGAAAACTAACTTCAATTTTTTGTCCTTTTTTAATTTTACCCATATCCTTGAAAGTGGAGTCTATCCATTCAATAGAGGTATAGTTAGCAGAGTCCTGTAAGGTCTTTGCTATTTCCGCAGCTTTATCCGTTTCCTCGCCATGCTTATGGCCGGTATGGTCTTCAGCAGGTTTATCTGCCGAATTACAGGCTGCCAGGGCAGCAATCATCAATAAGGGGAAAAATATACGTTTCATAAACTATCTAATATTTATAAAGGGGCAAAGGTAAGCTTATATCATAAACTTCTTTCGTTAAAACTAGGGCTTTCTATGGTCGCGTTTCTGCATTTTTCCCTGCGTGGCCAGGTCCTTGTTGATATTATCCAGGATACCATTTACAAACTGCCCGCTTTGCTGCGTACTGTACTCTTTGGCCAGGTCAATATATTCGTTAATGGTAACCTTGGGCGGGATGGTATCAAAGTATAAAAACTCGCTGACACCCATTTGCATCAGGATCATATCCAGTAAAGCAATACGCTCGGCATCCCAGTTTTTTAATTTGGGAACAATGAGTTCCTGCAGGTATTCTTTTTTCTCTAAAACCGTTCTTGTCAGGTTAAAAGCAAACTGCTTTTTATCATCATTTAACAGGTTGGAGAATTTGAGTGAATGCGGTTTTTGTAAACCTCCGGCGATCAGTTGTATCACCATTTCGCCATCGTCGTCCCAGTTGGCAAACATCTCTTCAATATGTGCGGTAAAGGGCTCATATTCCAGCAGCATATTATTTAAAATAAACTCCAGGATCGCTCTTTCGTCATTTTTATTTCTCTCCGCGGTATTAATATAGGCCAGGTATTCAGGGGTATCTTTTAAACGCTGGTAAATTTTGCGGATCAGCTCTTCGTTGGTACGGGCCTGCGGTTTGGTAGCACCTACCTGGGCCTGGAAACTGGGTTCGTCCAGGATGGTCCATAATAACTCATTGCCTGCCAGTTTAATATTTACGTTCAGATCTTCTTTAGTCGGTAAATGTTTATTGGCTCGCTGGTGCGCATCTTTTTCAGGGTACCTGGCTACTTCGGTTAAAAACCAGGTAAAGTAGGTCAGTAATTCCTGTGTGCGGTCAAAATGTTGTTGTAAGATTTTTTGGGGTTCACCCGGCCTGGCTTCGGCTTCCAAAGATGCAACGGTATATAATGTTTGCATCACTTTTACCCTGATATTTCTTCTGCTAATCATTCAAAAGAGCTTTTGAGGGTGCGAAGATAAAGGTTTTGGCCATGTGGAAAGGTATAAATTATAAAGTTAATGCATTTGGGGAAGTTGGGAAGTCCGAAAGCTGGGAAGTCCGAAAGTTGGAAAGCCCGAAAGACAGGAAGAACAATAGCAATTGGTAACAGACAGCAGGTAATAGATAAGACGGTAAGCAAAATAAGCAATTGACAATATGCAATGCATCATAAGCGGGTTTACGCAATTGCAAATTGCTCATTGTCAATTGTCCATTATCAATTGTCACTTAACGATTAACTGCCTCTTGCTGCATAAAAATGTCCTGTTGTCAGTCATTTCTGCCAAAATGGTGAAAAAATGGCTTTAAACTGCAACTGGCATATTATTTACTGTACTTTTGCGATCCCGTTAAAACGGGGACTTCTAACTAAAAAAATAAAAATCAATACAATTATGGCTAAGAAAGTCAACATTACTCCTTTACACGACAGGGTAATTGTTAAAGCGGCTGCTGCTGAAGAAAAATCTGCAGGTGGAATTATTATCCCTGATACAGCAAAAGAAAAACCACAACGTGGTGTTGTTATCGCTGCTGGTCCTGGTAAAAAAGACGAGCCTGTAACTGTAAAAGCAGGTGACACAGTGTTATATGGTAAATATGCCGGTACTGAAATTCAAATTGAAGGACTGGATTACCTGATCATGAGAGAGTCGGATATCCTGGCAATTGTATAAATGGAGTAATTAGCTGATTAGGCAATGTGCTGATTAGCTGATAAAGTTCAAAAGTTCCAACGGTTCAAAAGTTCAATGTTAAGCTGAACAGCGAACAGAACGATGAACGGAGCGTCGCAACAAAAGTCCAATCAGGGCCGGGACGCCGGTAACAAAAAATAGTAATCATTATTAATTACTAACTATTAATTTTTAATTAAAAAGATCATGGCAAAGCAACTTTTCTTTGATATTGAAGCAAGAAATAAAATGAAAAAAGGCGTTGATGCTTTAGCAAACGCTGTAAAAGTAACATTAGGTCCTAAAGGCCGTAATGTAGTTATTGAGAAAAAATTTGGCGCTCCCGCTGTAACCAAAGATGGTGTTACCGTAGCCAAAGAAATTGAACTGGAAGACCCTATTGAGAATATGGGTGCCCAGATGGTGAAAGAAGTAGCCAGCAAAACGGCTGATATTGCCGGTGACGGTACTACTACTGCAACTGTTTTAGCCCAGGCTATCATTAGCGAAGGTTTGAAAATGGTAGCGGCGGGTGCTAACCCAATGGACCTGAAACGCGGTATTGATAAAGCCGTAAGCCTGGTAGTTGAAAACTTAAAAGGCCAGAGCCAGACTGTAGGAAGCGACAGCAAAAAAATTCAGCAGGTGGCTACTATCTCTGCCAACAACGACGAAACCATTGGTAAATTAATTGCCGAGGCTTTTGGTAAAGTTGGTAAAGAAGGGGTGATCACTGTTGAAGAAGCAAAAGGTACCGATACTACTGTTGATGTGGTAGAAGGTATGCAGTTTGACCGTGGTTATATCTCTCCTTATTTTGTAACCAACAGCGAGAAAATGGAAGCTGAGTTACAAAACCCTTACATTTTAATTTACGATAAGAAGATATCTACCATGAAAGATATTCTTCAGATTTTAGAGAAGGTAGCACAAAGCGGCCGTCCTTTATTAATTATATCTGAAGATTTAGAAGGAGAAGCTTTAGCTACATTGGTAGTGAACAAGATCCGTGGTACCATTAAAGTGGCTGCTGTTAAAGCTCCAGGCTTTGGCGACAGAAGAAAAGAAATGTTAACTGACATTGCTACTTTAACTTCAGGTACTGTTATCAGCGAAGAGTTAGGTCATAAATTAGAAACAGCTGACCTGTCTTACTTAGGCCAGGCTTCTTCTGTTACTATTGACAAAGACAATACAACCATCGTAGGTGGTAAAGGTAAAAAAGCTGATATTACTGCCCGTGTAAACCAGATCAAAGCGCAGATTGAAAACACTACATCTGACTACGATAAAGAAAAATTACAGGAGCGTTTAGCTAAGTTAGCCGGCGGTGTAGCTGTATTATATGTTGGTGCTGCTACTGAGGTAGAAATGAAAGAGAAGAAAGACCGTGTTGACGACGCTTTACATGCAACCCGCGCTGCGGTTGAAGAAGGTATTGTACCTGGTGGTGGTGTAGCTTATATCCGTTCAATTGAAAGTTTAGAAGCTAAAATTAAAGGCCAGATCGCCGATGAGCAAACTGGTGTTGCTATCGTACGTCGTGCTTTGGAAGCGCCTCTTCGCACTTTAACTTCTAATGCCGGTATCGATGGTTCTATCGTGGTACAAAAAATTAAAGACGGTAAAGCTGACTTTGGTTTCAATGCCCGTACAGAAACTTACGAAAACCTGTTCAAAGCCGGTGTAATTGACCCTACCAAAGTAAGCCGTGTAGCTTTAGAGAACGCTGCTTCAATTGCAGGTATGTTGTTAACTACTGAGTGTGTAATTGCCGACAAACCTAAGAAAGAAGATGCACCTCATGCTCATGGTGCACCTGATATGGGTGGAATGGGATACTAAGAAGGTTGTAAGTAATAAGGTTTAAGTTATAAGCTTACATCTTTTACGGCATCAACTATATACTAAAAAGCCGCTTCTGTAAAAGGAAGCGGCTTTTTATATTATTACTGTTAATCAGCAAATCAGCACATTACCAAATTAGCTAATCTGCTTTCGCATATTTCTTTTCTCCGGCTGTAATGGCCACCGGCAGATCATTTGCTTTGGGCGGAATGGGATACTAAAAAGGTTGTAAGTAATAAGGTTTTAAGTTGTAAGCTTACATCTTTTACGGCATCAACTATATACTAAAAAGCCGCTTCTGTAAAA
>CAYUMH010000057.1:19829-27007 GCA_964445775.1 uncultured Terrimonas sp.
GGAAGCGGCTTTTTATATTCTGCATATTGATTTTTTAATTAGCAAATCAGCACATTACCAAATTGGCTAATCTGCTTTCGCATATTTTTTCTCCCCGGCTGTAATGGCCACCGGCAGATCATTTGCTTTGGGCGGAATGGGGCAGTTATACCTGCCACTTATATAGGCACAGTACGGGTTGTAATTTTTATTAAAATCTATCACTACTTTATCGTTCTGTATGTCGCCGAGTAGTAAGTCAATATACCTGCCCACCTCGTAGGTTTCATTACCTGTTGTTTTATCGGTAAATGGCAAAAAAAGATTGTCTTTATACTTTGGGCTGGTTAACAACATCTGCGATTGGAGGACCTGTAAACTTACCGTTGTATCATTAATTTTAAATGTAACCGTGCCATATATACGGTAAACCTGTTTCATGGTACCCGATGTTTCCATAGTAAACCATTCCATATTTTCGGCAGGCTTAAAGCTGGCTATTACCTTATACTTTTCCTGTATGGGGTAAAAACGCAATTGTTTTTTCTCTTCTTCCTTCTTCAGCACACCATGGGTGGCAATATAATTATTACGGAAGGAGTCAGTAAGTACTAAATAGCTATCCTGTGCAAATAACAGACAGGAACATATTACAAATGATAATAGAAAAAATGTTTTTTTCATGTTATAACTAAAGCGTTGGTAAAAATATTTCGGCCATCATACAGCGGGCACTGCCACCACCGTTTTTTTCTATGGTGTATAAAGGTGAGTGTAAGATGGTATTAAACGAATGTAAGGAATTAACCTGGTTAGGTGTTAAGGACTCATATGCCTGCGACGACATGACCAGGAATTGTTTACCCGCATCATTTTTAACCTGTAACATATTGCCGGCAAAACGATTCATTTGTTCGAGTGTAATGGGGATGATGGTCTTGCCGCTCTCCGTAATAGCCTGCTCAACAGCGGCTCTTTCACCGGTATCGGGTATGGCATCCAGGCAAATAACCACGTACTTATCGGCCACACACATTAATACATTGGTATGGTAAATAGCCTGGCCCTTACCATCGGTAGCGGTAAAGCTTACAGGCGTATAATCTTTCTCTTTGCAAAAACTTTCCAGTACGGTTTTATCGGTACGTGGCGAAAGGCAGGCATAAGCTATCTTTTTATCCCTGTCCAATACCATGCTGCCCGTACCTTCTAAAAATAATCCTTCCTTTTCATAAGGGCTGAGATCGGTTTTTGCTTTTACGGCAAACTTATTGGCAATGCGGTCTATTACATGTTGTTTTCTTTCCTGCCTGCGGTTGGCTGCAAACATGGGGTACAATACTATACTGCCATCGGCATGAAAAGATATCCAGTTATTAGGAAAAATAGAGTCCGGCGTATAAGGCTCCGGTGTATCATCCACTACCGTAACATCAATGCCGTGCCCGGTTAACAAGGCAACAAAATCATTAAACTCCTTTAATGATCTTTCCTGGGTGTCATGGTCTGTATTAGCCTGCTGAAAAGCATTATTCACGGCTGTTTCAGCATTAAAGCTAAAGTTTACCGGCCTTATCATTAATAAATGCGATGTGTTTTGCATGGGCATAAATTTAATCGGCGTCACGTAATAATGGCATACTCATACAATGAAAACCACCACGGGCACGGGATAATTCGGCCGATGGCATGGTGATCAGCGTATCTTTCAGGTCATCGGGCGTTAACTTACCTGCTTCAAATTGTTGCAACAGTTCTTGTACATGTATGGTAGCAAACCCCGCTTTCTTAAAAGCATCGAGGGTTTTGTCATTACGGTCATAGCCTAATACAATGCCTTCGCGTAAAGCCAGTAGGTTACAAGAGTCTGTCCATTGTTCACGGGCATCATAAGGAAACTCGTTATTGCCTGAGTAAATGAATTTCACTTTTTCCTCGCATTTCAGGTCGTGTTTGCTAATGTCAATCAGCAGGTCTTCCAGGCTGTCAAAATAAACGGGGGAGGAGGGGTCTTTCTTTTTAAACTGTATGATCTTGATCTTGTCGTCCTTCTTCTTTACATCCAGTAATTTCTCCACCGGGTCAGCATCTTCCATCTTAATGGTCTTACGGGAAAAAGCGCCCAGCATTACCCATACATTCTTCTTCACCTGGGTAAACACGGTATCAATATGCATATAATCCCTTTTCTTCGGAATTTTTACCACGGTTATCTTCTTCACAATACCTTTTTCAAACAACACATTAATGGCCTGGTGCGCTGCTTCCATAGTGGTCCTTTCGCTAACGCCAACCAGTATATGGTCCTTGCTTACCACCATAATATCGCCACCTTCCAGGGTTACTTTTTTATCATCGCCATCCTTGGGTAATAAAAAATGGTGCGAGGTATCGGGTAATTCAATAATGTTTTTGTTAAAATCTTTAAACATCGGGTGGTTAAAGAAAATATACTTTATCAGTAAAGCCTCACGGGTGCGGGCTTTCTTGGCGGGCTTGTTTAACAGTATATGATCGTTAATAACAATACCGATATCGCGGGTAAAAATAAAATTAGGTACCGGCGGAAAAATCATGCGTTTATCATTATCCGTACCGCTGATGAACAACTTGGCCAGGCTGGCCGCAGGCAGGGCGGTAAGGCTTTCCTGTATCTCGTAAGAACAATTCTCAATGGCACATACCGAGGCAATCAGTTTAATCTTTATCTCATGTACCTCCAATATCTCGGCCAGTAACCATTCCAGCTCCACTACTTTATCCGATTTATAAAAATCGGCATGCCCCGGTTTATAAAAATTATATTTATTATCCGGGTTATCTATATCCTTTATTTTACCCTTTACCTTGCCGGGGTCTAAAAAATACAATAACAATTTGGTGTAATAATCATACTCTTTTCTCCTGATGGTATCCAGGTGTACAATATCTTCAAATAACCAGTCCTGTGCTTTGGATGGTACTACTTTACCAATACCGCTGTCGGGACTATGTACTAATAACCTTCTTAATGTTCCTGTTTCTGAACTAACAAAAATGTTTGTCTGTTTCTGTTCCATGTTACTGGCTGTTTAGTGAAAAGAAAACCCATTACGGGCACGCAGGTTCTGTAAAGGTGCAATCAGTCAGGTATGTAAAAATTGGCCGGTAGCAGTGCGGCGTATATATCTGATAATATGGCAAAAGAGAAAACCTGCATAAATACAATTACTACAAAGTTAAGGGTTTGGCTGCTGGTAAACAATCGCCCCTCATTCCTTAACGAAATGCTCACAAAAAGGTTGTAAAACGGTTAAACAAGATCATTTACCGTACGTAGCGGCATATAAAAATGGCCTAAATTGCAACCCATGAAACAGGCTTTTATAAAACTACATATTGCGGTACTGCTGGCCGGCTTTACGGGCATTCTAGGGCGTTTGATCAGCCTGGAAGCGGTTGCCCTGGTATGGTACCGGGTACTCATTGCCAGTGCCTGTTTCTGGGTCTTATTTGCCTGGCAGCGTAAACTGCAAAAGATCAGTAATGCCGATATAGTTAAACTGCTCGGCATTGGTACCGTTACCGCTTTGCACTGGATCAGTTTTTACGCCAGTATCAAGTTTTCCAATGTATCGGTAGGCCTGGTCTGTTTATCCTGCACGGGTTTCTTTACCGCTTTACTGGAGCCGCTGCTTACCCGTAAAAAACACCGGCTTACCGAAGTGTTATTAGGTGTTTTATCCATCATCGGTATTTATATCATCTTTCATTTCGACAGTACTTTCAGGCTGGGCATCACCTTCGGCTTAATATCGGCTTTTCTGGCGGCCCTGTTCCCTATTTTTATGCGCCAGACCATCCAGCGTATTAATATCGAAACCGGCCTTACCTGGCAAATGACAGGCTGTATATTAGGTACTACCTTATTATTGCCTGTCTTCCTGCAAATAGCCCCCACCACGCACTTTGTTCCTTCTACGGCAGATTGGTGCTGGCTGCTGGTGCTGGCCGTACTATGTACAGTGGTGGCCATGCAATTCTCCATGGTGGCTTTAAAAAGGTTTTCTGCCTTTACTGTTACGCTCAGTTATAACCTCGAGCCGGTATACGGGGTACTGCTGGCCTTTTTTATGTTTAATGAAATGGAAGACCTTGGCCCCTCTTTTTTTGTCGGCTTTGCCATTATCATGTCCTCGCTGGTTATTCATACCTTACTGTTACGCCGGCAAACGGTGAAAGACAAACAGGTAGCTGCAGCTATACAAGCTGGCGGTTTATAAAAAAACCTTAGTACATTTGATGCTATTGCTTACCACATGAGCAACACCAGTAACTGCAATTATCCATAACCAGGTTTTGGGGTGCCCCTGTGTAACAACTGCCGCGGCTTAGTGCCTCAGCCGGTTTATTGTTTACAGGGTCGGGCTATACGCTGCAAGTCCTCGTTCCGTGTAACACAAACTACGGCTCCTGCGTCGCCTTGTTTGTTAACCCGGCACTGCGGGCTTTCCGCTGCTATCCCTCACCCGAACCGTTTCCTGGCTTGTATTAGTTATAAAGTAATAATAGTGCTCAATTTTAAAATGTAACTGCATTTATGAAGGGTTTATTCTTTACCTGTTTGGTATCAGCGGCCTTATTGTGTCATACACAAATATGCGCTCAGAAAAAAGTATTGGATCATACCGTGTATGATAGCTGGCAATCCGTTGGCGAAACCAATATCAGTAACAATGGTGCGTGGATCGTGTATGCGGTAAACGTACAGGAGGGCGATAATGAATTGGTTATTCAATCGGCCGACGGTGCCTATAAAAAAACAATTGCCCGTGGTTACAACGCCACCATTACCGAGGACAATAAATTTGTTGTCTTCCGTATCAAACCTTTATTTGCCCAGTTAAGGGAAGCAAAGATCAAAAAGAAAAAACCGGAAGATACACCGAAAGATACCCTGGCTATTATTGAATTAGGAAAGGACAGTATCTGGAAAAAAGAGAAAACAAAGGGCTTTAAAATCCCGGAAAAATCAGCCAACTGGCTGGCTTATCACCTGGAAAAAGATAATAAAGCAGCAGCAGCACCCAAGGGCAAACCCGTAAATAAAACAGCCGATAGCCTGATGCATGTGATCGACTCATTGCAACAGGTAATTGCAGCACAAACAGCGGCTAAGGGCAAAAAGAAATCAAAGAAAGATGATGAGACAATAGAAGAACTTTATGCCTTAATGGATGCTGAAGGCGATGAGCCCGGTGGGGCTAATGCAGAAGCAGGATCTACCCTGGTATTAAGAAGCTTAGCTACCGGTAAACAACAGGAGTATAAAAATGTAGTAAAATACTATTTCGATAAAAACGGCACCCGTCTTTTACTGGAACAATCAAAAGCCCCCGGTGATTCATTAAGTAAACCGGCCGTTGTACTGGTAAACCTGCAGCAGGCAAAAGCCGATACCATCTTACTGGGCGGTAACGAATTTAAAAACTTTGAATTCTCCGAAGATGGTGCTCAACTGGCCTTTATTGCTGAACGCGATGCCGCCCCCAAGGCCCTAACCAAAACCTATAAACTCTGGTACTATACTGCGGGCCAGGACAGCGCCCGTGTATTGGTGGACAATACTACTGCCGGCCTGCCGGCTAAATTCACCGTAAGTCCTTTTGCCAATATCAGCTTTAGTAAATCCGGTAAAAAACTATACTTCGATACTGCACCGATACCCACGCCTAAAGACACTACTTTAGTGGATATTGACCTGGTAAAACTGGATGTATGGCATTATAATGAAGATTACTTGCAAACCACACAATTAAGCCGTGTAAACCGTACCCGTGAAGAGGATTTCCAGGCTGTTTACGACCTGGCCACCAATAGCTTTACCCAGTTAACATCTAAAGAAATACCTAATGCATACCTTACCAACGAAGGTGATGGTGAAAATGTATTGGCGGTTACCGATTTTGGCCGGCGTGTAGAAAGCCAGTGGACCGGTAATACCAAAAAAGATGTGTATTGGGTAAATGTAAAAACCGGTGCAAAAACACTGGTAATGAAAAATATGAATGGCCAGTTATCACCGGCTTATATTTCCCCTTCGGGTAAATACTTCATCTGGTACAACTACGATACAAAAAGTTATCATCTAAGCGATGGTAATGCTACCCGTAATATAAGCCAGGGTTATGCCCATCCTTTATGGGATGAAGAAAATGATACGCCTTCCGATCCGCCACCTTATGGCTTTATGGGTTGGGATGAAAAAGAAGCTTTTGTATATGTGTACGATAAATATGGCATTGTAAAACTGTTTATTGCCGCCGGTAAAAAACCGGAGGTATTCTTAACCGGTCGTCCGCAAAAAGTAGTGTACCGTTATATCCGTACAGATAGGGAAGAGCGTTTTATCCAGCCCACGCAGGAACTGCTGGTGCGTTATTTTAACGATGTAAATAAAGATGCGGGCCTGTTTATTTATAAAGCTGCTAATGATAAATACAGTTTGTCACCGGTAATCGCTCCGGCCGCCATAAGCCTGGGTATGCCTTATAAAGCAAAAAACAACGCGGTGTATGCCATTACCGAGGAAAGCTATCAGCAATCGCCCAATGTATATGCCGTAGCACAAACAACCGGCAATGGGTATACTGCCAAACAATTAAGTAATACCAACCCGCAGCAAAGCGGTTACAACTGGGGTACGGCTGAATTGTATAAATGGAAAACATTCAGCGGTAAAACATCAACCGGTATTTTATACAAACCGGAGGATTTTGACAGCACCAAAAAATATCCTTTGATCCTTTATTTTTATGAAACCCTGAGTAATGGATTGAACAGTTATGTAGCACCGGCGCCAACCCCCAGCCGTTTGAATATTTCCTTTTTTGTAAGCAGGGGTTACCTGGTATTTGCACCCGATATTTATTATACCAAAGGTTACCCGGCTAAAAGTGCTTACGATTATATTGTAAGTGCTGCCAAAGACCTGTCAAAACATAAATGGGTAGACGGTAAAAACCTGGGCATACAGGGCCAGAGCTGGGGTGGTATACAGGTAGCGCAACTGGTTACCATGACCGATATTTTTAAAGCGGCCTGGTCAGGTGCACCCGTTGCCAATATGACCAGTGCTTATGGCGGCATACGCTGGGAGAGTGGTATGAACAGGCAGTTCCAGTACGAAAAAAGCCAGAGCCGGATTGGCGCTACTTTAT
>CAYUMH010000058.1:0-26931 GCA_964445775.1 uncultured Terrimonas sp.
TTGGTAGAAAACACCGGCGAAAGTGTAAAACCTTTATCCCTTAACAAGGTCACCACGCCCTCATCACCCGGCAGGTGTGCCGCACCCACTGCAAAAAAAGTGCTTCGTAAAGCGGATAAACTATCCATACGATAAGCCATTTTTTTATTCCGCCTGATCATAACGGGATCCATTTCCCTGCCGTCCCGGTAATACATCTGTTCAATAGAATCGAGCCTGTTACCCAGGTATTGACGGATGAGCCAATCCATCTGCACTTCCCAGTGTTTTTCTTCGTATAAGAGGTTACTGATCTGTTCTTCCAGGTTTTGTACCGTTGTATTCTCCTGCTGGTCCTCGGGATCTTCCACCCCGCCGATCCATTTCCCGTTTTTCCGGGCAAAACTCAATAGCCAGGCATCTAAAAAAGTAGGCATTTCCCCCTTTTTAAGTATGTCATTTTTACGTTTGGTTTTATAGGTTTTCAGGTCCGATACGGTTATTTTATCGCCCTTGATTTTTAATATTTTTTCCAGCTGTGGTTTATAGTATTTCCAGGCATCTTTTTCCAGCAGGTTTTTAAGCAATACCTCTTTCGGTTGTTCAGTTTCTGCCAGGTCTTCGCCCTCGTAGGTATTGATAAAGGAGGTCATCATTTCGTTGCCCAGTGACAACATTTCTACTTCGGCCGCCAGCCCTTTGGTATTGGCAATGGCCGCATGTACAGAATCGCCCAAATGAAAAACCCTTTTATCGGTGATATGTATGGTACCATATAAATAAGATGGCTCTTTGAGACCATTACCCGTAATACGCCATAGTAACGCATTATCAAGTTTATTTTGGGCAGATGTATGGTTTATGAACAGGAAAGCGGTAATGATTAAAATGGTGGTGGTAAGTCTGAACATGTATATTATTTTGGTGCTAATGCGCCACAAAATAGCTGCTAATTATAAGATAAACAATATGCAGGGGAAATAAGGTGATAACAGCAATAACCATCAAAGGCTGCCTGATGGCAGCGAATACCCCGCTGAGGCCCGTGCCGGGGGCTGTGGCGGAGTAGCAGCGTACAGCAGGAACTACAGCTGATGGCCGTACTGCAGCTGATAGCCCCGGAATGATCATCTTATTAACAGCGATATATCACCCGGGACTATTTATAGACAATTTTTATTATTTAATATAATCCTTAGGAAGCTGTTTTACTTCTTCACTTACAAAATCCTCAATATTGACAAAGAAAGTTTTATTGTTTACCTGGTTTTTGCGGGTGGTTTCGTATTTATCGGTTAGTTCCTTTGCCAGCCGGTACATTTGTTCGGTAGCGGTGCGGTCCATCATTTCACTGAATGTTTTGGGAATATCATCTTCATGCAGGCTTCTGATATAACACAAAGCTTCCACCACCTCGAAATGTGTTTTTTGCCAGGAGTCAAATCCATTGGGGAATACCGGTTCGGACATAGTTGAATTTTTATATGGTCAAACAATACTACAATTTATAACTTTCGGGAGAGGTGAACAAATGAAAAATTGAAATGAAGGCCGGGGTGGTTACCGCTAATATATTATGGCTGTAATACCCCGCAAAAAAGCCACTTGATAAAACAGGCTTATATTTGCAGCTAACCAATTTTTGTGTTCATGAAGAAACCGATAAAGCAGGTTTACCAATACATTCTTTATCTGTTAAGGGAGCGGCTGAGCCGGGTACAGTTTATTATGATAGCGGCAGCCATTGTTGGTTTGATATCGGGTCTGGTGGCGGTAGCTTTAAAAACCCTGGTGCATTATTTACAACATTGGATTGAGACCATTCCCCTTTCGCCTTTTGCTTATTTGTTTTTTCCCTGCCTGGGTTTACTGATCACCGTATTTATTATCCGCCATTTTTTTGGCAGTAAGATAGAGACCGGTATTGCCATGGTACTGCGTTCCATAGCACGCCGTTCTTCCTTTATACCCCTACGCCATACTTACCAGCATGTGGTTACCAGTTCGGTTACCGTAGGGTTGGGTGGATCGGTGGGTTTGGAGTCGCCCATTGTAGCAACCGGTTCGGCCATTGGTTCCAATATCAGCCGTATCAGCGAACTCACTTACTCCGAACGTACTTTGTTAATTGCCTGCGGGGCCACCGCCGGTATAGCTGCTGCCTTTAATGCGCCGATTGCCGGTTTAATTTTTGCCATTGAGGTATTGCTGGCCGAAACCATTGTGAGTTATTTTATCCCATTGATCATAGCATCCGTTACAGGTGTACTCTGTTCAAAAATAATACTACAGGAATCCATACTTTTTAATTTTACCCTGAAACAAACATTTGATTATAAAAATGTGCCCTTTTATATTTTGCTGGGTTTAGCTTCAGGCTTTGTATCGTTGTATTATGCCCGCATTTTTAAATACACCGAACATAAACTGCACGACTGGAAGGTAAACGCCTATAGTAAGGCAGTTTCCGGTGGTTTGCTGTTAGTGGCTTTATTCTTTTTCTTTCCGCCACTTTTTGGCGAGGGCTATGAGAATATTAAACAGATTGCCAGCGGAAACAGTATTACCATAGCCGAGAAGGCCCAGATTTTCACCCTACTGGGTGAAAACTGGGGATTGATTGCTTTTACCGTACTTATTTTTTTATTGAAGCCGCTGGCTGCCGCCATTACCATTGGCAGCGGTGGTAACGGTGGTAATTTTGCCCCATCCCTGTTTACCGGCGCTTACCTGGGTTTTGCTTTTTCACGCCTGGTAAATAATACGCCCTGGTTTAAAGTGCCCGAAAGTAATTTTAGCCTGGTAGGCATGGCCGGTGTATTAAGCGGGGTAATGTATGCGCCGCTAACCGCCATATTTTTAATTGCCGAGCTCACCAATGGCTATGAGTTATTTATTCCCCTGATGCTGGTTTCGTGCATGTCGTTTTTTATTGTGAAGACCTACGAGCCTTTTTCCATGGATACGAAGAAACTGGCACTGGAAGGCGAGATATTTACCCACCAGAAAGAGAAGAACATTCTTACCTCTATTGACCCCAATGATATTTTACTCACCGATTATGAGCCATTGAACGGCGATGCACCTTTTGCTATACTGATTGACGAGTTGAAGAAAAGTGAGAAAAGTATTTTTGCCGTACACGATCAAAAGAAACAATTTATCGGCATAATTGAACTGAACGATATTAAGCAAAAAATATTTGAACCCGAGTTGTTTGAAAGAACGCTGTTGCGTTCATTAGCCAAAAAACCGGCAGCTATCATATTACAAAGCGAGGATAATATGCATAGTATTATGGAAAAATTTGACAAGACCCAGAGCTGGTTTTTACCTGTGTTGGATGAACAAAAACGATTTGTGGGCTTTGTTTCCAAAACCATGTTGTTTAATAAATACCGCGAAATACTGTCACGCAAGGAAGACCTTTACGAGTAAGTTTAATAACCTTCAGTTATGCAAGAACTATTTAACCATATACAGGGTTATTACCAGCTAAGCGATACCGCATTGCATGTTTTATCGGATAGTTTTGAAGAAGTTGTATTCAGCAAGAACGATTTTTTATTAGCGTCGGGCCAGGTATGCCGTCATCTTTATTTTATCAAACACGGGGCTGTACGGGGTTATTATACCCTGGACGGCAAAGAGATCACCCATTGGTTTGGTTTTGAGAACGATTTTGTAACCTCCTTTCATAGTTTTATTACCGGCCAGGCATCGGTAGAAAATATACAGCTGATGGAAGGCAGTATATTATGGAAGATATCAAAAGACAAATTAAACAGCCTGTATAATGCCCACCATGAAATAGAAAGACTGGTACGTATTGCTTACGAAAAGTATTATATACGCCTGGAAGAAAGGTTTGTGAATGCCCAGTTTAAAACCGCCGCAGAAAGATACGAAAGCCTGATACTGCAATCGCCGCATATTATTGAAAGAGTACCGTTGGGTTATATTGCGTCTTACTTAGGCATTTCGCAGGAAACCCTGAGCCGTACCCGCGGCCGGCTTTAACAATTTAAAAACGGATATTTGACTATTGTCAAAACCGGACCCGGTGCCGCCTTTTACATTTGGTTCATAAAATAAAAAATCATGAACCAAACCAACACATTACGTCCTTCGGCCGCCTTTATCGGCGCTTCCTGGGTAGCTTTGCTTACCGGTATTATTGCCTATAACACCGGCCTGTGGAATGCCCAAATGGAACTGAACGAAAAGGGTTATTATTTTACGGTATTGATGTTCGGACTTTTCTCAGCCATATCCGTACAAAAAGCGGTACGGGACCAACTGGAAGGGATACCGGTAACCAATTTGTATTATGGTATTGCCTGGTTCACTACCCTGCTTACCATTGTATTGTTAACAGTTGGGTTGTGGAATGCCGACATTGAAAGAAGTGAAAAAGGGTTTTATGCGATCTCTTTTGTATTAAGCATGTTTTCGGCCATTGCTGTACAGAAAAACACCCGGGACCTGAAAGCCGCTAATGACCGGGAACAACCGGCATCACACTCCAAACCAGCGCCCGGCGAACCCGGGTTTTAACACTGGTTATTACCGTAACATACGCATTAAACCAGACTGCAGCATGGGTATAAGCCCTGTTGCAGTTTTTATATGCATACCCGTTCCGGCTCATTATATTGGCATGATTGCTGTGAAGAAAGCTTGTCTGTTAAGTAAGTAAACAGCTGAACCAATTGCTGTTTTACAAAATGTTCGCGTTGTTTTACTTAACCAATTACAAAATTGATTAATTATATTTACACACCTAAAATATACAATTATGCCCTCAAGAAATAACCCGTATGTATTGGCTGTACTGGCAACAGTAATACTGGGTAGTTGTGGTAATCATAAAAACGGGGTTACCAATAATAACGGTGATAATAATGGCGACACATTGTTGCCGCCTGTTGAGACCAAGAAACCCAATGCAGATTATAAACCGGCCTTTACCGGCCAGACCAGGATAAACGGTGTAAAAACCAGGACTCCTTACCAGGTAGATAAACTGGCCGATAACCTGAACAGTCCCTGGGCAGTAGTTCCCTTACCCGATGGCCGCTTACTGATAACGCTGAAAGGCGGACAGATGCAGGTACATGATGCCAATGGCGGACTGGTAAAAAAGATTGAGGGCTTTCCCGCAGTAGAAAGCGGCGGCCAGGGCGGTATGCTGGATGTTGCTTTGGACCCGGCTTTTGCTACGAATAAAACCATTTACTGGTCTTTTTCTGAAAAACAGAGCAGCGGTAATTTAATGGCTGTGGCAAAAGGTGTTTTAAATGAAGCAGCCGGTAAAGTAGATAACCCGGTTGTTATTTTCCGCGCCACACCCAGCCTGCAAAGCAGCCTGCACTTTGGCTCCCGTTTAATTTTTGATAAGGACGGGCATCTTTTTGTAAGTACCGGCGAACGCTCAATACTGGCAGGCCGTGTACAGGCACAACAGCTGAATTCGGGTTTGGGAAAAATATTTAAGATCACAACAGAAGGTAAACCAGCACCCGGTAATCCATTTATTGGCCAGGCCAATGTAATGCCTGAAATATATGCATATGGTGTGCGTAATCCGCAGGGGTTGGATATACACCCGGTAACCGGCGAATTATGGGAGAACGAGTTTGGACCACGCGGGGGTGATGAGATCAATATTATTAAACCCGGTAAAAACTATGGCTGGCCGGTTATAACATATGGTATTGAGTATGGCGGTGAAGCCATTGGCGCACCTCCCATTCAGCAAAAAGAAGGAATGGAACAACCCATTTATTACTGGGACCCTGTATTATCGCCCAGCGGTATGAGTTTTTATAAAGGTAATGCCATACCAGAATGGGAGAATAATTTATTTATCGGTGGATTGAGCAGCCAGCATATTGCCCGTATTGTTATTAAAGACAATAAAGTGGTGGGTGAAGAAAGGTTATTAACCGACGTGAACGAACGTTTCAGGGATGTAGCTTATAACGATGGTAAATTATATGCAGTAACGGACGGTGGTAAGCTGTACCGCATCAGCAAAAAATAAATACCCTTATTGTTGTAAGAAGCGGTAAAGCATTTATATGACACTTAGAAAAGTAAAGATCAAAAAGGTTTTCATTTTTCTAAGTGTCATTTTTATTATAGTGAATGTAGTTGCCTATATGCATGCGTATAAGCTCACCCATTTCACCGATGCATCCAACGTTAAAACCCAAAGCCCTGATCAACTGAGCTGGTTTAAAAAACTAACTACCCTATTTACCGGTGTTAGTAATCCCCGGCCCGTTAACACTACGTTACCTGCACAACCTTTTGAAACCATTTACCTGCAAAGCAATAAACAAATTGAATGCTGGTTCATACGCCATGACAGCGCTAAAGGAACAGTGATCATTTTTCATGGCTATGGCGGTCATAAATCATCCATGCTGGATAAGGCAGATAAGTTTTTAGCATTAGGCTATAATACTTTACTGGTTGATTTTATGGGCAGTGGCGGATCGGAGGGTAAACAGACCACCATCGGCTTTATGGAAGCCGAACAGGTATATACCGCTTACGAATACCTGGTTAACAAGGGTGAAAAAAATATTGTACTGTTCGGCACTTCTATGGGTGCCGTAGCTATTATGAAAGCTGTTCATGATCACCACATACAACCGCAGGCCCTTATACTGGAATGCCCCTTTGGCACCATGTACCGCACAGTGGCTGCCCGGTTTAACAATATGAACCTGCCTGCTTTTCCCATGGCCCACCTGCTGGTTTTCTGGGGCGGGGTTCAAAATAAGTTCTGGGCATTTGCACATGAGCCCGTTGCCTATGCAAGCAATATAAAAAGCCCTGTATTACTCATGTATGGAGAAAAAGACAAGCATGTAAGCAGGCAGGAAACAGACGATATCTACAACAATATCAGTTCACCCAAAAAACTGGTTATTTATCCCCTTGCCGGGCATGAAAACTATCTGAAACGATATGATAAAGAATGGACCAGTGATGTGCGTTTGTTTTTATCAGGACTAGATTAGTTGTCCGGGCATTGGTTATTGTACTGCCGCCAGTTTATCCAGGTGCCCTTTTAATACCGTCAATTTTTCCAGGATAAATTTATTAACGATTGATTCATCAATATTATGCAGCCGGAATTTTTCTTTGCCGTTTTGTTTGTAGGCGTTGCCGTAGTTTACCTGCCCGGTACGGATGGCGTTATCCGGGTTCTTGCTAACGGTGTGTAAGAGCTCTTTAGGACGCATTTCCACATCCCTGATGCCATTATATAAAGCACCGGATACCACCGGGTCATGCGTAGGCCGGCTGGGAACATTATAGTATACCAGTTCATCCTCGTTCCTGCTCAGCAATAATAAACTGCTTATTCTTTTTTTAGTGGTATCGGATAAAACCAACCGCGCATCAAAAACAAATACCCTTTCTACAGCGGTCTGGGCTATTTTTTCAAAGTTATCTATTTCTAAAGCCACCGTATAAGGCGCCTGGCAATTAAAACAAAACTCCTTACCCTTGAGTTGTACCAGCGTTTTTTCCAATACTTCAGTAACTATATCAATGGTAGCCGGCTTTTTTTGCCATTCGGGAGGGATCACTAAATTATACCGTTCTTTATAAAAACCTTTCTGCGCCATTTTCTTTTCGGCCGTACAGGAAAACAGCAACGAACAAACAACTAGTGAAGTTAACAGGTATGTATAATTTCTCATAAATCCCGGTTTAACAATTGAGACGAATAATAAAAAATGCACGCCCTTACAATTTACACCGGGATAATAAAAAAAGTTGTTAAAAAAAACTGGTTTAACATAACTGTCACAGGCTGTTAAAACGCCTGTGGGTATATGGTCCTGGCTTGTAAATATGCTTTTTTCCGTACATCAAACTGGGCCAGGCAGCAAACGAACATACAAAGGGCAAATGCGGTAAAAATGATATTTACCACCTGCGTATTCAGCGCTGTTTCCGTTAAACCCGGCATGATATAAAAATAAAAGACAGGTACCTGTAACATCCAGGACAAAACATCGGCACCCTTGCCCTGCTGCAGGAATAACAGGGATTGTTTAGGTTTTTTAAAATTTACCATACTGTAGATACTCATGCACAAACCAAGTGAGGATGCTAATACAGCATAGATCAGCAGGCCATCCTGCGGGTTGGGAAAAAGACTAAACTGTAAAGGCATGTATAATAACAGGAAGATGACGGCCGTGATGATGATACGTGGAATAGTAAACCAGCTGATAAAGGCTTTACGCCATTGTTTACTACCCGATTTTTGTAATGCTGCCATTCGTTCCGCCACTACAGGGGCAAAACCCGAAACACCAAAACCTGCATAAACCTCGTTGAGGGCAGTTTCAAAATCAAGTGCGGGATTTACCGCCAGTTTGGCTTCAATAGCCTCGGCCAGGTGATCTACCAGTTCAACCTGCAGATCGTAATAACGCACATAGTGTTTAACACAAAACCGGTGCAGGTATTGTACCTGTTCGTTTGTTAACATATCAGCCCATTTTAGGTTGAAGTAATAGTTGTAAGGTGTTTTTAAATTGTTCCAGCTCCGCTACCGCTTTGCTCTTTTGTTTTTTGCCGGCCTTGGTAAGTGTATAGTATTTACGAACCCGGTTACCAATGTATTCCATTTGTACTTCCAGTATACCCTCGCCTTCCAAACGGTGTAACAACGGGTATAAAGCACCTTCAGTAATAGCCAGTTCACCGGATGTTAATTCCTTCACTTTCTGCGTTATTTCATAACCATACATTTTGCCGTTCTCGGACAACAGCTTAAGCAGAACCGGCTCCAGGCAACCCTTGTATAAAGCACTTTTATTCATAATAACCCATTGTATTATTTAACAAAGATACATAAAATACAAATACATTGGTAACTTATGTATTCATTGCTTATGTATTATCAGTCCAACGGCTCAGTAAAGCTATTAAGCGGAAAGGCTGCCGGATTGCAGCGGCACCGACCTGTAAGGATTAATAATTGAAACAGCTATTGCCGGGAGGTATAGCGTAAAGCCGGGACCGCAGCTGATAGTTGTTGTACAGCTGACAGCCCCTGCTCTCTTATTAAATTTATTTCACTTCGAAGTCTTTGAGTTTATATGGATTGAGCCGCCCTATTTTCATTAAGGTTAACATGCCGCCCATAACGAATTGCAGGAAACGGCGGCTATACCAGCGGTATACGGCTTCGCCGGAGAAGATACGCGTAAGGTGTTTTTGTATATGCGGTCCCAGGAAACGGCCGATGGCTGAATCCATCCTGTCGCTACCCACTTTTAACAGGTTGAATAATTGCCCGCTGTACCATTTGTCCACCAGTTGCTGCCATACATACAGTTCCCGCATTTGTTCTTTCTGGTATTGCGCAAAAGCGCCGTTCATATCTTTGTCAATAGCATCGGCCAGGCGGAAAGCGCCCTTGATGGCAAGGAATAAACCGGATGAAAAAATGGGATCGAGGAAGCCGCCAGCATCACCGGTTAAGACCCAGTTGCTGCCATACATTTTTTTACTGATAAGCTGGTAGTTATCATATTGTACCACGCCGGTTACGCGGGTGCCTTTACCGGCAAATTTTTTGAGCGTGGGCTCACTTTGTATATAGTTATCGTAACGCTCTTCGCGGGTAGCACCAAAGTCTTTCAGGTGTTCGGGGTTAATCACTACGCCTACTGAAGTACGGCCTGGCAAAGGGATACGCCAGTTCCACCCTTTTTCCAAACGGTGCAGGTGGATATTAAAAGGTTCAATAGGTTCGGTGCCGGTCATATGACTGAATAAAGCCACATCCTTACGTTTGCCGGTACGGGTAGGAATATCCAGCAAGCGGCTGATGGTACGGGAACGGCCACTGGCATCAACAATAAGGTCGGGCTGGCCGTTAAAATAATCGCCAATGGCAGCAATAGTATCATCGCTTAGTTTTAACTGGTCGCCATTGCCGGTTTTTTCAATTTTGGCAACCTGGTTAAAAAACTGCACGCCTTCTTTTACGGCCAGGTTGAAGACGGTTTTATCAAAATCCTTGCGAGGTACATTATACGCATAGGGCGGCAAAGTACCCTGGCCCATACTAAAGGGTGAAGTAGCTTCCTCCTCTTTATTGATCCATACCGATGCGCCGGGTTTGTAGGTACTGTAGGTTTTCATCTCTTCCTCGATACCCAGCTGCTGTAAAAAAGGCATAATAGCCGGAACGAGTGATTCACCGACAATGATCTCGGGTCTTTTTTCGAGGTAAAAAACAGCGACTTTATATTTCTTTTTACGTTGTAATAAGGTAGCCAGCGCACAGCCTGAAGGGCCGCCGCCAATAATTGCGATGGTTTTTATGCTTTTCATGCAGCGAGAGATTTGGTAGAGGTTTTACAAAAACACTTTTGGTTTTTGCGTGTGCAAAGGTAATTGCTGTATTAATTTCTGCAAGAAAATTTTAGCAAACTGCTGTTTTACTGATCGTGTTTTTTGGGGGATGATTGGGGCTTGGTAAGATGTTTAAAGCGGCTGAAGGTTTCGGGTTTGATATTTAAGTAGGATGCCAGGTATTTTTGGGGAACCCGTTGTATGAGATCGGGGTTACGTTCAACAAAGTGCAGGAATCTTTCCCTGGGCGTCATTTTCACCATCTGCATCTGCCAGCGGTCTTTAATGATCATGGAAAAAGTAATGATGAGCCGACCCAGCCTTTCCATAGGCCAGGAGGAACGGTACATTTTTTCCAGGTCGTCGTATTTGATGGTGATAAATGTAGTGGGTTCAATGGTTTCAATGAAATACTCTGAGGGTTTACGGCTGTGAAATGACTCCTGGCTGAGTATGAGATGCCCTTCGGCTGATATCTGTGTATTGATCTCCTCCTCGCCTTTTTTATAGTATTTGCGGGCCAGGCCTTTCACTATGAAGTTAAAATCATCCTCGATCTCACCGGCATAACTGACAACCTCTTTTTTGGGGAATTTACGTACCTGTATGATAGGCATAAGATGGTCCTCATACTCCTTTTTTGTAACAGGAGCAAACTTATTCAGGTAAGCAAAGAAATAAGATAAGGCATCCATACCAGTCAAAAGGTACAATTTTATTTGATTCAAATCAATTTTTTGTCGGTTTTTTTTATCAACTTCACAGGATTGTTAACCCTATCAAAACTATTACATTTGCAAACATTCAAATATTAACCTGTAAAATTGATCAGAACTATGTCGCAAAAGATTAAAGTAGCTAATCCAGTAGTTGAGCTTGACGGTGATGAAATGACCCGCATTATCTGGAAGTTTATCAAGGACAAATTGATATTGCCATACGTTGAAGTTGATATAAAGTATTATGACCTGGGTGTGGAACACCGTGATGCTACCAATGACCAGGTGACTGTTGATTCGGCTGAAGCGATTAAAAAATATGGTGTAGGTATTAAATGTGCCACCATTACGCCTGATGAAGCCCGTGTGAAAGAGTTTAGCTTAAAACAAATGTGGAAGAGCCCTAACGGCACTATCCGCAATATTTTAGATGGCACCGTATTCCGTGAGCCGATCGTTATTAAAAATATCCCCCGCCTGGTTACCAACTGGGATGCGCCTATTATTGTAGGCCGTCATGCTTTTGGCGACCAGTACCGCGCTACTGATACCGTAATTAAAGGCAAGGGTAAATTAACCATGACCTTTACACCCGAAGGAGGTGGTGAAGCACAGACTTTTGAAGTGTATAACTACAAAGGCGATGGTGTTGCCCTGACCATGTATAATACAGACGAGAGTATTTATGGTTTTGCCCGTAGCTGTTTCAATATGGCGCTGAGCAAAAAATGGCCTTTATACCTGTCAACCAAAAACACCATCCTGAAAAAATACGATGGCCGTTTTAAAGATATTTTTGAAGAAGTTTACCAGAACGAATTTAAAGCCGATTTTGATGCAGCGGGTATTGTGTACGAGCACCGCCTGATTGACGACATGGTTGCCAGCGCTTTAAAATGGAACGGCAATTTTGTATGGGCCTGTAAAAACTACGATGGCGACGTACAAAGCGATACTGTTGCACAGGGTTTTGGTTCTTTAGGTTTAATGACTTCTGTACTGGTTACACCGGATGGTAAAACCCTGGAAGCGGAAGCCGCACATGGTACCGTAACCCGTCACTACCGTGAGCACCAGGCCGGTCGCCCTACCAGCACCAACCCTATTGCCAGCATTTTTGCCTGGACACGTGGTTTAGCTTTCCGTGGTAAATTAGATGATAACCAGGCTTTGATTGACTTTGCCAATGCCCTGGAAGCCGTTTGTATTGAAACCGTTGAAGAAGGTAAAATGACCAAGGACCTGGCGGTATGTATCCACGGTAATAAAGTAAAACACGGTGAGCATTATTTATACACCGAAGAATTTTTAGATGCTATTGATGCCAACCTGAAAAAGAAACTGGCTTAATAGATTAAGAAGGATAAATGACATTAAAAGGCTGCACTTGTATGGGTGCAGCTTTTTTTATGCATTAGGAATGAGGAATTATTTTGTTTTTTACTAGCCTCTTAAACCTTTGAACGCTTGAACCTTGAACTTCTTGAACGCTCTTAATCTTCCTATGAACCATTAACTATGAACCATTAACTTCCATTATCTTTGACAACATAAAAGTTTTCCCTATGGCGCTTGCCTCTAACTTACACTTATTGCCCGATTTCCGACTTTCACCACGTATTGACCAGGTAGGTGTGGAAGAAAGGGCGGCACGTTTTACTACCCGCAGTATTAAGGCCGACTCCAAGTTAAACGGTTTGCTGCTGGTATTAAATATGATTGACCTGACCACCCTGGAAGGAAAAGATACACCTGGCAAAGTAAAACAGCTTTGTTACAAGGGTATGCACCCGCATGATGCCATACCCGGCCTGCCCAGTGTGGCGGCCATATGTGTGTACCCCTCCATGGTAAAAATTGCCAAGAAAGCCCTGGAAGGTTCAGGGGTAAAAGTAGCCGCTGTTGCCACAGCCTTCCCCAGCGGACAGGCACCCAAAGACATTAAAATACGTGACACCAAATTTGCCGTAAGTGAAGGTGCCGATGAAATTGATATGGTGATCAGCCGCGGTAAATTTCATGAAGGCGAATACAATTTTGTGTTTGATGAAATAGCCGCTATTAAAGAAGCCTGCGGCAATGCCCGGTTAAAAGTAATACTGGAAACAGGTGAACTGGGTACTTATGATAAGGTACGCCGTGCCAGTGATATTGCCATGCATGCCGGCGCCGATTTTATTAAAACTTCTACCGGTAAAATACAACCTGCTGCAACTATGCCGGTAACCCTGGTAATGCTGGAAGCCATCCGTGATTTTTATTATAAAACGGGCAGGATGATCGGTATGAAACCAGCCGGCGGTATATCCAAATCAAAACTGGCCCTGCACTACCTGGTAATGGTAAAAGAAACACTGGGTAATGACTGGCTGAATAATGAACGGTTCCGTTTTGGCGCCAGCAGCCTGGCTAATGATGTACTGATGCAGATTGCAAAAGAAAAAACAGGATTATACCAGAGTGCGAATTATTTCAGTGTCGATTAGTTTTCGTTATTGGTTATTAGTTAAACGTTAACCGTATGGGAAATATTCAATCATTCGAAGATCTTGAATGTTGGAAAGTTTGTACTGATTTACGTAGGTATATCAGTAACATAGCAAAAAAGTTCCCGATAGAAGAAAAGTACGCTCTTACAAGTCAGATGCTGCGGGCATCGAGAAGTATAACCAATAATATTGCAGAAGGGTACGGACGTTTTCATTTTAAAGAAAATGCGCAATTCTGCAGGCAAAGCAGGGGTTCTTTATACGAATTGAAAGATCATTTAATCATTGCATTAGACGAGAAATATATTTCAAAAGAAGATTATGGTATTGCAATGGAAAAGTTCTTAAAATGTATAACACTGATCAACGGATATATTAATTATTTAGTCAACTCAGGAAAATAAACCAGTTAAGGGCATAGTCCGATTAACTGATAACAATTAACGATTAACTCTTTTTATGGCTGTAACTAAAAAGAAAGCAACAAATACGATCAAATTAAAATTTGATACCGATTGGACCTACGCTCCTGCACCGGAAAGTAAAGCTGCGGCTACTATTAACAAACAATATGATTTGTTTATTGATGGTAAATGGCAAAAGCCAAGCTCTAAGAAATACTTTGGTACCATTAACCCGGCTACCGAAGAGAAATTAAGTGAGGTGGCCGATGCCAATGAAGCTGACGTAAACAAAGCGGTAACTGCAGCCCGTAACGCCTACGATAAAACATGGAAAAAATTACCGGCCAAGGAAAGGGCTAAATATATTTTCCGTATTGCCCGCATGGTACAGGAAAAAGCCAGGGAACTGGCCGTGATTGAAACTTTAGACGGTGGCAAGCCCATCCGTGAAAGCCGTGATTTTGATATACCTACCGCGGCCAATCATTTCTTTTATTATGCCGGCTGGGCCGATAAACTGGAATATGCATTCCCCAACCGCCGGCCACAACCCTTAGGTGTTGCCGGGCAAATTATCCCATGGAATTTTCCTTTATTAATGGCCGCCTGGAAAATTGCCCCGGCATTAGCCACCGGCAATACCGTAGTATTAAAACCTGCAGAAACCACACCCCTCACCGCTTTGAAGCTTGTCGAAATTATACAGGAAGCCGACCTGCCGCCTGGTGTGGTAAATATTATTACCGGTGCAGGTGCAACCGGCGCGGCGTTGGTAAACCATCCCGGCGTGGATAAAATTGCTTTTACCGGCAGCACCGAAGTGGGTAAAATTATTCAAAGAGCTACTGCCGGCACCAATAAAAAGTTAACCCTGGAATTAGGAGGTAAAGCCGCCAATATCATTTTTGAAGATGCACCGATTGACCAGGCAGTGGAAGGCGTGATCAATGGCATCTTTTTTAACCAGGGCCATGTATGCTGCGCCGGCAGCCGTTTGTATGTACAGGAATCAGTGGCCAAAGAAGTGATCAGGAAATTAAAGGACCGGATAGAGTCTTTAATTGTTGGCGACCCCATGGATAAAAACACCGATATCGGCGCCATCAACAGCAAAGAGCAGTTAGCCACCATTCATAAGTATTTAACCATCGGTAAAAAGGAAGGTGCCGAGATATACCAGAGCAGTTGCCCTATTCCCAAAAAAGGTTTTTACTGCCCGCCTACCCTGTTCACCAATGTGGCCCAGAGTAACCGCATTGCCCAGGAAGAAATTTTTGGTCCTGTTCTCTCCATCCTTACTTTCCGTACCGATGATGAAGTAATTGAAAAAGCCAATAACACGCCCTACGGCCTCAGCGCCGGTGTATGGACCGACAAAGGCTCCAAGGTATTCAATATGACCAAACGCCTACGTGCCGGCGTGGTATGGGCCAACACATTTAACAAATTTGACCCCACTTCACCATTCGGCGGTTATAAGGAAAGCGGTTTTGGCAGAGAAGGCGGGTTGCATGGACTCGAAGGCTATTTAAAGTTTTAGAGTTTCCAAAGGTTCAAGGGTTCAAGAAGTTCAAAAGTTCCAGAGGTTCAATGTTCCATAATTTCAAATGTTATTTGTATGGCAACAATAGAAAAGTTTGAAGATATTTTATCCTGGCAGGAGGCCAGGACATTGAATCAAAATATTGGTCAATTAATTGATAGCGGCAGGTTCAAACAAAGCTTCCGGCTTATCAACCAGATTGAAGGAGCAGCAGGATCAATAATGGATAATATTGCGGAAGGGTTTGAACGTACCGGGAACAGAGAATTTATCCAGTTTCTTTATATCGCCAAAGGCTCTTGTGGAGAATTACGATCTCAGTTGTATAGAGCCCTTGACAGAACTTATATAAATGAAACTGAGTTTGATAGTTTTGTAGCACAAAGCAAAAAAGTTAGCAGTTTAATTCAAAAACTCATTAACTATTTAACAGGCTCCGATAAAAAAGGAGCAAAGTATAAAATAACTAATTAATGCTTCATCATGTTCTACTAACCTTGAACTTTTGAACATTGAACATTTGAACAAAAAAAGTATACAAATGGAAAAGAGATTAGAAGTACTAAAAACCTACAAAATATACATCGCCGGACAATTCCCCCGCACCGAATCGGGAAGGTTTTATGCGGCGAAAAATGCGGCGGGGAAACAACTGGCCAATATGTGTTTAAGTTCGCGGAAGGATTTCAGGAATGCCGTGGTAGCAGCCCGTGGGGCTTTCAGTGGCTGGAGCGGCCGTGCGGCGTTTAACCGCAGCCAGATACTGTACCGTATTGGCGAAATGCTGGAAACACGCAGGGCACAGTTTGTTGATGAGCTGGTGCAGCAGGACCTGACGGTGGCGCAGGCAAATGCCGAGGTGAACCTGGCTGTTGACCGGCTGGTGTATTATGCCGGCTGGTGCGATAAATACCAGCAGGTATTCAGTGCCGTTAACCCGGTGGCCAGTTCTCATTTCAACTTCTCGGTACAGGAACCTACCGGTGTAGTGGCCATTATTGCCCCGCAAAACAGTTCATTACTGGGACTGGTTTCGGTAATGGCGCCGGTTATTGCCAGCGGTAATACCTGCGTAATACTGGCATCGGAACAAAAACCTTTATGTGCGGTAACTTTTGCCGAAGTACTGAACAGTTCCGACCTTCCCGGCGGCGTGGTAAATATATTAACCGGTAAAATACCCGAGCTGGCCAAATGGTTTGCCGAGCATATGGATGTAAATGCTGTTATTTATTGTGAAAAAGATGCAGCCAATAAAAACATGTTCCGCGAAAAAGCGGCCGTTAACCTGAAACGCCTGCATTTTTACGACCAGGTAGACTGGACCAGCGAAGAAGGACAATCGCCCTACTTTATTACCGACTCAACCGAAATAAAAACCACCTGGCACCCGGTAGAAAATATTGCCGGAGCCGGCGGTGGTTACTAAGATATCTCAACAATTGTTTAACGGGGCAAATGTAAAAATCTGGTTACATTTGCCCCGTTACCGTTAAACCCGGGCAACCAAATGGCCTTAAACGGCATCTTTGGTAAGGTTTTTGGGTTAAAACAAACCATTATGACAAAACAAGTTATCCTGATCGCCTTATTTTCTCTTTCCTGCCTGTTTGTACAGGCACAAAATATTACCACTGTTGACAGCGGTAGTGTGACCATTCATAAAGATCCGCGGCTGGATATACTGGTAAAAAAACAGGCCCAGATAAATGAAGTAACCACCCGCGATTCCCGTCGCTCGGCCAAAGGATACCGTTTACTGATCATCCGTACCAATAACCGCGACGAAGCCATTGCGGCCAAAACCAAGGTATACAATTATTTCCCCGAGTTAAAGGCATACATGTTCCACCAATCGCCTTATTACAGCATCCGTGCCGGTAACTTTAAAGACCGTAAGGAAGCGGAAGCCTATCGTTTAAAATTCAATAATATATTCCCGAAAGGTGTATTTATTATGAACGATGTGGTGGAAGTTAAACCGGACAGGTTTGAGGAAGAATAAAATGTGTATCTTCCCATGAACGGTGACACTACCCCAACATATATTATCGTTATGCATAGTGATTTTGCTTTACTCCTGTAAAGCACCTGACACCGATAATCCCCAACCCGGAACTACCACAATTACGCAAAACGGGTATAAGGATAGTTTGTTAAACGAACTAAATGCCAATATCCGGTTTATTAGTGATAGTTTAGTGCATAAGAAAACACAATTCTTAAAAGACTTAATCAATAAATATCAACCTGATAGTTGTGTCATTATTGCCTACGAAAACAAGGTTTTGAAAGAAGGTTTTGAAGGCATAAAAGTTGTGGGAGATATTAATAATGACAGAACACCGGATACTGTTTTTGTCTTACCACCATTCAATTTTTGTGACGAAGGCGAGTCTTATTATTTTTCTGACACTGGTTTACCAAGACTGTTTACCGAATCATACTGTTGCCATCCGGAAAACTTATTTTCTATTGGAGACATTGACGAAGATGGGATAGCAGAAATCTGTATTTTCTATTCCGGCTGTACAGGCCGATTCAAATCATTGATTGCCTATACCCTTAAAAACAATAGCTGGAAAGAGATTGGACATGTCACTTTTGATATCAACTTTATGAAACCTGACAAAGAAAACAGGGTTAAAAAAACCGGAAAAGGGAAATTTGAGATGCTGGAAATTATTGACGAGCCTGAGAAAAAAGAATGGAAACAATTTTCTTTCTAAACTATCCAGGGACAGTTTATGCTTTAAAGACATTCTCATTACCAAATTTCCAAATCACCTAATTACCAAATTAACTAATTACCAACTTGCCCCTGCTTCCTGCAACAATACTTCCTGTAAACTGTTTTGTTCCAGCGTATACACCTGCCCCCTGCCTTTCCTGATGAGTTTATTGAAATAACCGGTGGTGGATGTTTGCGGATATTTGGTTAATAAGAGGATACTCAGCACTACCCCTGATTTTTGTTTGGCCTCCAGCAGTTTTTTTGTTGCTTTATCAATTTCAAAAGCGCCGTCGGTGATGATCATCAGTTTGGTAACACCCGCATAAAAACCAATACTGTCAATCAGCTCATACCCTTTTACAATAGCTTCGCCTGCATTGGTGGCGCCCTTGGTCAGCAGCCTGTTGATCTTGCCGGTGATCAACGGCAGGTTATTACAGGCTATAAAATCCAGGATCACTTCCGGCTTACGGGCAAATTCAATAACAGAAATACGATCCACTTCTCTTTGCAGTGCGACCAGGTACAAAATAGCTTTTTTCAGACTGTCCAGCCGGTCCTGTTCCAGCATAGAGTTGGACACATCCAGCAGGTATACGGTATGATTGGGCTGTACCTGTTGTAAACGGGTAGCGGCCGCAGTGCGCATCACTGTATCGCCGGTCACCGGTTTTTCCGTTTGTTTTACCAAGGCTGCTGTTGCCGAGGGCTGTACCAGGCCAAAGCGGTAACCAATGCGGGGCTTTTTCAATAATACATTCTGGGCCGTGTCCAGGCCAACATCGGCCGCCATTTTCATGGAATATTCCAGGGTATTGGAGATAGCCAGCCCATCTGCACTCTCGATGAACCGGTTATAATAATGTATCATCCAGTTATACCGGTTTACAAATGCATTATAATTATTCACGCCTCTTTGCAGCTGTTTATTGTGATAAACCGTATCTGTTTTAAACCAGAAGATGGTGGACGGCATATTACTGTAAAACATTTTATACCGGGAATGCGGGAACGCACCATGACTCAGGTAATTGTAACCATAGGTCCGGCTTAAATACAAACTATCTTTTTGTCTACCCTCTTCATACAAAGCCCTCAACTGCCGGTCGTTTTGCAGGCGCAGCCCGTCATCATCTGCATACAGCTGTTGCTCCCAATTTTCTAACAGGTTTACACTCTGTAATAATTCCTTTTGTGCTGTTTGAATGAGGGCTTGTGTAGCAGCGGGCTTTAACGCCGTTGTATAATAGGTTTCAATAGCCTGGTATAAATGGTCCGATGCTTTTTTATACGCATCAAATAAGGGTGTTAAGCGGTCTATTATTTTTCCGGCGTAAGTAAACCCTTCATCGGTATCAAATTTTTTCTGGTGTATATAGGTCACCAGTTCTTTAAAGGCATTCACCATACTATCCAGCTGTGTATCAAAAGCCCGCAGCGCCGATAATACAGCAGGGTTATTCAGTTTATTATTACGGATGGCCGCTTCCATTACATTTTTTGCCCGGTACAGTGGCAGGAATGTGGCATCATAGTCGTTGATAAAGCCTTCCTTATCGGGTTTTATTTGCGGTAATCCGGCATAGGAACCCGATTTGAGCCGGACGGTAGCACTGATCTTGCTGTACCAGTAATTAGGTGACCGCTTTTTTTGATTGACCAGGTAGGCCTGCGAAAAATTAAGCAGGTCAAAATATACCAGTTGATTGATACGACTGGCCTCATCCATATAATCGATCACCGTATTTAGCGTTCGCACCGTTACATTGCGCTTGTTTTGAGCCAATAACAATCCGCTTAATAACAATACCACCGTCGTGATCATTATTTGTTTATATAAAAAAAGGTACCGGAACATAACTGGAAGCATATGATGATTTAAAAACTGCGGGCGGCCTGTATGCAGGGCAAAGTTAGTGTCCCTGTTAAATATGTGCCGGTAATTAAGCGATTTGTTGGTAATTTAGTCCTTCATTAAAAGAAGCAGTTAATTTTAAACCTGCCCCCTCACCCGCATGATGCAGCAATTGACCCGGCAACAATGGTTGCCTATTTCTTTACCGGAAGCCTGGCAGTTTTTTGCCACGCCAAAGAACCTGAACCTGATCACCCCGCCGGAAATGTCCTTTGTTATTAAAAACAAGTTACCCGATGAAATGTATGAAGGCCTGCTGATACATTATACCATCAGGCCATTTCTGCATATACCTTTTAACTGGCTTACAGAGATCATGCATATAAGGCCGCAACAGTATTTTATTGATGAACAACGTTTCGGACCTTATAAATTATGGCACCACGAACATCATTTTAAAGAGGAAAATAACGGGGTGTTGATGACGGATATATTGTATTACGATATAGGCAAATCAATTGCCGGCCGTATTGCAGGCAGCGTATATGTACACAAACAGATAAGAAAAATATTTGCCTACCGCACCGAAAAATTAACCGAAATTTTTCCTGACCGGTAACCGGTAAATGTAGAGGCCCCATGCATGGTGCCTCTACATTTACACGTTTAAAACCATATTTTATTGCAAATACGCACCTTTCACCGTATTGCCATCCACCTCCACGTAAATATGATCCTCCATGGTAGTAGCCAGTTCCATGCCCACATAATCGGGATAAACCGGGAATGAATTATGGTGCCTGCCCACCAGCGCAAGGGTCTGTATTTTTTTAGGATGCCAGTTGAGCAAAGGTTTTAGCGCATAGAGCAAAGTACGGCCGCTATTGGCCACATCATCCACCACTATCACCACTTTATTATTATAATCCAGTTCGGGGCTGATCACCACCTCCTCCGGGTGACGTTTATTGAGGCTGATATTAGCCAGGTGCAGGGTTAGGCTATTATCCAGTTGTTTCAGCAGATCGTGCATGGTGCGGGCCACAATAGTACCGCCGCCGTCAATACCGGCAATGATCAGCTCTGTTTCCCCGGCATTATTTTCCAGTATTTCCAGGGCCATGCGCTGCATTTTCTTTTGTGCCGTTTGTTCTACTAAAATATAGTGTTTATTTGCTGTCATAATCATTTACCTTTATCAGTATTGCGTTAAATAAACTAACAAGCCGTAATTTAGCAATTGTAATTACAAGCGTATGCAAATTGTGCAACAAATTTTATTTATTCTTTTAGCAGGTGGTGCCGGATTATTCTTTTTTACCCGTGCTAAAAAAATATACCGGAACATTTTTTTGGGTGCTAAAGAAACCATTAACGACAACAAAGCGCAACGCTGGCGCAATGTATTGCTGCTGGCCTTTGGTCAGAAGAAAATGTTCCGCAACCCCCTGATCGGGGTATTACACTTTTTTGTATATGCCGGCTTTATCATTATTAATATTGAAATGCTGGAGATTGTTCTTGATGGCATTTTAGGCACCCACCGCCTGTTTGCCCCCTACCTGGGCGGTTTATATAATTTTCTCATCAATTCTTTTGAAATACTGGCCGTGCTGGTTATTGTGCCCTGTGCCATCTTCCTGGTACGCCGTAATATTATTAAGCTGAAACGCTTTGTGAGCAAGGATCTTGACGGTTGGCCCCGCAGCGATGCCAACTATATCCTGGTTACCGAAATTACCCTGATGTTGTTATTCCTGTTCCTGAACGCATCGGATACCTTATTACAGGCCCGTGGTGTGGAACACTATGCGGCCCACCCTACCGGTAATTTTATTGTTTCGCAATATTTGCAGCCTTTGCTTACCGGCTTAAGTGATAGCGCCCTGGTGGCCGTTGAACGTGGCAGCTGGTGGTTACATATCATAGGGGTGCTGGCTTTCCTGAACTACCTGCCCTTTTCCAAACACCTGCATATATTACTGGCCTTTCCCAATGCCTGGTATGCGCGCCTGCAGCCATTGGGTAAAATGGACAATATGCCGGCTATACAGAATGAAGTATTGTATGCCATGCAACCCGAGCTGGCCCCTACCGATGCGGATGCCAATGCTGCGGTAGTGAAGTTTGGCGCCAAAGATGTATTTGACCTGAGCTGGAAAAGCCTGCTGGACGCTTATAGCTGTACAGAATGTGGCCGCTGTTCGGCCGCCTGCCCCGCCAACCAGACCGGTAAATTGTTATCGCCCCGTAAAATAATGATGGATACCCGTGACCGGCTGGAGGAAGTGGGTAAGAATATAGATAAGAACGGCGAATTCCAGGATGATGGCAAGAACCTGTTCAGTTATATATCCATAGAAGAATTAAGGGCCTGCACCACCTGCAATGCCTGTGTACAGGAATGCCCGGTATCTATTTCACCGCTGGATATTATTTACGAAATGCGCCGCAGCCTGATCATGGAGGATAGTAATGCGCCCCAGGAATGGAATGCTATGTTCAGCAACGTGGAGAATAACTTTGCCCCCTGGAAATTCAGCCCCGATGAAAGAGATAAATGGGTAATGGAGAACTAAATACGCTGCGTTGATCCTGTCCGTCTTTCCGGCAAAGCCGGACACCAGGATAATCAGCCTATTATTAATTGTTAATTACTAATTATTCATTATACTAATCCCCCGGACAAAACGTTTACCAATAAACCACCAGCTACTTATTAACTAACCTGAACTATTGCAATCAAGCATGGTTTTTGATTATAGGAGCCCATGATTAAAAAAATTGTCCCGCTTTTTTCTTTGTTGTTTATTGCAGGCTTTGTACACGCACAATCGGTATTTGGTTACTGGTATGGTATAGCTAACGTAAAATCAAACGGATCGGCCAGTAATTATATGATGGAGCTGATCATGCAGCCGGAGAAGGGTTATGTGAAAGGTGTATTGAATTATTACTTTAAAAATACTTTCCGCAGTTTACAGGTAAAGGGTAATTATGATGCCAACACCCGGCAATTGAACCTGTACAATATTCCCGTTACTTATTTTGGTTCCAATATAGCCATGGAAATTGACTGTATGATGAACCTGCGGGCAACCTTAAGGGTATCGAGAGCAGGTTCTAACCTTGCCGGCTCCTTTGTCAGCCTGCCCGAGTTTAAATATACCTGTAAAGAGATCATGTTCAATTTTGACCTGAATACCGATGCCAGCCAGAAAGATTCGGTATTGCGTGCCATACGTGAATACAAGGAAACCCACCAGGTATGGCAACCCAATGAAGATGATACCACCGCCAAACCCGCTGCAACCATTGTACAGCGTAAAGTGATCAACTATGTGGTGGAAAATGATTTTAAACAAAGAGCCATTGATATCACCGATGAGATCACGGTAGAAAGCGATTCCATTGCCGTTGATTTTTATGATAATGGTGAGGTAGACGGCGACTCCATATCGGTTTTCTTTAATAAAAAACTACTTGCTTTCTCGCAAAAACTCACCACCCAGGCCCTGCACTTTAACCTGGTATTGGACAGCCTGCTGGAAGTAAACGAATTAAGCATGTTTGCCGATAACCTGGGAAGTATTCCGCCCAACACCGCCCTGATGATCATCAGAGACGGAGAGAAACGTCACCAGGTAAGGCTTACCAGTGACCTGACAAAAAGCGGCACTATACGGATCAGGAAAAAACCTAAAGCAAAAACAGAATAAAATAATAGTATACATAAAAAACGGTTGATCATGTCAACCGTTTTTTTATACCCGTTTATGATTGTTTGTTTTATTGACGTTTCCCTTCCAGCATGGGTACAAAGGAAAAATCAGAGAATCGTTCTTCTGACAGACTGCCGTCGGCTTGTTTGGTGATACGCCGCATCTGCTGTACATCGCCTACGCCTAAAGGTATCACCATCATACCACCGGGTTTTAATTGCTCTATCAGTTTAGGCGGAACAATGGGTGCTGCCGCCGTAATGATCACGCGGTCAAAAGGACCATAGGTAGGTAACCCCAGGAACCCATCCCCGTAAAAGAATTTGATATTGATATATTTTTTTAAGAGGGTGAAGAGTTTATTGGACTCAAATAGTTTTTTCTGCCTTTCAATGGTAAATACTTTTACACCCATCTCGGCCAGTACCACGGCCTGGTAAGCACTGCCCGTACCAATTTCCAATACTTTCATATTGGGCTGTAATTGTAATAACTGGGTTTGGTAAGCTACTGTAAAAGGCTGCGAAATGGTCTGCCCCTCACCTATCGGGAAAGCCCGGTCCTCGTAAGCCACATCATCAAAAGCGGAGTCAAGAAAAAAATGGCGGGGAACATTGCCAATTACCGATAACACCTGCTCATCGGTAATACCTTTGGCACTGATCACATCAACTAATTTACGCCGTAATCCTTTATGTCTGTATTCGTCAACTGTAGGTCTCATAAGAAGAGTACAAAGTTACGACAGATAATCAGGGAAATAAACAAAAAGCAAGCTTATTTATAAACACCTAAAAAATTATATATCAAATCCTTATAATGAAAAGGCCGGACATATTGCCCGGCCTTTTTTAGCTGTTGTAAGGCTGTTATTCTTTTACAAAAGAAGCAGTGAAGGTTTTTTCCTTACTTCTAAGCTGGATAAAGTATAAACCATTGGTCAGTTTATTGATCTGGCCGTTCAGCTGGCTGTTTAACTGTACCGCCGCGCCGGTATTTTGAAGCTGTAATTTACCATCTACGCTATACACTTTCAGGTCGTATACAGTTTCGTTATTGTCCAGTTGCAGGCGAATGGTATTACGAACCGGGTTAGGCGAGATAACAATTTTGCTGACAGCCGCCGATTCATATTTTACCGTTACCACTTTACTGTAACTGAATTTACCGTCAATATCCACTTGTTTGATACGGTAGTAATTGGTACCGGCTAAAGGAGCTTCATCGTTGAACCAGTATTGGTGCGCTACAGTTGTAGTACCGTTACCTGCTACTTTACCAATGCCTGTAAAATTATCAGCACCGTTAGCGCTGCGCTCCACAATAAAGTAGGCATTATCAGTTTCCGAAGCCGTGATCCACTCTACAGCTACCAGTTTTTGTTTTTGCACCGCCTGTACATGGGTAAAGGTTACCGGTAGTACTTTTAATACATCAAAACGGGCAAATACAGGTAAGTGGTCAGATGCGGTAGTGGCATTATAAGGCGCTACATAGGATCTGGGGTCTTCAATATCGGCAGAAGTAGCAATATATCTTGGCATCAGCTCATTTGATACGATCATGTGATCGATCATGCCACCGCTGCTCGGGAAGCTGGTCCTGCCGGCCTGGTCCAATGCCAGTGTTAACGGGCTATACTGTGCAGGATCGGCCAGGAACGGTGTGTAGGAAGAAGGTTGGCCGGTTGCGATAGATCCGTTCAGCCTGTCATTATAGTCACCTAATATCATTACCTCATCATTAGGATACTGCGCATCCAGTGAATCTTTCAGTACACGGATATCATATACCCTGCGGTTATAATCGGCAATGGCACTTCCTGATTTGGCATGTAATACCACTAATCTTATTTTCTTGTTTGCACCATTGATATTGGTGTTGAAAGTGGCAATATACGGCAACCTGCCCGAGCTCCAGAAACTGGAAGCCGTACCGGTAGGATAACCGGTGATCGGGTGACCGGGAACACCTGTTCTCGCATCATTATAGATCTGCTCAAACATTACCCTTGGAGGTTCTGTTGTTGACAGGGTCATGGTATTGGTATTATAAATAAAACCAATTTTCTGTGGCGGGAAGGTTGGGTCCGGCGGGTTAAATGAATGAGACCGAAGCGGTGATGTTACCGATGCATAACCCGGCAGGTTACTCATTAAGGTGGTTAATGCCGCGTCGTTGGACATTTCCTGGAAGCCGATCACATCTACATCCAGGCGATTTAATACCGTAGTAATATTATTTACCTGCGTTGTTACTTCTGCAGGAGTAGCATTGTTATTGGAATTAGAACCAAAGAAGCTCAGGTTATAAGTTGCAATATCCAGGGTTTCTGCTTTGGGGTAAGAAGAGCCTGTAACGCTTACAACAGGTTTGTTTAAGCCTGTAGCCGTAACTGTTACATTGCCTTCAATTTTCAGTGATTTTGTACCCGGTGCAAAACGTACATAGAAGCTGGTGCCGCTTGCAGCCACCGCCTGTGTAATAACTACCGAAGGAGTGAAAGTGGTATTGTTCAGCGATACCTCGTAACCGGCAGGTGCAGTAACGGTATAATCGCTGCTGCCACCTACTGCTTGCAGGCTTACGGCCTGGCCAACAGACTGGTTACCTACCGATACTTCGCCAAAGCTCAGCACGCTGGGGCTTACACTTAACAGGCTTGACTGGTCAGTAATCGCAATATCATCTACCGACCAACGGGCAGCGCCCAGGGCCGATGAAGAAGTATACACAAATGCGATACGCACATTGCCTGCAGCTTTATAAGCCGAAAGGTCTATATTATCAGACAAGGCCCATGCTGTTGTAGCCGCACCCGGAGGTGTAGGGAAATTGGCATTGGTGATCTCGGTCCAGTTAGCAACATTGGGAACACTTACACCATCGTAAGTAGTAGAAACATATAATTTTAATAAAGGACCGGAGAACTCACCACGGCTGTAGAAACTTAATACCGGCATATTCACAATACCCGAAAGGTTCAGTACTGGTGATATCAGCCAGGCCTCATTGGTTTGGGCAGCGCCGCCGCTGAAACCATTTACATCTACACCAGTGCTGCTGTTACGGCCATACTGGCTGC
>CAYUMH010000059.1:0-26768 GCA_964445775.1 uncultured Terrimonas sp.
AAATGGCAATACATTATCCAGCGACGGAAGCCGGATGTATTCGCTGGAAGGTATGGCCAGGTGGAATCCTACACAAGGTAAAAAAGCCGGCTTCGGTGCTTTCTACTTTGACAGGGATTACTATTCCAAAACAGGTATACCTTATTACAATGTACGCAGGGCTATACAATTAATTAACCCGGCGGCTAAATAGTATTGCTGAAAACATTAAATGAACTAACATGAAAAAAATATATTTAGGACTGTTATTATTGTCCTTTTATACCATCGGTTGTAAAAAAGCCGATTTTGGTGACCCGGTTATCCTGGTTACGGGTACCGAAGTATCGCCCATCGTAAAATTTACAGTGGAAGATACCCCGGCCGAGTTTGCGGTAACAGCCACCTCCACCTATAAAACAACGGAAGATATTGATGTTGTTTTTGAATACAACCCCGGTGCGGTTGATGAATACAATGCCCTGCATAAAACAACCTATTTTGCTGCTCCGCAGGAAGCCCTGGAGATCACCAACCTGTCAACCGTTATCAAAGCAGGATTAGCGTCTTCCACCCCGGTTTCGGTAAAAGTAATTTCTACTTCACCTTTACTGGACGGACGTTCTTATCTTATACCACTTACCATTAAAAGTACCAGGGGTGGTAATATGAGTGTACTGGAAGCTTCCCGTACCATCTTTTTACGTATTGCCCGTATCATCAACTTTGCTTCTGTATCTATGAACAATGCTACCGGTGCCACAACAGGTTCTCCGGGACAACGCGGCAGTTTTAACGGCTTTGCTTTGTTTGATCCGCAAAACCCCGCCCGCCTGGCCAACTTTACCGTGGAGATCAAGAATTTAATTTACGATTTCAGGGGTGGCGACGGTAACTCCAATCCTCAACCCATTCAATACCTGGTAAGCTGGACAAACCAGTGGGAGCAAACCACCATCGGTTTTCGTTATGGTGAATTGGGAAATCCTAATAACTCCCTGCAGGTTATTGGTTCATTAGGCGGCAAGTTTGCCTACGGCTTTAATAAAAACCAATGGTATACTTTGTCTTTATCTTATGACGGTAGCAAGGGTGTACTGTTTGTTGATGGTAATCCTGTTGCTGAATTACCGGGTTCGATGGTGCTTGATTTTTCACGTATGCAATTCGGACAATGCTGGGGTGGTTACCATACCCGTCAATATGTGAATGGCCGTATTGCCGAAGTACGTGTATGGGAGCGTGCTTTAACTGCCAGCGAAATAAAACTAAACCTTTGCGGCGCCGATCCTAATGCAGCGGGTTTACTGGCTTACTGGAAAATGAATGAAGGCACTGGTCATATATTCCATAACTCGTCAAAAGCAGGTGCCAAGTACGATATGGATTGGAGTAAAGTATACTGGGATCCCAATGACAGGGGCAATGATAACCTGACCCTGGCCGATAAATCCCAATTTGTGTATTGGGCTAATGACGACTTAAATAAATGCAGCCAGTAAAACTATCCATACAAATGTTATGTTTCATGCAAATACCTGTTTATTGTTTGGGGGTGTCCCTCGTGCCTCGGGCCGGGCTATCCGCTGTATCTTTTGCCCCTGGCCGCTTTGGGCCGGCGCTGCGCAAAAGGATGCCGCTGCTATCCCTCACCCGGTAAACAGGTATTGCTAACTGTAACTTATACTTAAAACTAATTAATATGCGTTCAACTAAATATATTACAGGCTGTGTGCTGGCAATAGGGCTATTTGCAGCATGCTCCAAAAAGGAAACCTTTGATATAAAAGGCGATGCTACTGTAAAATTTTTTGTAAACAGTGCGGCATTAGGTAATGCCCCGCAAAACTCGCTCAGCTTTACAGTGGTTAACTACCCGCAGGCAACAGGTACAGGGCTGGTAAACCTTTCGTCTAATATACCGGCAACCATAAAAATACCGGTATTTGCAACCAGGGATGTAAGCGCATCAGTGGATATCAGTGCTACACTTGATAATGCCTTAATTGCACAATACAATACGACTAATAATACCAACTACAAGGCTTTCCCCGAAGGGTTTTTAAATACGGCTAACTTAAAAGCTACCATTGGCCAGGGAAAATCGGTATCAGCCGATTCCATCGTAGTAGCGGCCGATATAACCAAACTGACTGATCTGGCAGATACGGCTTATATGGCGCCTCTGAAATTACAATCGGTATCTAACCAGTCCGTAGGGCAAATAAGCAATACCGCTGCGTTACAGGTAGTGTACATTGTAGTGAATGTAGAACAAAGAAAAATAAAATACCTGGCCACCACAGCCGATGTAATAGGTGCATTAGCTACCCCCCGCACGGCCTGGCAGGTTAACCTGACACCCGTGCCAACCCTGAGTGCAGGCAGTATTACAGACGGATCAATCAATACATTCGCTCGCTGGGATATATCAAACCCGCAGGTAGATGTAATGATGCCGGAAACTAAAAATGTAACGGGTATCAGGATACATACTTCCACCAGCTCTACCACCTCGCCCACACAGGTGCAGGTGCAACTGAGCGAGGATGGGGTAACTTACCAGAACATTGGTACGCTACTTCGGGCAAACCTTACTTATGCATCGGGTTATACTTATATACTTTTTTACAAAGCCATACCGGCAAAATATATCCGGCTGAATCCTTTGTATTCAACTTCTACCAATACCCAGAACCGCAGGGTAACGGAGTTTGATGTATATGTTAATTAAAAGCGGCAACCTGTAAATCAAAGCTGATGAAACAGTTTATTTTATTATTACTGCTGGGGTTTACTATTAAAACTGCCGCACTGGCTCAAACCCTTGCCGAAAGTATTGTGTTTGAGCAGCGGGTGCACAGTTTTGGCACCATTAAAGAAGCCAATGGTAAAGTGTCCTATACTTTTGTTTTTAAAAACAATGGTAAAACACCTGTTACCATCAGCAGCATTAACAGCGGTTGCGGTTGTATAGGTAACGTTATTTCAAAAAAGCCCGTACCCGCAGGTGGAAAAGGACAGGTAACAGTTAGTTTTAACCCTGAGTATAAATCCGGTTTCTTTTCCAAGGAGATCGTGGTGATGAGTAATAACGATAAAGCCTTCAACCGGGTTTGGGTAGAGGGTACCATCATACCATCAGAAAAGCCCATTGAGCATGAGTATCCTTACAACTTTGGCAGCGGACTTTATTTAAGACTGGAAGTAATGGCTTTTGGTTATGTAAAAGCAGGAGCTACCAAACAAATGGAACTGCATTATGCCAACGGAACGGATAAGGAGATGACCCTGGGTTTTGTGGTGGAGGATAATAAGGGAAACCTGGTATTTAAAAACCCGGGTAAGATAGGGGCAAAAGCAAAAGGAATAACCAGTTTTAGTTTTACCATGCCCTACCTTGGTAATGAGGATGTAACATATAAAGTGTACCCTTATGTAAATAATAAAAAACTGGCCAGGCCAATAGCTGTTAAAATTTTAAATGAACTGAATTTAAAAAACAAAGCTGCCAAACCAGCTGCAGGAACCAAATAAAAACAAGGCCGGTTGTAAGAAGCGATGGCGGAAAAGCCATGGTTTTGATACAGCCGGCTTTTTAATTTTTTTCACGGCCCGTTTTTTTTACTAGTAGCCGGATCGATGACTGATATATCTGTAGCTGAAGGGCTGGCGGATGGAAGCGGTAGCTGGCCTGTGTTGGGGGAGGGTGTGCGGCCGGCCACTACAAGCGTACAGCCGCAACGGTAGCCGGGTAATATTCCCCGGCTGATAGCCCCAACTTCTTAAACTTCCGGCGGATGTTGATTTGTAGCCGGATAGTACGCATATTTGTACTTACAGGTAACAATACCAATCTGGTTTGTGTTGCAAAAATATACAGTGTATGAAAGCTAATATTATAACAGCCCTGGCTTTGCTGTTGGTAACAGGCGGTACAAATGTACAGGCCCAGCAAAAAAACAGGCAGGATAAAAATTATGTGCTGTTCCATGAAAAGGATACGGATGCTGATAAAATCAGGAAGGCGGCACAAGTGGCTCCTTCGTCAAGACAATTGGGTTGGCAACAGATGGAGATAACCGGCTTCCTGCATTTTGGTGTCAATACATTTACCAATAAAGAGTGGGGCGATGGATCGGAAAGCCCGTCTGTATTTAATCCCACGGCTTTGGATGCGCGGCAATGGGTAAAAGTGAGCAAGGAAGCTGGTATTAAACTGGTGATATTAACGGCCAAACATCACGATGGGTTTTGTTTGTGGCCATCGGCTTATACCGAACATTCGGTTAAAAACAGTCCCTGGAAAAACGGGCAGGGCGATGTGGTGAAAGAAGTAGCGGCCGCCTGTAAAGAGTATGGTGTGAAGTTTGGCGTGTACCTTTCACCCTGGGACAGGAACTCGGCCTTTTTTGGCGATTCGGCTAAGTACAATGATTATTTTATTAACCAGCTTACGGAGTTACTGACCAACTATGGCCGTATTGACGAAGTTTGGTTTGATGGCGCTAACGGAGAAGGACCTACGGGTAAAAAACAGTATTACGATTATAACCGCTGGTACTCACATATACGCAAGTTGCAACCCACTGCGGTAATTGCCGTAATGGGCCCCGATGTAAGATGGGTAGGTACCGAATCGGGTTATGGCCGCGAAACGGAATGGAGCGTATTGCCTGCCGATGAAATGATTCAGGATAAAATTGCGGCCAATTCACAACAGGCAGCAGGTTTTGCACCTATGAATTTAATGGAAGACGACCTGGGCAGCAGGGCAAAAATTTTAAAAGCAAAAAGCCTGGTATGGTATCCTGCTGAAACGGATGTATCTATCAGGCCAGGCTGGTTTTACCACCCGGCAGAAGATAACCAGGTGAAAACACCGGAAAAATTAATGGATATTTACTTCAGCTCTGTAGGGCGTAACGGCGTATTGTTATTAAATATTCCGCCGGATACAAGAGGCCTGATACATGAACAGGACGTGAAGAGTTTAACGGGCTGGAAACAATTAAAAGACCAGACCTTTGCCAATAATTTATTACGAAGAGCATCTATTACAACAAAGGGAAAGAATACAAAAGCTTTGGTTGATGGCAGGACAGATACGGACTGGACAACCACCGGAAAGGATAGCACGGCGGTGATCATATTTACGCTGCCGGGAGAACAGGAGTTTGATGTTTTGTTGTTGCAGGAGAATATTGCTAAAGGACAGCGTATTGAAAACTTTATGGTAGAAATTGAGCAGGACGGCGAATGGAAAAAAATAACAACCGGCACAACTGTCGGGTATAAAAGGCTGTTACGTTTTGCACCTGTAAAGGCAAAGAAACTTCGCCTATCCATTACAAAATGCCGTACACAGCCCGTATTGGCCGAAATAGGTTTGTATAAACAACCTTAATAAAAGTATTGATAAAATAAAAGTTGACCATGTTGTATTTACGTTTGTTGATTGTAATGCTTGTGTTAAGTAGCGCAGCTTTTGCCCAGCAGGTACCCGTATTCCGTAATGTCGGTGAGCCACAGGAAAAAAGAGTAGCCGACCTGTTAAACAGGTTAACGCTGGAAGAAAAAATTTCTTTATTAGGCTATAAAAGCAATGCTATTCCCCGGTTAAACATACCGGCTTATAACTGGTGGAACGAGGCCCTGCATGGTGTGGCAAGAGCCGGCCTGGCAACAGTGTTTCCACAGGCAATAGGTATGGCCGCAACATTTAACGACAGCCTGGTGCAGGAAGTGGCTACGGCTATTTCTACCGAAGCCAGGGCCAAGTATAACCTGTCAACAGCAGCTGGCAGGCATATCCAGTATATGGGGTTGACCTTCTGGTCGCCTAATGTAAATATATTCCGCGATCCGCGCTGGGGCCGTGGCCAGGAAACCTATGGGGAGGATCCTTTTCTCACAGGCGCTATGGGCACCGCTTTTGTAAAAGGTTTACAAGGTAATGATCCGCAGCATTTAAAAACAGCAGCGGCGGCCAAGCATTTTGCCGTACACAGTGGCCCGGAAGCCGGTCGCCATGCGTTTAATGCAAAAGCCGATGAAAAGGATATGCGGGAAACCTACCTGTATGCTTTTAAAAAACTGGTGGATGCGGGTGTGGAATCGGTAATGTGTGCTTACAACCGCTTAAACGATGAACCCTGCTGTACCAGCAATACCCTGTTACAAAAAATATTGCGTAACGAATGGCAGTTTAAAGGCCATGTAGTGACCGACTGCGGGGCTATTGACGATATTGTTAACTTTCACAAATTAACCGATAGTAAACCGCAGGCAGCCGCTGATGCGGTAAAAGCCGGTGTAAATTTAGACTGCTCTAACCTGCTGCAAAATAACCTGGCGGATGCGCTGAAACAAGGGTTGCTTACGGTAAAAGATATTGATACGGCCCTGGCCGGTTTATTCCGTACACAAATGCGCCTGGGTTTTTTTGATAATCCTGCACAGAATGTATACGGTAAGCTGGGAGCAGAGAGTGTACACACTCCACAACATATACAGCTGGCACGCAAAGCGGCACAGCAAAGTATGGTATTGCTGAAAAATGATAAGAACCTCTTACCGCTGGATATGAAAAAATATGGTTCCATTATGGTGTTAGGTGCTAATGCAGGCGCTATGGACCCGATGGTAGCAAATTATCACGGCATGTCAGGTAATATAGTAACGGTTGCCGAAGGGATAACACAGGCTGCAGGCCCTGCTGTTGCGGTGCAATATGACCAGGGCAGCGACTTTACGGATACTACCCGCTTTGGCGGTATATGGGCGGCGGGTGAAAGTGATATTGCCATTGCTGTTATTGGTTTAACACCGGTATATGAAGGCGAGGAGGGTGATGCTTTCCTGGCCGCTAATGGTGGTGATAAATTATCACTGGAGTTGCCGGCTGCACATATTGCCCTGTTGAAAGAATTACGTAAGAAAAACAAACCGGTAGTAGTAGTGGTAACTGCCGGCAGTAATGTGAATATTAAAGCCATTGAGCCGTATGCCGATGCCATTATTTTAGCCTGGTATCCCGGTGAACAGGGCGGACATGCAGTGGCTGACGTGCTGTTTGGTACGGTATCACCCGCAGGCCGTTTACCCCTTACTTTTTATGAATCATTGAACGATCTGCCCGATTATGCCAGTTATAATATGCAGGGCCGTACCTACCGTTATTATAATGGTAAAGTGCAGTACCCTTTTGGTTTTGGATTAAGTTATACCCGCTTTCAATATAGCTGGAACCAACAACCGGTTATTAATCCCCGTTCTTTAAAGGATAGTATAACCGTAAGTGTGAAGGTTAAGAACACCGGTAATTACCATGCTGATGAGGTAACGCAATTGTATATTCAATATCCCGGTATTGAGCGCATGCCATTGCAGGAGTTAAAAGCTTTTCGCCGTACACATATAACCAAAGGCAATGAAAAGGTAGTAACATTCACCATACCCTTCACTGAATTGCAAAAATGGGATATGAAAGAAAATAAATGGAAATTATACCCCGGCGATTATACCGTACAAGTGGGTAGCCATTCCCGGGATATACAGCTGGAGACTAAGTTTACTATTAAGAAAAATTTAAAATAGTTTTTCCCCGCAGATAACGGGGAATTGTACCGCCGATTTTCACAGCGTAGTATCGATCTGTGAAAATCTGCGGTTTTTTTATGCTGCGTATATCAGCGGGAAAAACATTATTTTTCAGCCGGTGGTGAGTATTTCACAATATCGATCCCGATCCCGTTCGGGTCCACAATAGCAAAATGCCGGTCGCCCCAGGGTTCATTACGGATATCAATTTCTATCGCCACTTTCTTTTTTTTGAGTTGAGCATACAGGGCATCTACATCATCCACTTCAATGGTTAAATACATACCCTGGCTTTGAAAGGCTTTCTGAAATACCGGTTGCTGACTCGGGTGATTGGGTAATAGAAAGCTGATCTCTGCACTACGGTCCGGCGTATGCAACAGCAGGTAAAATTCGTTTTCAAAGCTTACGCCAAAGCCAAGTATCTCGGTATAAAATGTTTTGGTAGCGGCTAATTTTTCAGTAATAATGCCTGCATTCAGTTTCATAGTTGTTGATTTTTTGTGAGGTAAATTATTTTGTGCCTGGCATGCTGTTGTTAAACAAATGGCAGTGAATATAAAAACTAATCGTTTCATGAGCATTGTTTTCATAACACAAAGCTCCGGTAAAGCCAGTCGCAAACATTGTAAAAAACGGACATAATCAGCGGCCGAATGCCTTTGATGGTGTTACGCCGTAAAAATTTTTAAACTCTTTAATAAAATGTGCCTGGTCATAATACCCGGCATCAAAAAATAATTTATTCTGCCGCAGGCTTTGGGTAGATGGCTTGGCTCTTAAAATATTTTGAAAACGGACTACTTTGCTAAAGGTTTTCGGGGTGTCGCCAATATAAAATTCAAATAAGCGACGTAACTGGCGCTGGCTGATACCGGTGTCAATATCTTTTTCCATATCTACCACACCATGATTTTTCAGTATGATAGTGAGGGCTTCGTACAGGCGGGGATCATCATCAAAATCTGTTTGGTGTAATATATGTAAAAGGTACTGATCCAGTAAATCAGTTACCTGCGCAGCACTTTGGCCCGCATGCAGGCTATCACTTATAAAACTTGACAATGCTGGTACTATGGCCTGAAGGTTTTCAAAACGGTTACTTAAGTGAAGCGCATTTACCTTAAATAACTGAGGAAAAATGGTGGGGAGAAAACGGATACCAAAATAATTAAAGGTATTCTCCAAAGGGAACTCCGTAAACTTTTTACAAAATCCCATCACAAAATTTTCCTTACTGTTATCCAGTTCAAAAAATACATCTATACAGCCATCGGCTACTACCCGGTAATTAAAAGGCTCCTGTAAAGTGTCAGTGGTTTTTAATTGCCAGTAACAATATATGAAAGGTTGTAAACGGGTATCAGGAACGAACTCGGTATATTGTACTGCCGCCGTTTGTTTTACCGTGGGTTGCACAGGGGTATAAAAAGGTCGTATGGCGGTGATCAATTTCAAAAACTACGCTTTGCTATAAAAATACGTTACGGTTTTTATTTGCGGCTGGAAATTAATTGATGTTGTATATTATTCTATTAGCTGCCACAATTGTGTATTGTTGCCGAACATTTTCCTGAATGGGTCATATGCCTTATCAGTCACGCTTTTAAATGACCTGGCTTGTTTGAATTCCGTCCAGCCTGCGCAAAAATTAGTGAAAACCTCGGGGGCTTTAGTGTGTAACTGTTGCAGTTCCGTGGCAATGGTTTGTACCGTTTTTTTATCCAATCGTTTTTTGTATACCACAGGGCCTAGGGGGATATTATTGAAGGAATCAATCACTGTTACTTTACTGTCAAATGGCGCATATTTTCTTACGCTGTCAATTTCGGCACAGCCGCAACCGCCAATGCCATCCGGAATATTCATTATATCCTCCGCCACTTTCCTGTGCGATCCAAGATAACTGACAGTGAAATAATTTTCGGGTTGTGCAATTTTGTTAGCGTTCAGTAATAACCTGGGAACCAGGTTACCGGAAGTAGAGGAGGGGTTTACCAGCGAAAGGGTGAATTTATTTTTATCATTCACCAGTTGTCTGGTATTGGTGATGCCGGTTTGTTTATTGGCTATCAGGCAGCCGACATAATTAGTAGTAACAGTATTACCCATATCCAGGTTTACCAATGGGGTGGCAATGCCCGGGTTATTACGCTGCAGGGTTAAATAACCGGAGGTATTCATCATGGCAAAATCAACACTATCATTTACAATAGCGCTTACCAGTGCCTGTACCGTTGGGTAACTTACGGCAACGATAGTATAACCTGTTTGTTGGGATAAGTATTCCGTTAAAGGTTCAAGGTTTTGCAGGCGGTTATTTGTTGAATAAGTGTACGTAGCAAATACCAGCTTTTTTACCTGGGCATTACTCTGTAGGGTATAGCCTGCCAGCATTAACAGTAGAATGGTCAATTTTTTCATAACCAAATCTACTTTTTAATGCCAATGAACAGACCGGATACTATGGCAATTGCCGGATAAAGGGGTTAGTGGTTGTATGTGGTTATTAACGGCGGAAACCCGGACCGGTTTTTATCCCGGACTATTTATATTGTAGTTTTTTCCGGATGGGCCTGTCATAATACTTCATGGCCAGCCAGGCTACCAGCAACTGCAATATAATTAAAGCCATTACTACCACTGTTAAGGTTCCCGTAGATGGGTTGGCGGTGCTATAATAGCTGCCGAAACCCCATAAAACAAAATAATGGGTAATGTATAAGGGATAGGATATATTGCCCGATAACAGGCAGATATTCTCTTGTCTGTATGGTAATATACTACCTGCTCCCAGGGCTATTAAAAAAGGAAAATAGATTAATACGATAAAGGGTTCTACTACCGGGTTAGATGCCAGGTTGTATGGTGCCAGGAAGGCGGCGATCAGTAAAACCGATAAGCCTGCAAACCCAAGCCGGTTTTTAATAAAGAATCCATACCGCATAATACACATACCGGCGGTAAAGGAAAATAACATTCTTGCCCCGCCGTGCCAGAAGGTTTCGCCATTCCATCCGCCTACCAGCGAGCCAGCCGTATAGGTAATGTACACAATAAGTATTGCACTGATACATGCTAGTAGTAACAGCCATTTTTTATGGAGCTTTACCAATACCAGTGCATAAAAGATATTGGCCACATATTCCCAGAATAAGGACCAGGCAGGAGCGTTTAATCCAAACAGGTTAAAATACCGGTCTTCCATTACCGGGTATGGAATAAGCAGGGCGGAAGTGATAAACAATAAACTGATTTGTATAAAGCTGTAACCCGAAACGGCATTGCTGAATGGATCAAATAAAAAAGTCAGTAGTCCTAATACAGTACCCAGTATCACCAGCGGGTGTAAACGTTTAAGTCGTTGTTTGAAAAAACTGCCCAGGCTTATCTTGCTCATCCGGTCATCATAAGCATAAGCCACTACAAAACCGGACAGGCAGAAAAAGAAATCTACTGCCAGGTAGCCATGCGCAATGATGTTTTTGGTAAAATCGGGAATGATTACTTCCATAAAATGGAAGATGACGATGACCATGGCTGCCACACCACGCAACCCGTCTAAAATTAAATAATGTTTTTTAGCAGGGTAGTCAGGGGACATGATCTTACTTGTATTGATGGCCTTTATTTATCTCCAAGGATAGGCTTTTTTCATGACTTGAACAAACCGGCAACTGTGGTGCACAGGCCTTGATAAGCGATATTAAAAAATTACGCCATACCACCGTTGCAACCAATATTCTGCCCGGTGATCCAATGCGAATCGTCACCGGCCAAAAACAGGATGATAGGCGCTATGTCTTCCGTTTCACCAATGCGGTTAAAAGCTGATAAACCGGCGATCCTTTGCACCAGTTCCGGTGTTTTATCTTTTAAAAATAATTCGGTGTTCAATGGTCCGGGCGACACGGAGTTAACCGTAATACCTTTTGGCCCGATCTCTTTGGCAAATACCCGGCTCATTTGTTCTACCGCAGCTTTGGTGGCGGCATAAGTAGCGTAACCGGGCATCATTAAACGGGTTACCGAGCTGGATATATTAATGATCCGGCCATTACCGGCCATTTTAACGGCGGCTTCTTTCATGGACAGGAAAATGCTTTTTACATTAATGCGGAACTGTTGGTCAAAATCTTCTTCTGCTGTGTCTTTCACCGGTTTGGTGATCATGATGCCCGCATTATTTACCACAATATCAACTTTACCAAACTGTTCAATAGTTTGATCGAACAGGCGGGTTACCGCGGCTGCATCACTGATATCGGCACGGATAGCAATCGCCCGTCCACCATTAGTATTAATACGCTCGGCTACTTTCTCTGCCTCTCCGGTATTATTGGCATAATTAATTACTACAGCTGCACCATGTGCCGCTAATAATAAGGCGATCTCTCTCCCCAATCCCCGGGAGGCGCCGGTAACAATAGCTGTTTTATTGGCCAGTTTATTCATTGCAATATTTTATACATGCAAAACTAGCGTTTAATAACAGGGTGTTGATGGTGAAGGTTTCAGAATCAGGAGAAGGGCTTACAGGCTGTTGCGGTATTGCAGGGGTGTTTGACCGGTATGTTTTTTAAAGTACTTGGTAAAATTAGTGGGCTCGTAAGTGAGTAACATGGCTATGGAAGCGATCGTACGGCTTTTATCCTGCAGTAATTTTTGGGCCCATTCAATGGTTTTATCGTTGCAGATGTCGCAGGGTGATTTGCCGGTGGTGGCCTTGATGGTATTACTTAAATGGGTGGGGTGAATATGCAACAGGGCAGCCATATCACCGATCTCTAAATAAGTATCGGTTTCACCGCTCACAATTTTATCGAGGTGGTTATCCAGTATTTTTATAAAATCGGCTGTTATGGTCTCTGGTCTTTTCATGGTATGTTGTATAACAATTTTTTACCTGAATTGTTTGGGCTTTAATTGCTGTCCGGCCAGGCTGGCAATTTCATCAATCCTTTTAGCCCTTGTTTCCGGCCGTTTGGCGGTGACCACCCAATGTAAAATGATTTTTTGCTCTGACTTTTTTAAACCCGTAAAATAGGCTTTGGCGCCCGGATGAATTTTAAAAGCCTGTAACAGATCTTTGGGAATGATCAACGCTTCCACGGTGTCCAGCAGGAGCCAGGAGCCGTTTTGTTTCGCTTTTTCAATGCATTCAAAACCGGCAGGCATCATCTTGTTATCCTGAATGAGCTGTTCAATTTTGGCTTTATTTATTTTGGACCAGCCGCTATTGGGTTTTCTTTTGCTGAAATACTGGATGGCCCTCTCTTCATCCAGTGTTTTTTTCACACTGTCTATCCAGCCAAAACAAAGTGCTTCATCTACGGCTTCGCTCCAGGTTAAATTATGGCCGGGGGATTTTTTCTTATAATAGATCAGCCAGACAGCGTTTGCTGACTGGTGATTTTTTTGTAACCAGCGCCGCCAGTCTGCCTGACTCTTTGGGCAAAACTCAGGCACTTCTTTTTTATCAGTTGTTGTAATAGCCATATACCAGCAGCTTTTGTTATAAGCTGTTTGCAATACTACTTGTTTTTCTGCAGGAACAGGAAAATATCAGCGCATCAATGACCAATAAACCAGGGTATCATCCCTGTGCGTTTCGGTAAACTTTAATTGTTGTAACAGGTGAACAGAGCCGGTATTATCCGGTAAACATTTAGCGGTTATTGTTTTTACTATATCATTTGTAAAAGCCCATTGGATCAATGCAGCAGCGGCTTCCCGGGCATAGCCTTTTCTTCTTTCTTCCTGTATAATACCATAGCCCAGATCAATGCTGGCCGTGTCGGCATGAAAGCCTTTGAAGCCGGCGTCACCAATTATTTCTGCGGTATCCTGTTTAATGATCATCCAGGATTCAAAACCCGTTGGCGCATCTAGTGCGGATAAATTATTGATTATTTTGGGCAGGGTTTCTATTACATCGGCATCCGGCCAGCTGATACCTCTTTGCCATCCCATTACTGTAAGGTCACTGAAATCCCCGCGCAAGAGATTTTGGCAAATAGTCAGGGTATAAGGTACCAGGATCAATCTTTCCGTCGTTAACCGGTCTATTGGTAAGGCTTGTATTTTCACAGTAAAAAGTGTAGTTGCATAGTTTTCATCTTCCTGCTTTTATTGCTGATACCCGGAAGGCATTTGTTTTTAATTGCACTAACGAAGTTCCTGTTTTCAGACCAATTAACTTCAAACTAATCGTTCCTGGTCGTACTACAGGTATATTGCTATATGTCTATCAATACTGCAAGGGAGTCTTTAGGTTGCAACCGCATAAAGTCCTTTTAACCAAAACGAAAAAGTACTTCCTGCACCAAAATCGCTTGTTGCACTAATGGTACCGCCCTGTGCTTCGATAAATTCCTTACTGATGCTTAGTCCCAGTCCGGTGCCTTCTTTTTTTGTACCGGGTATACGGAAGTAGCGGTCAAACACTTTATCAATATATTCCGGGGGAATGCCCTGCCCGGTATCAGTAACGGTAAATTTTACTTTATCATTTTCCTCCTGCACTGTAATATCAATAGTTGAGTGATCGTGAGAATAACGGATGGCGTTGGATAATAAATTGGTCAGTACCCAGGCTGTTTTTTCCGAGTCGGCAAATACGCTTACAGGTGTGCCTGCTTTTATATTAATGCTGATCTGTTTTTGCTCGGCGGCGGTTTTGTTGGCATTGACCGCATAGTGAATGATCTCCTGCACATCAGTGGGTGTAATATTAATGTGGATGGAACCGCTTTCCACCTGCGTCATATTCAATAGTTCACCGGTTATTTTCAGTAATCTACCCGCATCATCCCGGATACTTTCTACCAGGTCCTGCTGTTCTGCATTTAATGTACCTATCTGTTTATTCTCCAGTAATTGTAAACTCATTTTAATGGCCGAGATAGGTGTTTTAAGCTCGTGCGAAACCGTGGCTATAAAATTAGTTTTGGCAAAATCCAGTTCCTTATACGGTGTTATGTTCTGTAACATGATCACATCACCAATATGTTTTTCCTCTTTTTCACCGGTTGGAATGATCCGGATGGGAATGATCTCTTTTTCAAAATAACTTTCTTTGTTGTTGGCATATATTTTTACGGGTGCTGAACTGGTTGCAGCCGCAGGGTTAAACAGTTCTTCGGTTAATGTTTTAACCAGGTCGTTCTTTGCCGCGATCTCCTGTACCGGTTTGCCGATAACCGTTTGTTGTTGCAGGCCGGCGACCTGTAAAGCGGTATTATTCATAAAAAGAATATACCGGTTATTATCCAGGCCTATCACCGGCTCGCTCATATTATTGATCAGGGTTTCAATACGTTTTTTCTCCATCATTAATTTCTCCAGGCTGCCGGCCTGGTATTCCTGCAGCTTGCCGGCCATGGTATTAAAGGCTGCGGCCAGTTCACCAAACTCATTATGCTGTTCAAAATGTACCCTTTCGGAATAGTTTTGTGCGGCTATCTGTTTAATACTGGTAGTTAACTCTTTTATAGGGTTGGCAATATTACCGGGCAGGTTCACCAGCATGGTAAAAGCCAGTATAAAACAAATTACCCCGGTGATGGATATCCAAAAAACGGCACTCTCTGCTGTTTGCCCCGCAATACCGCTTTTGCGTTGTATGGCCTGCATATTTAACAGCATAATATCCATCAGGTCATGACGGATGTTGTTTTGTAACAAACTATCTGCAGGTGTCCTGATCAGTGTATTGAAGTCAGCTTCCAGTTTATCGGTCAGTTCCCTTTCGCCGGTTTCGGTGATCGTATTTTTTTGCTGTAAAAGATTGGCCCGGAAATCGGCCTGTGTGCCGGTGTCGGCAATATCCTTGTTCAGGCTATTGAGCATCTGCCGGCAATAATCAATGGTATTGTAGTTATCGGTCAGTATGTTTTTTGAATCACCCGACAACTGGTTAATATACCACAACCCCAGGGTGGTTAAAAGGGCTATCATAATAAACAGCAGCCCTACGCCCAGTAACAATTTTGTTTTAATTTTCATCGTAGTTATTTAACTTAAAATAACAAGGTCAATATCACTGGCCGATAGTTTTTTCAACAGCTCATTAAATACATTGGTGGCCAGTATCACTTTCCATAAACGCAGGTGCGGTTTACCAATACAGATGGTGGTGGCTTTGCGTTCCTCACATTGCTGCATTATGGTGAGGGCAATATGCGCACTCTCTGTTTTAATGATCTCGGCTCCCAGCTCCGTTGCCAGTTTAAAATTATTGATCAAATGCCTTTGTTTGTCCAGGGCAATTTTATCAGGTTTTTCTGCCGGGGTTTGTACATATAATACATACCACTTACTGTTATAATAATTGGCCAGCCTGGCTGTTTTCCGGATAACGGTTCTCGCTGTTTTTTCATTGGAGCTGATGCAGGCCAGGAAACGTTCTCTTTTGCCGGCATTACTCCTGGTAACCTCGGTGTCAACCTTACGTTCTACCTGCGAAGCTACTTCTTTCAGTGCCAGTTCGCGTAACTGTAAAATATGTTCACCCTTAAAAAAATTAAGCAGGGCTCTTTCCACTTTTGCCTGTTCGTAAATTTTACCTTCTTTCAGCCGTGCAATCAGTTCGTCGGCGGTAAGGTCTATATTCACTACTTCGTCGGCCCTTGCCAGCACACTGTCGGGTATACGTTCTTTTACCTCCACCCCGGTAATTTCCTTTACCTCTTCGTTCAGGCTTTCAATATGTTGTATGTTCACCGCGCTGATCACATTAATACCGGCATCCAGTATATCGGTTACGTCCTGCCAGCGTTTCTGGTTCTTGCTGCCTTCAATATTAGTATGGGCCAGCTCATCAATAATCACCACTTCCGGCCGCAGGCTAATAACAGCCTGTACATCCAGTTCCTCCAGCTCCTTGCCTTTATAAAACAACCTGCGCCGTGGTATAACGGGCAGGCCCGCCAGCAAAGCATGGGTTTCGGGGCGGTTATGGGTTTCAATATAACCGATTTTTACATCAATGCCGTTTCTCAGTAAGGCATGGGCTTCCTGTAACATACGGTAGGTTTTGCCCACACCGGCACTCATGCCGATATACACTTTAAATTTTCCCTGCCTGGCTTTTTTAATGAGATGCAGGAACTCTTCTGCCGATTTTTTTGTTGCTTCCATCATACCGGGTTTAAAAAGAGAGGGCCAGGGCCGTACTCACAAAAAAGTTATTATTCACCTGTTTATCACCCTTGAAAAAAATCTTGTCTTTTGCGGTAAAACCACGGCCTTCAACCCGCCATACAACATTATTGCGGATCAGCCAGTCATAGTTTAACGAATAGCCCCAGGTTTGAAAACCATTGGGCGTGCCGCTGTTAATAATTACCCCGTTGGCATCTTTATAATATTCACCTCTGGCCACAATATGGTGACGGTTATGCGGACTGAGTTTTACCATTAACACCGGCGTATACCAGCTATTATAACTGCTGCTGCCTTTTACTTTTTGTTCGGCGCCTATATCAAAGCCGGCGGTAATGGCAAACTGGTTGCTGATTTGCCAGATGCCATAAAAGTTATGAAAATAACGCATCTGCCGGCTGCTGTCGGGTTTATCGCTACCAACAAAACTGCTGCTGTTCAGGGTTATGTTTTCTGCAGGTTTATAGGTAAGCTGGTGACCAAAGGCCGGTGTATTATTACCGTTTACTCTTTGTATACGTTGCCAGCCATTTAATACCAGGGCGCTGGCAAACCATTTACCGTTATCGCTGGTATAAGATAGTTTAACCCCGCTTTCATAATAAGGTGAGTTATCGGCCATTATACTGCGGCTAAGGGCCCAGCAGTCCTTACCAATGGCACTTTCAAAGCCTATATGCGAGGCAAAAATACCGGCATCAATCCAAAGCTCTTTTTTGCCGGAAAGTTTTATCCCGGCATTGGCCTCGTAAATATTTTTTAATACCCCGGGCTCGGCCGCCAGGTTGGCATTGGCATAAGTTCCTGTCATCAATGCCAGGTTGGCCCTGGTGCTATGGGTTTGATAAGCGGCTTTGATCATAGCCATATTAATGTTCACTTCATTATGCCGGTTGAAGGAGTAAACAAATGGTTGCCGGTCATGCCCCGATGGGTTGCCAAAATCATAGGTATAATAGGTTTCCAGGTAACCGCTGATGGTTAAGGGAGATATAGTACTGTCTTTTTGTGCCGATCCGGTTACAGCAACTAATATAAAAACTGCTGTTATTAATTTTTTCATCTGTCTTATTTTAAATTGTCTAATGCTATATTTAATTGGAGTACATTAATGCGTGCTGTGCCAAACAAACCAAGTAAAGGTTTTTCTGTACAGGAAAGAATAAGTTGTTGAATATTCCCTTCTGCAATGCCTCTTACACTGGCTACCCGTTTTGCCTGTACATTGGCTGCCTGTACCGAGATATGCGGATCAAGGCCGCCGCCGCTGGCTGTTACCAGGTCGGCAGGAATATCGGATTTAGGAATGCCGGGGTTGTGTACTAAAAAACTATCAATACGTTCCGTTACAGTAGCCAGGTAAGCAGGGTTGGAAGGGCCTTTATTACTGCCGCCAGCACCGGCTGCATTATAATCCACTGCCGAGGGGCGGGAGTGGAAGTATTTATCGTCGGTAAACTTTTGTGCCAGGTTAAGGTAATAAGCTTTGCCATTTTGTACCACCAGTTCACCCTTCCCTTTATTGGGAGCAAACTGTGCAATACCTAAAACAATGCAGGTATAAATGCCGGAGAAAAACAGCAGGCAAAGAAGCGTAAGCTTTATAGCAGGAAAAATATTTTCTTTCATGATGAATAATTTTAAATAAATAAGGAAACAATAAGGTCAATCAGTTTTATGCCGATAAATGGGATTAGTATACCGCCCAGGCCATAGATCAACAGGTTCCTCCTGAGTAATGCACCTGCACCGATGGGCTTGTAAGGCACACCTTTTAATGCCAGCGGGATCAGCAGGGGAATAATGATGGCATTAAATATTACGGCGGAAAGAATAGCCGTTTCGGGCGAATGCAGTTGCATAATATTTAATCCCTGTAAAGCAGGAACTGAGGCAATGAACAGGGCCGGTACAATGGCAAAGTATTTAGCCACATCATTGGCAATACTGAAAGTGGTCAATGTGCCCCTGGTCATTAATAACTGTTTACCTATTTCCACTACTTCTATCAGTTTGGTAGGGTCATTATCCAGGTCAACCATATTACCCGCTTCTTTGGCCGCCTGTGTACCGCTGTTCATGGCCACACCCACATCGGCCTGGGCCAGTGCCGGTGCATCATTGGTGCCATCGCCCATCATCGCTACCAGTCTTCCGGCTGCCTGCTCTTTACGGATATAGTTCATTTTATCTTCGGGTTTAGCCTCGGCAATAAAATCATCCACTCCGGCTTTTTCGGCAATGTATTTTGCGGTTAAGGGGTTGTCGCCGGTTACCATCACGGTTTTAATGCCCATTTTACGTAAGCGTTCAAAACGTTCCTGTATGCCTGGCTTAATAATATCCTGCAATTCAATAACGCCTAATACTTTTTCATTTTCACATACTACCAGGGGCGTTCCGCCATTGCTGGAAATGGCCGTTACTTTTTCTTCCGCTTCTTTAGGAAAATCATTACCTGCCCTTTCAACCAGTTTACGAATGGCATCGAAAGCGCCTTTACGGATCTTAGTATTGTCGTAATCAATACCCGAGCTCCTGGTTTCCGCGGTAAAGTTGATAAAGCGTGGCTGGGTAACAGTAAAAGAAGAAGGGTTAATGCCTGCCAGTTCAATGATTGATTTCCCTTCCGGTGTTTCATCGGCCATAGAACTTAGTACGGCCGCTTTCAAAAAATGTTTTTCATCCACACCGGGTACCGGGTAAAAATGGGTGGCTTTGCGGTTACCAATCGTAATGGTGCCGGTTTTATCCAGCAGTAATACGTCCACATCACCCGCTGTTTCCACAGCCCGGCCGCTTTTGGTAATTACATTGGCCCTCAAGGCCCTGTCCATACCGGCAATACCAATGGCTGACAGTAATCCGCCGATGGTAGTTGGTATCAAACAAACAAACAAGGAAATAAATGCGGCAATGGTGATCGGTGTATTCGCATAATCGGCAAATGGTTTTAAGGTAACGGTTACAATAATGAATACCAGTGTAAAACCTGCCAGTAAAATGGTCAGTGCAATTTCATTGGGTGTTTTCTGGCGGCTGGCGCCTTCTACCAGGGCTATCATTTTATCCAGGAAACTTTCACCCGGTTCGGTGGTTACTTTTACTTTTATATGGTCCGATAATACTTTGGTACCTCCGGTCACGCTGCTTTTATCGCCACCCGCCTCACGTATAACAGGGGCGCTTTCACCGGTAATAGCACTTTCATCTATGGTTGCCAATCCTTCAATGATCTCGCCATCGGAAGGAATAATATCGCCGGGTTCGCAAAGAAAAATATCACCTTTTCTAAGTTGTGAAGAAGGAACCACTTTTAATTCATTCACATACATTTCTCCTACGGTCTGTATCCACTTAGCCGGCGTTTCTTCTCTTGTTTTGCGTAAGCTGTTCGCCTGGGCCTTGCCTCTTGCTTCGGCAATAGCTTCGGCAAAATTGGCAAACAGCAGGGTAATAAAGAGTACGGCCGTTACAATAATATTATAAGCAAGGCTTCCCTGGCTTTGTTCGCCCAGCGCTATCCATACGCATACGCCTGCCATGATCAGGGTGCCTATCCATACCATAAACATTACCGGATTGCGGTACATGCTGACGGGATTTAATTTAATAAAGGATTGTTTCAAAGCTTCTTTTACAAGCGAAGCCTGTATAAGCTGGTTATTTTTATGATTTGTACGCATCTTTTTTATTTTTTGTTTTACCGGCTTTAGTACTGCTATGCAGCTTCTGTTGTGTCACTCACTTGTGCTGCAACAATACTATTGGGCTTTTAGCAGTACCCCGTATTTTAACCGGGGCTGTCCGGTAATGCTATTGAACTGATTGATGAAGACACCGGCAACTACCGCAGGCTTGCTGCAAACACGGTGCACAGGGTACAGGTGTACAAGTGTGCGACGCAACCAACCACCACCTTTAGGGGGTTGGGGGAGTAGTAATGCTGCCGGTCTCATCATACATTAATGATACAGGGAAAAATATTCTGCTATCGGGCCCAGTGCCAGCGCCGGGAAAAATGACAGGGCAGCTACAATGGCGATCACGGCAAATACCATCAGGCCAAAAGTTGCCGTATCGGTCTTTAAGGTACCGCTGCTTTCGGGAATGTATTTTTTGGCAGCCAGGCTTCCGGCTATGGCAATAGGGCCTATAATAGGCAGGTATCTCGCCAATAGCATTACGATACCACAGGCTATATTCCAGAAAGGAGTATTATCACCCAAGCCTTCAAAACCACTGCCATTGTTGGCGCTGGACGAAGTGAATTCGTATAACATTTCACTAAAACCATGATAACCGGGGTTATTCAGCCAGCCGGCATAGGCTTCGGGATTACCGGCGTACAGGTGACTGGCAATAGCCGTACCCGCCAGTATTAACAAAGGGTGCAGCAAGGCAATGATCATGGCGATCTTCATCTCCCTCGCTTCAATTTTTTTACCCATGAACTCCGGTGTTCTGCCTACCATCAGTCCGCTGATAAACACAGCCAGTATGATGAAGATGTAAAAGTTCAAAAAGCCTACACCCGCACCGCCGTAAAAAGCATTCACCATCATGCCCAGCATCTGGTTCATACCGCTGAGAGGCATATAACTATCGTGCATGGAATTGATGCTGCCGGTAGAAATAACGGTGGTGGCAATGCTCCAGTAAGCAGAGGCGGCAGAACCAAAACGTACTTCCTTGCCTTCCATATTACCCATGGATTGATCGATACCCATACTGCTGATAGCAGGATTGCCTTTCATTTCGGTAACAACAGTGGGAATGGTGAGTAAGAGAAAGCCAACGGTCATTACGCCGAATACGGTCCAGGCAAACCTCCGGCGTTTGAGTATAAAACCAAGCGCAAAGATCATAGCGATGGGGATGATCATCTGAGCTACCATCTCTACGATATTGGTAAAGTAGTTAGGGTTCTCAAAAGGGTGGGCCGAGTTGGGACCAAAAAATCCACCGCCATTGGTGCCCAAATGTTTAATAGGTACAAAAGCAGCTACGGGGCCACGGCTTACCTGTACGGTATCGCCCTGCAGGTTGGTAATGGTATCCTTGCCTTCAAAGGTCATGGGGGTGCCATTGAATAATAGTAAGGTGGCAACCACCAGGGCAATGGGAAACAATATCCTGGTGCAGGAGCGTACAAAATAGAAGTAAAAACTACCCAGTTTACTGGTGGTTCTTTCCTTCATGGCAAAAAACAGTACCGCTGCAATGGCAATACCACAGCCCGCACTCACAAATTGGAACAACATCAATACCAGTTGTCCCAGGTAGGACATACCCGTTTCGCCGGAATAGTGTTGCAGGTTGGTGTTACAAATAAAACTGGTAGTAGTATTAAAAGCCAGTGTGGCATCCATGGAGGGGTTGCCATCCGGGTTCAGCGGCAGCCAGCTCATGTTCATAAGTACAAACATGCCCAGTAAAAACCAGGACAGGTTAATGGTAAGCAAGGCCACCAGGTGTTGTTTCCAGTTCATTTCCCTGGCGGGGTTAATACCGCTTAATTTATAAAACAATTTATCTACCGGGTTTAAAACCTTATCCAGCCAGGTTGGCTGGTTACTGAATATTTTACCGATATACCTGCCCAGGGGGATGGCCAGTAATACTGCCAGGCCATACATGAGGATGATGCCGGTTATTTCTGTGTTCATTTGTTAATCATTAAAGTGTATAAAACGGGTTAAAACTTTTCGGGTTTAATCAGCACATAACACATATACCCGAATACGGTGATGGCGATGATGAACAGGGCTGTCATATTTTTTCAAATGATTTGATGGTGAAGAAAAAGCCTGCAAACAGTAATATGCCGGCCAGTAAGAGGATTGTTGTCATGAGCATAAGAATTTTTGTTGTTGTGTTATCCTTATGCCAAATCCCGTTCCCGTTATGGTGGTAAATAATGAAAGGCTTACCGGTATTGCCTTTCACTCTTTCCGGGAAATAGGGGCAATAAAAAAACCCTTTCATTTTGAAAGGGTTCATACTATCGTTTTGAAAGGATTACTGTATCTGGTATTCCTCCAGTTTGCGGTATAAGGTGGTGAGGGCTATATTCAGCAGCCTGGCCGTTTCGGTTTTATTGCCGTTGGCATAGTTCAGTACTTTCTGTATATGTATCTTTTCGGCACTGGCCAGTTCAAAGGCTGAGAGGCTTTTGCTGCCGGTTGTATGGCCTTGTTGTAATTCGGCCGGTAAGGTGGAAGTGTTTAACTCTCCGTTATCGGTGAGTATGGTGCTGCGCTCAATAACATTCTTTAACTCCCTGATATTTCCTTTCCATCCATGTTGCCGCAGGGCCTCCAGGTAGGCCGGCGCCATACCGGTTATTTTTTTATTCGTCTTGCGGGTAAATTGTTGCAAAAAATGGGTTGCCAGGTCTTCTATATCCACTATCCTTTCTCTTAAAGCAGGCAGGGCTATCTGGAAAACGGCAATACGGTAATAAAGGTCTTCCCGGAAATTACCGGCTGTTATTTCATCCTGCAGGTTACGGTTGGTAGCGGCAATAATGCGTACATTAATGCGGGTAGATTTGCTGTCGCCCACTTTTAAAAACTCGCCTGTTTCCAACACCCTTAATAATTTGGCCTGTAATTCCAGCGGCATTTCGCCTATCTCATCTAAAAAAACAGTGCCGTTATTGGCTTCTTCAAAAATGCCTTTACTGTCTTTAACGGCCCCGGTAAAAGCTCCGGCTTTATGGCCAAATAATTCGTTCTCCAGTAATTCCTTACTAAAGGCTGAACAGTTTACGGCAATAAAATTTTGTTTGCTCCTGCTGCCGGCATTATGAATGGCCTGGGCAAATACCTCCTTGCCGGTGCCGGTCTCTCCCGTTAATAAAACGGTGGCATCGGTAGCAGCTACTTTCCTGCCTGATTCAATAGCCGCCTTAATGAGTTTAGACCTCCCAATAATGGTATCAAAAGAGTATTTATTTCCCAGCTGTTTTTCCAGTTGCAGCACTCTTTTGGCCAGGGCTACTTTTTCACCGGCTTTATACAGTAAGGGGATGATGCGGTTGTTATCATCGCCTTTGGTAATATAATCAAAAGCCCCGTTTTTAATGGCCTGCACGCCATCCGGTATATTACCATAGGCCGTTAACAGGATGATCTCTGTAACAGGGTATTTTTCTTTAATAGTGCCGGCTAATGTTACACCACTGGCATCGGGGAGTTTTACATCACAAATGATCACATCAACTTCCGTTGTTTCCAGTTTTTTTAAAGCGGTTTTGGCATCACCGGCCTCTGCCACTTCAAAACCTTCCAGGCTAATGATCCGGGCCAGTAAGGTCCGGATCTTTTCTTCGTCGTCTATAATTAAAACCTTGGGCAAATTGTATATTTTATATGCGAAGGTAGAAATTAATAGAAAGGAATGCCTATTGTTTGTTTTTAGCAATACAACCTTTAAACCTACTGCTAATGTGAAGAATGCAGACCTAATTTATTTCCTTCTGTGTCTATGAACAGGGCAAAGTATCCCATTTCAGGACTGATCTGCGTTTTAGGTACAATTGTTTTACCGCCGTTTGCTTCAATTTTGGTTAAAACAGGTTGCAGGTCTTTGCCGGCATTCAGGTAAAGTACCGGGCCATCTGTGGTAGGTTTATAATCATTACCTTTTGCCAGTACTACATTTATCGTTCCTTCATCATTTGGGAGTATGCCCATTTTTACACCGTCCATGTCCATCTCTTCGATGGTTATAGCCAGAACAGTTTGATAAAAATGAAGGGCCCTTGAAAAATCAGTGACGGGGATCTCTGCGATGGAAATTAAATTTTTCATGTTTGCTGTTTTTGCAGTACCGGAATCTTTTACTGGTGCCGTGTTTTCTGATGCCGCCTGGTTATTACAGGCGCTGATTGCCGTAACAGCCAGGATGGCTGCCACAAATAATTGTTTTTTCATGTTTACCGTTTTATAAATACGGTGTAAAGAAAATATCTTGTAACTACGTGGAATTGTACAAATGCGACAGCTCAGTCAGCTTTAGAAAAAAGGGAAGTAAGGGCCAGGTTATTGTTATCTAAAAAATCTTTCGGGTTAATGCCGGTAAAATCTTTAAAATCCCGGATAAAATGTGCCTGGTCAAAATATTCACTTTCGTAGGCAATATGGGTAAGCGATTCGTTCTGCCGGCCCAGCAATAATTTTAGTGCTGCCTGTAAGCGTATGATCTTTCCCAGTTGTTTGGGACTAAGCCCCACCTGTTTATGAAACTTTCTTTCCAGTTGTCTTCTTTTGGCCGGATCGTTTTTTAACAGGGTATTGATGGGTGTACTTCCTTTTGCTGCCAATAACGCATCAATGGTATTGGTAACAATACTATCGATCATTGATTTATGCTGAAACATGTCCAGGAAAAATGCTTCCAGTATTTTTATCCGTTCTTCATTGCCTGTTGCAGCAATCATTTGTTGTTCCAGTGTTGTTGCTACCGTTTCACCAAACAAGTCAGCTATGGGAGTTTCTTTATTGGCCAGGTCTTTTACCGGCATATCTACCAGGTTGGCAAAACCATAAGGATAAAAACGTGCAGCAAAACAATGCACATAACCGGTGGGCTCAATAATAAAAGGTTCTGTGATCTGCCCCACCACAATGGCACGGGGTTGTACAATACACTCATGCTCGCTGGTATAACGCCGGATATCATCGCCTAAAATGAAGATCATTTCCATACAACCGTCGGGTACAATCCGTTGTTTTTGTGGCGGTACTTCTGCAGGCACTTCTAATGACCAGTAACATTTTACCAGGAAGGCTATATCGGTATGTGGCGGAAAGGTCTGGTAATTCATATAGTACCCGGGTTGATTTTTATATTAAAGCGAATACTTTTTCCGGTTCAGTAACCGAACTGATATAATCGTACACTTTTTCCTGTGTGCCATCATTATCTCTCATTTCACCGGTAAATATCCTGATAGTACCTGTACCCAGGTATTTGTCGATAAATGTTCTGGTCAATTCTTTAGTTTGAATATCAACCCGGTTTATAACAATTGTTCTTGGATTACGGAGGTCTTTATAAATAATGATACTTATATCGGTAATAACATAAGTGGTTTTCCCGGCCTTCTTCGTACTATTAATTATACCGTAACTGAAGAATAAAGCAAGGAATCCTAACATGGGCAGTACGTCGCGCCAGTCAAAGTGGTGTTTTGCCAGGTAAGCGATAATCATTCCTATAACGAAAACACCCTCCAGAATCAACAGTATGATTAAAGCTCCCCTTATTTCATTCAGGTAAAATGATTTTACTTGAGGCTGACACACCATTTTTATCGTTTCACCAGGTTCGAAAATTACATCTATTAAATCGCCTAATATTTGTTTGTCAGTTTCAAAACTCATCCGGTTATGTTTGGTGGCAGATAGGGTGGTTTACATGTTCCCTTGCATGAATATATATCCGAAAAAAATATTATCCAAACATAGTGCTGGACTCAAAATTTTCGCCGTCAAAGGATTCAGCAATTAAAGAGTGGTGACCGAATAGCCCATTTTCGGAGAAGTAAAAATCAAAGCAATCTGCCGACAGGCACCAGATATGCACCAGGTTTAAATGCGTACTAAAAGTTGTTTCGTCCATAGCAGGTTCTCCCTGACTTTCGTCACGCCAGCTTTCATTGTAAGTGTCCAGGAAGTCGGCTACAATTTTTTGCCTGGCCTTGTTTTCATACACTTCAAGATTGGATAATATTTTATTAGCCAGATCAATGGTTGTTTCTAGAGCTACATCATCAGGAGTAATGGCAAGGGTAATATCCTGTCCATTATAATTAATGGTGGTGTGGTAACTGCCTTCTATTTCCGGGTTTACTTGTATGTTTTCCTTTGTAATGATGTTCATGCCTTGGTTTGCTAAAGGGTAACGGAGTGATTTTTATTCTTTTTTGATATGATAAAAATACAAATATTGGAGCTGATTTATTGTTCAGATTGATGCAAAGCCTCCATCACTTGTCGCTGCCTGTTTGCCAG
>CAYUMH010000060.1:0-26502 GCA_964445775.1 uncultured Terrimonas sp.
AAAAAAAAACAACTCAGAATACTTATTTTCTTTGTATCGGTTTAGAGGGCTTAAAGTCTGGGCTAAGAAACTTTTCTAAGTATCATAGCCCATTCTTTTTTATGATAGTGTTGTCCCGCTCTTAAGCGTATTACAACTAAGCATAGTTGATGATGAAGACAACCCTCTCATATAAAAGATAATAATTATTCTGAGCGATCCGGCGAACAAAAAAGCCGGTTTATCGAAAATGCAACCTCAATAAGCTTTAACAGCTGTTACTTTGTTTATGTTTTTAAGGCAGGAGTTGAGAAGGGCAATGGAGCTTTTTAACTAATTAAAAGAAAACAATGATTACAACATCAACATTATCCGAACTGAAGTATCATGATAAGGTTGATATACATTTAATCATTCAGCATCAATCGTTCTTTGTAAATGCAGCGGCGGATCTGTTCCAGGAAGAGCAAAAAGCGGTTCAGTTACTGATCAGTTCAGTTGAAAGCTTATTTATCTCCGGTCTGAACCATTATCATACTATCCATACCGGCAAAACGGATGTATTTACCATGGCCAAAAACTTTGGCAGGGTAAAAATATCGGCTAATATGGTGGAGAATATGGAGAATGGCTATTTGTTGATGAAGGGTGGCGGGGCATTAACGGAAATTTTTGGTAATAAATTAGGACAGGCTTTAAACTACCTGGTTAAAAAATCAGGTGTAAAAGCGTCCACGGCGTATACTTATACCTGCCTGTATGCAACGGTGGTATTAAAATCACTGGGTGAACAGGCAACGGTTGCCGGTATGTCGGCGGCATCATTTATTGATTACCTGGAAAGTTCTGAACTGGGAATAAGTCAAAGGGAAATGGCCATTTTGCTTGAGGAAGATGCTGAAGCCGGACAGCCCGGGTACGAAAATAATATTTACGTGCAGGAGGGGGCCCTGGAACAGGAAGTTGGAAATGAGTTTGTAAAAAAGGTAGTTTCTTTTGTATTACTGATCATATTAACCGTTTCGCTGTACTTTATATATAAAAACAGAAATTTTGAACCTCAAACCAGTTTACCCGGCAGTGTTCAGCAAGTGAAGCTGATTGGTATTTCTGGTAACTGAGTTTGATAACCACTGATAACCCGTTTCTAATTCGTACCATTTTATAAATATTACACCTACTAATAACGTCTTAATTCTGGTCGTTGCTAACCGGGCCGTATCTACGCGATACGGCCTTTTTCTTTTATAACCGGCTTGTCATAAAATTGTCATGTTCCCGAATACGTAAATGCATTTCCTAATTGCGACAGTTTACGGTTTATTAATATGTGACTTTTGCAGCCAGATAAAGTCACTATGAACAAGTTTACCAGGAATAATATTGTAAGTGAATGGTTTATAATAAATTATAATAAACCGAACCGGGCAAAGGCTTTATTGCTTGCCTTAGCAGTTTTTACGATATCAGGAATCAATGCCCAGGAAGATACCACGGGTAAAAAACTGGAGGAAGTGGTGGTAACGGGGCAGTATAAGCCGCAGTCGTTAAAGAGTTCGGTTTATAACGTAAAAGTGATACCACAGGAACGTATCCGTTTAAGAAATGCGAACAATGTACAACAGATACTAAGTACTGAATTAGGCTTTAGATTAGTTAATGATAATACATTAGGTACTACGGATGTGCAGATGATGGGGATGTCGGGCAGGAGCGTTAAAATATTATTGGATGGAATTCCTATCGTTGATAGAAATGATGTAAGAGAGAGCCTGGGCCAGATTGATGTAAATACGATTGAAAAAATTGAAATTGTTGAGGGACCTATGTCTGTATCATACGGTACCGATGCATTGGCTGGAGTTATTAATATTATTACTAAAAAGGGGAAAGGAGATAACCTGAGTGTTACTGCCCGTGTACAGGAAGAAACTGCGGGTGATGAATATTATCCTTTTAGCTATCAGGGCCTGCACCAGCAAAACCTGGGTGTAAACTGGCAGAAAAAAGCCTGGAATATTAGTGCCGGTATAACACATATTGACTTTAGTGGTTATGGTGGTGATGATTTCGGACGTGCTAAAAGTTGGAAACCTAAAGAGCAATACCTTGGTCATTTGAGATTAGGATACCGTACAGAAAAACTCAATGTATATTACCGTATAGACGGGTTAGATGAAACCATTACCAGCCGTGGTGCTATTAGCCAGGCCTATACTGTTTTTGATCAGCGATACTTCAGCAAGCGCTTAATGCACCAGTTACAGGGAGAGTGGTTTGCTAATGACCGGTTACAGATCAATAGTATTTTATCTTATACAGATTACAGCAGAAGAACCAGGAGTACTAAAAGCGATTTTATAGCGGGGACTACCGTATTAACGACTGAAGACGGTCACCAGGATACCGCCAAATTTAATACGGGTATTTTCAGAACTACTGTTCAATACAAGCTTTCTGATAAAGTGAGCTTGCAACCCGGTATAGATATCAACAGGGATGAGGCAAGCGGGCAAAGAATTTTAGGTAATCCTGTTATTATGGATTATGCTTTCTTTGTTTCTTCGGAAATAAAGCCAACGTCTACTATTAATATACGCCCAGGATTACGGTTCATCAAAAATTCAAAATATGATGCTCCTCCAGTAATTCCTTCTTTAAACGGAAGATGGGCGATTACAGATGATTTGAATTTAAGGGTTGGTTATGCTTACGGCTTTCGTTCCCCGGCACTGAGAGAATTATACTTCAATTTTATAGATGCTAATCACAGCATTATAGGTAATCCGAATTTAAAAGCAGAGACTTCCAATAGTGTGAATGCTTCATTAAACTGGTCAGCAGTTAAAAAGCGTGACTTTACTTATACCGCAGTGTTGGGTGGTTTTTACAACAAGTTTAAAAACCTGATCGATTATGGGTTTGATGCCAATAATCCTACGGTTACCACATTGATTAATGTGACTGAACATAAAACAACGGGAGTAACACTGGAAAATACTTTTACCTATCAGCATCTTCGTGCTACATTGGGTGCTTCTTACATCGGTCGTTATAATTTATACTCTGACGACCCGGCCTACAAACAGGAAAACATGCCCAGTTTTGTATGGACCCCCGAGGTGAACAGTAATATCACTTACACCTGGGAAAAGATAAATACACAATTCGCTTTGTTCTATAAATTCACCGGGAAACGTCCGGCCTATCAATTAGCGACTGTAGGTGGGCAGACGAGTGCAGTGTTGACAGAGATCGGAGCTTTCCATTTAGCAGATTTTACCGTGAGTAAAAATCTCTTTAAACTGTTTACACTGGGTGCAGGGGTTAAAAATATTTTTGACGTTACCACCTTAACCAATACCTCTACTGATGCAGGTGGAGCTCATAGTACAGGCGGCCCGGTGCCGATGAGTTATGGGCGTTCCTACTTTGTTTCACTGGCTTTTCAATGGAATAAGAAATAAAAATTAAAAAAATAAACTAAAAAAGACCATTATGTTGCGTTTTCAAAAACTATCCGTTATCGTTTGTTTAGCGGCTTTATTTACAGCTTGTAAAAAAGATAAAGATCCGGTTATTGTTATCCCCCCATCTAGCGGTTCTCAATTACAATTAAATGGCGGAACAGGCGGAGCAAGTGCAAAAAATTCAATTTTTGTTGATTTTAGTGCCGATAAACAAGATTCTGTTGCAAGAGTAAGTTGGGATTTAGGTTTTTATAGCGGCTCACAGTTTCGTGTTAAGATTAACAATACTAACGGAGCTTCAGCTATAAGTGTTAACAAAACAGATATTAATGCAGTATCAATAAGCGATATTAACACAGATAATTTACAAATTGTTTTAGGCGATGCATCAGCATATGCAATAATAGATGATCCTCTAACTGCTGATATTAATAAAACTGTTATTGCAGAAGTTTCTGCTACTGATGCAAATAATAAAGTTTATGTTATTAATCCAGCAGGTGGGTCACATTCAGTTCCTTTTGACCAGGCTAAATTGTTAAAAGTGCGTATTTTACGTAAAAGCGGTGGATATACTTTACAATATGCAAAACTGAGTGAAACCACATTTAAAACTTTAGAAATTACTAAAAATACCGATTTTAATTTTCAATACGTATCATTACCTGGCGGTACAGAAGTAACTGTTGAACCCGCTAAAAACAAATGGGAAATACAATGGACCTGGAGTATGTATTATATGGCAGGTGCCACCCCGGTTCCTTATTCTTTTTCTGATTTAGTATTCATTAATACATTAGGAGGGGTTACTGCTGCGGAGGTTTTGACATCTACAGTTTCTTATGACAATTATTCAAAGACTAACATTAGTACTACAACTTTCAAGAATAATTATGATGTTATCGGTTCAAACTGGAGAGCAACAACCGGAACTATTGGCGTAAAAACTGACCGTTTCTATGTAATCAAAGATGCATCAGGGAATGTTTATAAATTGAAATTTTTAAACTTCCATGCAAGTGATGGTGGTGAAAGGGGAAAACCAAGAATTGAATATAAATTAGTTCAATAATTAAAATATTATGTGGAAAAACCGCCCCTGGGGCGGTTTTTCCTTTTTGCGTAAACCCCTTTTCCCTTTCCGTAACCTCTTTTGCGTTAATTGTCATTGCTTTGTCATAAACAGCGGACTGCCTGTAAATACTGAGCTTACATAATGCTGAATAGCGGGCAGAACGATGCAGTGAGTTACCCCGAGTTCCCACCGAAAACGTTCGGCGTCGTCGGGGCGGGCACAACTAAAGCTGATAGTAGCAATACGGCCCATAACAAAAACTAAAATGAAAAATAATAAATACCTCTTCTTTATACTGATGGCCATGATGGCTGTTACGGCCTGTAATACAGCCGATAAGCAATCAACCATCAACACAGAAAAGATTGTTTCGCTGGACGGTACTTTAACCGAAATTTTATGTGAGCTGGGCTACGAAAAAAATATTGTAGGCGTGGATATAACCAGCAGTTACCCCCAAGCCATGAACAAACTGCCCAAAGCCGGGCATAACCGTAATGTAAATGCCGAAGCAGTGATTGCCATGCAGCCTACCGTGGTAATTGCCCTGGAACAGGGTATGAAACCCGAAGTGGCCGAACAGTTTAAAACAGCCGGCATTCCGGTGGTATTACTAAACCGTGAGTATAGCTTACAAGGTACCAGGGACCTGGTAAAAGCATTGGCCGATACTTTAGGCAAACCGGAAGAAGCGACAAGAATAATTAAACAGATTGATACTGACCTGGCAGCATTGCCACTGTATGATACGGTGAACAAACCGAAGGTATTATTTATTTATGCCCGTGGGGCCGGCACCATGAGTGTGGCCGGTACTTCCACTGCACCCAATACTATGATCAGGCTGGCTGGTGGCATTAATGCTGCCGCTGAAGTGGATGGCTTTAAACCTTTTACTGCTGAAGCGGTTGTTCGGGAAAACCCTGATGTGATACTGTTCTTTGACAGTGGCCTGGAAAGCCTGGGAGGAGCCGAAGGATTATTAACCGTGCCGGGTATTGCCAGTACCAATGCCGGTAAAAATAAAAAATTCATTACCATGGATGGTCAGTACCTGGCGGGCTTAAGCCCGCGCATGGGAAAAGCGGTGGTTGACCTGGCCGCATTAATTCATGATAAACCTGCAACCGAAACCAAATAAATATTGTTGTAGCTATTCATCATGCGTCCATCGGTTTTAATTACCATATTAACGGTCCTGTTACTGGTTGCCATTGTACTGGCATCGGGTATTGGTGCCCTGAGCATACCGCCCAGTAAAGTATTGTCCATCATCCTGCACCAGTTAGGTATTACAGGAGATGCAAACTTTACACAACAACAGGAGGCCGTGATCATGGCCATACGTTTACCTAGGGTGTTCTTTGCCATATTAATTGGAGCTACTTTATCGGTATGCGGAGCTGCCATGCAGGGTTTATTCCGTAATCCGCTGGCAGACCCTGGCCTGGTAGGCATTAGCAGCGGTGCTGCAATGGCAGCAGTAATCGCCATTGTATTAAGCACAACCTTGTTTGCCGGTTTACAAAGCCAGCTGGGTTTATATGCATTAAGCCTTTTTACTTTTGGCGGCGCTTTTGTAACGGCAATGGCAGTATACCGTTTATCGCAGGCCGGTGGTAAAACTATTGTGAGTACCATGTTACTGGCGGGTATTGCTATCAGCGCCTTAACCAGTTCGGTAACGGGTTTTATTACTTTAAGCGCTACCGATGCACAGTTGCGTACCATTACATTCTGGACCCTTGGCAGCCTGGGAGGTGCTAACTGGACCAACCTGCTGGCCATACTGCCTTTTTCCCTGTTATGTATTGTGTGTTTACCGCTGATGTCAAAATCATTAAACGCCTTTACACTGGGTGAAACCAGCGCCCTGCATTTAGGTATACGTGTGGAAAGGTTAAAAATGAAAGTGATCCTGTTAACGGCCCTGGGGGTAGGAGCCTGTGTAAGTGTGAGTGGGGTGATTGGCTTTGTGGGTTTAGTGATACCCCATATTGTACGTAAGTTAATAGGGCCGGAACATAAAAACTTATTCATTGCATCGGCTTTGTTAGGCGCTTTATTATTGCTGGTAGCCGATCTGTTATGCCGCACTATTATTGCACCGGTAGAAATACCTATCGGTATTGTTACGGCATTTATCGGGGCACCGTTCTTTTTGTATTTATTATTAAAAGAGCGTAATAAGTCGTTTATATTGGATAAGTAGGCGATGGAAGGGTTGTGACGTTCCAAAAGTTCAATGTTGAGCTGCTGTTCTTCCGGTGTTTTATAATTAACGAATAACAATTAACAAATAACTTTTGCTAAATGTAGACAACATATCAGTTACCCATAACAAGCGGCATTTGTTGCAGGATGTTTCTTTTCATGCAAATGCAGGCGAGTTATTGGTGGTACTGGGCTCCAACGGGGCTGGTAAGAGCAGTTTGTTAAAATGTATCAGTAAGGAATGGAAGCCGCAACAGGGTGATGTGAGCTGGAATAATATTTCCTTATCCAAATGGACAGATAAATCGCTGGCCAAAGTAAGGGCGGTATTAACGCAGAATTACCAGATAAGTTTACCCTTTGGGGTGGAGGAGATTGTGATGATGGGGCGTTACCCGCATTTTAAAAACAGTCCGAGCGAACTGGACAGACATACCGTACAACAATGTTTGCGTTATACCGGCATTGAACATTTGCAAAGCCGGAATTACCTCACCTTAAGCGGTGGTGAACAGCAAAGGGTACAGATTGCCCGTATACTGGCACAGTTGTGGGATGGTGATGCTAATAATAAACTGATGTTACTGGATGAGCCGGTGAGTGCGCTGGATATACAATACCAGCATAGTGTAATGCAGCTGGCCAAGAAGCTGACCTTGCGGGGTTTTACCGTGGTGGCCGTATTACATGATCTGAACCTGGCTTTACAATATGCCGATAAAGTGCTGATGTTAAAGCAGGGTAAGCAAATTGCCTTTGGCGACCTGAGTGTATTGAACGAACATAATATCAGGGAAGTGTACGAGGTGGACACGGAAATTATCCAGCACCCGGATTCCAAACGCAAACTGGTGGTAGTAAAAATGTAGACGCTTAAAAAATAAAAAGTCAAAATTAAAAATATGGAAACAACTTTAAGTTCCTTAAAAGAAAAATACGAGGCGGCCAAGGCCGAAAACCCCAAGGCACGTATCAGGGATATAGCCCGCCAATTAGGTAGCAGCGAGGCCCAGTTGCTGGCCACCGGTATTGGTGAAACTGTTACATTGCTGGAAGGCGATTTCCGTGAGTTTTTAAAAGAAGTAAATACCATGGGGCGTGTAATGGCACTTACCCGTAATGACGATTGTGTACACGAACGTAAAGGCGTGTATAATAATGTGTCTTTTGATAGCCCGCATGTAGGCCTGGTATTAGATCCGGATATTGACCTGCGTTTATTTATGATGGGTTGGAAGTATGGCTTTGCGGTGAACGAGAATGACCGTTTCAGTTTCCAGTTTTTTGACAAAAGCGGTGAAGCTGTACATAAAATTTATTTAACTGACGCCAGCAATAAAGAAGCTTACGAAGCTTTAAAAACAAAATACACGGCGGCTGATCAGCAACTGGAGATCACCACCGAGGCTTATCCGCCCACACCAGCTGAAAAACCTGACAGCGAAATTGATGTTGCAGGTTTCCAGGAAGGCTGGAAGAATATTACCGATACCCACCAGTTTTTTGGTATACTGAAAAAATTTGGAGTGAGCCGCACACAGGGTTTACGCCTGGCACCTGAAGGTTTTGTACAGGAAGTAAGTAACGAAGCCGTAGAAACGGTATTGCAGAAAGCATCGGAAACAAAAGCACCGATCATGATCTTTGTAGGCAACCGCGGTTGTATCCAGATCCATACCGGTGAAGTAAATAAACTGGTACGTACTGGTCCCTGGTTTAATGTGTTAGATCCTGATTTGAATGTACACTTACGTACCGAAGCTATTGCCAAAACCTACCTGGTTAAAAAGCCAAGCGAAGCTGGTATTGTTACCGCTTTGGAAGTATTTGATAAAAATGGTGAATTAATTATTCAACTTTTTGGTAAACGTAAGCCCGGTATTCCTGAACTGGAAAGCTGGAGAGAAGTAGTGAAAACGGTAGCTGATTTTTAATTAGCAGGTGGATAAAATGAAAAGGGAGTGTTGATTAAAACACTCCCTTTTTTATTGGTCGCTTTACTTTATTTATATTCCATGGCCAGCTTAACTGCCGCAGCGGCATTCACTACTTTACCGCTTTCGCATAGTTCACTTAAACTTACTTTTTCGGTTTTGCTGCCGGGTTTGTTTACTTTTTCCGGTATAGTTTGTCCGGATTTTTTAAGAATATCTACAATCTCAGCGGCTGTAAGCTTTGGGAAATAGGAACGTAATAAAGCAGCTACACCGGCTACTACCGGGCTGGCCAGGCTGGTGCCATCAGCTGTTTGGGTACCATCACCGGCGATGGCAGTGTGAATGTATACGCCGGGGGCAAAAAGGTCAACTGTTCTTTTACCATAGTTACTGAAATCGGCTACCCAATTGCCCATGCTGGGATCAGCACTGGCGCCTACATTTAAAAAATTAGGGAACCTGGTATTATTAATGGCAAAAGCGCTCGGGTAATTCATGTCAGTATCCGTATTGGTGGCGTCATTACCGGAGCCATGTACCAGTATCACATCTTTGGATAAAGCATAGGCGATCGCTTCATCTGTCCAGCGTTTATCCGGTGAAATATATTTGCCAAAACTCATATTGATCACCTTAGCTCCGTGGTCAACCGCATAGCGTATAGATAATGCCACATCCTTATCAAACTCATCCTTACCCAATATGCCCCGTATCATCATGATCTGTACATTATCAGCAATACCATCAATGCCTTTACCATTATTACGTACGGCCCCGATAACACTACTTACACTGGTACCATGATAACCGCTATGGGTAGTAAGATTATGATTGCCATAATGTGTTTTGGTGATATCATAACCGTTATCATTTAATAAACTATCACGGAAGGGTGTTGGCGGAACGGCCTTCTTGGTCAGGTCGTCTTCCATTTCCTGTTTAAACTGTCCATAGTCTTTTATAAAAGCGGCGTTGGAAAAATCCTGGTTATTAAAAATATTGCGCCAAAGGGCGATCAGTTGTTTGTTGTTCTTATCCGGTTTCAGGCTGTCCAGGTCGTTTTTTGTAAAAACATCTTTTTTCAGTAACCATTTTAGCTCGTCATTTGATTGGGTAATAACATCCCAGTTAGCCCTGATAACGGCAATGTTCTTACCGGCTTCTTTATAGGCATCGTCTATTTTTCGCGCTGCCCGCTGCCATTCGCTGAACTGCCATTGCAGGCTGTCGGGAATGGCAGTTTTGGTTTTGTTCTCAAATAGTTGTTTAAAGCGATGATAAGTGCGGTAAATATCGCTTACACTTATGGCAAGGTTTTCACCATTGGCTGCGCCCAGATAGTTCCAGCCATAATAATCGTCTACCAGGCCGTTGCCATCATCATCAATACCGTTATTAGGTATTTCTTTGGGGTTCTTCCATAATACAGGTAACAGGTCAGGCTGCAGGGTATCAATACCACTGTCAATAACAGCAACAATTACCGGTTCGCTTTTTTTACCTTTTAATAACTCATAAGCCTGGTTCAGGCTAATGCCCATATAACCATCCTTTTTATAATCCAGGTAATGCCAGTCTTTTATTTTGGGCTTTACCATTTGGGCACTGCTAAAAAAAGGAGCGAATAAAAAAAGTCCGAGCCAGTATTTCAACATAGTTATCGTGTTTGCTACAGGTATAAAAATAGGGAATAGGCGCTATTGTATAATAGTGCGGAACGTTAAATTAATACGGGGAGTACCAATACGGGTAGTTGGGGGTAAGCGGTGCAGCCAGTGTGTTTGTGTCCGCCCCTTCATTACCAGCAGGCTGCCATGTTCCAGTAATACGGAAACGGTTTCACCACTTTGTTTGTGTTTAAATGAAAACTTTCTTTCGGCGCCAAAACTTAAAGAGCCGATAGCGCCATCCTTCTTCAAATCCTTTTCCCCGTCACTATGCCAGGCCATACCTTCACTGCCGTTATGGTAGAGGTTTAATAAACAGGAATTGTATTGTTCGCCGGAATGTTGTTCGGCGGCCTGTTTCAGTTCTAATAAAGTAGGGGTCCAGGGCAATGCCTGCTTCGTTACTTTGGAGTAGGTATAGGAAAAAGGTTTATCGCCATACCAGGCTACCTTACGTTTGGTAATAATTTTTTTACCGAAGATAATGGCTTCGTCGGGTTGCCAGTCAATACCGGTTAAAAGGGCATTGTAATAATGCTGCGCCATGGCGGCATCGAATATTACACCATAATAATTTACAATGCCGTCATGTGGTAAAAGGTTGAGTCCGGCATCATATTCATTAGAAAAAAGTGTCATTGTCTTTTATTGAAAACAGGTTTAAGGGTTTTGTATAAAATACCTGTATAAGCTTTGTAAAGTTTCTTTTAGCAAACCATTCATGCCATCAGTATCCTCCAGCTTGCAGCCATTGGTAATGACCACAAATCCATATTTCTTTTTGGGATTAAAAAACATGGCACTGTATAAACCATAAGCCGAGCCGGTATGCCCGGTAAGTGTTACACCCGGTATTACTTTATTGGTGTTCACCTCCAGCGCCAGGCCATAACTATTATCTGGTGCAAAGGCTGTTTGCATTTGGGCGGAACTTTTTTTATTGATGATACGTTGTTTACCCAGCTTACCCCTGTTCATATGCATCATCATATACCTGGCCAGGTCATGTGCCGATATTTTTACACCACCGGTTGGCGAAAAGACAGGCGTACTATACCCCATAACATATTTAGCCAATTCTTCCCGGCGGGGATGATAGGCATTTTCCGCTGCAACAAAAATATTACTGTCCTTATTATACTCATATAAAGTAGCAAAACGCCGGTTGTCCAGTGAATCGTTACAATAACCGCCGTATAAACCTAAGGGTTTAAAAACATGTTGCAAAATATAATTGTCAAACCTTTGGCCCGATACTCTTTCAATGATGGTGCCTGCCAGGTTAAAATTCAGGTTGCAATATTGGTAGTTGCTACCGGGTTCGTAGTCATTAAAACTTTTTGCCCAGTCCAGGTTTTTAGCTGCCTGCAAAATATCGAGTGTAAAATATCCTTGTTTATCGTTCAGGCTGCTGCGGTGGGCCAGTAACATTTTGAGGGTAATTACCTTATCGGGGAATTTGGGATTACGGACTGTAAAGCCTAACAGTTCACTGATATCCTGTTCCAGGGAAAGTTTTCCGGCTTCCACCAATTGCATAATACCCGTGGCAGTGAATGATTTGGAGATGGAAGCAATGCGGAAAATATGATCATTGCTCAGTGGTGTTTTATTTTGCAGGTTACTATACCCAAAGGATCTATTATAGACCAGTTTATTTTTTTCGACAACAACAACCGATAAGCCGACAGCCTGGAATTTTTGCATGATACTGTCAATTGATTTTTCGACCGGGAGCTGTGCAGATAAAGAGTTGCTGTTGGTAAATACAATGGTAACCAGCAGCAATAGTTTACACCATACTTTCATTGTAAGCTTATTTGTATTGTTAAATTTACCTATTTATCAACATCCCGCCACCACAGGGGTTACTTTTGATGAAATAAAGTATTCATATACGAACATTAACCTTCATTATGCTAAAGAAAATTATCCGTATTACGCTAAAGACCCTTGGCTTCATCATTGGCATATTGGCATTATATGCATTGGCTGCCTGGCTGATCCCCTATATCCCGGTTAATAAAAAAGCAAGACAGGAAGGCCCGGACGAAGTAACTATTTATATTAAAAGCAACGGGGTACATACGGATATAGTGGTGCCGGTTAAAACGGCTCAGTTTAACTGGACAAAATATATTAAATATGAGCATACAGACGATCAGGACAGCACCATGGCTTATGTGGGTATCGGTTGGGGCGATAAAGGATTTTACCTGCAAACACCCCAGTGGTCGGATTTGAAATTCAGTACGGCTTTTAAAGCCATGTTTTATTTAAGCACTTCGGCTATACATGCCACTTTTTACCCGGCAATAAGTGAAGACGAAAACTGTAAAGCCATCCGGATAAGTTACCAGGAATATGAAGCCCTGAATAAATTTTTAGTGAACAGTTTTGACCTTGATAACGATGGAAATACCATTCACATACCCAGTGTAAATGATGGCTATGGCAGTACCGATGCTTTTTATGAGGCCAAAGGCCGGTATAGTTTATTTTACAGTTGTAATACCTGGGCTAATAATGCTTTAAAAGCTGCCGGGCAAAAAGCCTGTTTATGGACAGTTACAGATAAGGGTATTTTTTATCACTACCAGTAGCAATATTATTTTTTAAACATGAAATAAACAGCGCCTACCAATAGCACAAAGGCAATGATATGATTTACCCGGAAAGTTTCTGTTTTAAAAAACAACAGGGTAAACACGGCAAATACCAGCAGGGTAATTACCTCCTGTATTACTTTTAACTGCAGCAAAGAAAAAGGTCCCCCATTGCCATTATACCCTATTTTATTGGCTGGTACCTGGAACATGTATTCAAATAAAGCAATTCCCCAACTGATAAGAATAATGGCAAACAGCCCCAGCTTACTGAACCATTTCCATTCGGCAAATTTTAAGTGACCATACCAGGCCAGGGTCATAAAGGTGTTGGCAATAATTAACAAGGCAATGGTATAAAACCCTTTCATACTATTATAATTGTACTACAATATTAATGCATAGTCACAGTTGTTGTTATAAAAATATTGCGGCCATATAATTACCGGTTTTTTTACAAGAATTGCTGCTTTTGGGAGAGGGTAGAGGAGATATATAATAAAGGATATTTTTATCCTTTATTATATATCTTTGTATGGTAAAAGCGGGGCTTATGACAGTAAAGACGGATATTACCAACATTGACCATATTAAAATACTGGTAGATAATTTCTATCAGCAGGTGCAGCAGGATGGTTTATTAGGCCCCATTTTTTTGGGTGCTATAAAAGACTGGCCGCATCACCTGGAGAAGATGTACCGGTTCTGGCAAACGGTATTGCTGGATGAGCATACTTATGCCGGAAGCCCTTTTCCGCCGCATGCCCATATGCCTATTAATGAAACGCATTTTACCCGCTGGCTACAGCTTTTTCATGCCACGGTAGACCAGTTATTTGCCGGTAAAGTTGCGGATGAAGCTAAATGGCGCTCCGAAAAAATGGCGGCTATGTTCCAGCATAAAATAGCTTTTTACCGGGGTACCAATATGTATCCTTTACAGTAATATCATTTATGGGTATATTTTCAAAAACATGTGAGTATGGTATACGTGCGGTGTTTTACATTGCGCAACGATCACATGCCGGACATAAATGTGGCATAAAAGAAATTGCAGAACAGATTAACTCACCGGAAGCATTTTTAGCCAAGATATTACAGCAACTCAGCAAAGCCGGTGTAATACTATCGGCCAAAGGGCCAAACGGTGGTTTTTATTTTGATGAAAAGGGATTAAAACAACCCCTGGCAGCTATTGTAAATGCTCTTGACGGCAATGATATTTTTACAGGCTGTGCCATGGGCCTGCAGCAATGTTCTGAGGTTAACCCCTGCCCTTTGCATAACGAGTTTAAAAAAGTACGGACACAGATCACCACTATGATGCATAAAACCACCATTGGTAAGTTTAATGCTCAACTGATAAACGGGCAATTGCGTTTAGATAAGTAGTTTATCCTTCTCTTTCCTGCGCTCTTAACCAACGTTCCGGTATCTCGTTACTGCTGGCCAGTAAATAATCTTTATAACTGCAGGCAATGAATTGTTTGTTGGGGAGTTGTACCCACCAGCGGCCTGTGCGTTTGCTTTGTAAAAAAATAGTTTCTACCTCGGCAAACACCGTATGAAATTCGTTAAAGGAGTCTCTCTCCTCCAGCACCGCCTCACGCTTGGCCCTGGTACGGCCATCAATATAATACCACAACATATGGGCAATTTGTTTGGCCGTGAGTTCATTATTATCAAGGCGCGGGTTATAGCCGTAAATACCAATGGAGTTAACGGAAGGGCTCATGCCTGCATATTGCATCAGGATGCAGCTTTCTTCACCGGTAAAACCGTTGGGGGTAATAATATTGGCCGGCGCATAGGCATTGGCAATGGCCGATACATCAAAGGAGAATAAATGACTGTTACGTATCACCGGCTCCATTTCATCAATGGCTTCCTTTACATGTCCTACACGAAAGCAATCGAAACGCAGTTTATCCATGGTTTCCAGCATACGCGGGTGAACATAGTAACTCTGGAAGCCAATATGGTTATAGTGACGTAAAAAATTAGGTTCACCTGTGAGCATGCGCATCAGGAAATTATCATGCGGGTAGGCCGATTCCATATCCAGGTCAATCAGGGCATCCACACAGGCGGCTTCTACCAGTTGCTGGTTCTGTACATAGGCCTGGTATTGTGCCAGGGTAAGATCGTGTGAACCACCCAGGATGATCACTCTTTTACCATCATTGATCAATGCGTTCACCACTGTTTTTAAAGCGGCATACGTATCGGTAATGGATGATCCGGGTTTTATATCACCCACATCGGCCAGGTGAATATCGGGGTGCCAGTAAAATAACTGGTAAAATTGTTTACGTATTAATTCGGGTGCATTGCTGGGAGCGCCCATTACGCCTGCTCCGCGTTGTTCGCCACAACCTACAATTACCAGTTGGGCATCGTCCAGGTCAGGGAAATGATCTTCCTCGTAGGCAACAACCAGTTTACCCAATTGTCCCTCACGGTACCCTTCATCGTTGGTGATCTGTTGCAGGTTCACCGGCACTAAAAAATCGGCAATATGTAGATGGTCAGACATGCCGGCAAAGATAGGAAGGGGAGTGTTAATTTGGGAATTAGTTAATTTGGAAATTTGGTAATGGGGTTATAAAACAGGATGGTGCATCAGGGTGCAAAAAGAAGAATTGTACTGGACAACAGATAGTAACAGTAACATTAACTATATGTGGCCAGGTAAGAGAAGAAGGCAAGAAAAAAGAGACACATACTAATGAAGGGGAACAAAGATCTTAGATCTCAGATCCGAGATCTAAGATCTTTGCAATGTTTTATAGATCGGGTTGCGGTGTATAGCGCAGGTATGGTTTTACCACTTTCACTCCTTTCGGGAACTTCTGGATCGCATCTTCGGTACTTACGGCCGGTACAACGATCACGTCTTCACCATGTTTCCAGTCAGCAGGGGTAGCTACACTATGATTAGCGGTTAACTGTAAAGAATCAATTACCCGTAATACTTCCACAAAATTACGACCGGTTGAAGCGGGGTAGGTAATGATCAGTTTCACTGCTTTATCAGGACCGATGATAAACAAAGAGCGTACAGTTGCTGTAGCCGATGCATTCGGGTGTATCATATCGTACAGGGTAGCTACATTACGGTCAGCATCAGCAATGATCGGGAAGTTAACGGTTGTATTTTGTGTTTCGTTAATATCATTTACCCAACCCTGGTGTTTATCCAGCGGGTCAACACTTACTGCCAGTACTTTTACATTGCGTTTGGCAAACTCTTCACCTAATTGTGCGGTGCGTCCCAGCTCGGTGGTACATACCGGTGTATAATCGGCAGGATGCGAAAATAATACACCCCAGCTATTGCCTAAATATTCATGGAAATCAACTTCACCAATGGTGGTTTGGGCTTTAAAATTGGGAGCCGTATCCCCTAAACGTAGCGACATAGTTTTACTTTTTAGATAGACAAATCTAACCCTTTTATAATACCCTACCAAAAAAGTAGACTAAAAAGGCAAACTTTAACTATAACGGCTGTTCATATAAATAAATAAGGAGGAAAATCGGGAGTTACTCGTGTTCGCCCAGGTCTTTCAGCGTACGGTTTTCTACAATTTGCAGGGTGGCGTCACGCACTTCCACCATCATATCGTGCAGGTAACAGTGTTTTTCGTTGCAGTTTTTGCAGCGTTCATAAAAGTACAGGCTAACGCAGGGTAACATGGCAATAGGGCCGTTCACCAGCCTGATGATGGTGGCCACTTTTATTTTCTCTGGTCTTTGTTTTAAAAAATAGCCGCCGCCTTTACCTTTTTTACTATCCAGGATATCGGCTTTTTTTAATTCCAGTAAAATATTCTCTAAAAACTTCAGCGGAATTTTTTTCTTTTTGGCAATATCCGATATCAATACCGGGCCGTCGTTAAATTTCTCGGTTAAATAGGCCAGTGCCTTAAAAGCGTATTGCGATTTTTTTGATAGCATGTTGTTACGGTAATAACACTAATGTATAACGAATTGTTGAATTTTTCTGCAGCATAGCCGCTACGCCGCAATATTTATTTAACGATAACTCAATGGCTTTACGCACTTTATCTTCATTTTCAGCAGCGGTATGCAGTTGGTACTCAATCTCAATATCTTTAAAAACCTTTGGGTGTTCCTCGGTTTGTTCAGTATTTACTTTAATGCTGAGGCCGGAAAAGTTTACCCGCATTTTCTCTAAAATATCCACCACATCAATGCCCGAACAGCCGGCCAGGCCCGATAATAACAAGGATTTCGGACCAGGTCCTTCTTTCTTGTCACCATCAATCCTGAAAGTATTTCCTTCAAATGTGCTGTCAAAAACATGGTTATTGATCCAAACTGTTTCCGTTGTCATCTGCTTTTATTTTTAAACGATATTTTTATAGCTTTCAGCTGTCGGCAATCAGAATTCAGAATTCAGCAATCAGCTTTGAGCTTTCCGCTTTCAGCCTTCAGCCTTCTGCCTTCTGCCTTCTGCCTTCTGCCTTCTGCTCCCCATTACTCCAAATACAATAATACGTTTTATTCACTAGCCGGGCAAACGGTGTTTTTTGTTCACCAGTATATTATCCACGGTCCATTCAATACGCCTGACAAATGGTTGCTGTCTTACGTTGCAATCGGCTTTCTGGCAAAGCTGGCATTGAAAGGGTAAACAGGCATCGGAATGAATGAATAATTCCACTGAATCGCCAAAACGCTGGCGTACAATGGCGGATAGTTTATCAATTTCTTCGTGCGCTTCGTTCAGGTTATAATACCAGGGCAGGGTTACATGACAGTCAATATGTAAAATACTACCGTACTTAATTACCCGTAAATTATGGAGATCTACCCAGTTGGCTGATCTTTTTTCATTCAGTACAGCTACCATCTTTTCCAACAACTGTTCATCCGCCTCATCCATAATGCCGGCAATGGATTTGCGTAAAATGGAATAGCCGGTAAACAGGATCATACTTCCGAATATCATGGCAACTGCACTGTCTATCCAAACATAGCCGGTAAAGTACAACAGTACCAGGCCAACGATAATACCGATAGTAGAAATGGTATCGCTTTGCAGGTGTTTACCGCTGGCGATCAGTGCCAGGGAGTTATTTCGTTTGCCTGTTTTGATACAGTACCACCCGGTTACAAAATTAATGATGGCGGTAAGGCTGACCAGCCAGATACCGGTATCGAGCCTGCTTAGGGTAACGGGGTAGAGCAGTTGCCAGAACGACTGGTACAAAATAACCAGGCCGGCAACGCCTATTAAAGCGCCTTCAAAAGCGGCCGATAAAAACTCGGCCTTGCCATGTCCGTAGGGGTGATCTTTATCGCGGGGCTTTGCCGCAACGTATAAACTGTACAGGCCTATAAAGCCGGCTGCCACATTCACAATACTTTCCATGGCATCGGTGAGCACGGCTACCGACCTGGTGAGGTACCAGGCAATAAATTTTATTACCAGTAATATAACTGATACTACAGCAACCAGCTGCTGAACCCTGATATTTTCTTTTGAGGCTTGCAATGGGCGGCAAGTTATAATAAAAACTTTCTTTTTACTGTAAAGTGTATTATTCCGGTTGGTCAAATGTTTCAATGGCTTTTTTCAGCCATAAATCCCTGGCAAATAATAAAAATGCCGGAGGAGCTGTTGTAAAATCCTTCTCGCTTTCATAACGGCCATCCAGTTGTAACAGTCTTCCGTATTCACTGTCTGCTTTAGGCAAAGTCTCCAGGTTTACATTGGCAGGGGTAACCGTAAAACTATCTTCGGTGTTCAGCTTTACCCACATATTGCCGCGAAGCGCATACTTTATACTATCCTGGTGCATGATCAGTTTCATATAGGCCGGCGATACATCGCCCCGGCAGGCAGTTTTATACAGTAAACTGGTTTCGGCAATGCCATTACCATCCAGGTCGGTAATATGTACGCTGTCAATATAATTACAGGCAACATCCACGGGACAGTCGGCTACACTGTCGTGCATCTGCCAGCGCAATTTGTAACCTTCCGTTTGTTTTACATAATGAAAAGCATGTAAGGACGCCGAAAATCCTTCTTCCTCACCGGCTTTCGTACTATTGGCGGGTGCAAGCTGTGAGGTGATCAATAAATTCTCGCCCAAAGCATCCTGCCATTGCCAGGCCTGGTATAAACTGCCTTTAAACTTAATGGTAGCGGGCAGGCCGGCGGCGTCTAATGACTGAATATGAAAACGGGCAACAGGGTCGGTTACGGCATTCAGCGAATCTTCATGGCCCGCCTGCTGATCGGCTGCATCATTACAGGCAAATAACCCGGTTATTACAGCACTCAACAGGTACAGGTAAACTGTTTTCATATAAAAATATTTAGTAGTCGTATAAAATGAAAACGATAACCCACGGCAGGCCGTGGGTTATGCTATATAATTAACTTGATTACTATTTGTAAGAACCGGTCTGCGAATTATCCTAATACAGCCTGGTAACGTTCGGCCACATAATCCCAGTTTACTACCGACCACCAGGCATCAATATAATCGGGGCGTTTATTCTGGTAACGTAAGTAATACGCATGTTCCCATACATCCACACCCAGCAGGGGTACGCCTTTTATTTCGCTGGTATCCATTAAGGGATTATCCTGGTTAGGCGTTGATCCTATTTTCAGTTCCTTGCTGCCATCTACATACAGCCATGCCCAGCCGCTGCCGAACCTGTTTTTACCGGCATCGGTCAGTTGATTTTTAAAGGCATCAAAAGAATTGAACTGTTGTTCTATCGCAGTTAATAATTTGCCACCTGCTTTACCGGTACCGGTAGCAGATAAGGATTTCCAGAAAAGTTCGTGGTTATAATGTCCGCCTGCGTTATTACGCATTTTGGTAGAGTATTTTGATACTTTGGAAAGGATGGCTTCCAGGCTTGTTTTGGCATCAACCCCTTCGCTGGCTACAGCTTCTCCCAATGCTTTTGCATAAGCTGCCGCATGTTTGGTATAGTGAATTTCCATCGTAGCGCTGTCAATGGCTTTTTCTAAAGCATTGTAGGCATAGGCCAAAGGTGTTTGTGTAAAACCTGTAGTAAGAATGGCGGCATTATTACCGGCTGCATTGTTATTACATGAACTGAGAAAAGAGCCAACGGCTGCCGAACCTACCGATAATGCTACTCCAGCCTTTAATGATGTATTGATAAAATTTCTGCGTGTGTGAAGCGGATTATTTTCCATCTTTCGGTTTTTTAAAACGTTAAGGATTCGATTATATATGACGTGGAAAGAACTGATTACCTGCTGTAATTTCAAAGGTAAGCATATTCACAAAGCATGCCAGTTTATATATTTATTGCTTGGGGTAAACAACCGCAGAAGCGTTTATTTCCTCTTCAGCGCTACCCTTAATTTCCGGGAAAGGCGCTGGTAAAACTCTTTATTAAATAATTGAGAATCGTGCAGGGCCTTATAGGTTAAAAATAAACCGATGGGTACCAGTACAAATGTGGCCAGCCAAACACCCAAGAATGGCGTTAATGAGCCTTCTTTTGCCAGCTTCTCACCCATACTGTTGGTAAAGAAAAATATCATAAAGAAAATGATCGCAATTACCAGCGGAGTTCCCAAACCACCCTTACGGATAATGGATCCAAGCGGCGCCCCGATCAGGAATAGTACCAGGCAGGACAATGACAAAGTGATTTTTTTATGCCACTCAATTTTATGACGGCGTAAAATCCTTTCCTTGTCTTTATAATTAGCCAGTGATGATTCCAGGTTTGTTCTTAATGAATTTACCTGGCTCAATGCCCGGTTGTTGGAATTTATCTTGGCCGAATCGGGCAATAGTTTATAAAAGGCGGAAAGTTTTGCTTCTTCGGCCGCCGCAGTAGAATCGGCTATTCTTTTAGCTGCCAGGGCCAGGCTATCCTGTTTTAACTGGTTACTGTCTTTTTTAGCAGCATTCGCCACGGAATCAATCGTTTTTTGTTTACCGGCGGTATCAACTTTTGGTACAGCTGTTTTTTTCTTTAAACTATCCGTTTTGGCTTTCCGTTTATCAATACTATCCTTTCTATGTATACTATCTGTTTTATGCAGGCTGTCTTTTCTATGTAAATTATCTTTTAAGGCCAGGCTGTCACGTTTAAAAAAGCCAAAATCAGTACTGTCTTTAAAATTATAATTGGCTTTACTCTGCATACTGTCCAGGTAAATGGCCAGGGGCAGGTACCTGTAGGTTTCGCGGGTTAAATTCTCTTTCAGGCCGCTGTTCTCCTTTTTAATGGAGTCTATGGCCACATTTAACTGCCGCATGGTGAACATCTTTTCATTCCCTTTATTGGTGCTGTCCGAAGAAAGACTTAATATGAAAGTGCTCAGGTCAAATATCTTTTTATACTCCTTAAAGCCCATGCGGATGTACTCGGTTTCTGCTTTGGCACCATAACGGTCGCCCCGTTCTTCGTAACGTATACCATTCTTTAAATTAAACTCCAGCAGGCGGCTGTTCTCGCTATTGGTCTTCATCACCCCGCTTTCGGCTACAATGAAATTATCCTGTAAGGAGTTCGAGCTTTCGTAAATAATGATATCCTGTATAATGCTGTCGTTAGCTTCTTTTTTACCTACTTTAATAGCAAAGCCGGGAATTTTATCATAAAAAACACCTTCTTTCAGGTTAAAAGCAGGTTTGGCATGTACAATATCCGATAAAAGGGTTCTTGATTTTAATGTGGCTACCGGTATTACATTATTGGAAAAAGCGAAGGCCAGTATACTGATCAGTACGGTTACAATAAACAAAGGCTGCATAAAACGCAGCAGCGAAATACCGGCCGATTTAATGGCTACCAGCTCAAATGTTTCACCCAGGTTACCAAATGTCATTAAGGAAGACAACAGGATGGCCAGCGGCAGGGCAAGGGGAACCAGTACGGCACACTGATACCAGATAAACTTAAAAATGATGGTAGCATCGAGGCCTTTGCCCACAAAATCGTCGATCCACAGCCAGAAAAACTGCATCACCAATACCAGCACCGTAATAAAAAAAGTGGCGATAAAGGGGCCGATGAAGGCTTTTACAATAAGTTTATCTAGTTTTTTAAACACCGCAGGGATTAGTTAATGGATGCAAAATTAAGGCTTTACAGAACGGCGTTACCTATTGTGGGTGATAGATGTGATATTTTAACACAAAAACCGGAAAACGGTGGCCTGCATAAACATTTGCAGCAATTTTCTAAAAAATCACCCTGTTACCGGTAACAGGGTGATCAGGGGCAGCAAACCTTTATACCCGCTCGGGTAGGCGACTGCCTGTTATGTTAATTGCCTAAGCGATGGAACAGGTCTTTTACCTGGTAGTCCCATAACTGGCTTTGGTCTTTAATCTCTCTTTTTTCGGCAAAATCCTTCACTACCAGTATCGTCTGGTTGGTGATCTCAGATTTATCTATGCTGAATTCAAAATATTCGTTATCGGGTCCGTCCAGCCAGCGAAAGCGGATAAATTTATCCTGTTCGCTTTCCAGTACCTCAGCCTGCTGGAAAGTGCCATTCCAGCCAAAGTAAAAAATATGGTCACGTTCGTCAACTTTCTCAGCAAACCACTCGCCCAAACCGGCGGGGGTTGATAAAAACTCATACAAAATGGCAGGTGAGCATCTAACCGGGAACTCTAAAGTATATAATTGCTTACTCATTTTTTTAAACCTGAACTTGCTATTCAAGGCCTGCAATAATAAATAAATTAAACTTGTTTCAAAATATTTTTTTAGTATTTCTCGTTTTTTTAAAAAAAATAATTTTTGCCCCGATATACTATAATTATTATTTAAACGTTTACCTGATGTAGTTTTTTTGGTTTTTATTAACAAATACCTTAAATTGCTATGTACTTCAACGTTTTAGGAATTAATTTTTTTAAATCAGAAGAACTTTAACCTTAACCGATTGACTAACTCCACGCTGTAACGCTACCTGTATTTACATCCGAAACAAGCTGAATATCCTTTTTTAATACCATTGTAAAACCAATATCTATTCACCTATGAGTATGCGACAGCTGAAGATCACGAAGTCGATAACGAACCGTGAATCTCAAAGTTTAGAAAAATACCTTCAGGAGATAGGCAAAGTAGAGCTTATCAGTCCCGAAGAAGAAGTACGGTTAGCCGTCCTTATCAAGCAAGGCGACCAACGTTCCCTTGACCGTTTAACCAAAGCCAACCTCCGCTTTGTGGTTTCAGTAGCCAAACAATACCAGAATCAGGGACTTTCCTTACCCGACCTTATCAATGAAGGTAACCTGGGATTAATTAAGGCTGCCCAGCGTTTTGATGAAACCCGTGGCTTTAAGTTTATTTCCTATGCCGTTTGGTGGATCAGGCAAAGTATTTTACAGGCATTGGCCGAACAGGCCCGTATTGTACGTTTACCTTTAAACAAAGTAGGCCTGACCAACCGCATTCAAAAGGCTTTTTCCACTTTGGAGCAGCAGTTTGAAAGAGAGCCATCAGCCGAGGAACTGGCCGAATTACTGGAGATGGACCTGGAAGAAGTAACTTCTACCTTAGGTATCAATGCCCGCCATGTAAGTATGGATACGCCTATCTCTGACGGAGAAGACGGTACTTTACTGGACCTGCTGGAAAACCCCAATGCCGAACGTACCGATGAGAACCTGGCCCATAACCAGTCTTTAAAAACAGAGATCGACCGTAGCCTGAAAACATTGACCGACAGGCAGAAAGAAGTGATCTGTTACTTTTTCGGTATTGGCGTAGATCACCCGATGACGCTGGAAGATATCGGCGAAAAATTTAATCTTACCCGTGAGCGTGTAAGACAAATTAAAGACAAGGCAATCACCAAATTACGTACTACCGAAAGGTGCAACGTGTTACGAACTTATTTAGGCGCATGATATAATTTATACTCTAATTTTTTAAGTCTGTTATAACTAAGCGGTTCCGGGGCAACCTGGGCCGCTTCTTTGTGTAAGTTCAAGGTTTAAGGTTTAAAGTTTAAGGTTATCGTGTATATCGGTGAGCCCGTCTAAATACTAAATACTAAGTACTAAATACTTTATACTACATACTTAATACTCTTTATTTACCGGCTGCATTACTACTATCAGCTTTAGTTGTGTCACTCACTTGTACGTTCTGTTCGCTAATCAGCAGGTGCGGAAAGCTTAAAGCAAAAAGCTGAAAGCAAAAACCGGATGTTTAACGCTGAAAGCGGCATGTAACCTAACATTAAACCTAAAACTTTAAACCTTAAACTGTTCGAACTCCTGGAACTCTTGAACCTTTGAACCCTTGAACATTTTGAACCCTTGAACTTTAAATCGTATCTTTGCACTTCATCTACTGTTGCAAAACAGCAAACTACTACAACATGAAAAAGAGTACAGCAGGGCAATTTGCAAAATTTGCCAAAAAGAAAAGTAATGCCGCTATAAAAGAGGGCTTTAAACAGGAAAAAAGGGCCTATAAAAAGGAAAGAGCCGCTTTTTTTGATCAGCAGAAAGCCGAGCAGCGTGCCAAAACCGGCCAACCCATTGTTTCAAAAACCGGAAGGGGAAAAGGCAAAGAAACGGTCATTACCAACCCGGTAAATATTGAACGTACCATTACGGACGATAAAATGCCTTTAAATAAATTTATTGCACATGCCGGTATCTCTGGCCGCCGCGAAGCAGCTGAGATGGTGAAACAAGGCCTGGTAAAAGTAAATAAGGTGGTGGTGAGTGAGCCGGGTTTTAAAGTATCTCATGTGGATGAGATAAGTGTGAATGGTAAACGTATTTTCCTGGCTAAAAACCTGGTATACATCTTATTAAACAAACCCAAAGATTTTATTACCACTACCAGCGACCCCCAAAAGCGTAAAACGGTATTGGATATTATTGGAAAAGCTACCCCCGAAAGAGTATATCCGGTAGGCAGGCTGGACCGGAACACCAGTGGTGTTTTGTTGTTGACCAACGATGGTGAACTATCACAAAAACTGACCCACCCCAGCAACCAGATAAAAAAAGTATACCACGTAACCCTGAATAAACCCCTGGAAAAAGGACATTTTGAGCAGATACTGAAAGGTGTGGTATTGGAAGATGGTCCCGCCAATGTAGATGTACTGGCTTATGCGGATATAAAAGATAAAACCCAGATTGGGGTGGAGATTCATAGCGGCCGTAACCGTATTGTACGCCGTATTTTTGAATCACTGGGCTACGATGTAAAAAACCTGGACAGGGTTGTGTTTGCAGGGCTTACCAAGAAAAATGTGGAGAGAGGTAAATACCGGTTCCTGACAGAAAAAGAAGTCCGGGACCTGAAGTATTTTAAAAAAGGAAAGTAGTTTAATTAGCCAATTAGCTGATTGGCTAATGTGCTAATGAAGAAAACGAATAATTTTAAAAGCCACGGTTCGTGTCTCACGAACCGAAGATCGGAAGTGCTTTAAAAACGGCCAATAGACAATTCGTTAATTAGCTGATTAGCTAATTCGCTAACGAAGAAAACGAATAGTTTTAAAAGCCACGGTTCGTGTCTCACGAACCGGGAATCGGAAGTATTTTTAAAAAGCTAAATAATCATTCAGCAGTATATAATGACCATAGTATGAGGAGTATTCGTAATTTCCTTTTCTTGCTTTTAATCACTTTTGCGACAAGTTCATTTTGCTTTAAAATTGATATTGTCGTTGATAAAAATGAGGCCAAAAATGCTTACCAGCTCTTACAGGAAATCAGGGCTAATCCTAATAAATTTCATAAAGAGCTGCAGTTGGAAAAAGATATAAAAGTTTCACCTGTTAAACTGGTGTGGAATGATACCCTTGCCCGTGTTGCAGCCGAAAAAGCTTATGATATGGCTAAGCGGGATTATTTCGATCATGTAGATCCGGAGGGCTTTGGTATTAACTATCACATTAACAAAAGCGGTTATACACTGAATCCCGATTGGGTAAAAAATAAGGCGGATAATGCTTTTGAATCTATTACATCAAACTATTTAACCGGCAAAGAGGCAATAAAAGCCCTTATTATTGATGAAGGTGTACCTTCTTTAGGTCACCGGATTCATCTGTTGGGATTAAATACATGGAACGCTTCTCTGAAAGATATAGGCATTGGCTTTGTAAAAAGAGAATCGGGTAGTAAGTACCAGACTTATGTATGTGTCATCATAGCCAAACATAACTGGTAATCTATTGGCTCAATGACCAGGTTCGTGTCTCACGAACCCGCTTTATTTACAGCTGGTAACGACCATCATCATTTATGTACTTGTTGAACAGAGTTACTACAGCACAAGTGTGCAACCCGCAACATTACTGTTGGGGCACGGCGCAACAGGCGCTGAGGGTTGTTGTACTGCTCACTAAATAATTATTTTTATCGGTTTAATATGAAGTTAAGTCAACATATAATTTTTGAGAACGATGACCTGGTGGTGATCAATAAGCCTTCGGGGCTTTTGTCCATACCGGACAGGGAAGGAAAAGAGCAATCATTGAAAGCCTTATTGCAGCAGGCTTACGGGCAGATTTTTACGGTG
>CAYUMH010000061.1:0-25697 GCA_964445775.1 uncultured Terrimonas sp.
TACTGATGGGTTACAGTTCACCGACATAGGTAAAGTAATGGCTGCCGGTAACAGTACAGACAGGCGTTCTTATACTTTCAATGATGCGGCTCCTGTTTCAGGCAAAGTATATTACCGTATCAGGGTTGTAGACCTGGATGGCAGTTTGTCTTATTCAGCAGTAGTACAATTAAATGGCGCGGGACTGTTAACCCTGAATATTTTTCCCAACCCGGCTTCGCATAAAGTGAATATAAGCGTGCCGCAGGACTGGCAACAGGATGTATACCAGGTACAGGTGATCAGTGCCGGCGGACAGGTAATGCTGGAAAGAACTCTTTCCGGTTTGCAACAGGAATTAAATGTACAATCCATTCCGGTTGGTATCTATATTATAAAAGTGACCAATAAAAAATCGGGCAAACAATTAACGGCCAGGTGTACGGTCAGTGGTAATAAGTAAAATAAAATTGGTGTTTAGTAATACCTGATTAACCCAAAAACGCTTTTCCGGATCAAGTAAAAAGTATGCAACCTGTTGTATACTTTTTACTAGGTGTTTTTCATAGGTTAGCAAAGGCCGGGTCTTTCCAGACCTGGCCAATTTTATAAATTGCAGGCAACACCTGTCGCCTGTCTATTCTTCGGTTGCCGGTTTGGTAACTGTTTTTTTAGGTGCAACGGTTTTAGTTTTTTTAGCAGGAACGGCTTTTTTGCTTGCAGTAGCCTTCTTTTTCGGTGCGGCTTTAACAGCAGCCCCTTCTGCCAGTATCTTGCCGGCTTTCTTTATCTTTTTACTGAATTTCTTTTCGCCAACGATCTCTTTGATATCGGCAAAAGTAGCGTTCAGTTTTTCTTCAACCTGTTTACGAAGTGTTTTTTTGTTTGTTGCTGTCATATTGGGATATTTATATGTGGTAACACAAACTTAACGATAAGATAATACTTCCAATGTTAACTTTTTAGGCCGGGCCCGGGCTGAGTGCCTTAAAAAGTGGCTACCGTTTTTGAGCTATAAAATAGGTATAGCGTGTGTTAAGGATTAATATTTGTATCATCTTTAAACAAATGAGAGAAGATATCTTACAAAAGATAACGGCCTTTGCCGATGTAAATCTTACCTCCCGGAATGGGTAACCGCAATGAGTAGCAGTGTACCTGCTGCCGGTTAATACGCACCTTTTACTTGTTTCCTATTTTTTTACCCCGCTCAAATCTGCTGCTACGGTTTAATATTTATACTGCTTAGTAAACAATGTATTCCTGCATCAATATCCTGTACTCATGAGCTGTCTTTGGTTTTTCCCAATGTTTTCAAGGCTTGTATTGTTCCAATAATAATTTGGCAGGTAACTCTATTAAAAACAAGTGGTTACATATTTTTCATAAAAAAAGCCTTCTTTTTTTACGTACTATTTTATCTCTCACTACTCTATAATTAAAGGATTAGGAAATTTTTCCGGGTTTTGGCTGCATGACAACATACCTACACGCTGAGGATCAGGAACTATTGAAGCGTCTTCAACAGGGAGACGAGCAGGCGTTTACAGCAATCTATAAACGTTACTGGATACCTATGTATTTCCTGGCCTTTAAGAGAATACAGCGTGAAGAAGAAACCCGGGAAATTGTCCAGGATGTATTTTATACTCTCTGGGATAAACGGGGCGATTTAAAAATAGAAAACCTGAGGGGTTACCTGGCTGCAATGGTCAGGTATGCGGTATACCAGGCCTTACTTAAAGAAAAACGATTAAAGGAGTATTTACTAAAGCAAAAATTAAAAGCAGTAAAAGCGGCTTCAATAGATATAGATAATAAACAAATGCTTGACCTGTTGAAAAATTATAGCGAAAAGTTGCCTGAAAAGTACCGGTTTGTTTTCCTGTACCACAAGTTGCTGGATGAACCACTAGAATCAGTTGCCGATAAAATGGGCGTTTCTCCCAGAACGGCAGAAGGATATGTGACTAAGGTAATGTCCCTCATAAGGGCCTATTACAAAAAAGTAATGTTCCTGGTGATAACGTTAAGCGTATTCTTTTAAAAAAAAATCTATGGCTGATTTAAAAAATGTGGTATTGAGTAAAGAAGAGCTGGCCGTATTGGCAGACAAGTACCTGAATGATAAAGCTACTGATGCCGAAGTTAAATTATTACATGCCTGGTACGAACAGGTGGCAGATGAAGAATTGATCGTGGTAATTACCAGGACAAAAACCTCGCTTCACCAACTGGAAGCAGAGATGTTAAGTGAATTAAAAAGAAGGATCGCTGCCGACAGGAAGAAAAAGACCCTGCGGATATACTGGTGGCAGGCAGCGGCTGTTTTTATATTACTGCTGGGTGCAGGTATTACTTACAGGTGGTTAAGTGATACATCAAAACAACAAGCAGAGGTGGAAGTAACACCGGTCAATGATATTGCACCTGGTAAAAACGGAGCGATATTGACCTTGCCTGGCAATAAAACGATTGTGCTGGACGAAATGGGTAACGGCGCGGTGAATACAGAAAGCCCGGTGAAGATTGTAAAAGAGGGCGATGCTATCACATATGTTTTCGGCGCATCTGCAATAAACGAACAGGTTGAATACCATACTGTCAGTACCCCGCGTGGTCGCCAGTTTAAAATAAAACTACCCGATGGAACCGAGGCGATGTTAGATGCGGCCTCGTCCATTTATTTTCCAACAGCATTTACGGGAAAGGAAAGAAGAATACAGGTGACGGGCCAGGTTTACCTGAATGTAAAAAGAGATATAGCAAAACCTTTTATTGTGGATAATGGGGTGATGGAAGTAGAAGTGCTGGGAACCGAATTCAATATCTGTTCTTATCCGGAGGAACAAAAGAGGGCGGTCACCTTGTTACATGGATCTGTAAAAGTAAGTAACCGGGAAAGTAATAAAACAAATGTACTTGTACCCGGTCAGCAGGCCATTATCGATAAGGGTAATGATATGTTTGTTGTAACGGATGTTGACCTGCAGGAAGTAATGGCCTGGAAGGACGGCGCTTTTAAATTCAACGGTGCCAAACTATCAACGGTAATGAATGCCCTGAGCAGGTGGTACGATGTGGATGTTGTATACATGAACGCAAATACAGACAGGCTGTTCAGTGGTTACATCAACCGGTCACTGCACCTGAACAAGGTATTGGAAATATTAAGGTTAAGTGAAGTGAATTGCAAGCTGGAGGGCAATACCCTGACCCTGTTACCTTAAATGCTGACCAGGACTGATAATATAATCATTTCTAATAAAAACCCCTAAATGCTAATTATGAGAAGTCTAATTCCGCCATTAAAAGAATGCTTTTTAAAAAGTAGTGTACTGCTGCTGTTATTATTGATACTTGGGCATTCCCTGATGGCAAAACCTGAACAGGGAATTACTTTGGCCGAAAAAGATGCTTCGATAGAATCATTATTAAAGAAGATCGAGTCGCAAACTGATTACCGCTTCTGGTATGAAAATAAAATACTGAAAACGGCGAAAAGGGTAACGATTAATGTAAGCAATGCGCCATTAAGAACAGTTTTGGATTTATGCCTCACCGATCAGCCACTGGTATATGATATCGTTGAAAAAACGGTCGTGATCCGGAAAAAAAATATCGTGAATACGAGTCCTTCGGCTGGTCAGTTAACCATTGAAGTAATTGACCTGAGGGGTGTTGTTAAAAATGAGAAAGGAGAACCGCTCAGTGGCGTTAACATACGTATTAAAGGAACGCTTCAGGGAACGATTACTACAGAGAACGGAACTTTTGTACTGACTAATATTCCAAAGAATACCATATTGGAAATTTCTATTGCAGGTTATAAAACCCAGCAATATAAAGTAGAGGAAGAAACAAATATTACCATTGTCTTGCAACAGGAGGTACAGACCATGGAAGATGTGGTGGTAACCGGGTTTCAAAGAATTGATAAAACAAAATTCGGAGGATCAGCCGTAACCTTAAAAGCAGACCAGGTAAGGCTGGATGGTATGACCGATGTAAGCCGGATGCTGGAAGGCCGGGCCGCCGGCCTTTCTATACAAAACCCTTCCGGTACTTTTGGCGCTGCTCCTAAAGTACGTATCCGTGGTGCTACCTCTTTAAATGGCGCCAACAAACCCTTATGGGTAATTGATGGCGTAGTACTGGAAGATATTGTGAATATTTCAAACGATCAGCTTACCAGTGGAGATCCAACCACTTTGTTAGGTTCACCCGTGGCAGGGTTAAATCCTAATGATATTGAAAGCTTTGATATTTTGAAAGATGCTTCTGCTGCTGCACTATATGGTGCAAGGGCTATGAATGGTGTAATTGTAATTACTACTAAAAAAGGCAGAAGCGGGAAAGCCCAGGTGAGTTACGTGGGTAATTTCAGCTCGCAGCTAAAGCCAAACTATAATGGCTTTAATATTATGAACTCGGCACAGCAGATGTCGGTAATGGCTGAATTGGAAAGAAAAGGTTTCATGAACTCAGACGTACTTTCACAATCTAACAATGCCATGTATGGTAAATTGTATGAGAACCTGGTAGGGGATGATAATGGTAATTTTCAGCTGGAAAATACCCCCGAGGCCCGTCGCGATTTTCTGATGCGTTATGCAAAAGCCAATACGGACTGGTTTGACCTGTTATTCCGAAACAGCTTTATGCAGGAACATTCTATCAGTATCCAATATGGAACTGAAAAATCTCAGTCTTATTTTTCTACCAGTTTCCTGGGCGATAATGGCTGGACCATTGGCGATAAGGTAAAAAGGTATACACTCAACTTTCGTAACAACTATAAATTTTCTGAAAAAGTTTCCGCAAGCTTTTCTACACTTGGTTCAGTGCGTGACCAACGTGCGCCGGGAGCATTGGCCAGGAGAAGTAATCCTGTTGAAGGACGCTATGACAGGGACTTTGATATTAATCCTTTCAGTTACGCACTTAACACCAGCAGAGCCGTTACTGCCTATGATGAAAAAGGTGGGTTAGAATATTTTAACCGCAACTTTACACCCTTTAATATTATTGATGAACTGGCAAACAATTATCTCACTATTAAGATGATCGATCTGCGTTTGCAGGGCGATCTGTCTTACAAGTTTGCCAAAAATTTCAAGTACGATTTCCTGGGAGCCATTCGTATGGTAAAGACGGGAAGAGAACACCAGATAAGAGAGAATGCCAATATGGCCAATGCCTACCGTTCTGCAAAAAACAGCACCATCAGGGCGGCTAATAACTACCTGTACCAGGACCCTGATAATCCCGAGGCAGAAAAAGAGATCGTATTGCCTAAAGGTGGTTTCTATAACCGAACGGAAGATGAGCTGATCTTTTATAATGTGCGGAACAGTATTAATTATAGCAACACTATTAATAACAAGCACAGCATTGATGTATTGGTAGGACAGGAAGTGAAATTTACCAATCGTAAATCGGCAAACAATACCGGTTATGGTTACCAGTATGACCAGGGTGGCGTACCTTTTATTGATTATCGTATTTTGAAACAGACCATTGAAGCTAATTTTCCTTACTATGGTATGGGTGAAAACTTTGATCGTTTTGCCGCCTTTTATGCAACGGCGGGTTACAGTTTTGATAAAAAATATAATATCAGCCTGTATGGCCGGTATGATGGTTCTAACCGCTTTGGAAAAGCTGCTTTAAATCGCTGGCTGCCTACCTGGAGTATCTCCGGTGCCTGGAATATTGATAAAGAAAAATTTGCTGAAAATATACAGTGGCTTGATTTTGCCAGGCTGCGTGGCAGTTATGGACTATCGGGTGATATGGGCCCTGCCATCAATGCCGATGTATTATTGCGTAATTATATCACCAACCGTCAGTGGACTGCAGACCGTGAATCAGGTATTGAACTGGCTTCCCTGGCAAACCGTGAACTTACATGGGAAAAACAATACAGTGGTAATATAGGCCTGGAGTTTGGTCTATTAAAGGGAAAACTTTCTTTTACCATTGACCGTTTCCTGCGTAAGAGTTTTGACCTGATTGACCTGATCAGTACATCGGGCATCGGTGGGCAATATTGGAAGTTTGCCAACTATGCCAATTTAAAGTCTAACGGATGGGATATAGCTGTGGATGCTAACCTGGTAAAAACCAACGACTGGACCTGGAATGCAAAACTTACTTTTGGTTATGCCAGAACAAAGATCACCAACCTTTCCAATCTCCCTATATTATTTGACCTGGTACAGGCCGACGGTTATAATGTAGTAGGTTACCCGGTACGGTCCCTGTTCTCTATCCGTTACAGTGGCCTGGATCATAATTCAGGAATTCCCTTATTTGTAAACCAGAAAGGTGAAATATCATCAGATGTTTATTACCAGGATAACAATACCGCTTACCTGAAATACGAAGGACCGGTAGATCCTCCCTATAACAGTAGCCTGGGTACTACGGTATCTTATAAGGACTTTACATTGAATGTACTGGTTACTTCTCAGGCCGGTAATAAGATCAGGCTGGCGCCGGTATTTAATACCAGCTATTCTGACTGGAATGCTTTGCCTGTTGATTTTATTGACCGTTGGGTGCAGGGCGGAGAAGAAAATACAACAGCGGTTCCGGCTATACTGGACCGGTTGTACGCTAATAATTTAAGTGGTATTTATCCTTATAACACCTATAACTTCTCCGATCAGCGTGTAGCCAAAGGTGATTTTATCCGTTTAAAATCTGTTTCACTCAATTACCGTCTTCCTGCCCGATGGGTTAGCAGGGCCGGCTTCAGCAATGCCAGTGTAGGTCTTTCGGCTATTAATCCCTGGCTTATCTACTCGGATAAAAAACTGAAAGGACAGGATCCTGAGTTTTACAATACCGGTGGTGTAGCCCAGCCTATACAGAAACAAGTTGTTTTATCAGTAAAACTAGGTTTATGATGAATTACCACAAACAGACGATCATGAAAAAATATACCGTTGTCTTACTGGCAACCATTATTACTGCCACCAGTGCTTGTAATAAGTTCCTGGAAAAAGAACCTGACAGTAACCGTGCGTCGATTCAAACACCGGAGCAAATGTCTCAGTTGCTGATCTCCGCTTATCCCAAAGCCAGTTATATGACTTTTTGCGAAGCGATGTCGGACAATGCAGATGATAAATCAGTGGGTACAGATGATGTAACCAATAGTAGTTGTTACCGGTTTGAAGAAACCAATGCGCAACCATCTAATCTGGAGTCTCCCCAGATGTACTGGGCAGAAGCATATAAAGCCATTGCGGTTACCAATCATGCATTGGACATTATCAGAAAATCGGCCACCCCGGAAATATTTAATGCACAGAAAGGGGAAGCCTTGGTAGCCAGGGCCTATGCACATTTTATGCTGGTTTCTTTCTTCTCTACTTTTTATAATCCTGCTACGGCTGCAAGTGATATGGGCATTCCCTATGTAGATCAACCTGAGGATATAGTAAATAAAAGCTACGAAAGAAAAACAGTGGCGTATGTATTTGAAAGGATTGAAAAAGACCTTACGGAAGGCTTGCCTTTATTACAGGATAACGCTTATGATATACCGAAATATCATTTTACCAAAGCGGCGGCTCATGCTTTTGCCTCCCGTTTTTACCTGGTGAAAAAAGACTATCCGAAAGTGCTGGAGCATGCGAATGCCGTTTTTCCCGCAAACAATTTTGCCGACCAGCTGCGTCCATGGAATGGGGCACAATGGAATGCGATGGGAGCGGCGGACCTTTGGCTGGAGTATACTAAAAGTTCGCTCCCGGCTAATATACTACTGGCAGAGGCCGGTTCATTATATGGTCGTTATATGTGGAACTACCGTTATGCTTACACCATTCCTATTCTGAACCAGTGTTTTGCAGTTAAAAGTATCTGTAATGTAGGAACCTGGCAATTTGAACGGAAGATATATGGTTCAGAGCCTAACTATTATATTCCTAAGCTGGGGGAGTACTTCAAGCGTGCTTCCATTAATGCTGATTTTGGTGATCCCTATGTGATGGTGCCTTTATTTGATGCGGAGGAAGTATTGTTTAACCGGGCAGAGGCGAAGGCTTACCTGGGTGATGCACCGGGGGCAATTGCAGATATGAATACTTATGTAAGTAAACGTGCCCAGAATTATAATGCCACCAACCATGCTGTAACAGAAGCCAGGTTAAAGACCTATGCCGGAACGCAGAACATTGATACGGCAGCGGCAAAAGGAATATTGGGCCTGCGGCGCATGGAATTTGCCTTCCAGGGATTGCGCTGGTTCGATATTCAGCGATATGGACTCACCGTAACCCATACTGTGCGTACCACTGCCGGTGCGGTTGATAAGGTGGTGGAAGTGAAAGCCGGTGATCCGCGTCGTGTATTACAGATCCCGGCTTCGGCAACATTATCCGGCATTCCTTTAAATCCCCGTTAACCTAAAAAAACAAGTACAATGAAACAAATGATGAAATACTTTTTCCTGTTTGTATTGGCAGGAACGTTTGTATCCTGTGACCGGGATAAGGATAACCTGGACGCTGCGGATGATATCCTGGGCCTGGGTGGCGATACCTGGGCAAAATCTGACCTTGATAAATGGTTATATGATAGCCTGGTTAAACCGTATAATATCCAGGTGAAATATAAATGGGACCAGTTTGAGTTTGACCTGAACCGGACACTGGTTCCTCCTGATGAAGCTAAAGTCATCCCGATCTGGTCTGTATTACGCCAGGCCTGGATACAGCCTTATATAGACGAAGTAGGGGCCACTTTCTTTAATAAGTATGCGCCCAAAACTTTTGTACTGTCAGGCAGTAATGCCTATAATTCCAATGGCTCTATTACACTGGGTACTGCCGAAGGTGGCAGGAAGATCGCTTTGTATTCCTGCAACTCATTCCGGGTAAAAGGAATGACCGGTTATAATGCATCAAGGGATTCATCTTTTATTAAGCAGTTCTTTTTACAGACCATTCATCATGAATTCGGGCATATCCTGCATCAGAACATCATGTACCCGCAAAGTTTTAAACAGGTAAATCCTGGTTTATTCAATGGGGGTAACTGGATCAATATTAATGATGCTACAGCCCGGAGGGATGGTTTTGTTACTTCTTACGGCTCCTCCAATTATGATGACGACTTTGTGGAAATGATCGCTATTATGCTGATTGAAGGGAAGGCCGGTTTTGATGCCCTGATCAGCAAAATACCTGCTGGCACCAGTGTAAACGGCACTACCCAGGCGCAGGCACAGGCCTACCTCCGTCAGAAAGAGGCAATAGTGGTAAGCTATTTCCGCCAGGCCTGGAATATTGATTTCTACAGCCTGCAACGACGTTGCCGCACGGCACTGGAGCGCTTTATTTAACCTTAACTGCTTAAACTTTTTATTGATGAAAAAATATTTGCCCATATTATTGATCCTGCTGGTATTAAATGCCTGTAAAAAGGATTATGATGAAACGGTGTTTGGTGAGTCGACGGACCAAAGGCTGACCAAAACCCTGGATAGCCTGCAGGCCAGGCTGGTGAATGCACCCGGCGGCTGGAATGCTTTCCTGACAACCGGCACCGGTATAACCACCGGTTTTTATTTCCGGTTCAATGCCGGTAACCGTGTAGTAATGGTGAACAGTGATGTTACCAACGGTACGGTGCCCAAAGAAAGCAGTTACCGGTTAAAAGCCCTGCAACAGCCGGTACTGATGTTTGACACTTATTCCTACCTGCATATTTATGCTGACCCCAACGGATCAGTGAATGGCGGTACCAATGGTGTTGGCTTAAGATCCGATTTTGAATTTGCCTATGACCCATCTGCCAGTAATAAAGACTCCATCGTATTACGCGGAAGAATGCATGACAGTAAAATGGTTTTACGTCCGGCTTCGGCAGAAGATGCTACGGCTGTTGCTAATAATCAGTTCTCCGGTTTGGTTTTTGACAGTCTTTCAAAATCCTATCTCAACTATTTCAAGCGGTTTGATATTGGTTCAAATACCTATGAAATTGTGGTAAACCCCAGGACCAAATATCTTAAACTGGCATGGAGAGAAGGAGGGAGTACATACAAAGAAGCTACGACAAAATTTATACCTACCCCATCAGGTGTTGCGTTTTCTGAGGCCATTACTGCAAATGGTATTCAAATAAAAGGATTCTCAGGTGTAGTGTGGAACACTGGTACAAGAACTATTAGTTTTAACATAAACGACCAGAGGGTAACACCGGTTGGTTTTGAACATCCCATACAGGTAGATGCAGCTGCTCCCCGTCGCTGGTGGCAATTCAGTAAAGACCAGAAAAATTACTGGCTTTCGCGTACCGGTTTCCGGGTGAATGGTGTGGATGATGCGTTAAAGGTTGCCAATTTATCTCTATATATGAACGTAATGTACCGGGCAGAAAATGCTGTGTTCAATGGAACTATGTACGATGCTTTCGGTTATGTTAATGGTATTGCCGGTTTGCTGACACGTGTTTTTGCACCGGGTATTATAAGCCCGCCCAACTTTATACCGGATGGACGTATTACATTTTCGCTGGCTGCAGGAGCAGATGAAGGGCTATTCTTTGGTACCAACCCCGGAACGGCATCCATTAATGCTTTTGCACCTACATTACGAAAAATGATTGATGCACAGGGCTATATTTTTGTACAGATCAATGATACTTATGATATGGTTGACGCAGTTAATGCTACCAGTTGGATCAACTGGGAGTTTTAACGCATTACATGCTTTCTCAGCAGTGTGAGTTGCAAAATAAGGAGGGCCTGTCTAGGCCCTCCACTGTATTTAATAAGCCTCTGGTGAACAATACTGGCCGATTGTTACGGACATATTTTGTAACTGTTGTTGATACATTGGTTGAAAATGATAATTGGTTAACCTGTTTGTATGACAGCGTTTAGTTTATGCCTGTATTAATCATTTACCGCTAATAGCTAATTTAAAAATGAAAAAACACGTACTTATATTTAACGGGGTGCATGAAAAAGAAAAAACTGTTGAAGTTGACTTACAGGATACAAAAAAAGCAGCCCAGGTTTACCGGGCTATTAATAACAAACGACGACAACAGATTATAAAATTTATTGAAGAAAATGCGCATGTTAATGTTACGGCAATAAGTTATAACTTAAAGCTAAAACAACCTGAGGTTTCACTTCATCTGGCGGTACTCCGTAAAACTGGTTTTGTTTCGGCCAGTCGCCAGGGAAAGTTTATATTTTATGTGGTTAACAGGAAAAGAATGGAGGAACTAAACCGGGCGATAGGCGTCCTGTTGAAACAGGAGTTTGTACGTTCATAAAGTGAGGGATGAATTAATTAGAAGCGATCTTATAACAGCAAATTGATATTGAAGCAGGATAATGGTGCGGAAAATAGGGCCGGTAAATCTATAAATTACAGACGGTGCCTCGTGAGAAGCAGGAGGCCTGGTATTGTGATCCATTGCGGGCTTTCTCCATGTGACGAAACAAGTATTGGTTTATTTTTAAAAGTCGGCTTTGCCGGTAAAGGCTTGTTATTCCGGCATTGGATCATTCTTTTATAGCTACCGGTGATATAAACAGCTGGCAACAGCCACGAAATAAAGTATGGAAAGATAAACGGTAGTGAATGTCAACGCCCTGTATAGAAAACTACAGGGCGTTGATGTGTTAGTATTTATCAGAGATAATTTTTTCGTCAACAAAACACTGAGCCATGATGACTGAGGTCTTGTAAAAAATCTGAAAAAATTAGTTAGTCGTTTCAGAAAGTATATGATCCCATAAGTCATATCTTACCTGCAGTGCTTTTACCGAAGCTTCAGCTGCCTCTTTCCATTTTACTTCATCCTCACCACAAAGCTGGGCTACCATGGCTAATCCTAATTGACTATGATGTTCACCGTCAACTTCAATATGCCTTTCAATATAGTATTTGAATACGGCTATTTTTTCCGGTGATTCGGAATAAAGTTTTTCCAGTATACGCAGGAACATATTAGGAATAAGATCCTCTCTGCCAAACGTAAATACAGCCGCTTTCACATGTAGTGGTGCCTGTAAGGCTATCCGGAAAGTAAAATCAAGGAATGATTGTATACGGTCAGGCAATCCGGCTTCGTTAATATACTTATGTATAAGGGTACTCTCCGGGAGTCGGGATATAAAAGTATCAATAACAGTTGTATCTGCACCGAGCTGACGCATTGCCTTGAGGTAAAGCTCAAAATGGCTGGTCCTGTTTCCTTCTTCATCTATATCGGATTCTTCACCTAATACAATTTCGTTAATCAGGTACCGCGTGTCCGGACTGCCAACAGGCTTCCAGGGTAAGGTGACAGAAGTAAGGCCTGATTGTAATGATTTTAACAGGCTCATAAAATCCCAAACTGCAAAAACATGGGTTTCTGTAAACTTTTTTACTGAAGCAATATCAGTGAGAGAAGCATACATGGGGTGTTCCAGCAGGTTTTGGCGTTCATGGGTAATTGCTTGCTGGAGTTGACTGATATAATTATTCATCGGGTCATTTTTGTTTTATTTACATAAAGTATCATAACAGGCTGCGGTGGGTACGGGCGTTCAGCTTTTCTTCAACCTGTTTACGAAGTGTCTTTTTGTTTGTAGCTTTCATATTGGTGATATTTATATGTAGTAATACAAACTTAATAATAAGATAAAATATCCAATGTTAACTTTTTAAACCGGTTCTTTTTAGGCCCAGGGTCTTTTACTCGTAATACAGTATCACAGCAACCCATGTTTAGTGCCCGGTTGTATTAAACAGGCCATGTTATACACGTTAAATATAGTGAGCGGGTTTAGCAATGGCTGTCTGAAGTACAAGGGCTAAAAAAACTGTTCAGCAATTTATGCATTGAGGTTTATGAATGATCTCATTAAATTACATCAACCTGGTCAAATTTCAACCCGGTTATACGACACTGTTGTATAAGATCTATAAAACTGTCAGGTGCAGAAATAACGTACTGTTTTTTGATCTGCATCTTGTATATTGATGGGAGATGGTTGCATATTATCTCCGTGTAAATTTGTAAAAAGCGATAAAAACGCAGCCCTGACAATGAGTGTATAATCATAACACCTGGCGTCAAATTTTTGTCTTTCCTTTCTGCAGCCGATCATCAGATAATCCGGGTACCCCGAGGTTCAAGTCTTCCTTAGTGCGTTGTCCTTTATAACTAAACTTTCCAGTATTTTTTTGTGTAAAAAATAAGATCGGTATAGTCTGTGGACGGTTGATATATTTTTTATGATAAAACGAGGTTTATGTTTTCGGGGCTACGGTATGGTTTTATACAATACTCAATATTCGATCCGTTTAAAGGTTTTGTCTTCCATGAGTTGCCGTATAAACATCTTATGTGCATTGGCTTTGCCTTTCACCAGCCGGTAAACTCGTCAGCTTGTTTTTTGAAGCATAAGGACTGAAGGAGGTTGACCAGGAAAAATTAGATTTTTATACCCTTTTGGATGAGTTTTTATAAAAAATGATTACCCGGTTATGGCTACACCTGTAATAAAAAGATGGTTCATATAAGGAATATTTTTCTTGTGATTTTTTTTTCTTATTTATAGCGGAGTTAAAACAAGCCGGTTATAAAATAGAATATTTTTTTTAGTACTATTACTAATTTGTTAGGTGGTTTTACTGTTATTTTGTTAAGGTATTATTACTCGTAATAAAAATTAATTGTCTTTATAATGAAGCAAATAATTTGAGTGGAATAATATAAACCAGATAACTGTGATATGTGAAGGCTGACACTTCAGCAACTTATTACAGATACCCCCTGCTTTTATTTCTTAACATCATACCTATAAAAAAAACACTAACAATGAAAAAGAAATTACTTACTGTTTTTGGAGCTATATTAATTAGCTCGATCGCGTTCCCCCAATCCGGCAACTTTGGTATTGGCACTACTACTCCCGGAAGTAAACTTACTGTGAATGGTTCATTTGCCCCGGATTACAAAATTGTGACTGCAACGGGTAATGTAGGTGTTAACGATTATTATATTGCTTATAACGGTGCAGCCAATGGTACTTTAACCCTGCCGGCGGCTATAAGTGGTACAGGCAACTATAAAGGCAGGATTTACTGTTTTAAAAATACAGGTTCTACGGTACTTACCGTGGCTGCCAACGGAACTGAGCTTATCGATAACCAGGGCAATGTCGCAAGCCTAACCATCCCGGCTGGCTATTATGCTCAATTCATCAGCAAGGGCACTACTACGGGGTCTACCTGGGAAGTGTCTTTATTTGTAAACGGTAGTATACCTGCCGCTACCAGCGTTACGGGGGTAGGTGGGAATTTTGGTATTGCGAAGGAAACAACTCCTGGCGCTACTGAACGTTTTTTGGTGAATGGTAACAATTATACCATTGCCTATAAAAGCAGCTACACATTTACCTTGGCTACCAACAAAGCATTGTTCCTGAATTACAGTTTAGGTATTGACGACCTTACTGCTGATTTTTCGAATAGGCCCTATTTTAAATGTGAATTGTATATAGACGGTATAGCCAGTGGTCTTTTTGTGATTGTGCAAGAGATAAATATCGGCGCACAAATGCAATTCAATGTATCGGGCATACGAAACCTTTCTGCCGGTAGTCATACCATTGATGCACGAATCACTCGCTGGTTTAATAACGGTGCTGCAGCTGATTTTAACCAGGACTTTGGTACATTATCCTCTGTGTTTGATGCTGCTTACCTAAATTAAAAATTAACGATTTATATATTGGAGTGCATACGCATGCATATTCACATTATTAATTGGCTGAGCAGTAATATACTTTCTAATTTAAAATAAGTAAGCAGTGAAAAAATATTTAGTACTAATCATTCTGCTATGTAATACCTTCCTTAGCCGGGGGCAGGTATTAATAAGCGATGCGTACAACGATGGCAGCCACGCCAGTGATTTTTCAAACGAAGAATATGTGGTAAATGGTTCGTTGGGCTTTGGTTATCGTTCGGTGCGCAGTGGGATATTTGACCATTTTGGTCCGGCTGTAAATACGTTAACCGTAAAAGGTGAATACAATGCTTTTTTTAACCCCCTTTTCCCGGGGATAGATAATTTTTTGGGATTGGATGGTTTGAAAAATTCCGGGGTTCAGCTGCTTGGCGATATTGCAGCTACCTTTGGTATTATAAATTTAGATCATGGCAGCAGCCAGGTATTTTCACTTTTAAATACAAGTGGAGCCAATGTTGGCAGCCGTGCAGATTTTAAAAATGGCATCAGCACCACCGTTCGAAGTAACAATAGTAATGGTGCATTGCGTTTTCTGGACAATGCGACTTATACCAACACGGCATTGGGCGATGCTCAATACGTAAACGGCTATGTAAGTAAGATTGGTAATGATGCCTTTATATTTCCGGTAGGTGATCAATCAGGTACCGACCTGCGCACACTAAGTATCTCAGCGCCTGCATCCGCTACAGACCATTTAAGTGTTGCCTATTGGCGGGGTAATGTAGGTGCTAACCTTGATCCTACGGGAGGCGCGCATGACCGTACGGCATTAAATACAGCCGGCAGCCTTGGTACTACCCGTCTTATTTCAGTTTCGCCTCTTTGCTTCTGGGACTGGGTACCTGTAGCAGGTAGCTCATCCCTGGCCATCAATATTTCTATTCCTGATTTTTCAGTACAGGGAGGGTATTATGTTGCATCAGGTATGCGGGTAGTGGGCTGGAATACAACGACCAGCCAGTGGGATAACCTGAGTGGTGCAACAGGTGCATCGTCCAATGCAGAAGGAACGGTGATGACCGGCACAGTCAGTAATATGAGCTTATATAGTGCAATAGCCATTGGCTCGGTATCTACATTTCCGTTGGCGGTAAAGCTTATAGGTTTTGACGTTTACAAAAAAGAAACCAGGGCGTTTTTGCAGTGGGCAACAAGTTCTGAAACTAACAATAAAGGGTTTATCATCGAAAGAAGTAATGCAGGTGTTATATGGAACGAAATAGGATTCGTGGATAGTAAATCGCCCGCAGGCAACAGTAATACCAGGCTGGAATATGATTTTACAGATGTTACACCACTTACAGGTTCAAACCTGTATCGGCTTAAGCAACTGGATTTTGATGGAAAGGTGGAATACAGTAGTGTACGCAGGTTGAACTTTAGTCATGAAAATCCGGTGACTGTTTATCCTAATCCGGCAAAAGATAATATTACACTTACAGGATTATCCGGAGGGGAGTATATTACGCTGTATAATATTTCAGGCGCCGTGGTTAGTCAAATACAAAATAACAATAATCGCAATCTGGATATTAAGCTGGACAAGTTGACTGATGGTGTTTATCATTTACGCATTCTGTCGAAAAGTGGCGTCATTACAATACAAAAAATAGTTAAATCGAAATAATATACAATCAAATACCTGCTATAGGGGCTAAAAGTCGTACGGCTGTCGGGTAAAGAACCATCTGTGAGAATATATAAATCTATATTCCCCAACTTTAGTTTTTTAAACCCAGCTACGCTGCTATCTGTATTGCTTTCATTTTTTTATGGAAGACCACAACAAACAAAAATCAAAGTAGGTTGGTGAAACTGCATTGCAAGATTTTGCTAAAGAGTTTGAAATGGTTTATCGGTATAGTAATTAAAAATCAATAAAAAATGAAAAAGTGTTCATTTAATACAAAATCAAACCTGAACAAGTGTCAAACCTTGGAGCACTTATTAAAAAAGTGCTTAACGATTTACGGTCAGCAAGCCCCGACAGTATAAGTTATTGAGCATAAAGATTGGAAGATGGTCAAACATTCATCCCACATATATTGCTGATGAAAATGTGAAAAATCCAATTGTAGGTATGTCGTCATTCAAAGAATTGCAAGAGTTTATAAAGTTCAACCACGTTGAAAAACCTGTCAACATTGAGTTATTCGATATTGCTAGTTATAATTCTTTGAATTAGGATTTAAGTCAGAGAGGAACGATAGTAAGAACTTTCCTCTGAGAACTGGCAGGAGCTGTGAGAAAGTGGACTAAAGAATCATTTGCTAAGCATTTTCGGGATTTACTTAATACTGCCAATAATTCGGTACTGGGTCTGCCAAAGTCTGTAAGGTTGTGGCGATTTTTCGGCCTTGTGCAGCATTCCCTGGTTGGTGCTACCACAAAAAAATCGTGTGTCAATTTTGTGTCAGAAATAGTGGTAGAAAGCGGAGAAAAGTGAGGAAAAATGACACAGCTAAAATAAAAAAGCTCTGTAAGTCAACACTTACAGAGCTTTAACGTGCCCGGGACTGGATTCGAACCAGCACACCTCGCGGCGCCGCCACCTGAAGACGGTGCGTCTACCAATTTCGCCACCCGGGCAACGGGCAGCAAATGTAAATGATTTTTTATTTGCTGCCGCAATATTTTTTAAATACTTACATTAAAATCTCGCAAAGCATCATTCAGGCTGGTTTTTAAATCCGTACTTGCTTTACGTTTGCCTATAATCAGGGCACAACCAACACTGAATTCGCCGGCGGGGAATTTTTTGGTATAGCTGCCGGGGATCACTACACTGCGGGCCGGTACACGGCCTACCAGTTCTACCGGGCTGTCACCGCTTACATCGATAATTTTCGTGCTTTTTGTTAATACCACATTGGCGCCCAATACCGCCTCTTTCTCTACAATTACCCCTTCCACCACAATACAGCGGCTGCCGATAAAACAACCATCTTCTATAATTACCGGTGAAGCCTGTAAGGGCTCCAATACACCACCAATGCCTACACCACCGCTTAAATGTACATTTTTGCCAATCTGGGCACAACTACCAACAGTCGCCCAGGTATCCACCATGGTACCTTCATCTACATAAGCGCCAATATTTACATAAGATGGCATCAATACCACATTACGGCCCAGGTAAGCGCCATAACGGGCAACGGCATGGGGCACGGCACGAACGCCCAGGTCTTTATAATTTTTCTTCAGTAACATCTTATCGTAAAACTCAAAAGGTTCTACATCCCAGGTCTGCATGGGCTGGATACTGAAATACATTAAGATGGCTTGTTTTACCCACTCGTTCACTACCCAGCCGGTCTCTGTGGGGCTGGCAACACGTAAGCGGCCTTTATCAATATCTTCTATCACGGTATGGATGGCTTCTGTATATTCCACATCTTTCAGTAACTCTCTGTCTGCCCAGGCTTTTTCTATTATTTCTTTCATGTTTATAATTTAAAATGATGCTTACAAAAATACGCACATAATGCTAAAACCGGAGCCTAAAAACAGGGCGGCTTCAAAATTTTACCCGCTCATGTTTTATAGTGCCGTAACGGTTTTCTGCTATTATCTTTGCCCGGCTAAAACAAGTAGTATATGGCGTTGTTCGATACCGATATAAAAAATGCAGTGGCTGTTTTGCGGGAGGGTGGTACCATCCTGTATCCTACCGATACTATCTGGGGTATTGGCTGTAATGCGGCCGATGCCGCTGCGGTGGACAAAGTATACCAGGTAAAGAACAGGCCTGCGGAAAAAAGTATGATCATTCTGCTGGCACAGGAAAGGGATATATTACAATATGTGGCTGCCCTTGACCTGGCGGTATTTGATCTGCTGGACCAGCAAACCAAACCAACCACGGTTATTTATGACAATGCCGTTAATTTACCCGATAACCTGGTTAACCAGGACGGCTCCGTTGCCATCAGGGTAGTACAGGATGAGTTTTGCAGGCATTTAATAAAACGTTTACAGCATCCGCTGGTGTCTACCTCGGCCAACCTGAGCGGCCAGCCCTCACCTGCAAATTTTGCGCAGATCAGCGATGAGGTAAAAACGGCAGTAGATTATATTGTAGAATATAAACAGGAAATTACCAGTCCCCAGCAGGCTTCTACCATTTTACGCTGGCATGCCGATGGTACACATACCGTGATAAGGCCATAAGAAACTACTATTTTTGCAACAATGGATATCAGCTGTACTGACAAGGAATTATTTGTATTTAATAAAATAGCCGCCGCGGCCCATAAGTTGGGGGTGCCTGCCTATATAGTAGGAGGCTTTGTACGCGATAAACTATTGGGCCGCCCTACAAAGGATGCAGATATTGTTTGTATAGGCGATGGTATAAGTTTGGCCCATGCGGTGGCCGAACGTTTTAACCCCGTGCCCAAAGTTTCCTTCTTTAAAACCTATGGTACGGCACATATCAGGGTAGGCGACTGGGATATTGAATTTGTAGGCGCCCGTAAAGAAAGTTACCGGGCTGAGTCGCGCAACCCGGATGTATTACCCGGTACACTGACCGATGACCAGAACCGCCGTGATTTTACCATCAATGCCATGGCAGTTAGTTTACAAAAAGAAACCTATGGGCAGTTAATAGATCCTTTTAACGGCAGGCTGCACCTGGTGAGTAAAACCATTATTACACCACTGGAGCCCGAGCAAACCTTTAGCGACGATCCCTTACGGATGATGCGGGCCATTCGCTTTGCCTCGCAATTACAATTTAGCATTAACGATGATACTTTTGCGGCCATTAAAGCCATGGCCCCCCGCATAAACATTATTACGCAGGAACGTATTACCGAAGAGCTCAATAAAATTGTAGCCAGTGCCAAACCTTCAATTGGTTTTGATCTGCTCTATCAATCGGGCTTACTAAAAATCATATTCCCCAAAATGGTCGACCTGGCCGGGGCGGAATACGTGGATGGCTATGGACATAAAGATAATTTTTACCATACTTTACAGGTACTGGATAATGTAGCCCAAAAATCAGATGACCTATGGCTGCGCTGGGCGGCTATTTTACACGATATTGCCAAGCCCGCCACCAAACGTTTTGAAGAAGGCCATGGCTGGACCTTTCATGGCCATGAAGTAGTGGGTGGCAGGATGGTGCCTAAAATATTTACACAGTTGCGTTTACCGCAAAACGAAAAAATGCGTTTTGTAAAAAAGCTGGTGGAACTGCACCTGCGTCCTATAAGCCTTACCAAAGAAAATATTACCGACTCGGCCATCCGCCGTTTACTCTTTGATGCGGGTGAGGATTTTGATGCCCTTATGCAGCTATGCGAAGCCGATATTACTTCTAAAAACAAACAGAAGGTAAAACGCTATCTCGACAATTTTAAAATGGTGCGGGAACGTTGTATTGAAGTAGAGGAAAAAGATCAGGTACGTAACTGGCAGCCACCGATAGACGGCCAGGAGATCATGACCATGTTTAACTTAACGCCTTCCAGGCCGGTGGGTATTTTAAAAGATAGTTTAAAAGATGCCATCCTGGATGGTGTTGTAGCCAATACCTACGAGGCAGCAAAAGAATTTTTAATAAAAAAAGCTGAAGAAATAGGGGTAAAAGTTTCGTAAGCATTTGTTTTATACAGGGGTACAGGTTACACATTTAGCCTGTTGGTTACCCGGTCGTTTTATGGGGTAGAATCAATTTTTTCCTGGTACATTATTTGAGCATTCTGAGGCCTGGTTATCAGGCTGTTTTTGCATACAATTGTCTCATTTCCTAATTCACTAATTATCTAATTATCTGTTTATCTTTGTTACATGGCAATATTAAAGTTTAGAATTTATTTCGAAGAAGACGAAAGTATTTACCGTGATATCGTGATCAAGCATACACAGTTATTCAGCGAACTGCACGAAGCCATCCTGAAAGCGTATGAGTTTGACAGTAAACACCAGGCCACTTTTTACCGCAGTAACGATAACTGGCAGCAGGGGCGTGAAATTACCCTGGCAGTATATGATAAAACCTATAAAGTGCCGCCATTATTAATGAGTGAAACAACCATTGGTTCTGAAATTAAAATTCCGAACCAGCGCTTCCGCTATACCTACGATTTTAATAAAAACTGGTCCTTTTTGGTAGAACTGATCAATGTGTCAAAAGAAGAAAGCGCCAAAACAGCCTATCCTTCCGTTGCCCGTAAAGAAGGCATCGGCCCCAGCCAGTATGGAACCAAAGGTTTATTAGGCGAAAAATTTGCCGATGTGGAAGAGAAATACGATCTGTCACAGGTAGGCGAGGGCTTTGGTGAAAAAGACGAAGATGGTGAGGATTATACCAGCGAGGAAAGCAGTGATATAGAAGGTGGCGAAGAAGAATAAGCCCTTTTGCTTTCCTGACAAACAACAGTTTTTGAATACATTAATAACTTTTAATCTATCACGCAGCAACAAACAGTTATTGTTATAACCGGTCCTACAGCCGTGGGTAAAACGGCTGTAGCAATACAGGTGGCACAACAGTTAAATGCCGGAATTATTTCGGCCGACAGCCGCCAGTGCTTCAGTGAATTGAACATTGGTGTTGCACGGCCTTCTGTGGAAGAACTACAGGCTGTACCCCATCATTTTATTGCCTCACACAGTATACACCAGGCAGTAACGGCTGCCGATTTTGAACAATATGCCCTGGATAAGGCGGCTCAATTGTTCAGGCAAAATAACTATGTGGTTATGGTAGGGGGCACCGGCTTGTATATTAAAGCCTTTATCGAAGGGCTGGATAGTATTCCCGATATACCCGCAGATCTGCGACAGGACATTATTACGCAATACAACCAATATGGATTAAACTGGCTGCAGCAGCAGGTGGCAGCAAAAGATCCGGTGTACTATTCCACCGGTGAAATTCAAAACCCGCAACGGTTAATGCGGGCGCTGGAAGTAATAACAGCTACAGGTACTTCCATTACTCAGTTTCAAACCCGTAAAAAACAAACCAGGCCTTTTAATATTATGCAGTTTGGCCTGGAACTACCGCGGGAACAACTGGTACAGCGTATTAACCAGCGGGTAGATATGATGATGGAACAGGGCCTGTTAACGGAGGTAGAACAACTATTGCCTTACCGGCATCTAAATGCGTTACAAACAGTGGGGTATAAGGAACTGTTTGATTATATGGACGGACTGCTCAGCCTGCCACAGGCCATAGAACGCATTAAGATCAATACCCGTCAATATGCCAAACGGCAAATGACCTGGTTTAAAAGAGACGAAGCCATACAATGGCTGGCACCCGGCAGTGCCGCTGCAGCTATTTTACCAAAGGTATAAACACAAAAAAACGGTGTTGATCTTCAACACCGTTTCAATATCTTATATTTTACACTATTATATTTTTATTCCAAAGGTTAAGGAAATATTGCTGCCGGTACCACGCAGGTTGGCAAATGTATTGGCCTTATCCGATAAACGGTAAGGAAAACTTACATCTTTTTGCAATGCATGTACATAGGTAAGGTCCACAAAAAAACCTTTATTACGGTAACCTAAACCACCACTGATGAACATTTGATTTGCTTTTAAAGCTTTATCCGCATAAGGGTTGCCATAATAAGCAAAACCTAAACGGGTCATTAATGTAGTAAACTTCAGCTCACCGCCCAGGCGAAAATTAAAGGCATTTTTATAATAGTCTTTAATCACACCGTTCTCTGCAGTGTACTCATAACCGTCTCCGCCGTCTTCTTCACTAATTCCCCTGAACTTATTGCTTTTATGGGTTACATACTCAATATCAGCTGTAATAAAACCACGTTGTTTGCTAACATCCTCTATCTCGTGTAATACATAAGCACCGCTTACCATAAAACGCCAGGGTGAAACCAGTTCGTATTTATAAGTCGGTTTCTGACCGCTGTTTAAATCGCGGGTCACATTTACTTCACGGGTTCCGGATGCATAACCTTCTGTGTTTACACGCATGCTGCCATCGTAACCGTCAGTAAGCGAATACCAGGTAGGGGTATGTACCGTAAGGCCGATACGCACCAGTTCGGCAGGTTTAAAAATGGTGCCCAGTTTTAAGTTAAAGCCGGCGCCACGGGTGGTATTGGTTTCTCTTAACTCGGCAAAATCAAAATTATTGGTAGTATTACCGGTAGCATCTGTTTCGCGAAGTATGCTGCGGCGTTCATAATTAACAATCGGTATACCTAATGAACCGCCTATATACACTTTATCATTATAATTGGACGCAAAGCCCAGGGCTATATCTGTAATGCCACCCTTTGTCTCAATACTGCGGTCCTGTTTTACATAAAAATCACCGCCGTTCCTGATAAGGTCATATTGCGATAAAGCGCCTACAACCGTCTCACCGTTCTGATCCTGGATGGGATCTATCAAATAGGTAAAAATGCCCATTTGTGTACCGTAGGATACATTGGGATTACCCAGCATACCCTCCAGGTCGCTGCCGGTTTGCTGACTGTAAGCAGCTGCTTCTGCGGCGTACACTTCACCAAAAGAACTAAAATCGTTATAACCGGTATACGCTACCTTATTATTAAAATTAACTGTGCGGTTTACACCAATACTAAAAGAGCTGCTGCGCCACTTGCTTTGTGTATGTTTAGGCCATCCGAACACAACACCGGTTGGTCCTAAGCCAAATTTTGATTCGTTGGAAGTAGTATCGGTTCCCCGGAAATTCCCTTTGTTTTTCAGGAAATTAAACCCCGGTGATATAACAATATCCGTGGTTTTATAAAATCCCAGACCGGCCGGGTTACTGTATAAGGCCGATATATCGCCACCCAGGGCGCCCATAGCGCCACCTACCGCATTAATACGGGCCGATTGGTTGGTAGGTCCCCATGAATATTTTAATACATCTTCCGGTACCTGGGCCATAGCGGTGCCGGCAAGTAAAGACAGGCAAACTATTCCGCTTAACTTTTTCATTGTATGCATGAATCTGTAGTTGTAAATCCTTGTTAACAAAACTTGTTTTTAAGTGCTACCCGATGTAGCCAAACGACATGCCAATCCCTCTCCGGTTACAATATATAATTTTCGTAGCGCCGGTACCCTTAAAAAAAACTGATGCAGGTTGGAAATTAGTTTCTGCCCGGTCTGCTTACACCACCGCCTCCGCCACCACTACCACTGCTGCTGCTTCCCGATGAGGAAGAAGACGAAGAGGAAGAAGGCGTGTAACTGCGGGAGTTGCTCGAGCTTGACTCAGGACGGTAAGTATTGCTGTTGCTGTTACCGCGTGAGTTATTGTTATAATTGTAGTTTCCGCTGTTACTGGTATACCTGCCGCTGTTACTATTACTGTTGTTATAGTTACTGTAACCGGTACTGTTGGTACCACGGTAAGAGTTAGCTAAACGGTTACTATTGCTGTTTTGATAATTATTGCCTAATACATTACCACGTATACGGGCGTTATTATTGTTATTAGGCACATAATTGTTACGGTTAAATGCAACCGGGCGGCTGTTTACCACGCGTGGCTGATGACTGCCGCTGCCTCCGCCTACTACTATAATACCGGGATGACCCCAACCACCGCCGGCCCAGTTACCGTAGTAACCACCACCGTACCAGCCAAAATTGCTGTATGGGTTGTAAAAGCTATTCCATCTCCAGTAATTATTCCAGGGACTGTTCCACATAAACGGATCAGAGTAGTAGAATGAATTGTATCCGTAAGGCGAGTTAAAATAATAATCATCTAAGGCCGACCAGGTTCCCCTGTTGGCTACACGCATTCTCAGGTAGCGGTCCTCGTAATACTGGTCGCTGCCTTCATACATACGGTTATCGCGGCGGTCCTGGGCCTGTACATATTCATCCGGTGCTTCTTTCGTTGGAGAATAATATACATCGTCAGGTGTTTGCCCGGCGCGGTATGCCGATGAACAACTGGTGAATAAAACAGCTGCCAATGCTATAGTTGAGAATAAAATTGATGGTTTCATTGTAATAGTTTAGATGATTAAAATCTATTTTTGCAATTACTCGGTATAAAAATACGACAAAAACGCCGTTTAACCGTATTTTCAAATACAATACCTTGTTAAAAGTATGAACACCTGTTAGTGTGTTGGCAGGGGCATTTGCCGGTTTCGTGGATGGCTGTTGCTGTTTAACCCCAAATAATGCTTTTTGTTCACTGGTTTACCGGCAGCCGGGGTGTAGTTTTTTTGTGAAACCGGCTGTAGTGCCCTGATTGGGCTTATCTTGCGTCGCACACTTGTACTTCCTGTTCCCTGTTCATCATAGTCATGGGCGGTTTACAATGAAAAAGACACAAATGCGGCTGAATAAGCTGCAAACAGGTGAGCAGTGGCGCTACGGTTAAAGGGTACACCCGCAACAAGCTGACCAAATAAAAAATAAAAGAAAACAGATTTTATAAACATAGTTATGAGCAAAGAAATAACATCGAGGGCGCAGGATTATTCGCAATGGTATAACGACTTAGTGATTAAGGGTGAGCTGGCCGACTATTCGGCAGTAAAAGGTTGCATGGTAATTAAACCCTATGGTTTTGCCCTGTGGGAAAATATGCGGGATGCTTTGGATAAAATGTTCAAGGATACCGGGCACGTAAACGCTTATTTCCCGCTTTTTGTTCCCAAAAGCCTGTTTGAGGCCGAAGAAAAAAATGCCGAAGGTTTTGCCAAGGAATGTGCCGTGGTAACGCATTACCGCCTGAAGACCGACCCCAATAATAAAGGGAAATTAATGGTTGATCCGGAAGCTAAACTGGAAGAGGAACTGGTGGTGAGACCTACCAGTGAAGCCATTATCTGGAACACCTATAAAAACTGGATACAGAGTTACCGTGACCTGCCCATACTGATCAATCAATGGGCCAATGTGGTGCGCTGGGAAATGCGTACCCGTTTGTTCCTGCGTACCGCCGAGTTTTTATG
>CAYUMH010000062.1:0-25162 GCA_964445775.1 uncultured Terrimonas sp.
AACAAAAACTATTTACACGAAGGTATACTGGACCTGCACAAGCCCTATGTGGATGATATAGTACTGGTAAGCCCGAGAGGCAAACCCATGAAACGTGTGCCTGACCTGATTGACGTATGGTTTGACAGCGGTGCCATGCCTTATGCGCAATGGGGATTGGATTACGATAAACTGAAAGCCGGTGATCCCAAACCTTTCAACAATAATTTTGACGGGGCTTTTCCTGCCGACTTTATTTGCGAGGGGGTTGACCAGACCCGTGGCTGGTTTTATACCCTGCATGCCATAGCTTCCCTGGTATTTGACTCGGTTGCCTTTAAAAATGTGGTGAGTAACGGCCTGGTGCTGGATAAGAACGGCAATAAGATGAGTAAACGCCTGGGTAATGTGGTAGATCCCTTCGCCACCATTGAAAAATATGGTGCAGACGCTACCCGCTGGTACCTCATCACCAATGCATCGCCCTGGGATAACCTGAAATTTGATATTGAGGGTATAAAAGAAGTGCAACGCAAATTCTTTGGTACCTTATATAATACCTACCAGTTTTTTGCCCTGTATGCCAATGTGGACGGCTTTTCTTTTAAAGAAGCCTACGTGCCGGTAAAAGAGCGCCCGGAAATTGATCAATGGATATTATCGAGCCTGAATACCCTGGTAAAAAGGGTAACCACGGCCATGGACGATTTTGAACCAACGCAGGCCGGCCGTTTTATAGAGGACTTTGTGGATGAACATTTAAGCAACTGGTATGTTAGATTATGCAGACGTCGTTTCTGGAAAGGGGAGTATGAGCATGATAAAATATGCGCCTACCAGACTTTATACGAATGTTTAGAGACCATTGTACGTTTGATTGCACCTACGGCACCATTCTTCAGTGATACTATTTTCCGCAACTTAAACGCTGTTACACAACGGTTTAGCGAGCAATCGGTACACCATGTGCTGTACCCGGTAGCTGATGAAGCGGCTATTGACGCGGGCCTGGAGGAGAGAATGCAGCTGGCGCAGGACGCATCCTCGCTGATACTGTCCTTACGGAAAAAGGTAAACATTAAAGTAAGACAGCCTTTGCAAAAAGTACTGATCCCGGTGTTGAGCAGCCAGATGAAACAGCAGCTGCAGCAGGTAGAGGATATTATTAAATCGGAGGTGAATGTAAAGGAAGTGGAATACCTGAGTGATACCGATGGTTTCATCAGTAAAAAAATAAAGCCCAACTTTGTGGCCCTGGGTAAAAAACTGGGTGCTAAAATGAAGGCGGTATCCACAGCTTTATCACAATTTGGGCAACAGGAGATCACCCAATTTGAAAAAGAAGGAAAATATAGTTTGTTAATTGATAACGAACCCGTAATATTACAGATAAACGAAGTTGAAATAAGCAGTGAGGATATTCCGGGCTGGACAGTAGCCAATAAAGGAAGCCTGACTGTGGCATTGGACATTAACATTACACCGGAATTAGAACAGGAAGGGAACGCAAGGGAATTTGTCAACCGCATTCAGAAAATAAGGAAAGACAGCAATTTTGATCTTACCGACAGAATAGTGGTAAAAGTAAGTGGTGTCGATGAGCTGAAAACTTCACTAACATTGTTTAAAGAGTATATTTGCGCCGAAGTTTTGGCAGATGAGCTGGAATTTGTGGCTGAAATAAACGAGGGTATCGACATTGAGGTGAATGATACCACATTCAAAACGATTGTTTTAAAAAAAGAAGGCTAATTTGTATGGCAACTAAGAAAAAACCTGCAGTAAAAAAACCGGCCGCAAAACCTGTGGCCAAGAAGGCCGCAAAGCCTGCTCCTAAAAAAGCAGCCAAACCGGTAGCTAAACCAGCCCCCAAAAAGGCAGCGGCAAAACCCGCTCCTAAAAAAGCGGCGCCGGCAAAGCCTGCTCCTAAAAAAGTAGCAGCCAAACCGGTAGCAAAGCCAGCCCCCAAAAAGGCAGCGGCAAAACCCGCTCCTAAAAAAGCGGCACCTGCAAAGCCTGCTCCTAAAAAAGTAGCAGCCAAGCCTGCTGTAAAAGCAGCACCTGCACCAAAAGTTGCTGAAAAGCCCGCTCCTAAACCGGTAGCAAAACCGGCTGAGCCAGCGGTAGCAAAAAAAGCGGCAGCGCCGGCAAAAAAAGAAGCCCCCAAACAACCCGAACACGAATTTCAATCTTTGGTATCGGTAAAACCCCAGCCAAAGCAGGTACTTAAAAAAGTACCACCGAAACCCGCCAAAGTTGTGATCCCTAAAATTGCAACAAAAAGTGCGGTTAAATATGAACCCGAATTTACAAAATCAGTATTAGATCCCATGCAGGAACAACCCGGACTTATTACCCGTTACTCAGATGCCGACCTGGCCGAGTTTAGAGAGATTATCATGCGTAAGTTAGATGCCGCCAAGAAAGAACTGGCATATCTTCAGGGACTTATTACCCGTCGTGACGAAGGTGGCGATATGGACGAAGCCCGTTATATGACCATGGAAGACGGCAGTGTGAGTATGGAGCGTGAACAATTAAGCCAGATGGCAAGTCGCCAGATCACTTTCATTGATCATTTGGAAAAAGCCATTATGCGTATTGAAAACAAAACCTATGGTATTTGCCGTGTAACCGGTAAGTTAATTGACAAAGCCCGTTTACGTGCGGTGCCCCATGCTACCTTAAGCATTGAGGCCAAACAGGGCATGAACAAGTAATAAACTTATTACAGAATAGTCAAAAGCGTTTAGCCCCGGGTTAAACGCTTTTGTTTTTTATGTATGCTGTATGAATATTATTTTACTGATCGTGTATTACCCATAACAGCCGGTTAATATCAAAGCCATTGTCCGTAGCTATTTTCAGGTACCTGTCCCTGATAGCCTCGTACATATTGGGTTGCCGGCACAGCAGCCACAAATAATCATGGTTACGGCCGCAGACCAGGGCATGGGTATAGGCATCATCAATGGCTAAAATATTATAGCCGTCGTAGAAAGGCCCGAAGAAAGATACTTTCAGCATGCCCACGTTTTTCTCTTTGACAAACACGGCCTTGCCTTCCGATTTTTTATAGGTATTGGTTTTATAATTATAGCCCCGGTTGATCACTTTAATACTGCCATCTTTATTAAGCGAATAGGTAGCCGTGGTATTGTTTAAGTTTTTTTCATACTTAAAATCAATACGGGCAACCTCGTACCAGGTGCCCAGGTATTTTTTTGCATTAAAATTTTCAATGGCTTTTACCCCATCGGGGATGGTTTGTTTCGTAAACAGGGATGTAACGGTATCGATGATTGACATAAGAATGCTTTTTTCATGATATAATGATGGAGCTTGTGCTTTTATACCATAACCAAAAACAATACCGTAAAATTTGGCGTTAACACTTAGTAAACCAGTTAAGAAGATTTTTTACGTAGATCTAAGAGAAAGGCAATCCCAATAAGAATTGAGCCAATAATATAGGTTCTTAAAAACCAGTAATTGAATAATTCCAGTTTGACAAATAAATTAAAATAAGCTTTTTGAGCAGCTCCTAGTCTGCTTTTGTCAACAATATCCAATGAGTCTGAAATATATTTTTGATATTTTACCATTCCTAAAAAATCACTTTTATCACTCAATTCTTTTGTTCTGGCATTATGTCTTTTTGCGATTTCTTCTCTATTCTTTGTTGTATCAATATTTTCAGCATCTAAAAAAATATTTATTAGCCCTAAGGTTTCACTGGCTTGAAGTTTTTTAGATGTAATGGTGGTATAATATTGTATAAAATGCTCTTTTCCCTCTGTCTTTGATTCACTAAGGTAGTCGTCTAGTGATCTGTCAGCTGCAATCTCAAAAACTTCAATTTCACTTTTCCGTTGATAATACATGTCAAGCAAATCTTCACATTGCATTCTTTGTCCGTCTAAGGCTTTATTGAAATAATTATCTAAAATCCACGATGAAAAAATAATGATACCTCCCAATATTTTGAGCGATGCTATTATTGTACTTTTTTTCATCAGATAAGTTTATTTTGAATAATTAATGGTTAATCTCAAGTGGTATAGATATTATATTCTCTTTTGAGAACGCATCATGTGTTTGTATAAATCTAAAAATTAATTGTTATTAATGGTTTTAGTTTTGGTGTGTAGTTCATAAAATAAGCACCAAAAAATATATGTTTTCATTTATTTATAATGGAGGCAGTATCGTTTTATGATAGCCTAAGCCTATGTTGGCAGAGGATTTACTTCCACTTCTCTATCCATTTCTTTTCACCATCTGTAAGGATTTCTATATTGGGCTCATAGTTGGGATTGGGTATATACCAATCCATGTTTTTGTAAAAAGCATTCAGCTCCTGGTTTTGAAAAACATAACCCCGCCTGGCAAAGGGCAGGTTTTTTAAAACTTTTCGTTGAAAATCATTTTGAGGAGCATGTATATTGTCTTCCTGGTAATAGGAGAAGGGGAGGTATGACAGGTCTTCAAACCCTAGAACATTTTGCGCATACAAAAACAGGTCGCCATTGATCTTGAAATTCTTTTTTTGAAAGACCAGGTTGCCTTTTTGCAGGTGAAATTTTAACGCATCCTGTTCAATGAATGAATTTTTAGCACCTTTAATGTCTTCCGTTTTCCCGATGCCATTGATTAACCATTCATTTGCATTTTTAAAGAACGACTTATTAATAGAGAAGGTTTCAAATTCGCCAATATCAATGATTAGTGTAAAGTCGTCTATTTGTTTATTGGCCCAGCGATTGGCAGCCGTTAAAACATATTCGAAATCGTAATTATAATCAATGGAACCTGAGAGGTCATAATTATATGTGTGTTTTATAATATTGATCCCTTTTTTAAAGTTGGCTTCAAAATGGTACACATAATAAAAGTCGACATTATTGCCACTTTTGCTGCCTTCAAATTTGGCCAGGTCCAGAGATTTTATTTTACCGTTTTTATTATACAAGGAGTCTGCAACATAGGCCACATTATATTTCAGGATGGAGTTGTTCAATTCCACGGTGAAATCTCTCATATACGGGTGGTGACCATTTTTGGGTGCGCCATCCACATCTCCTTCCGGTGAAAAAGCCTCGAAACCAACCGTCACTTTTTTGGCTTCCTTTGGATTAAAGAACTCATAATAAACGGTTACCTCTATGATTTGGTTCCTGATCTTTTTTAATGTCAGTATTTCTTTTTTAACGCTGATATCAGTTTCAGTAATGGGAATGAGCTGGTTTCCTTTTGCAAAAAAAGCGCCGTCGTTGGCAAAGAGTGAAAAAGTTATAAGTGTGAGCAATATTATTAATAATGACCTTATCATTTGTACCGGGTTTATAAAGTTTCTGTTAATGCTGAGGGCTGGCTGATGTTTGTAATTGATGTTGTAAATTCATATAAACTTGTATAAAACATGGTTCATTACTCTTTGCTCCATTGAAAATATTTATACAAATAAGTTCCTACTTCGTAGAAGTTATCGTCAAAGTTTATAAATGCCTTTGGTAACCTTTTAATAAAGTCTGCATTATATTTTTTGAATAGATCTTTTTGATATTGATGTTCATATGATGGCATTACTTTTAGAATTGTCGACATAAGGTCGTCGGAAAAAATGATTTCATCAATTTTTTTTTGTTTGTTCCAAATGCTCGAATTGGCTTTAGATGAAAAATTAATTGCTTTTACTACTTGTTGTGCATTTGTCTGTAATTTAGAACCATATCTAAGTCTTGTTTCTGCATCCCAATTATCCCACTCACTATAAAACCATTTGTCAATTAGCTTTAGTTTTAGCTCTTTATAATCTTCTTCTGTCCATCTGTATTTCTTGGGTCTCATAATTTCGGGAGAGACTACTGTTTTACGCTCATAAAAAAATGGTGTCAAACTGGCGAAATAGCAAAAAAAAGCATTTGACAAATCTTCTTGCTGTTCAATAGATATTATATTTGGAGATGTCCATTCCTCAATGAAGTCATGGTAGTGGTTTGTAAAAAGGTATTCGGACCACTCATTGATGAGATCAATAGGGTTTTGGTATTTTTCAGGAGCTTGGCTAAGAGTATTGATTTTCTTTACAACGGTTTTACAGTTTTTCGCAGCTTCTGTAATTCCGATAGCTAGTCGCTCTAAAGCATCGTCTCTTTTTTTAAGTTTAAATATTGAGTTCATTCCTTCTTAATCACTCTGAATTATTTTAATGGATTTAATTGCCATTGACAATAATAACCCTGTTTTGGTAATGAACTGTAATATACTTCAAAATACAAATATGCAACCCGGATAAGCCCAAAGGCTGCCCGATTGCAGCGAAAAGCCCGCAGGCCCGACGCAGGAGGGCGGAGGACTTGCAGCGGAAAGCGGGGACTGCAGCTGATAAAAGAACAGAACGATGACAGCCCCAATAAAAAAGGATGACCGAAGCCATCCTTTTTTAAAATATAATTGATCTGTTAGCGTCGTCAGATAGCGCTGCTGAACTGTTGTAAAAAGCGCAGGTCGTTCTCGCTGAACAAACGGATATCGTTGATGCCATATTTCAGCATAGCGGGCCTTTCAATACCCATACCGAAGGCAAAGCCGGTGTATTTGTTGGGATCTATTTTACAGTTGAGCAATACATTGGGGTGCACCATGCCGCAACCTAAAATTTCTACCCAGCCGGTTTTTTTACAGATATTACAGCCTTCGCCGCCGCAGATAAAACAGCTTACATCCATTTCGGCGCTGGGCTCGGTAAAGGGAAAGTAAGAAGGGCGGAAACGTACTTTTACATCCTTGCCATACATTTCCTTTACAAAGAAATATAAAGTCTGTTTCAGGTCGGCAAAGGAAACATTCTCGTCAATATACAACCCTTCCACCTGGTGAAAGAAACAGTGGCTGCGGGCGCTTACGGTTTCGTTGCGGTACACACGGCCCGGCATTAACATACGGATAGGCAGTTTGCCTTTTTCCATCTCGCGGATCTGTACACTGCTGGTATGGGTACGCAATACCCAGTCGGGGTTTTGCTGGATGTAAAAAGTATCCTGCATATCGCGGGCAGGGTGGTGGGCCGGCAGGTTGAGTGCGCCAAAGTTGTGCCAGTCATCTTCAATCTCCGGACCTTCCGCTACAGCAAAGCCCAAACGCTGGAAGATAGATACAATGCGGTTACGCATTAAAGTAATGGGGTGACGGCCGCCCATAGGAACAGGGTCACCAGGCAGGCTGAGATCGATACCCGCAGCGGCGCTGGCCGTTGCCGGGGTAATGGCCTGTTGCAGGGTTTCGAAAGTGGCTTCGGCAAATTGTTTAAACTCGTTTAACAATAAGCCGGCTTCCTTTTTCTGTTCGGCCGGAACGTTTTTCATTTCGCCCATGATGGCCTTTACAATACCCTTGGTACCCAGGTATTTAATACGGAAATCCTCTAGCTCCTGCGCCGTGGTGGCCGCATAAGCGGTCATTTCCTGTTTATAAGCGTCAATTTGTTGTAACAGTTGCTGCATAAGGGCGCAAAGATAAGTTTTAAAAGCAAAGAGGCAAGGTACATAAGTTCAATGTTCAAAAGTTCAAAGGTTCAAAGGGGTTCAAATAGTTTAAAGTTTAAAGTTTAAGGTTTTAGGTTTAATGTTAAGTTACATGCCGCTTTCAGCGTTAAGCCTGAGCGGTTAAGGTGTAAGGGTAAAGGCTGTACCGCTTTTAGCATTCAGCTTTAAGCTTTCTGCTTTGAGCTCTTTTAAGTTTAATATTGGGAGACGGGATACTGCATTGCCAAATTTCCAAATTAACTAATTTTCAAATTGTTCCCCCTGCTTATCTTTGCAATCCTTTATTTAAAGCCTTTTATTATCATGGCACAACATCCCCGTACGCAGGCCATACGCCTGCAGACTGAACGTACCGCACAGAAAGAACATGCGACGCCCTTGTTTTTAACCAGCAGTTTTGTGTACGACAAGGCCGAAGACATGGCCGCCGCTTTTGAAGATGATACTTTAGATGTAAATATTTACAGCCGTTTTAAAAACCCGACGGTAGATGAATTTGTGAATAAAATTGTGCAACTGGAAGGGGCCGAGGATGGTGTGGCCACCGCTACCGGCATGGCTGCTGTGTTTGCCTCCTTTATGACTTTTTTAAGCGCCGGTGATCATGTGATCTCCGCATCGGCGGTATTTGGCAGTACACACTCTATATTGACCAAGTATTTACCTAAATGGGGTATTACACATAGCTATTTCGACATGACCAAACCGGAGGAAATAGAAGCACTGATCACCCCCCAGACCAAGATGTTATACCTGGAAACGCCCAGCAACCCCGGCCTGGATATTATTGACCTGCAACTGGTAGGCGATATCTGCCGCAAGCATAATATACTGTTTGTGGTGGACAATTGTTTTGCTACCCCGGCGGTACAGCAGCCTATTAAATATGGCGCTCACCTGGTATTACATTCAGCTACCAAGTTTATTGACGGGCAGGGACGTGTACTGGGTGGTGTAATTGTTGGCCCCAAAGACCTGGTATACCAGCTGTACTTGTTCATTCGTAATACAGGACCATCTTTAAGCGCCTTTAACGCCTGGACCTTATCGAAAAGTTTAGAGACCTTATTTATACGCATGGATGCGCATGCCGCCAGTGCCCTGGCTTTGGCCAAACACCTGGAAGGACATGAAAAAGTAAGCCGGGTAAAATACCCCTTCCTGCCTTCGCACCCGCAGCATGCGATTGCCGTTAAACAAATGAGTAATGGCGGTGGTATTGTAAGCTTTGAAGTGAAAGGTGGTATTGACAGCGGCCGTAAGTTTTTAAATGCCTTACAAATGCTGAGCATGACCAATAACCTGGGCGATAGCCGCAGCATTGCTTCACACCCGGCCAGCACCACGCACTCCAAGTTAAGTGAAGCGGAAAGACAGTCCGTAGGTATTACCCCGGGCCTGATCCGTATATCGGTAGGACTGGAGCATATTGATGATATTATTGCAGATATAGAGCAGGCTTTGCAGCAATCTTAATAACAAATGAACGTAATAAAAAAACGGTCAGCTAATGCTGACCGTTTCTTATTTACAATAATATTACTTCACTTTTTTCACAAATAACCGGGCGCTGTTAATGGCCAGCACCACATCGCTGAGGGCCATGATCAAAGCACCATAGGTTGGGCCATACACGCCCAGTAAACCAAAAGCTGCCACTGGGATGGCTACAATATTGTAAGAGAAGGCCCAGAATAGGTTTTCTTTGATAGTGATATAGGTATGCCTGCCAAGTCCCAGTGCCATGGGCAGGTTTTTTAAACCATTGTTCATTAATACCACGGATGCTGTTTGCATGGCAACCTGTGAAGAATCGCTCATAGATACCCCGATAGTGGCTTTGGCCAGGGCCGGTGCATCGTTGATACCATCACCCACCATTACGGTAGGCGTATGGGCACTTTGCTCCGTGATATAGGCCAGTTTTTGTTCCGGTGTCTGTTCGGCAATAACGGTATCAATGCCTACCTGTTTAGCCAGTTCACCGGCTTTCTGTTGCCTGTCGCCACTTAGTAAAATGGTTTTAATGCCCTTGCTTTGTAAATAACTGACCACTTCTTTTGCTTCGGGTCTCAGTTCGTCTTTTACATCTATCCAGCCCAGTAATTCATTGTTCTTTATAATGTAAACATTATGGCTATCATCAGTTGTAAGTTCAGCTGCCGTTTTCCAGGAGCCTGCTGTATAGGTATTGCCCTCCATATCCTGCGCCTGCATGCCCAGGCCTTTTATCTCCTCTATCTTTTGCCAGCGTATGGGGCTGCTTTTCCATTCCCTTGCAATGGTTTTGGCAATGGGGTGATTAGAGTATTTTTCTATGGAAAAGGCAATGTTTTTAAACATTTCTTCAGTGATATTGCCGGTAACTTTCCAGCCGGATAAAGAAAAATCGCCGGTAGTAAGGGTACCTGTTTTATCAAACACCACCTGTTTAATATTTTTAAACAGCTCCAGGCTTTTGGCATTGCGGAATAATATACCATTACGGGTACCGCGGCCCAGGCCTACAGCAATGGCGGCCGGTGTAGCCAGGCCCATGGCACAGGGGCAGGCAATGACCAGCACGGCAATGGCATTCATTAAAGCGGGGGCCAGTTCTTTTAAATAGATCCAGTTACCAATGAAAGTAAGGGCAGCTATACCCAACACAGTGGGTACAAAAATGGCGCTGATACGGTCGGCCATTTGCTGAACCGGTGGTTTTTCGCCCTGGGCCTGTTTTACCAGGTTAAGTATATTGGATAAAACCGTTTCACTGCCTACTGCCGTTACCTGCGCCCTTACGGTACCTTCCAGTACCAGGCTGCCGCCTACCAGTATATCTTTCGCTTTTTTATGGATGGGTTCGCTTTCACCGGTGAGCAGGGCTTCGCTTACCTGCGCATCGCCCCATAATATTTTACAATCTGCCGGTACCTGCTCGCCGTTTTTTATCAATACCAGGTCGCCTACCCGCAGGCTGTCACTATCCACGGCAAATATTTGTTCCTCGTATTTATCATCAAAGGCGATCATATTGGCCGTTACTTTCTGCGATTTTACCAGGGCATCCAATGATTTTTGGGTAGACTGAACCGTGGAATCTTCCATATAATTACCCAGGAATACCAGGGTAATAATGGTGGCTGCGGTTTCGTAATACATATAACCGGCGCCCAGGTTAAATAAAGTACCCGCCAGGCTATACACAAAGGCTGCGGTAGCGCCAATAGCGATCAGCACATTCATATTGGGAATGCCGTTGCGGATACTTTTCCAGGCGCTGGGGCCATAAAAACTCATACCAATGATGAACACCGGTAAACAAAGCGCCAGCTGTACCCAGGGGTTCATTAAAAAATGAATATGTACACCCGGTATCATATGTAACATCAATACCAGGGTAAAGGGCAGGCAGATCCAGAAGCGGCGTAAATGGGTCCATTTGCTTTTGGGGTGGTTATGACCCGCATGCGGATCGCCGGTGCCGGATAAAACGGTATAACCCAGGCCGTGGAGGTCTTTGGTCAACTGCTGTTCATCTATATTACCGGCCGCCTCAAAAATCACATCGCCGGTTGCATAGTTTACCCTTACGTTCTTATTGCCTTTCTTTTCTAAATACTTATTAATGGTAAGGGCACAGTTGGCACAATCCATCCCTTCCACCTTCCATTCTATTTTTTTTGTATGTTCAGTTGCTGTAGTTGACATAATTATGATTCGCTATTGGTATAACAATGGGCAGCCTTATTGGTTGACGGGACTATACCCCGTTTGCTAAGGCAAATTTACCTCAAATGCGGACGGCTTATTTACTATGCAGGGAATAATAAAGCAACAACGTTGCTATTAAAGCTATTTTTGCAGTATGATTTTTGAATTTTCGTTGCAAACCATTCAACAGGCGGCAGAGCAATTCTGGAGCCTGGCCGGCGATGCCAAAATATTTGCTTTTCATGCACCCATGGGCACGGGTAAAACCACTTTTATACAACAGTTATGTATAGCCAAAGGTGTACAGTCGGTAGTAAGCAGTCCAACCTTTTCCATTATTAATGAGTACGTATACGATTGTAACGGCACTAAAAGGGTTATTTTTCATATGGACCTGTACCGTTTGCGTGATGAAGCGGAAGCCATACAGGCCGGTGTAGAGGATACCTTGTACAGCGGGTATATATGTTTAGTGGAATGGCCCGAAAAAGCCCCGGCATTATTTCCACCCGATACGGTGCATGTGCATCTTGAACGTATAAATGCGGATACCTGCCGGTGCAGTATAACGCAGAATTAATTAATTTTGGTGAGCAATGCTAATGGTTGCAATTGTTAAACTACTACATGAGTCAGCACAAACCGCTAATAAGCACTTCGTTTAGTTACGAAACCCTGGAAGAAACTTTAGACATAAAGCCTAAAGCCGAAGGCATGATGATAGGCATACCCAAAGAAATTGCCTTTCAGGAAAACCGGATAGCCTTAACCCCCGATGCAGTAGGTGTACTGGTAAGTAATGGCCACCAGGTAATGATTGAGCATAATGCCGGTGATGCCTCCCATTTCAGGGACAAGGATTACAGTGAAGCGGGCGCTAAAATTGTGTACGACCGTGCCGAAGTATTTAAAGCGCCCATACTGGTAAAAAGTGCCCCTATTATTGAAGATGATCTGCCGCTTTTACAATACAACCAGGTTATTATTTCTCCCATTCATTTATCAGTTTTAAAGACCGAGATACTGGCCAGTATGATGGAAAAACGCATCACGGCCATTTCTTTTGAAAACCTGATGGACGAAACGGAGTCTTACCCCATTGTACGCAGCATGAGTGAGATTGCCGGCAGTGCGGTAATGCTGATCGCCGCGCAATACCTGAGCTCGGCCAATCATGGTAAGGGTGTTTTACTGGGTGGTATATCAGGCATTGCCCCCACAAAAGTTATTATCATTGGTGCCGGTACAGTAGGTGAATATGCTGCCCGTGCAGCCCTGGCATTAGGCGCTTCGGTAAAAGTGTTTGACAATAGCGTATCCCGCTTAAAACGTTTACAAAACAATATAGGTCAGCGTATGTGGACTTCAGTAATAGAACCACGCCTGCTGGCCAAACAATTAAAAACCTGTGAGGTGGCGGTGGGTGCTTTAGGCTCGCATACAGGCCGTACGCCCATGGTGGTTACCGAGGAGATGGTGAGTAATATGCGCCCCGGCTCGGTAATACTGGATGTAAGCATTGACCGTGGTGGTTGTTTTGAAACATCGGAGATCACCAGTCATGAACATCCTATTTTTATGAAATACGGGGTGATACATTATTGTGTGCCTAATATTCCCTCCGGCTTTGCCCGTACGGCTTCGCAGGCCATTAGTAATGTATTAATGCCTTTAATACTGGAAGCCGGTGAAGAAGGGGGCTTTGAAAAACTGGTCTGGCACAAACTTCATTTACGCAGCGGCATTTATTTATTCAAAGGGGCATTGACCAATTTTTATTTAAGCCAGCGTTTCGATTTAAAATACACCGACCTGAATTTGCTGATTGCCAGCAGGCGGTAAACGATGATACTATATCGGTTCTCCTTCATAATTCGATATATCTGTTTTAATCAGCGGTTACTTATGCAATGGATTGCATTAGTTTGAAGCAGAAACATGCAGTGTAAAATATATTAGCTAGTTTCGGTTAACGATTCTTGTACAATGATCACTGCTAATAAAACCATAGTAATAACAACGGTATTGCTTGCTGCTGCGGCTACCTGGTATTTTTTCCCCTCAGAAAAAAAGGTAGATTTTAATACTGACATTAAGCCTATTCTTAATAAGAAATGTATCAGCTGTCATGGCGGCGTTAAGCAGAGCGGCGGTTTTAGTGTGCTTTTTCGTGAAGAAGCACTGGCTAAAACGGAAAGTGGTAAACCAGCCATTATACCCGGTAAACCCGGGGAGAGCGAATTTATACGCAGGTTAACGGTAAAGGACCCCGAAGAGCGGATGCCTTTTAACCATGAACCGCTACCGGATCATGAAATTAAACTTTTAAAAAACTGGGTAAAACAGGGAGCGGAGTGGGGAACGCACTGGGCCTATATCCCGGTTGAAAAACAAACCATACCTGGCGGTGATTGGGGTAATAATGATATAGACCGTTTTATTCATGCACGGTTAGAAGAGGAGGGTATCTCACCCTCGGCCGAAGCCGATAAACCTACTTTGTTAAGACGCGCCAGTATGGATCTTACGGGTGTGCCACTGTCCGAAACCGAAGCTGAAAAGTTTTTGAAAGACCCTTCCCCAAAAGCTTATGAAAACATGGTAGATGCCTTGCTGGCTTCACCTGCTTATGGAGAGAGATGGGCAACACTGTGGATGGACCTGGCCCGTTATGCAGACACCAAAGGATATGAACGGGATATTCACCGTTCGGTTTGGCGCTACAGGGACTGGCTGATCAATGCTTTTAATGAGGATAAACCTTATGACCAGTTTTTAACTGAGCAGCTGGCAGGCGATCTTTTACCCGACCCCACCGATGCACAGTATATTGCTACAGCATTTCAGCGCAACACACTCACCAATGATGAAGGTGGTACGGATAATGAAGAATACCGGACCGCTGCTGTCATTGATAGGGTCAATACTACCTGGGAAGCTTTAATGGGTACCACTTTTGCCTGTGTGCAATGTCATAGTCATCCCTACGACCCTTTTAAACATGAGGATTACTACCGGTTTATGGCTTTTTTTAACAATACCAGGGATGAAGATACCTATGAAGATTTTCCGTTGTTAAGGGAATATAAAAATGCAGACAGCCTGAAATTTGAAGCGCTTAAAACCTGGCTGTTTCAACATGCTAGGCCTGCTGAAAGACAGGAAATTGTACGCTTTTTAAAAACAGGACAGCCCGTCATTAACTCCGTGGTATCGGATGCTTTCACTAACAGCGCACTGGCCGATACTAAATGGCTTTCTTTAAGAAAAGATGGCAGCAGCCGTATAAAAAATGTGGAGTTGAGTAATAAAAAGGAGTTGATGTTCCGGTATTCAACAGGTGTAACGGGCGGTTTATGGCAGCTTCACCTGGATTCTTTAAATGGTCCTGTAATTGGCAGTAGTGTACTAAAACCCACACAGGGCTGGCAGGTAACTACTATTGATATAAAAACACCCGGGGGTGTACACGATATCTGGTTCACGTATCGTAATCCTGCACTCAAAACATCCGAAGAAAATGGAGCAACTTTTAGCTGGTTTTATTTTAAACAGCCTTTTCCCGGTGTTACCAGGCCGGGTTTTGATACTGCCTATAAATGGTATAACCAGTTGATCGCATCCGGCAATTATACATCAACGCCCATTTTCATAGAGAACCCTTCCGATATGTTCCGTGTGACTAACATTTTTGACAGGGGTAGCTGGCTTACAAAAGGCGATGCGGTAAAGGCGGGTGTGCCGGCAATACTGAATGCCATGCCGGCTAATGCGCCGGATAACCGGTTAGGACTTGCTATGTGGCTGACCGATAAAAAAAATCCGTTAACAGCCCGGACCATGGTCAACAGGCTTTGGGAGCAGTTATTTGGTTTTGGCCTGGCCGAAACACTTGAAGACATGGGTACACAGGGAGTAGCGCCAACGCACAGGGAACTATTGGATCACCTTGCCTGGAAATTGATGAATGACCATCAGTGGAGTATAAAAAAACTATTGAAGGAAATAGTGATGTCGGCCACCTATCGTCAGCGTTCAGAAGTTGCTGACGAATTGCTGAAAAAAGATCCGACCAATAAACTGTACGCCCGTGGTCCGAGAGTACGCTTATCTGCAGAACAGATACGTGACCAGGCTTTGGCAGTGAGTAATATACTGAGTAAAAAAATGTATGGCCAAAGTGTAATGCCTTATCAACCGGCAGGTATATGGAAATCACCTTATGGAGGTGTTGACTGGAAACAGAGCGAGGGAGAAGACCAGTATCGCCGGGCTGTATACACCTATTGGAAAAGAACAGCGCCGTATCCGTCGATGCTTGGCTTTGACGCAGCTATGCGTGATGTGTGTTTACCACGCAGGATCAGGACAAACACACCATTACAGGCATTAAGTACACTTAATGATTCAACCTACCTGGATATGGCAAGACATTTTGCCTCGAGAATGAAAGAGATAGGAGGAGACAATCCCAGGCAACAAATTCAGAAAGGATATGAATGCATGATGTATAAAGCCATCAGCCCGGTAAAACTGGAAGCTTTAATGGGTTTATATGCCAGGTCTTTAGAAACGTTTTCAAAAAATAATAAAGAGGCCATTGAACTGATGGGTGATCCGCAACAATCAACCGCTGACCCCGCCATGGCAGCGCTGGTAGTGGTGGCTAATGCTATGCTGAACCTGGACGAATGGTTGACAAAAAGTTAATCAGCTGGTGTCAGCATTCAAAAAACTGTTACAGGTTAAAACGAAGCTGCAGTAATATGCTAAAACACATTTTTCGGTTATGACAAAGGACGAACTCAATAATGACAGGTTACAGCAGGAAGCTGCCAAAGCACAAATGCAAATGCATACCCGCAGGCATTTTCTTAAAGAGAGTGCATTTGGATTAGGTGCTTTAGCGTTGGGGTCCCTGTTTGGCGGTTGTGGTAATGAAAAAACTGCAGCTGTCAATAATCTTTTTGATCCCGCTAACCCGCTTGCGCCCAGGCCGCCAATGTTCCCGGGTAAAGCGAGGGCTGTTATTTATATACATATGGCGGGGGCGCCGTCGCAACTGGAGCTTTTTAGCTATAAGCCGGAACTGGCAAAGCTCGATGGACTGGATTGTCCTCCTTCCTTGCTGGAAGGAAAGAAATTTGCGTTTATTCGCGGCGTGCCTAAAATGCTTGGGCCGCAGGCAAAATTCAGGCAACATGGACAAAGCGGTTTATGGCTGTCGGATAATTTGCCACACCTTTCTACCGCTATTGATGATATAGCTTTTATTAATACCGTAACAACCGACCAGTTTAACCATGCGCCTGCACAACTGCTGATGAATACGGGTTCTGCCCGGGGCGGACGGCCCAGTATAGGATCGTGGATCACTTATGGCCTTGGAACTGAAAACAAGAATCTGCCGGGCTTTGTAGTGCTTACCTCCGGCGGGCATAATCCTGATGGTGGCAAAAGCCTTTGGGGCAGTGGTTTTTTACCCAGCGTTTACCAGGGCGTTCAATGCAGGAGCGAGGGTGATCCGGTACTGTTTATCTCGGATCCAAAAGGGATGAACCGGGATATCCGCAAAGCATCAATAGATGCCATTAATGAAGTAAACCGCGACGAATATAAAACCTATAACGACCCCGAGATACTAAGCCGCATATCACAGTACGAAATGGCTTACAAAATGCAGATATCAGTACCCGAGGTAATGAATATTAACGATGAACCACAGTATATTCATGAAATGTATGGTACCAGTCCGGGTGAAGCAAAATTTGCCAATAATGTACTATTGGCCAGGAAACTGGTAGAAAAAGGAGTACGTTTTGTACAACTGTTTGACTGGGGTTGGGATGCGCATGGCGACTCTGCAGGTAATGCGGTAGATATTGGCCTGGTAAATAAATGCAGGCAGGTAGACAAGCCGATAACTGCATTGCTGAAGGATCTGAAACAGCGGGGTTTGCTGGACGAAACCCTGGTGGTATGGGGTGCAGAGTTTGGGCGTACACCCATGCAGGAGAACAGGGATGGTAAAACAATGGCGTTTAAAGGCCGTGATCACCACGGAGATGCTTTTACCGTATGGATGGCCGGGGGCGGTATAAAAGGCGGCACCACTTATGGTGAAACGGATGAAATAGGGTATAGTATTGTAAGTGGTAAAACGGAGGCCTTTGATATACAGGCCACGATATTGAACCAGCTTGGCTTTGACCACGAGCAGTTCACCTATGAGTTCCAGGGCCGGCCATTCCGCTTAACAGATGTGGGAGGAAAGGTAATACAGGATATTCTTACTTAATAAAATCCGGTAACAGTATATATGAAACACAGCAGGAGAAAGTTTATTGGCACAGCCGCCGCAGGTTCAGCCGCTTTATTATTAGCCTCCATGGAGACTTTTGCTTTATACGATAAGCCCGGGATTGTTCCTGCTAAAGGCTTTGCCATAAAAATAATGGCCACCAACTGGGGTATTGAAGGTACTATGGATGCCTTTTGTGCAAAGGCCAAAACGGCAGGTTATGATGGCGTGGAACTTTGGTGGACAGATGATAAAAAAGCCCAGGATGAAATGTTTGGCGCCTTAAAAAAATACGACCTGCAGGTAGGTTTTTTATGCGGCGGATGGCAAAGCAAACCCGGGGAACATTTTGATACCTTTAAAAAAATGATTGATGCTGCTGCCGGTCAAAATATTCAAAAACCATTGTACATCAACAATCACTCCGGCAAGGATTATTTTAGCTTTAAAGATAATACCCGGTTTATTGAGTACACAACAACACTGGCAAAACAAACGGGTATAAAAATATGCCACGAAACCCACAGGGGACGTATGTTATACGCGGCGCCTGTTACCAGGAATTTTATAGAGCAGTTCCCTTCTTTGAAATTAACCCTGGATATTTCCCATTGGTGCTGTGTACATGAAAGTTTACTGGCCGATCAGCAGGAGGCCATAGATATGGCATTGAACAGGACAGAACATATACATGCCCGTATTGGCCATGCACAGGGCCCACAGGTGAACGACCCTACTGCCCCCGAGTGGGAAAAAGCGGTAAAAGCACATTTTACCTGGTGGGATAAAGTGGTGGAACGAAAAAAACGTGAAGGCGAGCCGATCACTTTTTTAACAGAATTTGGTCCGCCGGATTATATGCCCACTATGCCTTTTACAAGAAAACCCCTGGCCGATCTCTGGCAGGTAAATACCGGCATGATGCAGTTACTTAAAAAACGCTACAGTTCATAAACAACGATCCCAACAATGCTTGCACGGTTTTTTTTCCTGAACATCATAGATTTCGGCGGACGTATGCACCCGGTGCTGGTGCATTTACCCATAGGTATATTAATGCTGGTATGCCTGTACTATATTTTTACCGGTAAAGAAAAAAGACAATCACAATATAGTTTTATAAGTGTGGCCCTGTTGTTTGGGATGCTTACTGCTATTGCTGCCTGTATTTCGGGCTTGCTGCTGGCAAATAGCGGTGATTATGATACAACTGCCGTTTCCAGGCACCAGTGGATGGGTATAGCTGTTGCCGTTGCAGCCGTGATTTGTTATATAATGCACAGGTTGCAGACTGCCTATATAAAAGCAGGTATGATCGTACTGGTATTGGCCACCACTATTGCCGGGCATTTGGGCGGCTCTTTAACACATGGCGAGGATTATTTGACGGCGCCTTTTGGTAATACAGACACACCCACAGAAGTTAAACCGATTGCTAATGTTGAGGAGGCACTGGTGTACAATGATATTATTAAGCCTATTCTTTCAACCAAATGTTACAGTTGCCACGGCAATAACAAACAAAAAGGTAAGCTCAGGCTGGATGAACCGGATTATATTTTAAAGGGCGGAAAGGAAGGTGCGGCTATTGAATGGGATCATGCAGATAAAAGTATTTTAATTGAACGGATTGTTTTGCCAGAAACCGATGAAAAACATATGCCGCCCAAAGAAAAGCCGCAGCTGACACAGAACGAAACAGCCCTGTTGCAATGGTGGATAAACAGTGGTGCGGGCTTTGATAAAAAAGTAAACCAGTCAGCTGTACCTGAAAAAATTAAACCGGCGCTTGCTGCATTACAAACAGGAGCCGTAAAAAAAGAAGCGCTGCCCGATATTATTCCTGCTAAAACAATTGACAGGGCTGATGATAAAACCATTCATGCGCTTAAACAAAAAGGTATTGTGGTAATACCGTTGGCAGCCAATACTAACTACTTATCGGTAAATTTTGTAGGGGCGGACAAAATTACCACTGAAGAACTGAAATTGCTTGAATCAATAAAAGACCAGGTGATCTGGTTAAAAGCCGGGTATGCTAACCTGAAAGACGAGGATATGAAGAGCATTGGTAAATTATCAAACCTGATGCGCTTACATATAGAAGGTAACCCCATAACCGATGCCGGTTTAAGCCAGCTACGGGAACTGAAACAGCTGCAATACATTAACCTGTCGTACACAAATATTTCATCAAAGGGACCTGAGCAGTTAAAGGAATTAAAAATGCTGAAAAACCTTTACCTGTATCATATTACCGGGGTAAGTTTTGATCTGCCGGCTTTAAAAAAGTTACTGCCACAGGTAACAATAGATACCGGCGGTTACAGCGTACCGGTGCTGGAAAGTGATACCACAATTTTTAAAGGCCCTGCGGCCATGTAAAAAACTACTTACTTTTTGCCGGGCCGTCTGGGTTTAAAACTTAGCGGCAACTGGTTTATACGATTGCTGCCGGACGATAATTTTATTTCTTCTCCAGTAGTACGGTAGCATAAGCCACCAAACCTTCTTCGCGGCCCACAAAGCCCATTTTTTCAGTAGTGGTTGCTTTAATGGATACATCTTTAATGGTTAGTCCGACAATATCAGCAATGGTTTGCTGCATGGCGGGTACATGGGGTTTAATTTTTGGTGCTTCCAGGCACAGCGATGAATCTATATTTACCACCGTGTAGCCTTCGGCACGTACCAGCTCAATGGTTTTGCGTAACAGGATCTTGCTGTCAATATCTTTAAATTCATTGCTGGTATCGGGAAAATGCACGCCTATATCGCCCAGGGCCAGCGCGCCTAATAAGGCATCACAGATAGCATGCAATAACACGTCGGCATCACTATGTCCCAGTGCGCCTTTATGATGGGGGATTTTTACGCCTCCGATCCAAAGGTCACGGCCTGTTACTAACTGGTGAAAATCGATACCTGAACCTATACGAAATGACATATGCTTACTATTTTATAATGGAAATATTTATGCTACTATCTGATGCGGGAGCCTGTTGCGCAAATATACAGCCCGGTGACGGTTATAAATTTTATAACTGCCTGTAAATAAAAAAGCCCCTTTGCAGGGGCTTTACTTGTATAAGAATTTTACAAATTAATCTGCATTGTTGCCAAAATCAAACGCTACTGATAAACGGATAGTGTTTGAAAGCGGGATCCTGGTAACACCGCTTCCTGTTGGAGCCAGGTAAGAGAAGTTGATACCGAAGATATTGTATTTTAAACCTAAGCCGGCAGTGAAATAGCGACGGTTACCTTTGGTTTTATCTTCGTAGAAATAACCGGCACGTAAGGCAAACTGGTTGTTATACCAGTACTCTGCACCGGCAGAAAGCTGGAACTCTCTCATTTCTTCGCCAAAACCACCCGGGGCATCACCAAAAGAACTGAACCAGCTACCTACAACCGCTTTACTTCTGTAATCGTTTAAAGCGTTAGGATCGCTCAGGTTTTCGGGAGGAGTAGGCACTAATAATTTATTAGCGTCAATACCAAAAGTGATCTTGTTTTTATCGTCGAAGTTTTTAGTGTATGTAGCACCCAGGCCCAGGTTGGCTGGGATATAGTCTTTTGCATCGGCATTGTCGGTGTAAGCAATTTTGGTACCCAGGTTACTTACCTGTGCGCCAAATGCAAAACCGTTACCGGCTTCGTTCTTATTATCGTAGAACACACCGATATCACCGGCAATAGAGCTACCTACTTTATAGGTATAACCGCCGGAACCCACACCTGCAGCCAGGTCGGAGTTGATATAACGTAAACTAACACCCAGGCCTAATTTAGAAGATAAGCGACGGGAATAACCCACATCGATACCAAACTCACGGGGACGGCCACTACCAATATTATTGGAGTTGTCATCAGTGAACTGGATATCGCCTAAATTGAAATAACGGAAGCCCAGGTTCAGTGCCGAGTTTTCGTCAATTTTATAAAAACCTGAAAGAGATGCCAGGTAAACATCGTTTACAATATCTTTTAACCAGGGAGAGTAAGTGGCCACCAGGCCGCCTTTTGACTCATTGAAGGCTACTTTACCAATATTCCAGAAACCTGCAGATGCATCGGGGGAAGTGGCAAGGCCAATATCGCCCATACCGCTGGAGCGGGCATCAGGAGCTACACGTAAAAACGGAACAGCAGTGGTTACTACATTGATCCGGTTGTTTTGCGCATAAGCCGACAGGGAAAAAGCGGAAGCAAAGAATAGAGCAGCAGTTAGTTTTAAGGATCTTGATCTCATTAGCTAGTATTTAAATGATTGGTTGCAAATATAAATATATATAAAAATGCTTTATAACAAGAATAGTATTAAAATAAAAACTTTTAAAACAAATTGGTCAAACAACTAAGGGTTTACTGCTAAAAATGGCAACTATAATCAATTGTTTTATTGCCCTAAGGAACGTGTGTTGATACTATTTATTGTTTACCCGGTGAATAAAATTGATATTTTTTATTGCGGGCACTAACACATTGCAGGTTAATGCGTAAGAAATGGATAAATAGTATAAAAACATCCAAAAAAAAGTAGTTTTCCGCTTAGTAGTTTTTAGCAAAGTGTATATATTCGCAGGCCGTCTGATTAATATTTTGGCGGCTAACGCAATAATTATGTTTAACTGAGCGTTAACTTTATCCAATTCGTAGGCTTATGCAATACATTATGAACGTGAAAAACTTAGTAATCCTTTTATCCTTCAGCGTGCTCGCTGTTTCTTGTAACAAGAACAAAAGCGGCAAATCCAGCGTAACCGGCTGGAACTACAACGACAAAAACATGGGCGGTTTCCAGGTAGCCAAAGCTACTGACCAGAAAACCGGTCCCGGATTAGTATTCGTAGAAGGCGGTACCTTTACCATGGGTCAGACAGAAGAAGATGTAATGGGCGACTGGAATAATATTCCCCGTCGTGTATCTGTTCCTTCTTTTTATATTGACCGTACAGAGGTGGCCAACGTACACTACCGCGAATACCTATACTGGTTAAACAAAGTATTTGACCCGACCGACCCGCAAAACCTGCCTATTGTAGAAGGTGCTTTACCCGATACATTGTCATGGAGAAGCGAGTTGAGTTATAACGAGCCGATGGTAGAATACTACCTGCGTCACCCGGGCTTTAACTACTACCCTGTAGTAGGTGTAAGCTGGAAACAGGCCAACGACTTCTGTTTATGGCGCAGTGACCGTGTAAACGAAGGTATTTTATTACAAAAAGGCTTTGTTAACAAACAATCTTTAAATGGTCAGCAGGGCGCTGATAACTTTACCACTAAATCTTACTTATTAGGTGTGGGCTACCAGCCACCGCCAGGTAAAGGCGCTACTTCTAAAAAGAACCCTTTAAAAACCCCTCAGGGACAGCCCCGTACAAACGTTACCATGGAAGACGGTTTATTATTACCTGATTACCGTTTACCTTTTGAAGCGGAGTGGGAATATGCTGCTTACGGCCTGATAGATCAGAATCCCCGTATCAGCACCAAGAAAAAACGTGGTGAGGAGTTGGTACAGAACAGGCAGGTTTACCCCTGGTCGCAAAATCCCAATGGTTTACGTGATGTAAGACATGGCAGCTGGCAGGGTCAGTTCTTAGCCAACTTTAAACGCGGATCGGGTGATAATGCGGGTGTTGCCGGTGGTTTAAATGACAATGCGTTTTATACTGCTGACGTAAAATCGTTCTACCCCAATGCTTTTGGTTTATATAATATGGCCGGTAATGTGAACGAATGGGTACATGACGTATTCCGTCCTTTATCAACACTTGATTTTGACGATATGCCTGCACCTACCCGTGGTAACAAATTCCAGACTATTGTAAAAGATCCAAGCACCGGCGAAGCCATGGTGAACGATACAACCGGCCGTGTGGTAATGCGTGATGTAACCGATGAGGAAAGCAAAAACCGCCGTAACTACCAGCGTGGTAATGTAATTAACTACCTGGATGGTGATACTGCTTCACAGGCATCATATGGTTATGGTACTACAACCCTGGTAAGCGATCACTCACGTGTGTACAAAGGTGGTAGCTGGAATGACCGTGCTTACTGGCTGTCGCCAGGTACACGCCGTTTCCTGGAAGAAGACCAGGCCCTGAGCACCCTTGGTTTCCGCTGTGCGATGAACAGCATGGGCGGCGCCGCTAACGGTAAAGGAACCCGTAAAACCGGTAACCAGTTCCCTACCAAACGTTCTAAAAGATAATTAAATCGCTTTTATATTAAGCCCCTCCCCAAGGAGGGGCTTTTTTATTCCTGGCCGGCCGGGATACCGGAGTTAAAGAACGGGGATAAAGATTAATAAATTTTATTGATAATCAATTGATTACATTTGTGTTGGTTAAAAAAGGGGCGCAAAGCCTAAAAAATATACTTTCCGGTGTAACAAAAAAGTTACACCATACGTAATACTTTTAAATAACAATTGATGGGTAAATTTGCCCGGTATTAGTAACAGCTTATGACAGAGAAGGATTATAACGAATGTGTAACACAATATGCCGACAACGTGTACAGGTTTATTTTAAAAAACCTGCGCCACGAAGAGGATGCAAAGGATGTGGTACAGACAGCGTTTGAGAAATTATGGATACACAGGGAGGAGATAGATGCAGCCAAAAGCAAATCGTATTTATTTACCGTGGCTTACCATCAGATGATCGATCATATCAGGAAAGTGAAGAGAGTAACATTACAGGAAGAGTTTAAAGAAAATGCCATGGTACAGCAGGGAACACAGAACAACCTTAAAAAAGTACTGGAGCAGGCCTTAAGCAAACTAAGCGAAACCCAAAGGTCTTTGATCTTGTTAAAAGACTACGAAGGATATAGTTACGAAGAGATTGGAAAAATTACCGGATTAAGTGACAGCCAGGTGAAGGTTTACCTGCACAGGGCAAGGGTACAGATGAAAGAGTACCTGGTAAAAGTGGAAAACCTGATATAGCTAAACCCCAACAAAAACACATTTAAGTAAAACGCCTCATGAACAATATAAACCGAAATAATTACGAAGAGTTTTTTATCCTGCACCTGGATAATGAGCTTAACGCTGAGCAGCAGCAGGCGTTACAGCTTTTTCTTCAACAAAACCCGGACCTGCAGGCCGAACTGGATCTTTTGTCCGGTACCAAGCTGAGCATAGATGAAACAGTGGTGTTCCCGGATAAAGCACTATTATTTGCAGGTAGTTTATTGCAGCAAACAGAAGAACAGCAACAGGTATCTGCACAGGACAGCGAAATAATTATGTACCTGGATGCAGAACTGACTGAGAACGATAAAAAAGCATTTGAACAAAAGCTAGCCGGAGATACCGTATTACAGCAGCAGGTGGCTTTGTTTGCCAAAACAAAATTACAGGCCTCAGCCGCTGAAGTATTTCCTGATAAAGCATTGTTATATAAAGAAGAAGAGACCAGGCGCAGGATTGTACCAATGTACTGGTTGCGTATGGGTGTGGCAGCAGCGGTATTACTCACCCTGGGCGTAGGCGGCTTTAAATGGCTGAATAACCCGGTGAAAGAAACAGAGAATGGCAGCATGGCAGTTACTACAACAACTGATACCAAAGCTACTAGCCCGGTAACACCGGTGGTAACTGAAGGAACTACTGCAG
>CAYUMH010000063.1:0-24572 GCA_964445775.1 uncultured Terrimonas sp.
CAGTTTTTTTTTTTTTTTTATAACAATACCACACCCTTTATCCATTCGCAACAGGTACACGAACAACTGCTGCAGCATATCGAGGCCCAAAATCTCGATAAAGCTCTGCAGGCCGCGAAAAAGATCATCGGGACCTTATAATTTTTTTGAACAAAACATCAGATGACCTGATGAATAAATAGTATTATGAAGACAACAACAAGCACCCTCACCAGCCAGCAAACAGTATATCCCATCCTGTTTGCCATCAGCTTTTCGCATTTGCTCAACGATCTCATACAATCTGTTATACCGGCCGTATACCCCCTGTTAAAAGATAATTTTGCGCTCACCTTCACCCAAATAGGTATTATTACCCTGGTATTCCAGTTAACGGCCTCCATATTACAACCCTTTGTGGGCCTGTATACCGATAAAAAACCCAATCCCCGTTCACTGGCCATTGGTATGACTTTTTCCTTTGCCGGCCTCCTCTGTATTGCCTTTGCCTCTAATTTTTATTATATCCTGGCTTCGGTAAGTTTAATCGGCATGGGTTCTTCCATCTTCCACCCCGAGGCATCAAGGGTGGCCCACCTGGCATCGGGTGGTAAAAAAGGACTGGCCCAATCCATCTTCCAGGTGGGCGGTAATGCGGGTAGTTCGGCCGGGCCTTTATTGGCCGCTTTAGTCGTTATTCCCTTCGGTCAGCACTATATCAGCTGGTTTGGTCTGCTGGCCATTGCCGGCATCATACTCTTAACCTGGGTAGGTAAATGGTACCAGCAAAATTTAGAGCTGCGTACGGTTACTAAAAAAGTAATAACCGATACCTCCACTCCCCCTATACCTAAAAAAAGGGTAGTCATCTCTATTGTTATTTTACTGGTGCTTATTTTTTCCAAGTATTTCTATATGGCCTCTATGACCAGTTATTTTACTTTCTATCTTATCGATAAATTTCATGTCACCGTACAGCAATCGCAGGTATACCTGTTTACGTTTTTGGCGGCGGTGGCTGCGGGTACCATCCTGGGTGGACCATTAGGTGATCGTTATGGCCGTAAGCTGATTATCTGGGTATCTATTTTAGGAGCAGCGCCCTTTACCCTTTTATTACCGCATATGAATTTATTCGGCACTGTGGTACTGGCGGTTATCATCGGGGTAATCATTGCTTCAGCATTCTCGGCCATACTGGTGTATGCCACCGATCTTATTCCCGGTAAAGTAGGACTGGTAGCGGGTCTCTTCTTTGGTTTTGCCTTTGGTATGGGCGGCATCGGCTCCGCCGTACTGGGTTGGCTGGCCGATAGAACGAGCATCGCCTATGTATTTTCCATCTGTGCCTACCTGCCGCTTATTGGTATGATCACGGGCTTTTTGCCCAATATTGAAGGCAGCAGGAAAAGGAACAAATAACTTATAAGTATTGCTGTAATAAAGCATGTAAGTCCGCTACCCCTTCGGTGGCGGGCTTTTCTATTAAGGTCATATTACGCTGACTGCGCACGGCAGGTATATGTTTGTCTACAATAAACTTTGGGGTGGCGAGTTCAACATAATCCAATAAACCTGCTGCCGGGTATACCACCAATGAAGTACCCACCACTACAAAAATATCGGCATTCATCGCCAGTGTGGCAGCGGGTTCAATCATGGGTACGGCTTCTTCAAACCAAACAATGGCGGGTCTTAACTGGGCACCGTCGCTTGCTGTATCGCCCAGGTTAATATCGCCGCGTATATCGTATACCAGTTGTTCATTGGCTACGCTGCGCATCTTAAATATCTCGCCATGTAAATGCAATACCTTGGTACTGCCGGCACGTTCATGCAGGTCATCTATATTCTGGGTAATAATATGTACATCAAAAAAATGCTCCAGCGCTGCTAATCCTTTATGTGCGGCATTGGGCTGGGCCGCGGCCACATCACGCCGGCGCATATTATAAAAATCAAGTACCAGCTGTGCATCTTTATGCCAGCCCCTTGGCGATGCCACTTCATACACATCATGCCCTTCCCACAGGCCATCGCTATCCCTGAAAGTTTTTAAACCGCTTTCGGCGCTTACACCGGCACCGGTTAATACCACTAATTTTTTCATGTATTATTTTTTTGGGGCTATCGGCTGTAGTGCTATTATCAACTGCAGTTCCGGCTTTCCGCTACAAGTCCGGCACACCCCCGGCCCCTAAAGGGGGGAGCCAGCACACCTGCCTTCACCGGGCTTTTCGCTGCAATCCGGCAGCCTTTCAGCCCATCACATTTATCAACAAAGCCGGAGAGCTCTCCTGCGTCGAGGTGACGATGCCCCTTTTCGCAGATTAAGTTTCTCCCTTACATTAGCACATCAGCAAATTAGCAAATCAGCACATTACCAAATCATCAAATTATCAAATTGTCCCGAGACCTCTCCAACGTCGAGGTGACGATGACCCATTTTGCAAATGCCGTTTCTCTCACACATTAGCACATCAGCATATTAGCCAATCAGCACATTATCTCATCACCAAATTATCTCATTTCCAAATTAACTAATTACCTAATTTTCTTCTCTGTTGCATCGTCTCATACAAAATCATCCCAGTTGCCACCGATACATTCAGGCTTTCAAAATCTCCGCTCATAGGGATCTTCACCTGCTCATCGCATACTTTTAATAAGGTAGGGTGAATACCATTTTCTTCCCCGCCCATTACAATGGCTACGGGCTCGGTCAGGTTTACCGCATCAATAGTGGTAGCGGCTGTCATTTCGCTGGCCAGTACTTTAATGCCGTTCAGGTGTAATTCATCCACTGCTTTTACCAGGCTGTTTACCCGGCAAACAGGTATTTGTTCCAAAGCACCGGCCGATGTTAATACCGCATCATCACTCAAAGCCCCTACTCCCTTATCGGGTATAATAATGCCATGTACGCCACAGCAAAAAGCGGTACGGGCAATGCCGCCAATATTGCGGATATCGGTAATGCCATCCAATATTAAGAACAAAGGCGTGTTGCCGTTCTCTATTACAAACGAAATCAATTGTTGTAATTCTATATACTGTACCCTGGCTATCTGGGCAATACAACCCTCATGATCGCTTACATTAAACCCATTCAGTTTTACCACCGGTACATAGCTAATGGGGGTATTGTGTTGTGCGGCCAGCTTTTTTATTTCGCCAATATCGGCACCGTTGGCCCTGGTATCTAAAAATATTTTATCTAAATGTTTACCGGTTAACAACGCTTCTTTCACGGCCTGGCGGCCTATTACCAAGGAACTTTTTTTAGGGCGCTGCGGCGAACGGAATTTTTTCATGTCCAGTTTTTAAATTGTTTTTAACAACAACTGTTGTTGTTAGTTTTTGTCCAGCATTAACTTTACTTTCAGCACAGCCGCCACCGTTAATGCATCTTTTATGCGGCCATCCATCACCATTTCATATACCGTATTAAAGGGTAGCTTTTTTATCTGCAGTTGCTCGGTTTCCTCCGGCTCTGCATTGGCCTGTAGCAATTGTTTGGCCAGGTATATATAAGCCAGTTCATCGGTTACCGAGTTCGACAGGTGCATCTGCATCACCTCCGTCCACTCCCCTGCTATTAAACCGGTTTCTTCCAGTAACTCCCTTTTGGCCGTTTCCAGCGGATCGGTACCTTCCGGGCAGCCACCCTCGGGTATTTCCCAGCTATATTCGTCAATGGTAAACCGGTATTGCCCTACCAGGTAAATATTACCCTCATTATCAATTGGCACAACGGCTATTGCCAGGTTCTTAAAATGTACTTTGCCGTAAATGCCTTTACCGCCGGATGGATTAATGACATCGTACTCCGTTACATTGATCCATTTATTATCGTATACATTTTTTTCCCCGGTTATTTGCCAGGGGTTCTGCTCTTGTTCCATTTTGCAAAATTAAGTACCAGCGAGGTTAACAATACAATGATGAGTATACCTAAAAAGCCAAATTTAATAATAGAAGCGTGGCGTGCTATCCATATACTGGCCACACTGGGACCACTGTTCAGCGACCATAACATACTCAGGTTCTCTATTACATCCAACACACCGGCAGCAATACTTAGTTTAATAAACCATTTACCAGCTTTTCCTTTAAATAAGGGGCGTTCTTTTTTATGAAAACTCAGGCTGGCCATATAAAAGAAAGCCGTGTAAAAAAATATATACACAAAGTCCAGCGCTATATTAATATACCAGTCATTTTTAGCGTTGGAAGCAATCACTTCTTCCACCCTGCTTACCGGGCGGTCTATTTCCAGGTTAACAATCCCCATGGTAGCGGTTTCATTTACCAGGCTGCTGCCCTGCCATTGCATTACAACGGTCATAATAATAGCGGCAATGAAGGCGATTGTGAGTTTAGGCATACAAGTTTTATGTTTTATGTTTAAGGTTTAAGGTTTTAAGTTTAAAGGAGTTCAAGCGTTCAAAAGTTCAAGAAGTTCAAATGTTAAGTCTCAGGCTCTAAGCTTTCTGCTTTTAGCGTTATGCCTTAAGCATTCAACTTTCAGCTTTTCGCTTTCAGCTCACTCCACCAAATGTAAAACAAAACACCCGCAATTGCTGCGGGTGCCTTATATCGTTTATAACGACTGTATTATTTAATACCAAAAGCTTTTTTCACTTTTGATACATAGTCTAATTTTTCCCAGGTAAACAGTTCTACTTTCTTTTTCACCACTTTACCATCAGGCGAAGTGAAAGTTTTTTCTACCACCTGCGATTTACGACCCATATGCCCGTAAGCAGCAGTTTCGCTGTAAATAGGTGTACGTAATTTTAAACGCTGCTCAATAAAGTAAGGACGCATGTCAAAAATGCCTTCCACTATTTTACCAATCTGTCCGTCGGTTAACTCCACATTAGCCGTACCAAAAGTTTTTACGTTAATGCTGGTTGGTTTAGCTACACCAATAGCGTAAGAAACCTGTACCAGTACTTCGCTGGCTACACCGGCTGCTACTAAGTTTTTGGCAATATGACGGGTTGCATATGCGGCAGAACGGTCAACTTTGGAAGGGTCTTTACCACTGAAAGCACCACCACCGTGTGCACCTTTACCACCGTAAGTATCAACGATAATTTTACGTCCGGTTAAGCCGGTATCACCGTGTGGGCCACCAATTACAAATTTACCGGTTGGGTTAATATGGTATTTAATGTCGTTGTTAAATAACTTGGCGTATTTTTTATATTTCGATTTTACGCGTGGGATCAGGATCTTAACAATTTGGTCTTTGATCTTGGCCAACATCTTGGCTTCAGTATCAAAATCATCGTGCTGGGTCGAGATCACGATGGCATCAATACGTACAGGCCTGTTGTTATCATCATACTCTAAAGTCACCTGGCTTTTGGCATCGGGACGTAAGTATTTAATTTGTTTATTCTCGCGGCGTAAAGCGGCTAATTCAATTAATAATTTGTGCGACAGGTCCAAAGCCAGAGGCATGTAATCTTCGGTTTCGTCAGTAGCATAACCAAACATCATACCCTGGTCGCCTGCACCCTGCTCTTCTTTCTTCTTACGGTCAACACCCTGGTTAATATCGGCCGATTGTTCGTGAATGGCTGATAAGATACCGCATGAGTTAGCTTCAAACATATACTCACTTTTGGTATAACCAATTTTACGGATCACACCACGGGCAATTTCCTGAACGTCTAAATAGGCTTTAGACTTAACCTCACCTGCCAATACCACCTGTCCGGTAGTAACCAATGTTTCGCAGGCAACTTTTGACTGGGCATCAAAAGCTAAAAAGTTATCAATTAAAGCATCCGAAATCTGGTCCGCAACTTTATCAGGATGTCCCTCTGAAACACTTTCTGAAGTAAACAAGTAAGGCATAAATTTATTTTGTTTTGATTTGATGGGTTTAGTATATAAAATTAATAGGGTGCAAATATAGCACCCTATTTGTAAATGTCTAAATATTCGTTCAAGTATCTATATTTTAGAATAAACGATCCTTAAGCGCATCCGCCGCGGGTTAGCATTGGGTAAAGCACCATTGCCACCGCCATATACTTTTACCCTACCGATAGTGGATATAACCGGGCTGATGGTTTGTATATTGGCCGTTACATCGCTTTGTACGGAAGGTATACCGTATTGCAGGCGTACAAAAGTGGGACTATATAACCTGAAGTCGTATACAGGCAACCTGCCTGTAACCACATGCTGTACATAACGGGTAAGGTTAAACTTCCATGTCTTAATATTCTGGCCGGCATCATTTAAGCTGTTACCGGGGAAGGAACCAAAGGTTGAATAATCAAAGGCGCCCGTACTGCCCGCCAGTAAAGCATAAGGTATGGTACGGAATTTTGATATTGACGGGTCCCAGGCATCCAGCATCATCGATGGTGGTGCATAGAACAGGGAGTCGGTAATACCGCCATAGTTCTGCTCCACTATCAGTTGTGCCAGGTGTACTACCCTGTTATTTAAGCCAGCCAGGCCTGGCACCGATACTTTAGCAAAGGTTCCGGGAGTGTTCTGGATAAAAATGTCGTTATCGGGTACATTATCACCGGCTGTTGCATACCATGGTGTACTGTTATAATCACGCTGGATATAGTTGGCGCTGGCGCTTAACGCGGTTGAAAAAGTAAAGTAAGTAACCGCAGTATCCCAATCGGCCTGGGGCCTGTTAAGTCCCTTGTCTTTATAATAAATGGCCAGTTTGGTATTGGCACCGGTAAGGCTGAAGCCCACTACCGAGTTACCACCGGTGGCTTCCAGGGCAAACCCTTTAAAGTTGCTGTTAAAGGCTGAGTCGCTGGAATAAGCATTAATACGTCCGTTAACCGTTGAAGAATCATAATCCAGTAAACGGCGGCCAAAAGCATTGTCCAGTTTAATACGTAACTGTTTTGCGGTAGTATCTTTAAATACCTTTACCGAGTCGTTTAAACGGTAAGGCACAAAACTTCTTTGTCCCAAAGGTATACCCGGATTCTGGTAGGTAATGCTGTTTTGCCTGTATTTATAAGCGGTGTCGTAAGAATATTTTTCCCAAACCCCATTTACAAATACCGAGTCAATAGCCGATTTTTTAAAGGAGCTGTTTTGCGCAATTTCAAATACACGTACATTTTGTGGCTGCACGGTATCACCATAGGTATTTACATAACTTAATACCAATACAATAGAGTCCAGCTCCAGGCTATCGGGCCTGTTTATAAAAGCATGTTTATAGGCAACAGGCTTTAACTGTAAAAACATGCGAGCATCCGTTTTACCAAAAAGCGGGTCGTTGGTTATCTGCCCCAGGTATTGTACATCGGTATAAGAAGAAGTACTGCTGTCGTTAATATTGGTAAAAACATCGTTGTAGGCCAATACATCTAAAGTGGTATCAAATGTATTTACGTTGTCTACCACCGGTATAAGGTCGCCCCCGATGGTGGTAGCTTCGTTGATTTTTTTACAGGAGAAAAAGAATGTAATTGAACTTGCCAGGACAAATACAAATATTGCTGCAATGTTTTTGTGCTTCACAAAGAAAATTGTTAAATGGGTTTTGTTTTATACGTTGCCACCAAAGAAAAACCGGTTGCTTTACGAATAATTAGCTTGCAAGGTCGTTATACAGTTGCAAATAGTCTGTTAAATCAGACTCCTCGTTATACAGTAAGGTTTTCTTGCCTTTTACCTTGGTGAACTCAGTCAATAATTTCTTATCTACCTTTTCGGCCCCGAAAGTAATGGCATCGGCATAAGTGGCCCCACCGCGGAACATGGCTACATTATTGGCTTCTTTAAAAGGCTCCAGGTCTTTCTCCTTTAATGAATCATGTATGAGCGCTTTTCTGATAAAATCGCTGCCCAGCTTTTCCTTAAAAGTGCTTTGACCAATAGTGTATACAATTTTGCTATGAGCAAATACGGGCTCTTTTTTGTAGATGGTCTTTAAATAAGCGGGTATTAAACCGGTCATCCAGCCGCTGCAGTGCACCACATCCGGCGGCCACCCAAATTTTTTAACGGTTTCCAGGGCGCCGCGGCAAAAGAACACGGTTCTTAAGTCATTGTCATCAAACCATTTATCCTCCTCATCGTGAAACACAAATTTACGTTTAAACAACTCCTCGTTATCTAAAAAATAAACCTGTAATCTTGCACTGGGTAATGATGCTACCTTAATTTGTAAAGGCATGTCATCATTATCAATATTTACATTAATACCGGAAAGTCTAACTACCTCGTGTAAACGGTGGCGACGTTCATTAATGCTGCCAAAACGGGGCATAATACAACGTACTTCGTATCCGGTATCATTTGCTTTTATTGCCAGTTTGTTCACTAACTCTGAAAATTCGGTCAACTCCAGGTAGGGCGACATTTCGTTGGCAATAAATAAAATTCTTTTCTTTGCAGACATGCGTTCCGTTTAAGTTGTACTTTTTATAAAAGGTTTGCAAAGTTACTATTTTATATTGAAAAACGATTTTAAGTATTACCAGTACTCACAACCAGCATTTTATGATTGTTTTTAAAAAGATTGCCTCCCTCCGTGAACACCTGCAGCGTATACAGCAAAACGGCGGTTCGGTAGGTTTTGTGCCAACCATGGGCGCCCTGCACCAGGGACATATACAATTAACCGAAAGGTCAATAGCCGAGGGGCAGTTTACCGTCTGCAGCATTTTTGTTAACCCCACCCAGTTTAACGATAAGGATGATTTTGCCAAATACCCCATTACTGTTGAAAATGATATGGAGCAACTGGAAGCGGTAGGTGTGCAGGCTTTATTCCTCCCCTCGGTAGAGGAGATCTACCCCAATGGCACTACCCTGCCGGAGAACGCCTACACGCTTGGGTACCTGGACCAGGTTTTTGAAGCGGCCCACCGGCCCGGCCATTTCCAGGGCGTATGCCAGGTGGTACACCGGTTATTGGATATTGTACAGCCCGATAAATTATATATGGGACAAAAAGATTACCAGCAATGCATGGTGATCAGGAAACTGTTGGAGTTAACCAAGCTGGATACCCGTACCGAGCTGATCATCTGCCCCACCATGCGGGAAACCGATGGCCTGGCCATGAGCAGCCGGAACCGCCGTTTACCGGAGACTGACCGGCAACTGGCCCCTACCATATATAAACTATTACAGTACGGTAAGGAAAAAGCCGGGCAGCTGCCATTACCCGCCATTGAACAATATGCCGTGGAACAGCTGAAAGCCGCCGGCTTTAAACCTGACTATTTTGCATTTGCCCGGGCCACCGATCTGCAGCCTGTGGAAGAGTATGATAAGGATATTGAACTGGTAATTGTAGTGGCTGCATTCCTTGGCCAGGTACGATTAATAGATAATATTTTATTATAATAAAAATTTATAAATATTTATAAATTAAATACTTATAAAACATAATTTCAACAAAAAACAGATTAAACCAATTATTTTATTATAATTTTAAATAAACAAATTATCATAAATATTTAATAATCATACTTTTATTAATTTTATAAATTTAGTAGGTTCTTTTCGATACCAACTAATACTAAATTAATTTATTATTATAATATTCATTATTATACATTTATAAATATTATATACAATAAAATATAAATTGTTTATTTTACTCTTTACCCTATTATTCGCCTCTTTACTTCTTCCAACTTTTAGTTCTGGTAATTGTTATTTATACATGTCATTTTGTACGGATGAAGAAAGGTTTCTCCCCTCTTGGGCGAAGCCGCTGTACAAAAACATCCGGTTTTAATAATTAATGCCGGTTTAAAAAAACAATAACATACAAACCCATAACTTTGCGGCGCAATGGAAATAGAAGTTTTAAAATCGAAGATTCACCGCGTAACGATCACGGAAGCCAACCTGAACTATGTAGGCAGTATTACTATTGATGAGGACCTGATGGATGCGGCCAATTTAATAGAGAACGAGAAAGTACAGGTGGTGAACGTAAATAACGGCGAACGTATAGAAACTTATGTTATTAAAGGTAAACGCAACTCCGGCGTTATCTGCCTTAATGGCCCTGCCGCCCGTAAGGGAATGGCCGGCGACGTAGTGGTGATCATCTCCTATGCCCAGATGGATTTTGAGGCGGCCAAGAGCTTTAAACCCTGGGTGATATTCCCCAACGAAGGCAATAAATTATAATCTGCTTTTAATGCAGGTATGCTTTTTAGTTTGTAGCTAAGTGTTTACTTTAGCGTATCATGAAACTAAAGCCCGGCATTATCCTGCAGTATTTTTTTTTCCTGGCCCTGGGCCTGTTCCTGGTCTGGTGGTCGGTAAAAGATATTGATGCCGAAAAATGGGCCGAGATCAAAGATGCATTGCGGGAAGCCAGGATCTTCCTCATCATCCCTGTTTTTGGCATTCTCCTGTTATCACATTATGCCCGGGCCCTGCGCTGGCGCCTGCTGATGGAGCCGATGGGCTACCATACCAGCAAACGCAATACTTTTTTTGCCGTAATGGTTGGTTACCTGGCCAATACCGCTGTACCCCGTTTGGGCGAGGTGTTAAAGTGTACCATCCTTGCCCGCTATGAAAAAGTACCTGCCGATAAACTGGTAGGCACTATTGTACAGGAAAGGCTGATTGATGCTTTTTGTTTTGCCGGGGTATTATTGATCACCCTGGCCGTACAGCCCGACCTTTATTCCCGCTTTATTGATACCTGGTTTTACAGCAACAGCGGTGCGCAAACCACCGGTTCCTCCAACAGTAAGTTTTTAATTCCCCTTATTGGCCTGGCAGTTATAGCCCTGGTGATCGGTTTATGGATGATAATAAAAAAGAAGTCATTTGCCGACCTGGCAACAGCTTTAAAGTCGCTGGTGTTAAGAGTATGGCAGGGCCTCACTACCATCCGCCATATGAAAAAGCGTAAAAGCTTTGTATTGCTCACCCTGGTTATCTGGGCGGGTTACCTGGGCAGCGGTTATATCGGTTTTTTAGCCCTGCAGGAAACCAGTCATTTCGGCTTTAAGGAAAGTCTTACCGTATTATCGGCCGGCACCATTGGTATGATTGTTCCCACCCCGGGCGGCATTGGTGCTTATGCTTATTTTATTGAGAGTACTATGATGGTGTATGGCTTGCCGCAAAGTATTGCCACGGCCTTTGGCTGGCTGTTGTGGTTATCGCAAACCGTTATTGTACTGATAGCCGGTTGTATTAGTGTAGTGCTGTTGCCAATACTCAATAAACAACCAAAAAGTAAAGCAGTTGTAACTGGTTAATAACTATTTACAAAGTTTAATTAAAGTATTACAGCAATGATGTAGGGAAAATTTTACCCGCCATTTGCAGGCTTTGGGTAAGTGCTTCGGGCTTAAGGGGTAACTCCATATTGTGCTGTACAAAGTAATCAATCATCCACTCGGTATTCATATTTCCTACCAGTTCATCATCGGCCATAGGACAGCCACCAATACCTTTCAGTGCTCCGTCAAAACGTTTACAACCGGCATTTACAGCCGCCTCCAGTTTGGCCTGCCAGTTCTGCGGGGTTGAATGCAGGTGCACGCCAATGGTAGTATCGGGTAAGGATTGTACCAGGTAGTCTGTTACATCAAATACCTGTTGCGGCGTAGCCACCCCTACCGTATCGGCCAGGGAGATGGTCTCCACATCAAGTGCAATGATCTTGTTCACCCATTCAAATACCAGCTCCTCCGAATAAGGATCGCCATAGGGATTACCAAAACCCATGGATATATAAATGACCAGCTTCTTATTGTTCTTAATACATAGATCCTGGATATCGGCCACCCTTTCCAGTGAGGTCTGGATATCGGAATTGGTGTTCCGCATCTGGAAAGTTTCAGAAATAGAGAAAGGAAAACCCAGGTAACTGATCTCATCAAATACCACTGCCTCCTCAGCGCCCCGCTGGTTGGCGATGATGGCTAATAGTTTTGTATCGGTTTTAGACAGGTCGAGGTGAGGTATTACCTGCGCCGTATCGGCCATTTGCGGAATGGCTTTGGGCGATACAAAGCTGCCAAAGTCAAGGGTATGAAACCCTACCTGCAATAAACTGTTTAAGTAGGCAATTTTTTGTTCGGTAGGGATAAAGGTTTTCCAGCCCTGCATGGCATCGCGGGGACATTCAACCAGTTGTAAGGCGGTATTTTTTACAGGTGATCCGGTTTGCATATATGCGATTTTGTACTATCAATAACAAACTAATCCTTATTTGGTTTCGCTCATCTCCATTACAATATCCCACTCCTCGTCGGTTACAGGTTGTACTGATAAACGCCCTAAACGTACCAGGGCCATATTGGCTAAACGGGCATCGGCTTTTATCTGCACCAGGGTAACCGGTTTTTTCAGTTTTTTGTGGGGGGCAAAGTCCACGGCCGACCAGGTTTCCTCCGGTGTGGTGGGATCCTGGTAAGCTTCTTTCACTACTTTGGCAATGCCAACAATTTCAACACCCTCATTACTATGATAAAAAAAAGCCAGGTCGCCTTTTTTCATGGCACGCAGGTTATTACGGGCAGCATAATTACGTACACCGTCCCAGAATGTTTTTTTATCTTTTACTAACTGGTCCCAGCTGTATTTAAAGGGTTCCGATTTTATTAACCAATAAGCCATGAGAGAGGTAATATTTAATATTGTCTTATTTAATATTTATAGGCGTTGCTATAATAAATGAAGGTAAAAGAAAATTTGCGAATGTGCTGATTTGCTGATGGGCTAATGTTTGAGAAACGCAAGCTATGCATAGTAAATGTAATGATTGGTCAGCTACTGGAACAGGAAAGTCGAAAACGTGCGGTTTTCATTGGCTAATTATCTAATTGCCAAATTGTCTAATTAGTCCCTACCACCCGCTTGCCAGTACATCAGCAATATGCATGGCTTTTATATCAAGCCCTTTGTTTTTCATCACCCCATCAATATGCATGAGGCAGGAAAGATCGGTGGAAATAAGGTATTGGGCACCGGTTGCCTGGGCATTATCGGCTTTCTGATCGCCCATGGCCACGGAAATGGGCTCGAATTTTACAGCAAAAGTACCACCAAAGCCACAGCAGGTTTCTACATCGTTCATCTCGGCCAGCTCCAGTCCTTTTACATTGGCCAGTAATTTGCGCGGTTCGTCTTTTATTTTACATTCCCGTAAACCGGCACAGCTATCGTGGTAAGTAGCCAGGCCGGGCAGGCTGGCGCCGAGGTTCTCGATCTTTAATACATTCACCAGGAATTCGGAGAACTCGAATAGTCTTTCGCCCAGTTTTTTTACCTCGTTATGTTGGGAAGAGTTGTCAAAAATTTTGGTATAATAGTTCCGTACAAAACCCACGCAGCTGGCGCTGGGGGCTACAATATAGTCGCTGCCTTCAAAGTCTTTTACAAATTTGGTGCATACCTGTTTCGATTCCTCCCGGAAACCTGCATTAAAAGCCGGCTGGCCGCAACAGGTCTGGTTGGTGTTGTAGCTAACCGTACAGCCCGCCTTCTCCAGCACTTTTACCATATTAAAAGCAGTGGACGGATAGAGTTGGTCAACAAAACAGGGTATGAATAATTGTACGTTCAATGAAAGTAAAAATTAAAAAGTAAAAAAGTATCTGTGCTTTACCTGTCGAGTGACAGGTCCAGCCCGATCATTTTTAGTGCAGTAATAGCGGCTTCCTCTCCTTTATGCCCATGCTTACCCCCTATCCGTTCCAGGGCCTGTTGCTCATTATCCACCGTAAGCACCCCAAAAATTACAGGCACCGGCAAGGTAAGGTTTAAATGTACCACGCCATCAGTAACGGCTTTACATACATAATCAAAGTGAGGCGTATCGCCACGGATAACGGTACCAATAGCAATAAAAGCATCGGGCCGCTGGCCCAGGCCGGCATTATCCCATATTTTTTTAATGGCAAAGGGCAGTTCAAAACTACCGGGAACCACTTTGGTAATAATATTGTCAATGCCGTTGGCGGCAAAAACCCGACGGGCGCCATTTTCCATCTCGTCAACAATGGCGGCATTCCATTCGGTTTTTATCAAAACAACACAGGCATCCTTTTTCAGAATGCCTGTATTAAGTTGTAATAGGTTACTATTGTTTACATCTGCCATAACAGATAATTAGGTAATTTGATAATTAGATAATTGGCTAATTAACTTCCTGCCTGAAAAAACTACACTGTACCTTAAAAATTACGATACACCCGGGAGAGTACTGACCATTGCCGAACAGCATTCATACAGTACAAGAGTGCGACGCAAGGAACGGTGACAGGAGTACTACAGCCGGTAAACTAAAAATTAGTTAGCGTTGTATTCGCCCAATTGAGCCAGGTATTTATCTACTTCAAAGCCCTGCTGGGTCATCGGGTATTTTTCCTTTAACTCTTTGTACAGTTTAATGGCCTGGTCAGGTTTGTTTAAAATATGCTGGGCCAGGTAGGCTGCATTGAATAAAGCTTCGGCAGAAGCCTGTTTGTCTGCTTCAAAATGATGCGCCGCTTTAGTGTAATACTCCAGGGCTTCATTACCCTTACCCAGGTCGCCATAAGCATCGCCTAATAATTTATAAGCGCGGGCCTGTATTTGTTTGGCATCTGAACTGAATTTTTTAAGGTGACTTACCGCCTTTTCGTTATCGTCCAGTTTAATATAACAGCTGCCGGCATAAAAATTGGCCATATTAGCCGCATCGGTACCGCTGTATTTAGAGATAATTTTTAAGAAACCCAGGTTCTGGCCGTCACCGTTTAAGGCAAGGTTAACAGAGTCCTGGCGGAAATAATCCTCCGCTTTGAACAGTTTGTCCATTGCTTCGGCTTCTTTCGGCTTTTTAAAGAAGTTATTATACACGAACCAGCCACCGCCTAAAACGATCACCAGTAAAAGAGCAATAGAAATTACTTTTGCATTACGCTGCCAAAAATCTTTGGCTTTTATGATTACATCATCACCACCGGTTGCTTCCTGCACCACCTGTTTCTTGTCTGCCATTGTTAGTTTAAATTAATGTTGGAATGATTGCTTGTTTTTGTTTTGGTTTTAGTCAACGATGAACGGATAGTTCTGGTCTACATATACATCTTTTAAAACCTCGTCGTCGTTTGGCCATGGGCTTTCTTCGGCAAATTTCACCGATTGGGCCACCACTGCGTCAATGCGGTCGTCGATAGCTTTAAGGTCTGCTTCTGTAGCAAAGTTCTCCTGTAAAATGGTTGTTTTTACCAAAGAAATAGGGTCACGATCTTTGTACTCGTCCACCTCTTCTTTAGTACGATATTTTTGCGGATCACTGATTGAGTGACCTTTATAACGGTATGTTTTAATTTCCAGTAAAGTAGGTCCGTTGCCTTCACGGGCTCTTTTTACGGCACGGCTTACACCTTCATGCACGGTTTCGGAGCTCATACCGTCCAGCTGGTCGGCTGGCATTTCGTAAGCGTCGGCCAGTTTATAAATATCAATTACGTTAGAGGTACGTTCAATAGAAGTACCCATGGCGTAGTTATTATTTTCGCAAATAAAGATAACCGGCAGTTTCCATAACATGGCCAGGTTAAAAGTTTCGTGCAAAATACCCTGGCGGGCAGCACCATCGCCAAAAAAGCAAAGCACCACATTATCTGTACCACGGTATTTTTCAGCAAAAGCCAGGCCGGCACCGGTACCAATTTGTGCACCTACAATACCATGACCGCCGTAAAAGTTTTCCTTTTTACCAAAAAAGTGCATACTGCCACCCTTGCCTTTTGCACAACCGGTAGCCTTACCATATAATTCGGCCATACAGCTATCGGCCGACATTCCTTTGGCCAAAGCCAGTCCGTGGTCACGGTAAGCGGTAATAAAAAGGTCTTCGGCACGTGTTGCAGTCATACATCCGGCAGCAATGGCTTCCTGCCCTACATAGGCGTGGAAAAAACCGCGAATCTTACCATCCATTTTGTATTTCTCTTCTGCTGTCAACTCAAACTGGCGAATCAATTGCATTAACTCGTACCAGTATAAATAAGTCTCTTTTGAAAATTTAGTAGCCACCGGCATTAATTTTTTGAGGGTTTATACCTTTTAAACGGGAAGCAAAAATAAGGGAAACAATGCAAATTAAACAGTGGATTTTCTACCGCCATCATTTACTGTCAGCCGGGGTGTTTTTCAGCAGGTTACCGGGGTCCCGTTCCCTGGTTAATCTGCTCTTGCGACGCTCCGTTGAACTGAGGTTCCCTGGGCAGCTTTTTTGCATGCTATCCAGACAATATCTGTATTTACTGTTAACTTAACATATCTGTCATAACATTAATTTTTACAACACGTATATTTGCAGCTTTACTGCTTGCCGTTATTACTGATGTATTTACAGATGAACAGTTCAACCAGGTAACTGTTACTCCATATATATTGTCTTTATTAGTTGTAACGTCATCCAGACCTGATGATTAAATTTTCCCGATATGGATATTAAGAATAACATTTTAGAAACAATTGGTAACACGCCGCTGATACGTTTAAATAAAATAACCAAAGACCTCCCCTGCCAGGTTGTGGCCAAAGTGGATTATTTTAACCCCGGTAACAGTATTAAGGACCGCATGGCCCTGAAAATGCTGGAAGTTGCGGAAGCGGAAGGGAAATTAAAACCCGGCGGTACCATTATTGAGTGTACCAGCGGTAATACGGGCATGGGCCTGGCCCTGGCAGCCGTGGTAAAAGGGTACAAATGTATTTTTGTAACTACCGATAAACAGTCCAAAGAAAAGGCGGATATTTTAAAAGCCGTGGGTGCCGAGGTAATTGTATGCCCTACCAATGTGGCTCCCGATGATCCGAAAAGTTATTATAGTGTGGCCAAAAGACTGGCTAAGGAAGTACCCAACTCCTACCACTTTAACCAATACGATAACCTGGCCAACCGCCTGGCCCACTACGAAACCACGGGTCCGGAGATCTGGGAGCAGACCGAAGGTAAGATCACCCACCTGGTTTGTACAGCCGGAACGGGGGGTACAGTAACCGGCACAGCCCAGTTTTTGAAAGAAAAAAATAAAGATATACAGATCTGGGCTATAGATGTTTATGGATCTTTACTGACTAAATATTTTAATACTGGTGAGATTGATGAGAACGAAGTATATCCCTATATCAGTGAAGGCTTTGGCGAGGATTTTATACCAGCCAACTATGATATGAGCGTGATAGATAAGTTTGAGCAGGTAACTGATAAGGACGGTGCGGTGATGGCCCGTAAGCTGGCCAAGGAGGAAGGACTGTTCTGCGGCTATAGTGCCGGCAGTTGTATACAGGGCCTGATGCAGTTAAAAGGCAGCCTGAAGCCGGACGACCTGGTAGTATGTATTTTCCACGATCATGGCAGTCGTTATGTAGGTAAAATATACAATGACCAGTGGATGATGGAGCGTGGATTCCTTGACGTAAAATCCTTCAAAGACATTGTTTCCGGCCGTCCCAGCACGCAAAAACTGATCACCATCAACCCGCAGGACCCTGTTTCCAAAGCGGTGGAATTGATGAAAACCTATGATATTGAGCATATTCCCGTATTTGATAATGGCCAGGTAAGCGGTGCTATCAGTGAGAGTGGCCTGTTCCAGAAAGTTTTTTCCAATGCCGATATTAAGAACGAAACAGTGGCCAAAGTAATGGAGCCGGCCTTTCCTATTGTTGACTTTTTAACCCCGGTTGAAAAGCTTAAAACATTGATCACCAAAGAAAACGGTGCTGTTTTAGGCAAGGATGATGCAGGTAATTATCATATTATTACTAAATATGATGTGATTCAGGCTTTGGGAAGTTAAACATGCAGCTTATAGTATTAAGTATGTAGACTATAGTATAAAGTATGTAGATTATAGTATATAGAGTTAAGTATTTAGAATAAATAAAGAGCGGCCCTTGGGTCGCTTTTTATTTTATGGTTATTGCCTTCATACCCCATCTGTGTTATTTTTTAGCGACCGGGTATAGAAATTAACTGAAAAAGTTGGACGCATTTACCGCAAATCCGGAAAAACCGGGGCGGTAAAAACTGCAGTATTTACCGCTTTTAGCCGTTTACAATACCCCAAAAAGACCCTAAAACGGTTATGCAAACCTTTGCATTAGTCATTTTTCGTATAATTACTATATAAAACAACTGTAAATCCACATATGATAAAAGTCAATTTACGCACCCGTACAGCAAATACCGATGCTTAAAAATTAAGCAATAATGCTCTATATTTATTTACTGCGGCATACTACTTTTGTGGTAGAAGTTGATTGATCGCTGATCAATCTTTGTAAAATCCAATATTACGTGAACTAACCGTCCATCATCCTATTTTAAAATTTGTCCAAGAAAATCCTTTTAAAACCGAAACAAAAATCCAGTATCAGTCAACTTCTTTTTTTTGTTTTTTTGTTTTGATGAAATGAGCCTCTTAATAAGATCCGACTTCCCGAAAACCCTGTACCCAACTATCCTTTTGTAATTCCACACGAATTCAATCCTCTGAACCGACCCGTTTTTTAGAAACCAACCGTCCATTGGTAAGCCGTATTAAGTCCGCCAATCCATTGATAAAACTACCATCCAAGTCTTTAGACGAACCATATTTATCCAACATCACCGTGATCCAAAGATCCATGAAAAGAGTTTAATATCCGGAACCCTCCTGCCGAACCCTGTTTGGCAGGGGGCGCGGTGATTTTTAGCCCTATTGATACTATTATTGTAATTTGCCGTATGATTCCGGTTACCGATCAGCTACAAAGGCAGCTACAATTATCCCAACCTCCCCAACGAATAATCTCTACGGTTCCTTCGCAAACTGAATTACTCTATAGCCTGGGTTTAGAACAGCAGGTAACAGGTATTACCAAATTTTGTGTCCACCCCCCTCACTGGAAAAAAACAAAGACCATTATCGGCGGTACTAAAAATTTACACCTGGATAAAATAAAAGCCCTGGCCCCCGACCTGATTATTGCCAACAAGGAAGAAAACCTGGAGGCGGAAATAACCGAACTGGCCAAAGATTTCCCCGTTTTTGTGAGCGATGTAATCAACCTGGCTTCGGCCCTGGATATGATTGAAAGAATTGGAATGCTGACAAATACCACTGCAAAAGCAACAGCACTGATAGATACTATCACAGCCGGTTTCAATAAAATGGAACCCGCCAGGGTTAATAAACGTACTGCCTACCTGATCTGGCAGGAACCCTATATGACCATCGGCAACGATACTTTTATTCATGATATGTTGCAACGTTGCGGCTGTACCAATGTATTTGCGCACCGGCAACGTTACCCCGAAACCACCATTGCTGAACTGCAATCATTGCAGGTAGAGCTGTTACTATTGTCCACCGAACCCTACCCCTTTAAACAAAAACATGTGGATGCTTTACAAACCCTTTTACCGTCAACCACTATTGCCCTGGCAGACGGGGAGTTTTTTAGCTGGTATGGCAGCAGGCTTTCCAAAGCACCTGCTTACTTTACACAATTACTTGCACCACTTAGCCGCTAATAGTACTAAATTTGAGATACAGCAGTTTTACCTTTAACCTGCCAGTTGCTGTATTGATATTATGAGTTTTTTAGAGCATAAAAATAATTTAGAGCTGCTGGAAAGTGATAAGCCTTCACGCAAGAAAAAGCTGTATGCCGTTGGCGAAAAGTTACAGGCCTACCTGAAACACAATGGCCGTGAAGTAACCCTGCCCATTGCCCATAAAGAACTGCTGAATTTTACCTGGTCCATACCCATTAAAGATAAGGATGGTAACCCCACCCATTGGGAAAAAGCTATTTATGATACGCCTGAATGGAATTACCTGCGCGAAGGCCTGGTACATATTTATGCCATTTTAAAAACCGAGGGCGACCTGAGTTTTATTGACCAGCTGGATGTAGCCCGTATTGATTACTGTACGTTTGGTAATTCATTACCCTTCCGTATAAGGATCGTGAATAAATTTAATTCCAATTACGACCACTATTATATCAAACTGAATGATGCTTCCCGTATTTACGGACTGGAGCTGGAGCATATTTTATCGCCCAACCGTATTACCTATTTTACCCATGGTAATACACTGGTAGAAGAACATATACCCGGCCTGCCCGGCGATGTATTTACCGAACATACTTTACAAAGACCGGAAACCAATAAAACCAGGTTGGCAAAAGAGTTTGTAAAATTCAATGAACGTTGTTTTGTACGCCTGCTGGGCGATATGCGCAGTTATAATTTTGTAATAGATATTACCCCGGATATTGAGGATTACCAATACCGCATCCGCGCCATTGATTTTGACCAGCAATGTTATGAAGGCCGGAAGAATATGTACCTGCCGCAGTTTTTTAAAGAGAATTACCCTTTGGTACAAACCACCCTGTCCCAGCTAAACAAAGAATCCATTGAACAATACCAGGCCGAAGAGAAGTCAGCGATGGCTTTCCGGGTGGCCAATTCCCGGTACCGTTTAATGGAGTTATTAAATATTATGGCGGTGGATGAAATATCGCCACCCGAAAAAGTGGAGCAATTAAAAAATGAACTGAACCAGCATTTCAATACCACTATTTTTAACCGTTGTAAAACCATGGGCCAGTTGTTAAAAGTACATTTGAAAAAAACACTGCGGGAGAATTTATTGCTGATACAGGAAAAGACGAGAAGATTGAAGAAATAATTAAGAATGAATAATTAATAATTAATAATTATTTCCTTTGATCAGCGTTTCCTACTGAAAGCACAGCGTCTGTAATTTAAAAAAGCATAGTATCGCAGCGTTTCAAGGAAGATTACATAGCATATCCGGAGCCATGGTTCCTGTCTCACGAACCATAAAACAGACTTCACCTCGACGGAGGAGAGGTTTTAATTAAGAATGAATAATTAATAATTATTTCCTTTGATCAGCGTTTCCTACTGAACCCGCAGAGCCTGTAATGAAGAAGGTATAGTATCATAGCATTTCACAAAGGATTAGCAGCCATGGTTCGTGTCTCACGAACCATAAAACAGAATGAATAATTAATAATTGTTTCCTTTGATCAGCGTTTCCTACTGAAAGCACAGCGTCTGTAATTAAAAAAGGCATAGTATCACAGCGTTTCACAACGGATTAGGAGCCATGGTTCGTGTCTCACGAACCATAAAATAGACGTCATCTCGACGAAGGAGAGGTCTTATACAATTGAGAATATGATTTTAATTCGTTGACCAGCACCATTTGAGCCGGCTCTTTTTCTACATTCGGTATAGCTTTTGCCTTGTTTATATTAATATGATCAAATTCACACCGCATGGTATTTATTGTGTTCCCGGGAATTTTTATATAGATCCCTGGCTGCCGGTGGATATGGCCGTTATCACACATGGCCATGCAGATCATGCCCGCCCGGGAATGAAAAAATATCTTTGTCACCAGGATACGGTTCCTATTTTAAAAACCAGGATTGGTGAAGCCATTAACGTACAGGGAATGGCGTATCATGAAACAATACATATAAATGGTGTAACAGTTTCCTTACATCCTGCAGGCCATATCATTGGCTCGGCCCAGGTAAGAATGGAATATAAAGGAAGGGTAACCGTAATATCGGGCGATTATAAAGTTCAGGATGATGGCATTACCCCGCCGTTTGAATTGGTAAAATGCCATGAGTTTGTATCAGAAAGTACTTTCGGCTTACCCATTTATAACTGGTTGCCGGTTGCCGAGCAAAATAAACAATTACAGGATTGGGTTTTACAAAACCAGTCCAACGGCAAGAACTCGGTATTTGTAGGTTATGCTTTAGGAAAAGCACAAAGAATTATGAAGGCCCTGGACGGTTTGGGAACATTACATGTTCATTATTCCATTGGTAAACTGAACCAGGCTTACGAAAGCACCGGTGTTCAATTACCCCCTTACGAAATAATTGACCTGAAGGAAAATGTAAAACACCTGGATAAAAGCATTGTAATTGTTCCGCCTTCTTTATCCGATGCCCCATCCCTGCGTAAAATCCCCTATATCGCTACAGCCATCTGTTCGGGCTGGATGCAGGTACGTGGCGCCCGCAGGTGGCGAAGTGCTGATGCCGGTTTTGCCATCAGTGATCATGCCGACTGGACAGGATTGATTGATGTGATCAAAGCCACCGGTGCTGAGAAAGTATATATTACCCACGGGCAAACAGCCGTTTTTACCAAATACCTGAATGAAATTGGTATTACTGCGGAAGAAGTACAAACCGAATTTGGTTCGGAAGAGCCGGTAACTGAAAACACGATACCGGAATGAAAGTATTTGCCAACCTCATCAATGCCCTGGACAGCACCAATAAAACCAGTTTAAAACTGGAAGCCATCGACCGTTTTTTATCGGAAGCAACAGACAATGATAAACTCTGGTTATTGGCCCTGTTCACCGGCAAGCGCCCTAAACGCAGTGTGAATACTACCCTCATGCAAACATGGGCCATGGAGCTGGCAGGTATACCCGAATGGTTGTTCCGGGAAGCGTATGCATCGGTGGGTGACCTGGGTGAGACCATTGCGCTTGTGCTGCCGCCACCCGCAACCCATACAGAACGAAGCCTGGCCGAATGGATGGACCTTATCCTTGCATTGAAGGATAAAACCGATACGGAGAAAAAGGATTTTGTGCTGCAGGCATGGGACAGTTTACCCGCTACTGAAAGATTTATTTTTAATAAATTGTTAGGCGGTAGTTTTCGCCTGGGCATTTCTTCTCAATCACTGATCAATGCCCTTGCCAAACACTACCAGTTAGCCGCCAATGCCATTACCCATAGTATTATGGGCGACTGGAAGATGGGCGAAGTATCTTTTGATAAACTGGTACAGGGCGAATATACCGACACACAATTATCCAAGCCCTACCCTTTTTGCCTGGCTTATGCATTGGAGAAAGACCTGCAAGAACTGGGAGATATACAAACCTGGCAGGCGGAATATAAATGGGATGGCATCAGGGGGCAGCTTATTAAACGGGATGGTGAAGTATTTATATGGTCAAGGGGTGAAGAGCTGGTAACAGAACAGTTCCCTGAAATAAAGAACACCTTGTTACAATGGCCCGGTAATTTTGTATTAGATGGAGAGCTACTGGTGTATAAAGACAAACAAGTGCTTAATTTTAGTGAACTGCAAAAACGGCTGAACAGGAAAACCCTGTCTAAAAAAATATTGGAAGAATTACCGGTCGCTTTATTTGTGTACGACCTGCTGGAATGGGAGGGTGAAGACTGGCGGGATAAAAGTTTAACGGAACGCAGGCAACAGGTAGAAAAATTGGTATTAAACAACCCCTCTGAAAATATATTATTATCAACCGTTATTAACGCTACCAACTGGGAGTACCTGAAAACGATCAGGGAAAATGCCAGGTCCGTCAATAGTGAAGGGTTGATGTTAAAACATAAAGCCTCCCCCTATCATACCGGGCGAAAAAAAGGCGACTGGTGGAAATGGAAGATAGACCCGCTGACCATTGATGCCGTATTGATCTATGCACAAAAAGGCAGTGGGCGGCGAAGCGCTTATTATACCGATTATACTTTTGCTGTAAAACAGGGTGATCAACTGGTTACTATTGCCAAAGCTTATTCGGGCCTTACGGATAAAGAGATACAGGAAGTAAGCCGTTTTGTAAATAAAAATGCGGTAGAGAAATTCGGGCCGGTGCGTACGGTAAAACCCGAACTGGTTTTTGAAATTGCCTTTGAAGGCATTGGTTTCAGCAGCCGGCATAAAGCAGGTGTGGCCTTACGGTTCCCGCGAATATTACGGTGGAGAAAAGACAAAACAGTAGCAGATATTGATGATATTGAGGATGTAAAAAAACTGATTCGTTGATTTGAATAAAAAAATCCAACATACGCCCGGTTATACGATTGTGGAGCAATGGATGTTATCCAAAGGATATACGCCCTTTAGCTTTCAGCAAAAAACATGGGAGCAATATGCCGCCGGTTACAGCGGTATGGTAGTAGCGCCTACGGGCTTCGGTAAAACCTTCTCCGTTTTCCTGGCCGTGCTGATCGATTTCATGAATCATAAGGATGCTTATAAAACCGGGTTAAAATTATTGTGGATCACGCCCCTCCGGTCACTGGCTAAAGACCTGGGGCGCGCCATGCAGGAAGCGATTGATGAAATAGGCCTGGACTGGACGGTGGAAGTACGTAACGGCGATACGGATCCAAAACAGAAAGCCAGGCAAAGCAAACAGATGCCCGATGTATTGCTGGTAACACCGGAGAGTTTACATCTTTTACTGGCACAGAAAGGAAGGGAACGCATCTTTACGCCCTTACGCTGTATTGCCGTGGATGAATGGCATGAGTTACTGGGATCAAAAAGGGGCGTGATGACAGAGCTGGCCCTGGCCTACCTTAAAGCACAATTACCCCAATTACAAACATGGGGCATTACCGCAACTATTGGCAACCTGGATGAAGCATTACAGGTGTTGTTACCGAAGCAACAGAAGCGTATCAAGATCATCGCCAAAGAAAAAAAGAAGATCGCTATTATACCGGTATTTCCCGAAGAAGTGGAAGTATTACCCTGGGCCGGG